>JAWOLJ010000001.1:0-3304 GCA_033853555.1 Myxococcota bacterium
GGAGCGCGATCCAACGGGCACCCAGGCCTTCGGCCACGGTACGATCCCGACTACTATGCAGCGTTCGTTCTCGATCCCGATGGACACAACATCGAAGCGGTGTGTCGCAAGGAGAACGCTGGCTGACGACACGCCGCAGCGGATCGAGCATCCCGAAGCGTGGTGGATCATGGTCGTGCAAGCCTCGGCAGCGTCGCCCGGCGGTCTCGATCGCGCTCGAAGGCCCCGCTCTTGATCGTCCCGTACGATCCGGATTGGCCGCTCGCGTTCGTAGAAGAGCGCCGCCGGATCGCGGACGCATTGGGCGACCTCGCGTTACGGGTCGACCACAACGGATCCACCTCGGTTCCGGGCCTCGCTGCCAAGCCCATCATCGACATCCAGGTCTCCGTGCGATCGCTCGAGCCGCTCGATTCGTATGGGATCGGTCTCGCCCGACTCGGGTACGTCCACGTCCCTCATCCGGACGACTCCTTCTGTCCGTTCTTCCACCGGCCCGCCACGTGGCCGCACACCCACCACGTGCACGTCGTCGTGGCGGGTGAAGTCGAAGAGCGGCGAACCCTGGCCTTCCGCGACTACCTGCGCGAGCACCCCGAGGCGGCACGCGAGTACGAGAAGCTGAAGCGGCGGCTGGCGGCGCGGCACGGCGCTGCGGACATCGCCGCACGCGACGCCTACGCGGAGGCGAAGGCGCCGTTCGTTCGTGCCATCACGGAGCAGGCGTTGGCAGAGGGGTATCCGCGCTGGCTCTGAAGCGCAGCGGCACGACCGAGGACGGGCATGCTCGCGCCAAGCCGAGGTATCCTCGACCTCGCTGGAGCGAGCTGCTGCAGTCGCACCAGGGCTCGTGCCACTGCCGTCGGGCCTCGAATTCGCCCTCGCCGGGAGCGCCGCAGGCGCAGACAGCCACACGGTTCGACGATCGACGGAGGAAGCCGTGAACGTGCAGGGCCGATGCCATTGCGGAGAGATCAGCTACGAGGCGGTCGTGGATCCGGGCCGCGTGAGCCTCTGTCATTGTAGCGACTGCCAGATGCTGACCGGATCCGCCTACCGGGTGACGGTGCACGCCGCGAAGGATCGGTTCGTCCTTCGCACCGGCCAGCCGAAGCTCTACGTGAAGACGGCCGAGAGCGGCAACCGGCGTGCGCACGCGTTCTGCCCGAACTGCGGCGCGCCGATCTACTCCGCCGCGCTCTCGGATCCCCAGACGTACTCCCTCCGGGTCGGCTGCCTCGAGCAACGCGCCGCGCTGCTGCCCCGTGTCCAGCAATGGTGTCGGTCGGCGCTGCCCTGGGCGATGGATCTGACCGGGCTCCCACGGCTCGAGCGGCAGTGACGGCGCTCCCTCGCCGCCTCGAGCGCCAGCGCGGGCGCCTCCCGATGGCGGGCAGCCCGCGAGCGCCGTAGCCTAGTGGCCGTAGCGTCCCGCCCGCTGGAGAGCACTGCCGTCGATGAGAGCCTCACGGAGTCGCGCGCAATCGCTTGGAGAGGAGATCGCCAACAGCGTGAGCCACGGCGTCGGCTTGCTCGCGGCCGTGTCGGCGGCTCCGCTTCTGATCGTGGATGCCGCCCGGCGAAGCGGATGGACGGGTGTCCTCGGTGCGGGCGTCTTCGCGGCCAGCGTGGCGCTGCTCTACTCGGCCTCCACTCTCTATCACGCGCTTCCGCCGAATCGGGCCAAGCGGGTCCTCCGGCTGCTGGATCACGGCGCGATCTTCCTGCTGATCGCCGGCACCTACACGCCGTTCACCCTCGGCGTGCTGCGTGGCGCCTGGGGCTGGACCCTCCTCGGGCTCGTCTGGAGCCTCGCGCTGGCGGGCGTGGTCCTGAAGCTGGCCTTCCGCTTCCGCCACCCGCGAGTGTCGGTCGGGCTCTACCTCGCGATGGGCTGGATCGTCGTGATCGCGGTCCGGCCCCTCGCGCTTCGAATGCCGGCGGCGGGATTGCTCTGGCTGCTGGCGGGCGGGGTCGCCTACACGGCGGGGGTCGCGTTCTTCGCCGCAGAGCGCGTTCGCTACGGCCACTTCGTCTGGCATCTCTTCGTCCTCGCCGGCACGGCGTGTCACTTCGTGGCCGTGCTCCGCTATGCAGCGTGACGAGGCGCTGCGGAAAGGAAGCTGCGATGAAGCGGTTCGCGCCGGTTCTCCTCCTGCCCCTCCTGATCGCCGCCCCGGCGCTCGCCGGTCCGGCGGACGATGCCATCGCGCATTCGAAGGCGTTCGAGCGCGCCGTCAATGCTCGAGACGAGAAGGCGATCCTGGCGCTCTACGCCTCCGATGCCCACCTGATCTGGCCGGGCCAGGGAGAGGAAGCGAACGGCCGAGCCGAGATCGCAAAGCTCGTCGCGAGCTTCGTGAAGACGCTTCCGAAGGACGCGAAGCTCAGCCTGGTGTCCCAGACCGCGATCCCGCTCGGTGGGGGACACGTCGCCACCGTCGGACACTGGCGGCAGTCGTTCACGGATGCCGACGGAAAGCAGCAGACGGCGGAGATCCGCACCACGGAGATCATCGAGAAGGTGAAGGGCAAGATGCTGTATCGGGTCGATCATGCCTCGATCGGCCTGCCGCCGGAGCCGGGAGCCGCCTCGCAGCAGCCGGCGGCGAAGTAGGGTCGCCGGACGGCGCGAAGAAGCCTGGAGGGAATCGTGCTCACGCTGTACCACTCTCCGCTGAGTCGCTCCCTCCGCATCGTCTGGCTTCTCGAGGAGCTCGGGCTCCCGTACGACCTGAAGCGCATCGAGCTGGCGTCCCCGGCTCCCAGGCCCTTCGTGCAGAAGACGCCGTCAGGGAAGGTGCCGACGCTGGTGGATGGCGACGTCACGCTCTTCGAATCGGGCGCGATCCTCGAGTACCTGCTCGAGAAGTACGGAAACGGGCGGCTCGCGCCCCCGGTGGGCTCGCCGCTGCGGGGTCCCTACCTCCAGTGGATCCACTTTGCGGAGTCGACGGCGTTCGGCGGGCTCGCCAACATCGCCTGGCACATGCGATTCAAGCAGGACGCCGCCGCCGTGGAGAGCGCGCTCGCCGACTACCGGATCTGGGCCGAGGCCGCGCTCGACGTCCTGGAGAGCCCGCTCCAGGGCAGGGAGTACATCCTGGGCTCGGATTTCTCGGGCGCGGACGTCATGCTCGGGTATACGCTCCTGGTCGCGCGCTACATGAAGGTGCTCGGCCCGCGGCACGCGGCCACCGAGGCGTACCTGGATCGCCTCATGAAACGCCCGGCCTTCCAGAAGGCGCTCCAGACCTGAGGCCGCGCCCGGGGTCGGAGCGCATCCGTGGAGCGACCCGCTCGC
>JAWOLJ010000002.1:0-18176 GCA_033853555.1 Myxococcota bacterium
GCGCGCTCGCCGCGGCGCTCGAGCACGCCCGGGGCTTCACTCGCGCGGACTTCCACGCGCGGCATCCGGCCGGCTCCCTGGGTCGCCGCACGCGGGCGGACGATCCGGAGGGCTGAGCCCCTCCTACCCGCCGTCGCTTCGATCCGTGAAGCGATACCCGACACCGCGCAGCGTCTCGATGTAGTCCGCGGCGTCACCGAGCTTGCGCCGGATCCACTTCACGTGGGTGTCCACCACGCGAGCGGTCTTGCCCGGACGGAAGCCCCACACCTCGTGCAGGATCTGCTCGCGCGAGAGCACCCGGCCGCGGTGCCGCATGAGCGCCGCCAGGACGTCGAACTCCCGGGCCGTGAGCTCCAGCGCCCGGTCCGCCACCCGCACCGTGCGATTCCCGGGATCGAGCACGAGGCGGCCCTGACGCAGCAGGCCGGAGGCGGTCGCCGGCGGCCCGGTCGCGCGGACGCGGCGCAGGATCGCGAGCACCCGCAAGGCGAGCTCGCGCGGATGAAAGGGCCGGGTCACGAAGTCGTCCACGCCAAGCTCGAACGCGATCACGCGGTCCATCTCGGCGCCGGAGTCGCTCAGCATGACGATCGGCACGCGGTCGAGGGGAGGCGCGTCGCGCAGCGCGCGGCAGAAGCCGAGGCCGGAGAGGTCCGGCATCCGCATCTCGATCACGAAGAGGGCCGGCGGCGCACGGCGTGCCAGCTCGAGTGCCTCGGCGCAGGTCGTGGCCACCGCGACGCGCAGCCCGGCCGCTTCGAGCGAGGCACGCACCGCGTCGGCGGGCGCCGCCTCGCTCTCGACCACGAGGACGTCCACGGTCGACTCTCCCTCCAGGAAGGGGCGGCCGCGATTGGATCACCGCTCGAAGGCGGTCCCGTGCTGCTGCGGTTGCGGGAACACGAAGTCTTCGTGACGAGGCCTCACGAAAACGTCGCGGCAAGCTCGCGCGGCCGTGCGGCGTGGAGGGGTCGCAGGAGGCACTCTCTCGTGCCACGAGGAGCCGCCGCGAGCCTCGGCCGTCTCCGCTGCGCTTCCTCGAGAGGAGGACGCCTCGATGTCCCCTGCATCCCGCGAGCGCGAGCTCGCGCGCCGCGTGGCTTCCGGCGAGCGCGAGGCCTTCGACGCGCTCTACGAGGCGTGGTTCGCGCGGGTGTACGCGCTCGCCGCACGCCGGACCCCGACCCGGGACGCCGCGGAGGCCGTGACCGCGTCGACCCTGGAGGCAGCCTTCGCGAAGCTTCCGCAGCTCGACGGGCCGGAGCCGCTGCGAGCGCGGCTGCTCGCGATCCTGTCGGAGATCCTCGCGGCCCGCGACCTGAGCGAGGGGCCCGGCGGGCGATGAGCGGCGGCGTCCGCCCCGGGATCTGGGCCCTGGCGGGCGCGGCGCTGCTCGCCTGCGGCGCGCTCCTGCGCTGGGCTCCCGCCGCCCCGAGTCCGTCGCAAGCCGTCGAGCGAGGGGCGGCGCCGCCCGGGACGAGACGCCTCGGGCCCCCGGCCGCTCCCGCGGCCGCGGCCGATGTCGCGGCTCCGGCTGCCGCGATGGCTTCCGTCCCGGTGGCCCGCGCCGCTCCGATCGCAGAGCCGGCCCCGGTCTCCGATGCGAAGGACGACGCCGCGCTGGCGGTCGCCGAGGAGGCGGCGTCGCGTCTCGCGGAGCGGCTCCGCGTCCCCGGCCTCGAGACCATCGACGCACGGGTGGCGCTCCTGCCGCCGCTTCCCGGCGAGGATCCGGCGTCGCACGAGCGGCGCCAGGACGAGCTCCGCCGCCGGCTCTCCGCCGACCTCCTGCTCGAGGAGTACCTGGCTCGCCTCGATTACCAGAGCACGCTCTACCCGCCGGACTACCCGATCGAGCGGGTGCGCGAGGCCGCACGAAGCGAGCTGCGACGTCTGCGCGGCGAGGCGCGTGTCGCGATCCTCGACGAGGCGCTCGACGGCGTGGCGGGCCTCGACGCCAGCCCGCACTTCACGTCGGGGGCCCCCTCCCTCGCGACGAACGATGCGCCCTGAGCGCTTCGCGGCGTCGTCGCGGCCGCTACTCACCGGAATGTCATTTCCTCGTCACCGGGGACGCGCGCGAGCGGCCTAGCATCCCGGCGACCTTCCACGCCCGGCGCCGCCGGGCCCGGAGGCCCCGTGGACGCACAGCAGCACGAAGCCGCCATCCTCTACGCGTTCCAGCACCTGACCTCCGAGGGCATGGTCACGCTGGCCCTCCTGGCCTTCATGTCTCTCGCCTCCTGGACGGTGATCTTCGGCAAGGCGCTCGGCCTGCGCCGCGCGCGGCGCCGCGCGAAAGGCTTCTACGCGGCCTTCGAGAAGGCGGAGGACTCCTTCGAGCTCGTGGGCCGTGACGCCGAGTTCGAGGGGGCGCCGCCCTACTCCGTCTACGACTACGCCTGCCGCGAGATGCAGAAGCAGCTCGAGCGCTTCGCGCCGCGCGCCAAGGGCAACGGCCGCCGGCGCATCCCGGGGCGCGCGCTCAGCGCGGTGCGAGCGGCCATGGAGCGCGGAATCGGCGACGAGGGCGTGCGGCTCCACGCGACGATGGTGATCCTCGCGCTCGCCATCTCGGGCGGTCCCTTCATCGGCCTCACCGGCACGGTGTTCGGCGTGATGGAGGTCTTCTCCGGCGTGGCGCAGGCGGGCTCGCCGAACCTCTCGGCGATGGCGCCCGGCGTGGCCGGTGCGCTCATCAACACCGTTCTCGGTCTCCTGGTCGCGATCCCTTCGCTCTTCGCCTACAACATGCTGAACACGCGGATCGACGCGCTCCAGCTCGACATGACGAACTTCGCCTCGGAGCTCGAGGCCACCTTCACCATCGACTACGTCGAGACGGGCGGCGAGGCCAGCGACACGCACCACGGGCTGCGCGCGGTGCCCGCCACCGAAGCCGCGACCACCCACTAGCCATGCAGGCCCCGAGCAGGAAGGGCGGCGTGATCGCCGACATCAACATCACGCCCCTTCTCGACCTGGCGTGGGTGTTGCTCGTGATCTTCATCCTCACCACGACGGCTCTGGTCCAGGGGCTCGAGGTGAAGCTGCCGGAGACGGCGGAGAACAAGAACGAGGTGCCCACCCAGACCGCGACGGTGGCGATCGATCGACTGGGCAACGTGTACCTGAACGACGAGCCGATCGAGGTCTCGGAGCTCCAGGAGAAGCTCCGCCTCTTCAAGCTCGCGAACCCCGCGCTCCCGGTGATCCTGCGCGCCGATCGCACGCTGGTGTACGACAAGGTGGTGCAGGTGATGGACGCCATCAAGCGGGTGCCGGTCGAGAACCTGGCTCTCGCCACCGAGGCGCGGTGAGGCACGCCACCGACCACCGACACCGCAGCGGGGGCCTGCCCCTCGCCCGAATCTTCGGAGCGGTGGTGGCGCTCCATGTGATGGCGGGAGCCGGCGTCTACTGGATTGCCCGGACCAGCGCGGGCCAGGAGTTTGCGCGCACCTACCACATCAAGCTCTTCGAGGAGAAGCCCCCCGAGCCGCCGAAGCAGGCCGAGGAGAAGCCGCCGCCCCCGCCGCCCAAGGTGGAGCCGGTGAAGCCGCCCGCGGAGTCGGAGGCGCCCAGGATCGCGAGCGTGGCGCCCGCGCCGGCGCCCTCGATCGGCGGCGGCGGTGGCTCGCCCTGGACCAGCGGGAAGTTCTCGGGCGGATTCGACGGCCCGGACGGCGCGCTCCGCGCCGCGATCACCGGACGGCTCCGCGAGTGCATGAAGGAGCTCGGGGTCGAGGAGGCGAGCTTCCCTGCGGTCGCGCTCGACTTCGGGGTCCGGCCGAGCGGCGAGCTGAACGGCATCCGGGTGGCGCGCACCTCGGGCAACGCGCAGGCCGACGCGACCGCCGAACGTGTCGCCCGGTGCGCCGCAGCAAAGGGATCGGTCGCGCCGCCGGACGGCAAGGGACGCATCGTGACCGTGCAGTTCCGTCCCTCCTACTGAGCCGCGAGCACGCTCGCGCGGTAGGCGCTTGGCGTGCGGCCGACCCGGCGGCGGAAGGCGTCGTTGAAGTGCGCGAGTGAGCTCCAGCCGGTTTCGGCTGCGACCTCGGTCACCGAGAGCGGGCCTACGGAGAGAAGACGGCACGCACGCTCGATGCGCAACGAGGTCGCCCACTCGCGGAAGGTGATTCCCATCTCCTCCAGGAAGAGCCGCGAGAGCTGACGCTCGGAGCAGCCGAGGCGCTCGGCGAGCCCGCGCAGCGAGAGCCCGTCCAGGGGGGCCGTACGGAGCTCGCTCACCGCGCGGTGGAGATCGCCGCGGAGCGCGGAGCGACGGCGCGGCGACGCCGGGATCTCGTCACGCCGGCCCACCACCTCGAGGGCGAACGCCGCGAGCTCGAGCTGAACGGCGGTCTCGCGCAGCGCGGCCTCGCGGATGGCGTCGCCCCGCGGCGCCGCGAGCCGGCGCAGCGCGTGCGAGACGCGTCGAGCCAGGTCGGTGCCCGCTCGCTCCACGCCGGCGCCGCCCGGATCGGTCGGGAACGGCCGGCCGGCGAGGGCGCACGCATGCTCGAGCCACACCGCTCCTGCGCGAAACACCAGGAGCTCCGCGCCCGCCGCCGGGCCTCGAAGGCGGCAGCTCGCCCCGGGGAGGAGCGCGCACACCACGCCCTCGCCGAGGGCACGACGTCCCTCGCGCGCGCAGCGCAGGTCCAGCCGCCCGCCGTGGACCATCCCGACGGCGAGTCCCACCAGCACCTCCTCGGCCGAGGCGCTCAGCTTCAGGATCTCGATCCGCGGCGGCAGCTCGCTCTCCCTCGGTGCACCGACTCCGGCCGGAGCTCGCATGGCACTACGCTCTCCTGTGGCTGGCGCGCGAACCTTCGGATTTTTCCGGCGCGAGAGGGATGACGGCGTGGTCAAGATTTCGAGGAGGCCGAGCCCGCTCCGGCCCGATGACGTTCTCGTGACGGCTCGTCGAGGACCGCCACGCCGCCCGCTCCGCGCGCTACATGAGGGGAGCGATGATGGGCTCTCGCGTGACCGCGCGTGCGGCGTGTGCGCTCCTCCTGGCCGAGCTCCTGCTCGTTCCTCCCGCGCTGGCGAATCCGTCGGGCGGCGTGGTGCGCGGCGGCAGCGCCTCGATCAGCGGCCAGGGCACGGCGAACGTCACGATCCGCCAGAGCTCGAAGACCGCGATCCTCTCCTGGCAGAGCTTCAACGTCCAGCAGGGCGAGAGCACGAGCTTCGTCCAGCCCGGACGCAGCTCCGTCGCGATCAACCGCATCCTCGACGGAAGTCCCTCGCAGATCCTCGGCAGCCTGAGCGCCACCGGTCACGTCTACCTGATCAACCCGAACGGGATCTTGTTCGGACCGAAGGCGCAGGTGAACGTGGGCGCCCTGACCGCAGCGACCTCCGCCAAGGCCTCGCAGCAGGTGATCGATCTCGGCAATGGCTTCGATCCGTCTGCCCGATCGGCGCCGGGCGCCGCGATCGTGAACCAGGGCCAGCTCACCGCGTTCGATGGTGGCTCGGTGTACCTGATTGCACCGCGCGTGGAGAACGCGGCGAGCGGCGTGATCCAGGCGCCGAACGGCGACGTGCTGCTGGCGGCGGGGGCGACGGTCTATCTGACCGATGGGAGCGGTCTGGCGGTCGAGTTCCAGGCGCCGGGAGAACCCGGGGGCGCTGTGCTGAACGTGGGCCACCTGGTCGCCGACGGCGGGCTGGTGCGGATGCGCGCAGGCATCGTGAGCCAGCAGGGGATCGCCGAGGCGAACGCCGCACGGGAGCAGAACGGCAAGATCGAGCTCTACGCCGATGAATCGCTCACGCTCGGAGCGGGCAGCGTCACCGCGGCAAGCGGTGGAGACGGCGCCGGCCCGGGTGGCGCGGTCAGCGTCTACTCGGCGGGTGACGCCACCACCGCGGCCGGCTCGGTGATCGACGTCTCCGGTGGCAGCACGGGTGGTGACGGCGGATCCGCCGAGATCAGCGCAAAGGGCCAGGTGACTCTCGGTGGAACCGTGGAGGCAGGCGCCGCCGCCGGGTCGAAGGCGGGCCAGGTACGGGTCGATCCCGACCAGCTCACCCTCACCAACGGCACGAGCTTCGCCGGCGCCGGCCGGGTGGAACTCGACGCGAACGAGCTGATCCAGGTCGCGGACGGCACCACCGTGAACCTGGCGTCGCCGAGCGCAGGGGACGGCACGGCCGACCGCCAGAGCCTGACCCTGCGCTCCGGCGGCGACATCAGCTTCGGGAGCGGCTCCAGGATCGAGGACGACGGGACGGGTGCTGGTGGTCAGAAGATCTGGAATGTCCAGCTCGTGGCCGGAGCGGACCTGTCCAGCAGCGATCCGCTGGCGCTGAAGGCCGGCAGTGACGGCGGTGTGTATCTCTCGGGCGCGACCTACGACGCGAGCCTCCAGCGTACGGGACGCCTCTCCAACGACGGAACCGTCTCCCTCACCAACGGCGACCTCACGGTCCGGGCGGCCGGGGACGTGTGGGTCGGCACCGGCGGCGGGCTCCAGGACGTGCGCGGCAACGTCGACGTCCAGGCGGGCGGCGACGTGCGGTTCGTCGCCGGTAGCACGACACGCGACAGCGTGATCGAGAGCGGGTCCGGTGACGTCTCGGTGGTGGCCCAGGGCTCGGTGATCCTGCAGGGCGCCACGAACGGGAACGCCGCCATCCGCACCCGTGGCGTGCTCGGCACCGACTCCACCGGCCGTGCCACCGTCTCCGACGGCGGGAACGTCTTCGTCGAGGCGGTGACCGGCGACGTGATCACCGGGATGGCGGACCGCTGGGTCCGCCCGGGCTCGAACGTCGCGCACTCGAGCCTCGATCCGCTGCCGGTGGTGGACGACGGCATACTCGGCATCGGCACCGAGGCCGGCGGCGACGTCACCGTGATCGCGGGCGGAAACGTCGTCACGCGGCCGCAGGATCGGCCGCGCACCGGGGGCTCGGCCTTCACCCTGGATGGCAGCTTCGATTACAGCGGCGGCCACATCGGCGTTTTCGGCAGCCCGCACTACGCGGATGCCGTGGTCGACGACAACGGGAACTCGAGCTTCGAGTCGATCCCGGGTGCGGCGAGCGGCAACCTGCTGGTGATCGCCGGCGGCGACATCTCCGGCGACTACATGGAGCGGGGCGGCCGGGCGGTCTTCCGCGCCGGCTACCAGGCGAAGGAGGGAGTCGAGGCCACGACGCTCAGCGCGGTGGATCCGGCCGCGCTGGACGCGCAGCTCGAGCTCAGCGCCACGGCGCTGGGAGATCCCTCGCGCGGCTGGTTCGGCCCGCTCTCCGCGCCCGTCACGGTCGATCTCGTGGAGGGCCAGCCGGTCCTCGACCCGTCGACCGGCAGGATCCTGATCGACTCGATCGACGGCAAGGGGGCGAACGGAGTCGCGCTGCGGGCCATCGAGAACCCGAGCCTCGTCTACCTGCCGAACAACCCCAACGCCGGCAGCTTCCGCGTTCCCACCTATTCGCCGGGCGACTCCGCGCGAATCGAGGCCGAGCGGGGCGACGTGGTCTGGGTCGGCAACGACATCGCGCTGCCGCAGTTCCTCGCGGGTGGCGGCGTCACCGCTCCGGCTCCCGAGCCTCTGGTACGGCTCCTGCCCCCGAGCCTCACGGTCGTGACCCACCAGTTCAGCTTCGGCGCCGGCTGGGAGACGCGCGGCGGCGACCTCGTGTTGCTGAACGACGGGCTGCTCTTCCCGTCGGCTCGCGGCGGGCTCACGTTGGACGTGGCGGGCCAGGTCCGGACCGCCGGCTACGACGCGTCGCAGCCGTCGATCGTCACGCTCAACCTGGCCAGCCAGGGCGCCGCGGCCGACCAGGCGATCACGCTCCCCGCCGGCACGCTGCTGACGGATCCCACGACCGGCGTCGAGTTCCGTCTGCCGGCCGCGGTGGGTACCGCGCGACGACTCGACGCAATGCCGGCGTTCGGCGAGGTGCGATTCATCGCCGCTCCCTCGGCCGCGAACCAGGCCATCGACATTCCACAAGGAACCCTGCTCCGGACGGCTGACGGCCGGCTCTACGAGACCTCGGGGGGCGCAACGATCCTCTCGCCCTCGCAGCGCCTCTCGACGGGACAGGTGGCGTTCTTCGCGGCGGGCATACCCAAGCAGAACATCACGATCCAGGCGGGGACGGTGCTGTCCGGGCCGGACGGGACGCAGTTCGTGACGACCTCCACCGTGACGCTCCTCCCCGGCATGACCAGCGCCACGGCCCCCGTCCAGGCCATCCCCTCCGAGCCGGGGCGAGATGCGCCGGCCGACGGCCTGAGGCTCGTCCGGGCGATTGCGGGCATCGCCAGCGCGACCAACCTGCAGCCCACGACCCGGCCCGCCCAGGTCGACGTCCCCGTGCAGTCCGTCGGGAACGGTACGAGCTTCAACCTTCCGCTCGCTGGCACGATCACCGGACTGGTGAACCCCGTTCCCGGGATCGGCTCGGTGGCCAACCTCGGCCCGATCAGCGGCGGGCTCGACACGGCGAAGCAGGGCTTTCCGGCCAACAGCGGTCTCGTCGCGCTCACGGTGCAGAACGGCCCGATCGACGTCTCCGCGGCCGGTCATGCCTTGCAGCTCGTCGATCCGTCGGTGCTGCCCCCGGGCATCTCCCCGAGCGATCTCCTGATCAGCGTCGGCAGCGTCAGCACCCAGAACACGTTGATTCCGGTCGTCTTCCGCTCGCTTCAGATCACCACCGAGAACGGCGTAGAGACCACCCACGTGGATCCGGCGCCCGGAAGCTTCGTGAACGTGCCCATCAACACCGTCTGGGCACGGGACGGGCAAGGGGCGACCGCCACCCTCCAGCAATCGGACGCGAGCCCGACCTACGATGCGCGCGGCTTCGATCCCTTCGCCTACGGCGACTACTACAGCCGCTGCCGCTCCGGCGGTGCGTGCCCCGTGCCCGGCTTCGATCCCGCGCAGGATCCCCAGGGCACCGGCAAGCCGACGCACGAGGCCGATCGGGTCCCCTCCTTGCTGAGCGCCGACGGCGGATTCGCGCGAGTGGCCTTCGACCTCGCGAAGGCCTTCACCCTGCTCACCAGCCAGGGAGACGTGGTCGACGTGCGCCTGAGCGGCGAGCACACCGACGCGTCCCAGGTCTCGCAGGTGCTGGTGCCGAATGGCGACCTCCTCCTCGGAGACGCGCCGCGCACGCTCACCGACGCCTCCAGCGGCAGCACCCTCTCCATCGATCCCGACGTGCGGAGCGGCATCGAGCTCCTGGGGCCCGGAACGCTGCAGGTCCTCGTCGGAGCCGTCCCCTTCGCCCAGGCCGACACCAACCACGACGGGGTCATCACACCGGACGAGTTCCTCGGATCGAAGGATCAGTTCGACGCCTTCGACCGGGAGAACGGCGTCGCCGACGGGAAGCTCACCCCGCAGGAGCTGCCCTTCCTGCCGACCGGTAAGGGCGGGGAGATCCGGCTGGCCGACGTCGTGAACAGCGTCGCTGCCGGCGGGATCCTGACCACGGGCGACATCCGGAACTCGGCGCTCCCGACGGGCGGTGCCTCGCTCGACGTGGCTGCGGGCAAGGACGTGGAGCTCGGGAGTCGCGGCGCGATCGGCAGCCTCCAGGGCGGCGACGTCTCGGTCACGGCCATCGGCGGCGAGATCGCCGCCGGGACCCCGCCGGCCGGCTACAACCTGCAGCGCGGCATCTTCACGTTGGTGTCGGATGGTGGCGGCACCACGTCCGACAGCGGCGGTGGCGGCATCCAGCTCCTGGCGTTCCAGGACATCAGCGCGGGCGGCAGCGGCTTCGCGACGCTCTCGGGGGGTGACATCTCGCTCGAGAGCGTGAGCGGCTCGATCAAGCTCGGGAGCGGGGAGGGGTTCAGCAATCCGCTGGTGCAGTTCCTCCCCGGCCAGGGCGGGCTCTCGATCAAATACGACGGCAGCGGCGTCGACGCCAGCGGCAAGGTGACGATCCTGGCGAAGAAGGACATCGATCTCGGCGCCGGGATCACCGGCGCGGGGGTCACCCTCAAGGCCGGCGGGAACATCGGCGGCTCGGGTGCGGTGACGAGCAGCCTCGGCATCGACGTGAGCGCGGGCGGCAACGTGAGCGGCCTCTTTGCCGCGGGCTCCGGCTCGCTGAGCGTGAACGCCGGCTCCACGTCGGGCCTCCAGGGCAGCTCGAGCGGTGGGCTCGTCACTGGCGCCGGCGCCAACGCCTCCAACACTGGCGGGAGCCGCACGAACGCCGCGAGCTCCCTGGCGAGCAGCGAGGGCACCCAGCTCGCGAGCGCCGGCGGGAGCGGGCTCGGCGGGGACGGCAACGCACTCGGGCCGCGCCAGGTGGCGATCGACGTCTCCTCCCGTCCCTGCGATTCCGATCAGCGCTGCCAGTAGCGCTCGGCCCCACCGTACCCCCGTCGCTTTCTCGTGACGATCCCGTGAGGGCCGCGACGGCGCCATCCACGCCCGCCACTCCTCTGCGGAACCCCGGCCGACCCATCCGGAAGGGCGAAGCATTCCGACACAGAAACTTGCCTCTCGGATGTCCGCAGATCGGGTGCCGATGGCCGCAGATCGGAAGTGACGCCGGGTGACGCTCGATAGGATCGCCGCGTCCCGAGTGGGACCGAGCAAGGAGGAGCATTGGACATGACGAAGAAGACTCGCATGCGTGGTGCTGCGATCGGGGCGGCCTTCGCCCTGGCGGGTGCCATCGCCCTGGCCGCGCAGCCGGCGGCGGCGTTCAGCTACGCCACCGACGATCTGTTGCTGATGATCTCCAAGAGCGGCACCGAGGCGACCGTGAACCTCGGTCAGCTGGGCAGCGGGACGAGTCCGCTCAGCGCCAGCCTCGACCTCACGAGCTTCGGTGGGAGCCTCTCCGGGGCGACCTATCGCCTGCTGGCGGAGCCCGTCCGGGCGAGTGACGCGCCCAACTCGCAGAACGAGATGGTGTTCTCGGCGGCGCCGGGCGTGAACGTGCCCAGCTACGCCTCCAGCGACACGCTCGTGAATGGACTCGCCGCCGTCTCGTTCCTGTTCGACGACTCGCCGAACGGCTACGCGCCCGCGCTCGGCTTGGTGGGCCCGGGCACCGCGAACATCCTCTCGAATACCGCTACGCAGATCACGTACCCCGAGTCGAACGGGATCTCCTACAAGGCGAAGCTGAACGCGACGGGCGGAGACACGCTCAACTCGAACTTCCCGTTCGGGATCGGGACGCTGTTCGACACCAGCTCGAGCACGACGCTGTGGGACGCTCAGATCAACCAGGACTTCACCGGTTCGATCTTGAAGGAGCTCGGCACCGTCACCCTGAGCGGGAGCACGGCGACGTTCTCCCCCGTCCCCGAGCCGGGGACCCTGCTCCTTCTGGGAGCGGGCCTGAGCGGCCTCGTGGTCTTCGGTCGGCGCAAGAACGGCTGAGCCGAAACGCTGCGGATCCACTCTCCATCGACCCATCCATCCATCCATCGAATGAGGGCCCTGACGATGAAGATCTCGCGCGATTCGACCCTGGCCGCGCTCGCCGCTGCCGGGTTCGCCCTTGGAGCCACGCTGCTCCCGAGCACGGCCAGCGCCGTCCCGCCGGCGACGCAGGCCAGCCTCGACAGCTTCCGCGAGGGTGGAAGCTCGGCCTCGATCAACAACCACGTCCAGGCGACGCTCGCGAATTTCGCGACGATCGACCGGGTCTACCGCGGCTGCGGCACCGGCACCGCCGCCCAGTGGGGGACGAGCAACACCTGCGCGGGCGCGGCCGTGGTGGGAACCGGCTCGAAGCTCCTCGACTTCTGGGTGATCCAGGGCACGCTCAAGAACAGCGCCACCGATCCCGACGGCTTCGGGGTCCCGAGCCCGCCGGCGGGGGACGTGACGTACCGGCTCTCCGCCAACGGCTCGGGGCTCGGCGTGCTCTGCGCCAGCACGGTGGCGAGCTCCTCGAGCACGCTCGGCTTCCTGGCACCCGAAGGGCCGGACGGGATCCCGAACTCCGGTGACGACGCCGGCGCGAACCCGAGCGTCTTCGGAACCCTGGGGACGCCTCCGGGCTGGCCGGCCGCCGGCAAGGCCGCGCTCGTCCAGTGCACCACCGGGGTGCAGAGCTTCATCAACAACCTCACGGGTCACGTCACGAACGTGCCGGTCCTGAGCGCCGACCCGAACGCGCAGCTCTGTGTGGTGAACTACGACGCGAACGCCGACGGCGACATCAACACCAAGGAGGACGGCTTCCCGTCGGGCAGCGAGACCACCAACATGGCCGCCACCTGCTCCATGGGCTTCGCCGACCTGCCGCCCAGCGACTTCGCGGACACCGTCACGGTGCGGGGGGTACAGGTGAACACGCTGACGTTCAACCAGGGCATCGTCCCCGGTGCTCAGACCTTCAAGCTGGTGGCCAACCGCTCCGTCCGCTCGCTGCAGAACGACGCCAACAAGGTCTGGCTCAACGATCCGAACATCGAGAACCTGTTCGCGCCGGCGGCGATCGGGAACGTCTGCACCTGGCGCTCGGTGGGCGCGATCTCGGAGGCGACCGTCGGGAGCCCGGGCTCGGAGATCACCAACAGCCCGATCACCGTCTGCTTCCGGGAGAACGGCTCGGGGACCCGCGAGACCTTCCGCAACACCTTCATGCGTGATCCCGCCGGTGACAAGGCGATGGGTACCTTCGACGGCGCCACCGACCCGATCACGAACGTGAAGAGCTGCCCGCAGCGGACGGAGGGCGGCTCGACCATCTCGATCAGCAAGACCTTCACGCGCAACAGCACCAGCAGCGACGAGGCGACCTGCGTCAGCGTCAACCCGGGTGCGGTGGGCTACGTGAACGCGAGCCGGACCGTCACGAACGCCTACGCCGTGCCGGTCTTCGGCATCGACCCCGACGTCGAGAACGCCACCGACAACCTCCGGACCCTCGTGAAGTGCGGCAAGTGGCCCTACTGGGGGCCGCTCGCCGGCGGCGTC
This sequence comes from Myxococcota bacterium, assembly GCA_033853555.1. GTDB lineage: Bacteria > Myxococcota_A > UBA9160 > UBA9160 > UBA9160 > JAWOLJ01. The sequence goes on from JAWOLJ010000002.1 coordinate 12,954, forward strand.
GGTCCGTTCGCCGCTCCGTCGGATCCGTTCGTGGCCGCGCACGAGTTCGCCCTTCAGACGGACAAGGCCTTCGCCACGGGAGCGGACTACATCCCCTTCGGCACCACCAACACGGGGATCTCCTTCCGCAAGAGCGCGACGGCCGGCGCCTACACCAATCAGTTCCGGGCCAACAACTGCCCGGCCAGCTGGAGCGCGCCCACCACGGCGCCGTAGTCGGAGGGAGCCCGGTCCCTCCGGGCGCTCGAGCATCGGCCCGGTCCTCGCAGCCTGCGGGGGCCGGGCCTTGCGCCATTCGGGCGTCGCTTCTCGCGCGGAGCTTCACGTCGGCGACGCGGAAGACACCTGACTACGTCACCCGTGCGTCGCGCGATCGTCACCCGTCGCTCGTACCGTGCGCGCGATGCGGCGCCTCCCCCCTCTGGCGATCGGCCTCGGCCTCGCCCTGCTCTTCGGAGCGGAGGTCGCGCGGGCCGACTTCGACGCCGGCGCCTCGACCTTCGAGTCCGCGGCCCGACGCTATCGGCACCGTCGGATCGTCGAGAGCCAGATCCCGGTGCCAGCGGTGCAGCCGAAGCCGCCGGAAGAGCTCCCCTCGGTCCCGGACCACGGTCCCGGCGAGCAAGGTCTGCGCTTCTCCATCCGCCGCTTCGAGGTGACGGGAGCGACCCTGCTCTCTCCCTCGAAGATCGATGCCACGCTCGCTTCCTACACCGGCGCGGGGAAGCAGATCCGGGACGTGCAGGCGGCGCGCGACGCGCTGCAGAAGGCCTACGACGAGGAAGGACTCCTCACCGTCGCCGTCACCGTTCCCCAGCAGACGATCGAGTCGGGCGTGATCCGGCTCGAGGTGATCGAGGCGCGGCTCGGGAACGTCACCGTCGAGAACGACGGCGTGAAGTGGTTCAGCGACGAGAGCGTTCGAAGGCTGACCCCGGATCTCCAGCCCGGCGTGGTGCTTCGGCGCGACGCGCTGCAGAAGGACCTGGAGCAGGCGAACCGGAACCCCGACCGGCAGGTCACGCCCGTGCTGGAGAAGGGCCAGGAGCCGGCCACGGTGGACCTGGCGCTGAAGGTCGACGATCGCATCCCGCTGCACGGCTCCCTCGAGATCAACGACGACCACACCCCCGGCTCTCCCCGGTACCGGGCGGTCACCACCCTCTCCTACGGCAACCTCTGGGGGCTCGAGCACGAGGCCACCGTCTCCTACCAGTTCGCCCCGGACGGCTTCCACGAGGTCCAGATCGAGTCGGGGAGCTACCGCGCGCCCATGCCGTGGAGCGCGAACCAGCAGCTCTTCTTCTACGTCGTGAACTCCAACAGCTCGAATACCGTGGTCACGGCGCCCGGGGTGGGGCTCACCGGGAAGGGCCTGAACGGAGGGCTGCGCTACATCGCGAGCCTGCCGTCGCTTCCCGGGATCGAGGCCTACACCCACGGCGTGACCATCGGAGTCGATCGCAAGAAGATCGAGAACTTCACCAAGGCCGGGAAGGAATCGATCGTCACGCCCATCACCTACCTGCCCTTCGACCTGCAGTACGCCGGGAACCTCCTCCTCGATCAGTCGCTCACCAGCGCGAGCGTGGAGTTCGATTTCAACCGCGCCGGCCTCGTGCACGGGAGCAGCTCCGAGGACTTCTTCCTCAATCGACCGGCCAAGGGCGTGGACGGGAACTACGAGATCTGGAAGTTCGGCCTCCAGCACACGCTGCGTCTCTCGGCCCTGCTGAAGACGCTCGGCAACAGCCGCTTCGTCCAGCTCTCGAAGCCCGAGAACCCCTTCCCGAAGGACTGGACGCTGTACCTGAGCGCCCGCGGGCAGTACGCCACGCAGCCCCTGATCTCGAGCGAGCAGTGCGCGGGAGGGGGTGTCGACAGCGTGCGGGGCTACCTGGACGGGGAGCTCTTCGGGGATCAGTGCTGGAACACACAGCTCGAGCTGCGGACACCCTACTTCCCCGGCTGGCTGGGCGGGCGGCTCTCCGAGCAGCTCCAGCTCGTGGCGTTCTATGACGCCGCGCAGCTCATCACGCTCCAGCCGGGAAAGGACCAGCCCCGGAAGCAGGACCTCCAGGGCTTCGGGCTCGGCTTCCGGGCCTCGCTCTTCGACCGCCTGACGGCCGAGCTCTTCGCGGGCTATCCGCGCGACAGCACGGTCAGCTCGCACGACCACGTTCGTTATCACTTCCGAGTGAGCGCCGGCTTCTGACGCACGCGTGCGTCGGGAGCAGCTACAGGAGCCCGCCGATGCCCCGCCGACCCCCGTTCTTTCGCGCGGCATTGCTCGCGATGCTGGCGTCCATCGCCATCCCTCTCGCCTCGCGCGCGGACGATCCCCCGCCCGAGCCCTCGCCCGCCGCCGCCGAGATGCTGAAGTCGATGCGGGAGAAGGGCGTCATCACGGAGGAGGAGTACGAGGACCTCTACCGTCGCCAGGCCAGGTACGAGGCCGAGCAGCGCGAGCGGGAGGAGCTGCCCGGCTGGCTGCAGGACTGGACCTTCGGCGGCGACTTCCGGCTCCGCTACGACCGTCGCGACTACCACCACGGCCTGGTGAAGGCGGGCCAGGAGCTCTTCCCGGGACAGGACAACGTGGACGCGGAGGGCGATCCGAACTCGCTCGGCTCGGCCACCGGGATCCAGGACCGCGGGCGCTTCCGGTTGCGCATCGGAGCGGAGAAGCTCCTCGGCGAGGGCTTCACCTTCGGCTTCCGCATCGCCACCGCGGAGCCCATCACCTACGGTGGCTCCGCCTGCGTGAACGGCACGCAATGCGGTCTCTTCGCCTCGCACCTGGCGGGCAATCCTCGCAGCGACAACGTGGCCATGGGGGGCCTCTGGTCTCCCAAGTCGCTCTTCTTCGACCGGCTCTACCTGCGCTGGGCACCCGACTTCGCGAGCGGGCTCCAGGTCAGCGCCGGACGCTTCGCCAACCCTTTCGCCACCAGCCGCTTCCTCGGAGACAACCTGGTCTGGGATCCCGACCTGAACCCGGAGGGGCTCGCTGCGCAGTATCACTTCGACGTCGTTCCGGAGGTCCTCTGGGTGGACGCGACCGGCGCGCTCTTCGTCTTGAACGACGTGGCGAGCGCGACCACCTCCAACCTCACCGACATCAAGGGTGCGGTGCGGAGCGCCTTCCCCCTCCTCGACGAGCGCGATCCCACCATGTGGGGGGCACAGCTCGCCGTGACCGGGCAGCCGATCGAATGGGCGCGCGCGACGCTCCGCGCCTCCTACTACAACCTCCAGCAGCTCAACACCGCCTTCGTCGCGGCGATCAACGACTTCGGAAACCGTGGGGACGCGGTGGACAAGAATCCCATGCTCGCGCTCAAGGGCCTCAACGACGGCGCCTCCAAGGGCTCGATGGAGGAGCTGGTCGGAGACATCTCGTTCGAGCTCACGCCCTTCGGTGAGAGGTACAAGATCGTGCCCTTCTTCAACTACATGACGCTGCTGAACGCCACGACCGCCGACGCCGGGTACTCGGTGGGCCTCGAGCTCGGCACGCCCGATCTGCTGAAGCTCAGCGTCATGTACGCCCGGCTCCAGGCCAACTCGACCGTCTCGCTCTTCGTGGACGACGACATGTTCGACGGCTTCACCAACACCGAGGGCTGGGTCTTTGCGGCGGAGCGCCGCTTCACCCGGTACCTGCGCGTGCGCGCGAGCTTCTCGAGCTTGAAGCCCGTGCAGAGGGTGTGTCCGGCGGCGCTCGCCAATCAGTCGCTCTGCGACACCTCGTTTGCCTTCAACTCCGCGCTCGCGGACGCCTTCCGCGCGACGGAGCGGAATCGCTACCGCTGGCTCCTCGACATGGTCGTCGACTTCTGATGGCGCTTCGCCGCCCCCGGAACGCGATGTCTCTCCTCGCGCTCTTCCTCGTCACCGGCAGCGCTGGCTGCCGGGACTCGGAGAAGATCGCGGAGCTCGAACACCAGAAGGCAGCGCTCGAGTCCAGCACCCTGCCCAAGGCCGAGTTCTGGGCCGAGGTCACGCGCAAGGCCGAAGCCCTCCAGGCCCGGAAGAAGAGCGAGGATGCGGCGGCCTCGCTGCGGCAGGAGATCGCCGCGCTCCGGTCGGGACGTGAAGCCGCTGCGGCGGCCGAGCTGGCGCGGTCGCGGGCGACGCGCGAAGCGGCGGAAGCCGAGCTGCGCGCCGCGCAGACGGAGCTCGCGCGGGCGGAAGCCGGGCGAGCGCAGCGGCAGGCCGCGCTGCAAAGCTTCGAGACCCGCCGGCGCACCGGGGCGGGCTCGTGAGACGCGCTATTGCGGTGCTGGTGCTGCTGGCGGCCACCGTCGGCTGCGGCCCCGACCGGGCGGCGGAGCTCGAGCAGCAGATCGCGCAGCTCCAGCAAGAGCGGGTGGAGCGCAAGGCGGTCGACGACGCGCGAGGCGAGGCAGACGCGGCCGAGGCCGCGGCGCGCACCGCTGCGGCCGAGCTACCGGCGCTGCGCACGGAGCGCGCGGCGATGGAACGCGGAGAGGCCGCCACCCGCGCCGCTCTGGCGACCGAGCAGACCCGTACCGAGCAGGCGCGACGGGAGACCGCCGACACCCGCCAGCGCTGCCGGACGGTGCTGGCGGACGCGGAGGAGCTGGAGAAGCAGGTCCAGCGGGCGAGGCTTCGGGCCGGCGTGGCGCGGGACCAGGCGGCGGCCTTCGCCCGGGAGCTCCGCCCGGGCGACGAGGCCTGGGCGACCGAGCACCGGCTCCGGAGCTTCTCCGAGTTCCTCGCCCGTCTGGCGCAGGAATACCCCGACGATCCCGTGCTGGCGCGGCTTGCGCAGCAGGCGAGCGGCAGCACCGACCCACGGGCGGCCTCGGGCCTCGCATCCCGCGCGCGGGATCGCCTGATGGCGGTCTACGGGTTGGGGCCGGACGCGGTCGGCACGGCGCCGCCGGAGACTCCGCCGATCGCGCCAGGCACCGGGAGCCGCTAGCGCGACTCGTGCTTGTGGCGTCTCGAGGGGCGGGCGTATAAGGGCGCCTGGGGAGGGGACGCCGATGTCCGCATCACACGCTCGCGTAGGCGCTTCGCTGGTCGTCGCATTCCTGTGCCTGGTGGCGGCGCCGCGGCCGCTGCGGGCCGCAACCATCGGCCTCACGGGCTCCGTCGCGAACCCGGTCGTCGTGAGCGGGGGCTCGACCCAGCTCTCGGCCACCGTGCAGAACACCGCTCCCAGCGGCGGCGGTGATCTGAACTACACCGTCG
>JAWOLJ010000003.1:0-86375 GCA_033853555.1 Myxococcota bacterium
CGCGGCGTCCACTTCGGCGGCGCCCGCCGCGGCGACGTCGGCGAGATGCCCGCCATCGATCGGCGAGAGGTCGGCGAAGGTCTCGCGCGAGCCCGCGCGCTCGCCACCGATCCAGTGCTCGGTCGAGACCTCGACCCCCGCGACCTTGGCCGTGCGCATCACGGGGCTTCCTGCAGGAAGCGGTCGACCAGCGCAAGCGCGCGCTCCTTGGGCGCGAGCAGGTGCGCGTGGAAGCGATTCCGCGCCGCCGACGCGAGGTAGAAACGCTCGTACTGCTCGCCGCGACCACCGAGCGCTGTCGCTGCGAAGTCCCACGCCAGGCGGAAAATCCGGATGCGGGCCTCCGCGCTCGTGCCCTCGGCGCCTCGGAGGTACTTTTCGATCAGCGGCCCGAGGTCGGGGTCCGCGAGCTGCGATCGGGTCGGCGTCGCGAGCAGGTTGTGGGAGCCGATCAGGCGCAGAATCTCGTTTGCGCGCGGCATCCACACGGGCATGAAGTGCTTCAGCTGGTTCAGCGGCCCGCCATTCGGGAACCACACGCCGTTGCCCCACTCGAAGGCCTCGGCCTCCGCGGTTCGGATCGCCGCGCGCGCTAGCTCCGCGTAGCCAAACAGCTCGCCTAGGAGCTCCGCCGTCGCTTGGCTCTTGTCGCCGATCGCGGCCGCCATCCGGCAGCCGAGCCCATAAGCGAATTCCAGCTTTGTCTGCGCTCGGATCATTGTCTGCTGCATCACGTTCGGTAACCAGCTCGTGAGCATCACGGAGTTGTAGACGTCGACCTGACCGTCGATGAACAGGCGTTCTCGCGGGATCTCGACGTCGTCGAAAATCACGAACGCGTCCTGCTCATCGAAACGGCTCGACAGCGGGTGGTCGTACCTGTCAGTGCCGCGCGAGACGCTGTCGCGGCACAGGAACTTGAGGCCCGGCGTCGCCATTGGGATCGAAAACGCGAGCGCGTAGCGCGAGCCGTCTGCGGGAATCTTATGCGCGGGGTAGACCGCGATCTCATCGGCGAAGGGCGCAAGGGTCGCGAGCACGCGCGCACCGCGCACCCGGATGCCGTGCTCGGTGTCCTCGACCTTGTGCAGCGCGACGTCGCCGCCGCCCGCTGCCACGTCGGGTTGCGACTTGTCGACGGTCGGGTGGATGATGGTGTGCGTCAGCGAGAGGTCCCGGCGCCGAAGCTCCTTCTGGAACGCGACCAGGTTCGCGGCACCGCGCTCGTTGCGGGCGACCGACCACTCATCGTCGCGCCCCGCGAAGCCGGCGAAGGTAACGTTCAGATAGTCGGGCGAGCGGCCCATCAGACCGACCGTGTGCTCCGCGATGCGCTGGAGGCAACGGTGACGGCGCTCGATGTCGGCACGTGAGCGCGGGATCAGGTGGCTCACGTTGACCGGCTCACCGGTCTCGGGATCGGGCATCAAACAGTCGTCCGCGCACCGGTGCTGGAGGTCGAACAGCTCGGCCATCAGACGCGCCGCGCCGGCGAAGGCCGGGTGGCTCGCCGCGTCGTACACGCGCTCGCCGTCCACCCAGAGCTCGCGGCCGTCCTTCAGCCCGGCCAGGAACTGCGCACCGGTTCGTGCCGGCATCACGCTCTCCTCCGTTTCGGCGCCCTGCACCCTCGCACCTCGCGCGCGGCACGCGGCTCCAGTGCGCGGAGCTGGAGCGCGAGGACCTCGCTCAGCCGCGCAAGCAGCGTGGTGACGGCGGGGCGCTCCTCCGCCGCGAGCCACTGCTGGAGGTGCACGATGTAGAGCGCGAAGCAGTTCTCCGCGACGCGCAGCGCCGGCACCGCGGGGTCGAGCGCGCCCCGCCGCTGCAGCAGCACGATGCGCTCCGCGAGCTTCGCGTCGAGCCCGTCGATGAACTCGAGCACATTGGCGCGGTTCGGCGGGCTCACGAACAGCATCTCCTTCACGAACGCGCGCGCCAGCTCGGGATCGTGCTCGTGGAAGGAGATCATCGCGCCGTAGACGTGGAGGAATTCGTCCAGCAGGGAGGCACGATTCGGCAGGGACGCGAGCGCCCGCTCCAGGACAGCGTCCATCTGCTCGCGGAAGACCGCGACCAGCAGGTCCTCTTTTGAGGCGAAGTAGAGGAACAGCGTGCCAGTGCCGATGCCCGCGCGCGCCGCGATCTCCGCCGTGGTGGAGCCGGCGAAGCCCTTGCGCGAGAAGAGCGAGCGCGCCGCCGCGACAATGCGGTCGCGCTTCGCCTGCTTGTTGCGCTCGCGGCGCGGGGGGTAGAGGACGGCGGCGGACAGCGCAGCCTCCAAAAAATCTGACTATAGTCAGTTTATTGCAGGAGCCCGGGGGCGCGTCAAGGGATTCCTCGATTTCGAAGGCTCCGGACCGCCCGGCCCTATACGGCCCCTCGCGATTTGCCAGAGCGCAAAGACGAAGACGCCGTCAGCGCAACAGCCCGTAGAGGGAAGGAAATTGGTGGGGTGAGCGACGGGGATCGAACCCGCGACCTCCAGGGCCACAACCTGGCGCTCTAACCAGCTGAGCTACGCCCACCGTCGGGAACGACAGAGGCTATCGGCCGGCTCCCGGTCATGTCAACGCGGCCCCAAGCTGGCTGCTAGCTTGGGACCCCGGCTCGCCCCGGTAGCTCAGAGGACTAGAGCGGTCGCCTTCTAAGCGACGGGTCGCAGGTTCGAATCCTGCCCGGGGCGCCAGCCCGCCGGGGTCCACTCACAGACCGTAGGCGCCACCGCGCTCCAGGGCCCGCTGGTAGGCCGGTCGGGCGGTGACCCGCGCGAGGAAGGCCGCGAGGTTCGAGAACTTCTCGAGGCCGTAGAGGGCCCGCGTCACCTGGATCGGGAACGAGAGCTGGACGTCGGCGGCGGTGAGCGCATCGCCCACGAAGAAGTCCCGCCCGGCGAGCTGCGAATCCAGGAAGCCCAGGTGCCGCTCGATCTCGCCGTTCACCCGCGGCGCGAGCGGCGCGCCCGCCTCGCCGAGACGCGAGAGGTAGAGCTTCAGCATGAGCGGCAGCATGGCCGAGCCCTCGGCGTAGTGGAGCCACTGCTGGTAGAGGTCGTACTCCGGCGACGACGGCGGCGGCGCGAGGCGCCCCCGACCGTGACGGCGCACCAGGTAGTCGAGGATCGCGCCCGACTCGATCACGACCCGGTCGCCGTCCCGGATCACCGGCGACTTGCCGAGGGGATGGATCGCCTCGAGCTCCGGCGGCGCCAGGTTGGTCTGGGAATCCCGCTGGTACTTCACGATCTCGTAGGGCAGCTCGAGCTCCTCCAGCAGCCAGAGGACCCGCTGGGAGCGCGAGTTGTTGAGGTGGTGGACCTGGATCACGCGAAGCTCCTTCCGACGGTGAGGGGCTGCACAGGAGTGTACGTGGGGTGGCGAAGCCTCGTTACCCGGGCCCCGAGGTTCGTTCCCGTGTCGGGGTGGCTCAAGGCCTCTCCTCTCTCCGCCGATAGCTCCCAAGGCGACGAGTGCCGGGCCTGCGGAAGCTCGGCACCGGCCACCGCGTGCGGGGGATCGAGATGGGGCTCGTCGACACCTTTCACTCCCTGGCGACGCTCGCCTTCATCGTGGGCTCGGCGTTCGTCGGGCTGCGCCTGCTCGTGCTCTCGGCGCGGACGCGCCGCGCCCCCGAGTTCCTGCTCGGGAACGCGATCCTCCTCACGGCGGTGCTCGGCTACGGCCTGCTGATCGCCTGCTGGATCGTCCGCGGCGCCGCATCGACCACCGACCCGGCGACCGCGACGCCCCTCACCATGGTCCTCTTCGGGGCCGGCCAGATCTTCCACGACCTGGGCGTGACGTTCTTCCTGCTCTTCGTGGTGCACACCTTCCGGCGCGGCGACCGGCGGGCCTGGGCGTTCGCGGGCCTGCTGATGGCGCTGCTCTGGGGCGGGCTCGCCATGAACATCGCCAAGGGTCACCTGCGCAGCGATCCCGTGGGAGCCGCGAGCTGGTTCGCGGAGCACTCGGTGATCTGGGGCTACGCGCTCTGGAACGTGGTGGAGTCGTACCGCTACTGGGCCATGATGCGGAGGCGCTCGCGGGTCGGGATCGTCGAGCCGATGGTCACGAATCGCTTCTTCCTGTGGGGCACGAGCTCGGTCTGCACGTGCCTCGCGGTCTGGATCGCGTCGCTGCCCTACCTGTACATGTCGAACCCGGCGAGGCTCGATGCGATCACGCCGGCCGTGCGCGTCGCAACGGCGGCGGTGGGGCTGGTGAGCATCTCGTGCGCCCTGCTCGCCTTCGTTCCACCCGCCTGGTACCGACGCCTGATCGTGGCGGGCGCCGCCCAGGCTCCCGAGAGCGCGTGACATGGCGGAGTCGCAGGCGTTCAATCTCGTGTGTTCGTCCCTCGAGCGGTTGACCACGCTCAGCAACCTCGAGGCCCGTGGCACGGTGCGCCTCGCGCTCAAGGAGGCGGGCTTCGACGCGCGCGAGGTGAACCCGCGCCAGATGTACCTGGTGCTGAAGCGGGTGCTGCCGGGCGAGCTCCGCTCGCGCGGGGTGCAGAACACCGACACCGTGTGCGAGGAGCTGGCCCGCAACGTGGCCGGGCTGTCCGAGGCCACCTCCGACGCACCCGACGCCATCTTCCAGCGCATGGGCGGGGACTAGCCGGGACCGCGGGACGCCGCGCCAGCCCCTCGCTACGGTCCGGGGAGCGGATTCCACACGGAGCCCTCCCATGTCACGCCCCCTGAACCGCGTCAGCCGTCGCATCACCCAGCCGAAGAGCCAGGGCGCGTCCCAGGCCATGCTCTATGCCACCGGGCTCGCGGAAGCCGACCTGGAGAAGGCCCAGGTCGGGATCGCGAGCTGCTGGTACGAAGGCAACCCCTGCAACATGCACCTGCTGGACCTCGGCGCCCGCGTGAAGGAGGGCGTGCAGGCGGCGGGTCTGGTCGGGATGCGCTTCAACACGATCGGGGTCTCGGACGGGATCTCGATGGGCACCGAGGGCATGAGCTACTCGCTTCCCTCGCGCGACCTGATCGCGGACTCGATCGAGACCGTGATGGGCGCCCAGTGGTACGACGCCCTGGTCGCGATCCCGGGCTGCGACAAGAACATGCCCGGCTGCGTGATGGCGATGGCGCGCCTGAACCGCCCGGCCCTGATGATCTACGGCGGCACGATCCGCGCCGGGCGCAGCCGGCGGGGCGAGCCCCTCGACATCATCTCCGCCTTCCAGTCCTACGGCGAGCTGCTGGCGGGCCGCATCGACGAGGAGACGCGCTGCGACGTGGTGCGCCACGCGTGCCCCGGCGCCGGCGCCTGCGGCGGGATGTACACCGCCAATACCATGGCCTCGGCGATCGAGGCGCTCGGGATGTCGCTGCCCTACAGCTCCTCGGCGCCGGCGGAGTCGCCGGAGAAGATCGAGGAGTGCCGCCGATCCGGCAGCGCCGTGCGGCGGCTGCTCGAGCTCGACCTGAAGCCGCGCGACATCATGACCCGGCGCGCCTTCGAGAACGCGATCGCGCTGGTCTCGGCCCTCGGCGGCTCCACCAACGCCGTGCTGCACCTGCTCGCCATGGCGCGCGCGGCCGGCGTCGCGCTCGGGCTCGAGGACTTCCAGGCCATCGGAGAGCGCGTGCCGTTCCTGGCCGATCTCAAGCCCAGCGGGCGCTACGTGATGGAGGACCTGCACGCGGTGGGTGGCACGCCCGCGGTGCTGAAGGCCCTGCTGGAGAAGGGCGCGCTCCACGGCGACTGCATGACGGTCACGGGCCGCACGCTGGCCGAGAACCTGGCCGAGCTGCCGGGCCTCGCGAAGGGCCAGTCGGTGATCCGACCCTGGGCGGACCCGATCAAGCCCACCGGGCACATCGAGATCCTGCGCGGGAGCCTCGCGCCGGACGGCGCGGTGGCCAAGATCACGGGGAAGGAGGGCCTGAGCTTCGCGGGCCCTGCCCAGGTCTTCGACTCCGAGGAGGAGATGCTGGCGGCGGCCGAGCGCGGCGAGATCCGCAAGGGCGCGGTGCTGGTGATCCGCTACGAGGGACCGAAGGGAGGCCCGGGGATGCCGGAGATGCTGACACCGACCTCCGTCATCATGGGCGCGGGGCTCGGCCCGCACGTGGCGCTCCTCACCGACGGTCGCTTCTCGGGCGGCTCCCACGGGTTCATCATCGGGCACGTGACGCCGGAGGCGCAGGAGGGAGGGCCGATCGCGCTGGTGCGCGACGGCGATCGCATCACGATCGACGCCAAGAAGCGCGCCCTCGAGCTCGAGGTCCCGCCCGACGAGCTGGCGCGGCGACGCGCCACCTGGTCGCCTCCGCCGCTCAAGGCGACGCGGGGCGTGCTGGCCCGCTACATCCGGACCGTTCGCCCGGCTTCCGAGGGCTGCGTGACCGACGAGTAGCCGGCCCCTACTGGCTCCGCGCCTGCGCCATCGCGCACAGGCCGTCGGCCTCGATCCCGAGCGGCACGTTCAACAGGTTGTAGAAGTTCTCGACCGCATTCAGCACCGTGAGCTCGGCGATCTCCCGGTCGGAGAACTGCTTGCGGAGCGCCTCGAAGGTCTCGTCCGAGACCCGCCGCTCGCGCGTCGCCTCCTCCGCGTAGGCCAGGGCCGCACGCTCGCGCGCGTCGAAGCGAGGGCTGGTGCGCCACTCCGGGAGCGCCTCGAACTTCAAGAGGCCGATCTTCTCCATCACGGCGGCCGCGCGAGCGATGTCCACGCAGAACCGGCACTCGTTCACCATCGCGACCCAGGTCTGGACCAGCAGCCGGAGCTCGGCCGGCAGATGCAGCCCGGACTGGTGGAGCCGCAGCAGCGACCACGACACGCGGTACATCCCGGGAACGCGGTTGTAGATCACCCGCGCCGGCGTGATGACGGTGCCGAGCTGCCGTCGCATCCACCAGGACGCGAGGCGCCCGATCCAGTTCGGCGCACGATCGATCGGCTCGAGTCGCATCGGGATCTCCTTTCAGGCGGGCGCGATCGGCCGGCGCAGCTTCCAGGCGAGGACCGCCAGGAGCAGCGCCGGCGCGTAGACGCCGGGCAGATCGAGGAGCCAGTGGTCCGTGTGCAGGAAGCCGCGGGCGGTGTCGAAGACGTGGAGCGACGCATGGCCGGCCAGAAAGACCGCCACCACGGCGACCAGCGGCGCGCGCCAACGGGCGCGCAGCGCGGCCCAGCCGAGCGCCAGCGCCATGGTGCCGAAGGCACAGCCGATGTCGCGCACGAAGTGCTCGTTGTAGGGACCGGTGTCGGGCACGCCGGCCGGGAGTCCGGCGTACCAGCCGGCGGGATCGACGAGCATCCAGAGCGCGTTGGCGGCGGTGGCGAGGGCGAGGGCGGCGAGGAGCCCCGTCATGGCGTCGCGCGACTGGCGGATCGGTGCTGCGTGCATCGGACCTCCGGGGCTCAGCCCGCGACGGCGCGGCGTCGAGTCGCACGGGCCGCCCGCACCAGCCGGCCGAGCTCGCTGACGCCCGTGCGGATCGCGTCCGGTCCCTCGACGGCGAACGAGAGGAGCAGGCACGGCGGGCCCGCGCCGTCCAGCCGGAAGGCCTCGCCCGGCCCGTACTCGATTCCCTGCTCGCGCGCGGCGCGGGCCAGGGCGGAGCGGTCCACGTCGAGCGGCAGCTCCACCCAGACCGTGCTGCCGCCCGCCGGCTCCCCGATTCGCGTGCCGGCCGGGAAGCTCTCGGCCAGCGCGGCGCGCATCACGCGCGCGCGCTCCGCGTAGCGCCGGCGCACCCGCCGCACGTGACGCTCGAGCGTGTCGCCGCAGAGGAGCTCGACCAGGGCGAGCTGGTCCACCAGCGAGGGCTGGAAGCTCGCGGCGCAGCGCTGCAGGGCGAGCGCGCGCAGCAGCGCGGGCGCCGCCACCAGGTAGCCCAGGCGGAGCCCGGGAAAGAGCGCCTTCGAGAAGGTGCCGACGTAGATCACCTGCTGGCGCGCGTCGTCGGTCTTGAGCGCGGGTGCGCTGGGCCTCGCGAGGCGGATCTCGCCGCCGTAGTCGTCCTCCAGAATCGGGAGCTGCTCGCGGTCCGCGAGCTCCAGCAGCGCGACGCGACGAGGCGACGAGAGGGTGACCCCCGTCGGAAGCTGCGCGGCCGGGGTGGCGTAGAGGAGCTTCACCCGGCGGCCGCGCAGGATGCGCGCGAGCTCGTCCACCCGCAGACCTTCCTCGTCCACGCCGACTCCCACGAGGTGGGCGCCGGCGGCGCGGAAGACCAGCGCGGCCCCGAAGTAGCCGGGGTCCTCCATCACCACGGTGTCGCCGGGGTCGATCAGCGTGCGCGCGACGAGGTCGAGGCCCTGCTGCGCACCCGTGGTGACGAGGATCTCGCCCGGCTCACAGGCGATGCCGCGTCCGCCGAGGGCTCGCGCGATCGCCGTGCGCAGGGCGGGCTGGCCCTGGAGATCGACGTCGTTGGCGTGGCCGCGCAGCCGGGCGCCCAGGGCCCGCTGCCAGGCCGACTGGAGGGCGGCGATCGGGAGCCCTGCTGCGTCCACCCGCCCCGGACGGAAGTCGAAGCGCAGCTCCTCGTCGGGCTCGGGGGCGCGCAGGCCGGCCGGCGCACGCAGGTCGCGGGCCGAGCGCGCGAACAGGGCCGGCCAGGCGAAGCCCGGCGGTGTCGAGGTCGGGCCGGCGCGGCGCAGCGAGGCCGCACGTCCGAGCGCCGAGACGAAGCTCCCGCGGCCCACGTGCCCCTGGAGCAGGCCGGCGGTCGCGAGGCTCTCGTAGGCGCGGCTCACCGTGTTGCGCGAGAGGCCGAGGGCGTCTGCGAGCTCGCGCGAGGGGGGAACGCGCTCGCCAGGCGCCAGCCGCCCGGCGGTGATCAGCGCCGAGAGGTGGTCGGCGAGCTGGCGATAGAGCGGCGCCGCGGCGGCCGGGTCGGGCCGGAAGGCCAGGTCCAGCATGCGGGCGAGGCTAGAGGGGCCAATCCGGTCCGGAAAGAGCCAATTCGGCGCTTTCTCAGCAGGCCAGGCGCCGGCCGCGCCGCCGCTGCAGCCAGGCGAGCGGCGGGACCAGCAGCACCAGCTCGAAGCCGAGCCCGCAGCTCGACGAGAGGAAGCTGAAGCGCCCGGCGCCGTAGAGCGGATCGGGGCCTGACGCGCCGAGGTCCACCACCTCGTAGGACACCATGTTCGCCAAGGTGTCCACGTCGATCGTCGGGTGTTCCTGGAGCAGCAAGGCCGCCGCGCCCGCGATCACCGGGGCGCTGAAGGAGGTGCCAAAGGCCGCGCGCGTTCCAAAGGTGTAGGTCGAGGTGCCGTCGGGAGCCGTCACGTCGGGCTTCAGGCGCCCGTCGGTCGTCGGCCCCTGGCTCGAGTAGGGCTCGAGCGGCGGAGCGGTGTTCAGGTACACCGACTGCGCGATGGCTCCCACCGTGAACGCGCCGTGGGCGTCCGCGGGATCCATCAGGCTCGCAGCGGGCACCGGCACCGAGAAGTCGTTATCGAAGCTGATGAGCGTGATGTCGAGGCCCGTGAGCGGTCCGGCGTAGTACACCACCTGCGCGTGATAGGGTGCGAGCGCAGGGTTGTAGCTGAACGTCACCGACTCGACCGGCGGCTGCTGGCCCGTCTGTGGTCCGGCGCTCGAGGCCGCGACGTTGCCGTTGACGTCGATCACGTACAGGTCGAGGTCGGTGGTGGCGTTCGGGTACTGGTTCCAGTTCAAGAAGAGGCTGATGGTGCCGTCCGTGGTGGTGAGGCCGAGGTCGTCGCTGCCCGGCGAGAAATCGAGCGCGCCGTCGTTGTTCGCGTCCACCCAGGCGCCGCGCCAGTGACGGTGGGCCGCGTTCCCGGCCGCCACGCTCCAGAAGATGCCGTCCTGGTCGTGGGAGGCGTTGATGATGTCGTTGATCGGGCCGGTGTCGTCGTAGTAGCTGGCGGACACCCAGGCGAGCGAGTGGTTCGCGATGCGCACGCCCTGCGTGCGCAGGTAGGTCGCGGCATTCTGCAGGTCGACCTCGTCGCCGATCTTCACGAGGTAGAGCTGCACCCCGGGCGCCATGTCGACGAGCTCTTCGGCCACCGCCACGCCGTGGGAGCCGCCGGTCTGGAGGCCGGTCCCCGTGAAGTCCCGCGAGATCGCGTTGGCGGGAATCTCGCCGGCGCCGATCGCGGCGCTCAGGCCGGTGAAGCCAGCGTCCACCACCGCGACCTTGACCCCGGCGCCCGTGTTCCCCCCGGCCTGGACCCCATCGGCGCGCGTGAGCGAGACCGCCTCCGAGACCACGCTGCCGAAGCCCGCGCCGAGGGCGTGCGGAACCAGCGGCATGCGCGCACGTCCCACCCGGGGGAGATCGCCGAGCCGCAGCAGCGCGCCCGGCGGGGCCAGCACCCGAACGAAGGAGTCGGACACCGCGTCCACCCGGGCGCCGAGCGCTCGGATCGCGGCCGGATCGATGTCGCGGCCGTGATGCCCGGGCAGCGGCTCGAGGATCACGGGCACCAGCGGTCCGGCGGGCGACTCGCGCAGCCGCACGCCATGGCGGGCCGCGGCCGCTCGAAGGCCCGGCTCGCCCGCTTGCTGCCAGGCGTCGGCGAGCTCGCGCAGGCCGTGGGAGACGCGGTCGGTCTGCTGCGCCACGGCATTCGACGCCGGGGCGACACCGAGGAGGAACAGCAGGACGAAGACCAGCGCCGAGCGGGGGCGAGTGGACATGGCGGTCTCCCATCGGGGGGCGCGGCGCGGCCCCGACTCAGGATCGCCCGAAGGGCGCCTCGGGCTCAAGCCGAAACGGCGGCACTCCACCGCCGAGACTGATCGGCCGGCATCGCGCCGATCTGGAGCGGGCCTCAGGCACGGCCGCCCACGTCGAGGAACAGATCGAGGGCGCCCAGGACCTCGCGCGCGAAGTGGCGGAGCGGTGGCTCCTCGGCCCAGTAGGCACGGAACAGGCAGCAGAACGCCCGTGCCGCCGCCTCGTCGAGGCGCGGGCCGGCCGCGAAGGTCAGGGCCGCGGGGGAGAGCTCGTCGATGGCACGCCCGTGCAGGGCGCCACCCTGGAGCGCGCAGCGGGCGTTCTCGCATGCGTCGGCCAGGCGCTCGCCGCAGAGGCCATGGGAGCGGAGCTGGCGCAGGGCATGAGCGAGCTCGTCCAACGAAGGCATCGGGTGCGAACGATCGCGAGTCGCCCGACCCCTGACAAGTGGGGATCCCGGCGTCGCACGAAGCCGCGTCCCGGAGCCTCCGCCTCGCGCCGTCGGAGCACGGCCGGCGAGCCAACGGCGCGAGGTCCGACGCGAATCAGTGTCGACCCGCCGCGCGCCGCTGCACGCGTGCGAGGCGGCCCACATCCGTGGTGCCCCGCACCCGGAGTCCTGCGCGGCGAGACGCGGGGCGCGCCGCGCTGGGCTCGCCTGGGGGCCGCCCGGGCGGATCCGCCAGGCCGGCTTCCGCCGCGTGGGGGAGCGGACTCCGGCTCGGCGCAACGGTTTTCATCCGAGTCCACGCGGGAGTCTGCGCGGGGACGCCGCGCGTCGGGACGCCGACGTTTCCGTACCCTCCTCCTGCGCTATGATGCGCCGCGTCGAAAGTCGTCTCGAAGTGACGGGCGGGTTCCCCCCGGCCGTTTCGAGAAATCGAGAAAGGAGCCCCTCCCCATGCCGGTACACAAGAAGGCGACGCACAAGCGCCCCGCCCGCAAGGCGGCGACCCCCCGCCGAGCTTCGACGCTCGATCGCTTCGAGCGGGGCCTCCCGCCGACCCTGCGCGAGTTCTCGAAGGTCGTGCGCCAGCAGCTCTCGCGCCTCGAGCGGGAGCTGACGCGCCAGCAGGTCGTCTACCGCAGGCAGGCCGCACATCTGCTGCGCGAGGCCAGCATCTCGCTCGGCCGCATCGAGGCCGAGGGCGAGGCTTCGTGGAAGCGCCTGGCCCGGCCGGCGCGGCGGGAGCTGCTGCGCCTGCTGGACCGCCTTCAGAAGGCGATCGAGCCCACCGTCAAGAGCGCCCGTGCCCGCGTCCGGCGCGTCGCCCGCGAGGCCAAGAAGGTGCGCACCCAGGTGGAGAAGGCCGCCTCCGAGGCCGCCGCTGCGGTGACGGGCGGCGGCGCTTAGGGCGAGCGCACCCCGACCGCCTCTGTCGTTCGACCACCCTTGCCGGCGGCACGCTCGCGCGTGACCGTATCGAGGACGATCGTCCCGGGTGACACGGGGGCGCGTGCCGCGGGCGCTCGGGCGACGCGCGTGCGGCAGGCACCGTCCCATAGGCCGCGGCGGACGGAGGAGGGATCCAATGGCGGTACGGAAGAAGGCGCGGCGCAAAGCGACGAGGGCGAAGACGGCAGCCGCTCGGGCCGGGGCGGCGCTGAAGCGCATCGAGCCCGAGCTCCCGCCCAACCTGCGCGAGTTCTCGCGGCGCGTGCGCTCGGGGCTCGGACGCCTGGAGCGGCAGGTGGCGGAGGCGCGCACGAGTGCGCGGCGCCAGGCGGCGCGCATGCTGCGCGAGGCCAGCCTCACGCTCGGCCGCTTCGAGGCGGAGGGCGAGCAGCGCTGGCGCAAGCTCGCGACCCCGGCGCGCCGCGAGGCGCTCCGGCTGCTCCAGCGCCTCGAGAAGGCGATGCAGCCGCCCGCGCGCAAGGCGGCGCGGCGCAAGGCGGCTCGTCCCGCCCGGCCCGGGGCCGGAGCGCAGCCGGCCGCCCCGAAGGCGGTCGCTCCGGCGCCGAGCCCGAGCCCGATGGCTCCGCCGCCCGGCGCTCCACCCCAGGGCTAGCCCGGCCGAGCGGAACCCGACCCCGCCCGGGCGCAGCGGCGCCCGGGCGCTTTCCGCGGCCCGTGCGGTTCCGATAGCATGGGATCCGACGCGGCAGCGGGAGGGTGCGCGTCCAGGCGAGGCGGCGTGCGCGACGTCTGGTATCTCCGACGCGTACACTGGCTCGAGACGCTCTCGAGCGAAGAGGTGGAGCGGCTGCGTCGCTCGTCGAGCTCGCGCGAATACGAGCGAGGCGAGATGGTGTTCGAGCCGACGCCGCATCCGCATTCGGTCTACCTGCTCGAGCGCGGGCTGGTGCGCATCTACCGGCTCTCCGAGTCCGGCGCCGAGGCGACGCTCGGCTTCGTGGGGCCCGGGGAGGTCTTCGGCGAGCTCGCCGCGTTCTTCGACGAGCCGCGCGAGAGCTTCGCGCAGGCGGCGCGGGAGTCGACGGCGTGGCGCATCCCGCGCGAGGTCTTCGCCGCCGTGATCCGCTCCCACCCGCGAGCCGTGCTCGAGGTGACGAAGCAGGTGGGAACGCGGCTCAAGCGCATCGAGAGCCGCGTCGAGGACCTCGTCTTCCGCGACGTCCACGCTCGGCTGGCGCGCGTGCTCCTCGATCTGGCGCGAGACTTCGGGCGCGCGGAGTCGACGGGCGTGCGCATCGATCTGCCGCTCACCCAGACCGACCTCGCCATGCTGGTGGGAGCGACCCGCCAGACGGTGAACGCGACGCTGCGCCGCATGACCGAGGAGGGGCTGCTCGGGCGGGACCACCGCCACTTCCTGATCGCCCGACCGGATGCGCTGCGCGCGGTGATCGAGCATCCCGTCGCGCGCTGACGGCCTCGAGACGGCGCCGCTCGCGCCGGGTGAGCTGCGCGCGGCGGCGCGGCTGCTGGGCCGGGCGTTTCGCGACAACCCGCTGAACCGGGCGGTGCTGCGCGGCCGGTCGGAGCGCGGCCGGGAGCGGGCCAACGAGGCCGGGATGCGCGCGCTCCTGCCGACCGCACTGGCGCACGGCGCGGTGTGGGCGGCGCGCGAGGGCGGCGCCTTGCGTGCCGTGCTGGTGGCGGCGCCGCCCGGCCGGCATCCCCTGCCGGCGCCGCCGCTGCGCGCTCAGCTCCGCGTGCTCCTGGTGCAGGGGCTCGGCGCGGCGGCGCGCTGGCGCCAGGTCTTCGAGCGCTTGCTCGCCCTCCACCCGCGCGAGGCCCATACCACCCTCGGCGTGCTGGGGGTGGATCCCGACCACCAGCGCCGCGGGATCGGCGGCGCGCTCCTCGAGCGCTGGCTCGCGGCCTGCGAGGCGGGCGGCTCCGGCCCGTCGCCGGGGGTCTACCTCGAGACCGACCGGGAGGAGAACCTGCGCTTCTACGCCCGCCGGGGCTTCGCGCGGACGGGCAGCCTCGAGCTCTTCGGCGTCCGCGTGTGGAGGCTCTGGCGCGAGCCGCCGGGCGTTCCGTCGGAGCGGCGAGTTCGGTAAAACCTCGCCATGTTCGGTCGCCGTCCCGATGCGATCCAGGTGCGCGATCTCTCGGCGATCCGTCGCTTCATGCCGTTCGTGTCGCCGCGGCGGGGCGAGTCGCTGGTCTACTTCGCCCAGGAGCTGGACGTGGAGGCCGCCCTCGCGTTCCTGGAGCAGCGCAACCGCACGCGATCTCCGGAGCGGCCGCTCACGCTCTTCCATCTGTTGCTGCGCGCGATCGCCCGCACGGTGGCCGAGCGGCCGCGGCTCAACCGCTTCACCGCGGGCGGTCGGATCTGGCAGCGCGACGGCGTCTGGCTCTCGTTCAGCGCCAAGCTGCGCTTCGATCTCGACGCGCCGATCCTCACCGTGAAGCGCCGCTTCCCGGAAGGAGAGTCGCTGGACGAGATGGCGGACGGGCTCGTCTCCGGCCTGCGCGAGGGCCGGAGCGGGCGCCCGAGCACCTCGGACAGGGAGATGGGGCTGCTGCTGCGGCTGCCACCCTTCCTGGTGCGGATCCTGCTGCGGCTGGTCCGCGCCGTCGACCGGCTCGGCCTGCTGCCACGCGCCATGATCGACAGCGATCCCCTCTACTGCTCGGTCTTCGTGGCCAACCTGGGCTCGGTGGGCCTGGAGGCCGCCTATCACCACCTGTGGGAGTGGGGCAACTGCCCGATCTTCTGCGTGATCGGGCGGGTGCGAGCGGGCCCGGACGGCCGCCGTCGCGTGACCCTCAAGTGGACCTACGACGAGCGGGTGGAGGACGGCTTCTACTGCGCGCGCGCGCTCGAGCAGCTCGGTCAGGCGATCGAGAAGCCGGAGACGCTGTGACGTGTCACCTCCTGCCAAGAAGAAGGATCTCTACCAGGCGCTCGGCGTCGCGCGCGACGCGAGCGAGGACACGATCCGCAAGGCGTACCGCCGCCTGGCCCGCAAGTACCATCCGGACGTGAACCCCGGCGACCAGGGCGCCGAGGAGCGCTTCAAGGAGATCTCCGAGGCGTACGCGGTGCTCTCCAACACCGAGAAGCGTCGGCTCTACGACGAGTTCGGCGAGGTCTCGCTGGAGGCCGGCTTCGACGCCGAGGGCGCGCGCCGCGCCCGCGAGGCCTTCGAGTCGCGCTTCGGCGCGGGCGGCGCCGGCCGTGCGGCGGCCGGCGGCTTTGGCGGGCTCGGCGGCGAGGAGTTCGCGTACGGCGATCTCGACGACCTGCTGGGGGACCTCTTCGCGCGACGCGGCTGGAGCGGCGGGCCGGGAGGCCCGCGGCGCGGCGGCGGGCGGCGCGGCGCCGACCTGGAGGCCACCCTCGAGCTCGACCTCCAGGAGGCCGCCCGCGGCGGCGAGAAGCGCCTGCAGGTGGCGCGACCCGGCGCCGACGGCCGGATGCGACCGGAGCAGGTGACGGTGCGGATCCCGGCCGGCGTGGCGGACGGGGGCCGGATCCGGATCCCGGGCAAGGGCGGCGAGGGGCTTGGCGGCGGAGCGGCAGGAGACCTCTGGGCCACGATCCGCATCCGGCCGCATCCGGTGTTCCGCCTGGAGGGGCGCGATCTCCTGCTGGAGGTGCCGGTCAGCGTGCGGGAGGCGGTGCTCGGGGCGAAAATCGAGATCCCGACGCTCGCGGGTCGCGCCACGGTGACGATCCCGGCCGGGAGCGACTCGGGCACCCGCCTGCGCCTGCGCGGCAAGGGCCTCCCGGATCCGACGGGCGGCCCGCCCGGCGACCTCCTGGTGACGCTCCAGATCCGCGTCCCGCGAGGCCTCGACCCCGCCGCCGCGACGAAGCTCGACGAGCTCGCCCGCTTCGACCCGCCCGACCTGCGGAAGGATCTCTTCCGGTGACCGCGCGGCTGCCGGTCGACGAGCTACTCCGCTTGATCGGTGCGGACACGCCCGAGATCCGCGAGGTGCTGCGAGAGACGGAGCTCGGCGAGCGCTCGGAGCTCGCGGCGGAGGAGGCCGAGGAGCTCCGGGTGGCGGCGCTGCTGGTGCGAGATCTGGGCGTGAACGCGGCCGGCGTGGACGTGGTGCTGCGGCTGCGGCGACGCCTGCTCTGCCTCGAAGGCCGCATGGACGCGGTGCTGCGCCGTCTCCTCGACGAGATGGAGCGGCAGTGAAGAGCGTCCGGCGGACGCCCGGACGGGCGGGCGTCGGTCGGGATCCCGGGCGAGCCGGCCGGCCCGCCGCCTCGGCGGAACGGGGTTTCCTCTAGAGCGAAATCCCGTTCCTCTCCCGGGCCCGCCCTCCTCCTCCGATCTCTTCGAAATCGAGCACTTATACCCTTCGCCTGCCCGGGTACGGGACTTGCTTGAGCTCCGGGAGGGCCACCATGGGAAGGGAGTGCTCCTATGGCTGATCATTTCCGTTCGTTCCGGTGGACACTCGGGCCGCTCCTGGGCCTGGCGCTGGCGGGATCCGCCCAGGCGCTCACGCTCTCGGTCGGTGTCGACGGTGGAACGACCCAGGTCTTCAACGACACCCAGCTCGGCTGCACCGCCGCCGGGTCCGGGGGCGAGAGCTGCAGCGGCGGGAATCTGGTCGGTGGAGGGACCTGGACCCTCACCTCCTGGAGCATCAGCACGAGCCCGGATCCGGTGGTGAACGCCACCACGGCGATCACGAACACGAGCGCCGTGACCCAGACCTTCACCCTGCTCGTCACGTTGCCGATCTCGGCCATCCCGGGCGGGACCCTGGTGGGCGGCTCGGTGCAGGGCGGCGCGACCGACGGGAACGGCAATGGCGTGACGCTCTCCACCGCGACCGGCGCGGCGTTCTACACCGCGCTGATCGACAGCGGAGCGGTGCAGACGCTCTATCCCGATCCGAGCTCGTTCTCGACCGCGAGCGCCTTCGGCAGCGTGAGCGTGCCGTCGCTGGTCTTCGGTGCGCCGATCCCGAGCCAGGCCGGACCGGCGGCACTGAGCGACATCGGGATCCAGCTCAAGTTCCGGCTCACTCCGGGAGACTCCGCGAGCTTCACGGGCGTCTTCGTGGTGGAGCCCGTTCCCGAGCCCGGCACGCTCGTTCTGGCTGGCCTCGGCCTGAGCGGCCTGGCCCTTCTCGGGGCGCGCCGGCGGAAGGCCGTGTAGGCCGCAAGCGAGGGCTCGGAAGGACGAAGGCTCGGCCGCGCGGCCGGGCCTTCGTCG
This sequence comes from Myxococcota bacterium, assembly GCA_033853555.1. Lineage (GTDB taxonomy): Bacteria > Myxococcota_A > UBA9160 > UBA9160 > UBA9160 > JAWOLJ01. The sequence continues at coordinate 17,286 of JAWOLJ010000003.1, forward strand.
TTCGAGGCCGGGCGTGGCGCTTGCCGGCGGCACCACCATTCTGCGATCCTGTTCGCGTTCATGGACGAGCGCCGCTCCCCGCTCCCGCCCCCCGCCCCCCCGGCACCGGCCGGCCGACCGGCGTCCCCTCCGGGCGAAGCCGCGTCTGCGCGTCGGGTCCTGCGGCCGGACGATGGCCGGCTGGCGCGGGGCCGTCGCAGCCGCGCGCGCATCCGGGAGGCCGCCCTCGGGCTCTTCCGCGAGAAAGGCTTCGACGGGGCGACGCTTCGGGCGATCGCCGCCCGCGCCGGGATGGGGGCGAGCTCGATCTATCGCCATGTGCGCTCCAAGGAGGAGCTCCTGGTGGAGGAGCTCGCGGCCCGGCAGGAGGAGGCCTGGACGCGCTTTCGCGAGGCGGACGAACGGCGCGCACCGACGCGCGAGCGGCTGCGTCGCTTCCTCGATGCCCAGCACGCCCTCCTCGCCGAGGAGCCGGACCTCACGCGGATCGCACTGCGCGCCACCACCCTGCCGAAGCCGCGGGTGGCGCGGCGCGTGCTGGCGCTCCAGGACCGCACCATCGGCCTCCTCTTCGAGGTGCTGCAGATGGGGCGGATGCGAGGCGATCTCGCGAAGGGTGTCGACGTGCTCGCGGCCGCTCGCGCGCTCTCCCACGTGACCAGCGGAGCGCGCATCCCCTGGGCCAACGGACTGATCTCCGCCGATGCGTGTCGCGCCTCGATCGACGCCGCGGTGGACGTGCTCTTCAGCGGGCTCGCCGCGCGTTGACCCGACCGACGCATCGCAGGGAGAATCCCCCACGCCCAGCCCCCAGACGGGCCCGGAGGAACGATGACGACCCCGCCCAGCGCCGATCTCCTGACCCTTCTCGCCGTGCGGCAGCCGGACAAGCCCGCCGTGATCGACGACCGCCCCGACGGACACCGGACGGTGTGGAGCTACGCCGAGCTCGAACGTCAGGCCAATCGCGCCGCCCACGCCATCGCCGGCCTCGGCGTGCGGCCCGGTGAGAAGGTGATCTGGTGCGGCATGAACTCGCCCGGTGTCGTTCGCATGACCCACGCCGGCCGCAAGCTCGGCGCGGTGACCGTGCCGCTCAACTATCGCCTGGCCCCCGAGGAGGCGGCCTACGTCGTCGACAACAGCGACGCCGTGTTGGCGGTCGTCGACGCGGAGTTCGCCGATCTCTTCGCCAAGATCCGACCCGAGATCCCGAAGGTGCGTCACGTGATGGTGTTCGACGGACCGCCGGCTCCTGGCCAGGAGGACGGTGACGCGCTGCTGGCCCGGGCCGGCGACGCGCCGCCCGCCGCCGCACCCCCGGCCGACGCCGGCGCCACCATGATCTACACCTCCGGCACCACGGGACACCCGAAGGGCGCGCTGCGGCGCAGCACCGGCGATCCGACCCAGGTGCGCGGCATGCTGGAGCTGATCGGCTACGTGCCCGAGGACCTCTACCTGACCACGGGCCCGCTCTACCACTCGGGGCCCGGTGGCTTCATGAACCTGGCCTTCCTCCTCGGCAACACCGTGGTGGTGCAGCGCAAGTTCGATCCCGAGGACTGGCTGCGGCTGCTGCAGACGTACCGCGTCACCACCACCTTCTCGGCGCCGACGCCCATCCGCATGGTCTGCAACCTTCCGCGGGAGGTGAGGCAGCGCTACGACCGCAGCTCCATGCGGCGGCTGATCGCGAACGCAGCGCCCTGGTCCTTCGCGCTCAAGGAGATGGTCCTGGCCGACTTCCCCGAGGACTCGCTGTGGGAGGTCTACGGCTCGACCGAGCTCGGCGTGAACGCCATCCTGCCGCCGCGCGACCAGCGGCGGAAGCCCGGCTCCTGCGGCCTGCCGGCGCCTCACGTGGAGCTCAAGCTGCTGGACGACGACGGGCGAGAGATCCTCGAGCCGAACCGGCCGGGCGAGCTCTTCGTGCGAAGCCCGAGCGTGTTCAACACCTACTACAAGGCGGACGAGAAGTACGAGGCGGATCGTCGCGGCGACTTCCACACCGTGGGCGACATCGCCTACCGCGACGAGGAGGGGTACTACTACATCTGCGACCGCAAGAAGGACATGATCATCTCGGGCGGCGTGAACGTGTATCCCGCCGAGGTCGAGGCGGCGCTGGAGCACCACCCCGAGATCGTGGACGTCGCGGTGTTCGGGATTCCGAGCGAGGAGTGGGGCGAGAGCGTCCACGCCGTGGTGGTGAAGGCCCCGGAGAGCCGCCTCGACGCGGCGGGCGTGATGGCCTTTGCCCGCGAGCACCTGGCCGGCTACAAGGTGCCGCGCTCGATCTCCTTCATGGACGAGATCCCGCGAACGGGCTCGGGCAAGATCCTGAAGCGCGTGCTGCGCGAGCCCTTCTGGGCCGGTCACAAGACGCGCGTGCTGTGACGGGATGAGCGTCCACGCCGGGCCCGCGGTCACCTGGCGCCTGCTCGAGCTCGAGCTGGCCGTGGGAGAGCCCGAGTCGGTCCTGCGCGAGCGTGCGGCCTTCGCGCTCGGGCTCGACCCGGCCGCCCTGCGCGGCTTTCGCATCGCGCGAAAGTCGCTGGACGCGCGCGGTCGGAGCGCCGGGCGCGGCCTGCGCTTCCACGTGCAGGCCGACGTGGTGCTGGACGCCGGGCGCAGCTCGCCGGCGCTGCAACGCGCCCTGCGCGCAGGGCGGGTCGTCCCGGCGCCGGCGTCAGGGCGGCTCGAGGTCGAGCGCCCGCATCCGTCGCTGGCGCGCGCCGCGGCGGTGGTGGTGGGCGCGGGGCCGGCGGGGCTCTTCGCCGCGCTGGTCCTGGCGCGCAACGGCGTCGCCGTGACGCTGCTCGATCGGGGGGCCTCGCTGCGCGAGCGAGGCCGTGCCGTGGGTCGCTTCGACCGCAGCCGCGTCCCCGATCCGGAGACCAACCTGCTCTTCGGCGAGGGCGGCGCCGGGACCTACTCCGACGGCAAGCTCTACACGCGCGTGGACGACCCGCTCGAGGTGCCGCTGCTGGAGGAGCTCGTGGCCTGCGGGGCGCCGCGCGAGATCCTCTACGACGCGCGCGCCCACATCGGAACCGACCGTCTGCATCGCATCCTGCCGCTGCTGCGCGCGCGGCTCGAGGCGGACGGCGTCACGTTCCTGTGGCGCACGCGGATGGAGAAGCTGGTGCTGGACGACGGGCCGCCGCGGCGGGTGCGCGCCGTCGTGACGTCGGCCGGCGAGATCGCTTGCGACGCCTTGATCCTGGCCCCCGGACACTCGGCCCGCGACACCTGGGAGCGTCTGGCGGCGCAGGGCGTGGAGGTGGAGGCCAAGCCCTTCCAGCTCGGCGTGCGCATCGAGCACCCCCAGGCCCTGATCGATGCCGGGCGGCACGGCGCGGGTCCGGAGGCCGCCGCGCTCGGCGCGGCGAGCTACAACCTGGTGTGCAAGGCCGGCGACGGCCTGCCCGCCGCCCACTCCTTCTGCATGTGCCCGGGCGGCCGCATCGTGGCGAGCGTGAGCGAGCCCGGGCTCCTCTGCACCAACGGCATGAGCAACTCGCGGCACTCCTCGCCGTTCGCCAACGCCGCGCTGGTGACGACGCTCGGTCCGCGCGAGCTCGGTCCCGGGCCGTTCGCCGGTGTCGAGCTCCAGCGGCAGCTCGAGGCGCGCTTCTTCCAGGAGGGAGGCGGCGACTACACCGCGCCGGCGCAGCGGGCGCCGGAGTTCCTGCTGGGCCACGACTCGCGCGAGGCGGGCCCCACCAGCTACCGCTTCGGAACGCGCCCCGCGCGCCTCGATCGGCTGCTCCCGGCGCGGGTGCGCGAGGCGCTGCGCCGCGCACTGGCGCGCTTCGATCGCATGATTCCCGGCTTCGCGGGGCCGGAGGCGCTGCTGGTGGGCCTCGAGTCCCGCAGCTCCGGCCCGGTGCGGCTGCCGCGCGACGAGCGCACCCGCCGCGCCCGGGGCTTCGCGAACCTGTACCCGGTGGGAGAGGGCGCGGGCTACGCCGGCGGGATCATGAGCGCGGCCCTCGACGGCGCGCGGGCGGCCCAGGCGCTGCTGCAGCACGGCCTGGGATAGACTCGCTGCTCTCGTACACCCGGGGAGGTCTCATGCGCGCGATCGTGGTCGACCGCTGGATGGAGCCGAGCGAGATGAAGCTGCAGGAGGCGCCGGAGCCGAAGCTCGGGGCTGGCGGGCTCCTGGTCGACGTGAAGGCGGCCGGCTGCAACTTCTTCGACGTCCTGATGGCGAAGGGCCAGTACCAGGTGAAGCCGCCCTTCCCGTTCATCCCGGGGGCGGAGCTCGCCGGCGTCGTGCGCGAGGTGGCCGGCGACGTGAGCGGCTTCGCGCCGGGCGATCGCGTGCTGGCGTCGATCCCGCTCGGGGCCTTCGCCGAGCGGGCGGCGGTTCCGGCGCGAAGCGCGTGGCGGATGCCCGAGGGAATGTCGTTCGAGGAGGGCGCCGCCTTCCCGATCGTGTACCCGACCTCCTGGGCCGGCCTCGTGTTTCGCGCGAACCTCCAGCCCGGCGAGAACCTGCTGGTGCACGCCGCGGCGGGCGGGGTGGGGCTCGCCGCGGTGCAGATCGGCAAGGCCCTCGGCGCGCGCGTCCTCGCCACCGCCGGCGGTGCGGAGAAGCTCGAGGTCGCGCGGCGCGCCGGCGCGGACGTGCTGATCGACTACGTGCAGGAGGACTTCGTCCCGCGCGTGATGGAGGCGACGGGCGGTCGCGGCGCCGACGTGATCTACGACAGCGTCGGCGGCGAGGTGTTCGACCGCTCGCTCAAGTGCATCGCCTGGAACGGGCGCCTCCTGGTGATCGGCTTCGCGGGCGGGCGCATCCCAGAGGTGAAGGCCAACCGCATCCTGCTCAAGAACATCGCCGTGACGGGCCTTCACTGGGGTGCGTATGCCATCCACGAGCCGCAGCGCATCCCCGAGACCTTCCAGGCGCTCTTCCGTCTCTACGCCGAGGGCAAGGTGCGGCCGCTGATCTTTCAGCGCCATCCGCTGGCGGAGCTCCCGGCCGCGCTCGAGGCCCTCGCCTCCCGCCGCACCTGGGGCAAGGTCGTGGTGGTGCCCTGAGCGCGCGCTCCGGCTGCGCCGCCTCGCCGCGGCCGACGCCCGCTCCTATGCTGGCCTCATGACGATCCCGCCGTTCGATCAGCCGGGCCAGCTCCTGTTCGTCGGGTTCCCCGGCACGCGCCTGCCCGAGGAGCTGGCCGCTCGCATCGCCGAGGGTCGGATCGGGGGCGTCGTGCTCTTCAAGCGCAACCTCGACACACCCGCGCAGGCGCGCGAGCTCGTGGCCGCCCTCCACGCCGCGGCGCCGCCCGAGGCACCGCTCCTGGTGACGGTGGACCAGGAGGGCGGGCGCGTGCAGCGGCTGCGTTCGCCCTGGACCGAGTGGCCGCCCATGCGGCGCCTCGGCGCGCGGAACGATCCCGCGCGGACCGGCGCGGTGGCACGAGCCATCGCCCGCGAGCTCGGCGACCTCGGGATCGGCCTCGACTTCGCGCCGGTGGTGGACGTCGACACCAACCCCGAGAACCCGGTGATCGGCGACCGCAGCTTCGCGCGCACCCCCGAACAGGTAGCGCTCCATGCTCGACACTTCATCCTGTCGATGCAGGCGGAGGGTATCGCTGCCTGCGCGAAGCACTTCCCGGGTCACGGCGACACGGCGCAGGACAGCCACCTCGAGCTGCCGCGCCTGGACCACGACCTGGAGCGGCTGCGAAGGATCGAGCTTCCGCCCTTCCGCGCGGCGATCGAGGCCCGCGTGGCGAGCGTGATGACGGCGCACGTGCTGGTGCCACGCCTGGATCCCGAGCGGCCTGCCACGCTCTCGCCCGACGCGCTCGCGCTGCTGCGACAGGAGCTCGGCTTCGAGGGCGTCGTCTTCAGCGACGACCTCGAGATGCGGGCGGTGGCCGATCGCTACTCCCCCGCACAGCGCGTGCTCGGAGCGCTGCGGGCCGGCGTCGACGTGCTGCTGGTCTGCAGCGACGCGGCGCAGTGGAACGAGGCGCTGCGCGTGCTCGAGGCGGCGCCCGACCCGCTGCTCGAGCGCGGGCTCGCGCGGCTGCGGGTGCTCAAGGCGCGCTACGCCGGGGCGGATGCCCGGCTGGCGGCGACCTCCGACGGCCCTCCGTACGAGGCGCATCGACGGCTCGCGGCCGAGCTCGCCTGAGGCGCGCGGCGGTGCCCCGGCAGCGGCCGCGAGCGCGCGGCGCATGAGCGAGCCGCAGGCGATCGCGGCGCTCCTCCTGCTGGTGGGCCTCCTGCTGCTGGTCGCCGGGCTCGCGAGCCCGCTCTCGGGACGACTCGGTCTCCCGGTCCTCGTGCTCTTCCTCGCAATCGGGATGGCCTTCGGCTCGGAAGGGGTCGGGAAGATCGCGTTCGACGACCATCGGCTCGCGTTCCGGCTGGGATCGATCGCGCTCGTCCTGATCCTCTTCGATGGCGGGCTCAACACCTCCGTCGCGGTGCTGCGTCGCGCGCTCTGGCGCTCGAGCCTGCTGGCCACGCTCTCGGTGGTGGCGACCGCCGCCATCCTGGCCGCGGTCGGGATCGCGCTGGGCCTCTCCCTGCCCATCGCCTGTCTGATCGGAGCGGTGGTGTCCTCGACGGACGCCGCCGCGGTCTTCGCCATGCTGCGGGGGAGCGGGCTGCGCCTTCGCGAGTCGCCGGCGGCGACGCTCGAGGTGGAATCGTGCCTGAACGACCCGATGGCGGTGATGCTGACCGTCACCACCACCGAGCTCCTGCTCGGGACGTCGGGCGGCGCGGGCGCGATCACGCGGAACGTGGCCTGGCAGTTCGCCATCGGAGGCCTCGCCGGCTGGGGCGTGGGGCGACTGGGACGCGTGTTGCTGCGGTCGGTTCGCCTGCCGGCGGCCGGTCTCTATCCCGTGCTCACGGTCGCGCTCGGCTTCCTGGCCTTCGCGCTGCCGACCCTCGTCGACGCGAGCGGCTTCCTCGCGGTGTATCTGGCGGGGGTCGTGCTCGCGGCGGGGCCGCTGCCCTATCGGGCCGGCGTCCGGCGGGTCCACGACGCGCTGGCGTGGCTCGCCCAGGTGCTGATGTTCACGATGCTCGGCCTCCTGGTCTTCCCCTCGCGCCTCGTGCCGGAGGTCCCGCTCGGCATCGCGCTGGCGCTGGCGCTGGCGTTCGTGGCGCGACCGGCCGCGGTCTGGCCGGTGCTGGCGCTCTTCCGCGTGCCCTGGCGCGAGCGACTCTTCGTGTCGTGGGCCGGCCTGCGCGGCGCGGTGCCGATCGTGCTGGCCGCCTATCCGGTGCTGAGGGGAGTTCCCTCGGGCGACGAGATCTTCCACCTGGTCTTCTTCGTGGTGCTCGTGAGCAGCGTGGTCCCTGGCGCCAGCGTGCTGCCGCTGGCGCGCCGCCTCGATCTCGTGCAGCCCGGCGGGGCGAGTCCGGCGGCCAGCGTGGAGCTGGTCTCGTTGCGCGAGCTGCCGGGCGAGTTCGTGGCGTACGCGGTGTCACCCGTCTCCGCAGCGGCGGGCGCCCTGGTCCGGGACCTCGCGCTTCCGGAGGGCTGCGTCGCGGTGATCGTGGTGCGAGGTGACGAGGTGATCGCGCCGCGCGGGAGCACGCGGCTCGAGCCCGGGGACCAGGTGACCTTCTTCTCGGCTCCGGGAAGCCGCGCCTACCTCGATCTCCTGTTCGGCGCAGCCGAGGGCGAGCGCTCGTGAGACGCGGCCGCGCCGTGCCGGCGCGCTCAGTGCCACCAGCCCGGCTCGTTGCCGGGCTTCCATTTGATGTTGCACCCGACGCTCGGGCGCTGCTCCGCGGGCACGGGCCGCCCCGCCAGCACCGCGTCCGCGGCGGCGCGCAGGTCCGCTCCGGTCACCGGGCGCCCGTTCCCCGGACGGCTGTCGTCGAACTGCCCGCGATAGACCAGGCGCCGCTCGCGATCGAAGAGGAAGAAGTCCGGCGTGCACGCCGCGTGGTAGGCCTTGGCCACCGCCTGCGAGTCGTCGAAGAGATAGGGAAAGGTGTAGCCCGCGCTCCGTACCTCGAGCGCCATCCGCTCGGGGCGATCATCGGGATAGGCCTCGACATCGTTCGAGTTGATGCCGACCACCGCCATCCCCTGCGCCTGATACTCGCGCGCGAAGCGAGCGATCCCGGCGCGCACGTGCTGTACGAACGGGCAATGGTTGCAGATGAACATAACGAGCAGGGCGGGCGCGTCCTGGAAGTCGTACAGGGAGACCATCTTCCCCGTGGTGTCGGGGAGCTGGAAGGACGGTGCCGCCGTGCCGAGCGGGAGCATGGTGGATTCGGTGCGGGCCATGCGAGCCTCCGTCGGGCGAGATCCCTTGGCAGGATAGCGGGCGCCCGGCGGGCCGCGCCGGCCGCGGGCGGCGAGCTGCTACGCTCCGGCTCCACCGATGGACCCTCGGGACCTGCCGCTCCGCGACGCCTTCGACCCCGAGCGCTTCCGCGCCGAGGGCCATCGCGCGATCGATCTCCTCGCCGACTACCTGGCGCAGGCCCTCGCCGGCGCTCCGGGCCTCCCCGTCCTGCCCTGGCGCCCGCTCCGCGAGCTCCGCGCGGACTGGCCGGCGGAGTTCGCCGCCGGACCCTCGAGCGACGACGTGTCGGCCCTGCTGCCGCGCGTGCTCGCGGGCTCCACGCACCTGCACCACCCGCGCTACGTGGGACACCAGGTGACGTCACCGCTACCGGTGGCTGCGGTTTGGGAGATGGTCTCCGCGCTGCTCAACAACGGCATGGCGGTCTACGAGATGGGCCCGGTCGGCACGGCGATCGAGCGGAGCCTCCTCTCCTGGATGGCCGGGCTGCTCGACCTCGGTGCGGCGGCCGATGGCGTGCTCACCTCCGGCGGCTCGCTCGGCAACCTGACCGCGCTCCTCGCGGCACGCCAGGCCAAGGCCGGGTTCGACGTCTGGAGCCGTGGCGCACAGGCCGGTCCGCCGCTCGCGATCCTCGCCGGCGAGCAGGCCCACTACTCGGTGCGGCGCGCCGCCGCGATCCTCGGCCTCGGGGAGGCCGGGGTGGTGGCGGTGCCGGCGGACGAGCGCTTTCGCATGCGTGCGGATCGGCTGGAGGAGGCCCGTCGCGCCGCGCTCGCCGCCGGACGCCGACCCTTCGCCGTGGTGGCGAGCGCCGGCTCCACGGCCACCGGCGCCTTCGATCCGCTGGAGGCGGTGGCGGACTTCTGCGCGGCGCACGACCTCTGGCTCCACGTGGACGGCGCCCACGGCGCCGCGGTGGCGCTCTCCGAGCGCCTGCGTCCGCTGATCGCGGGCATCGGGCGCGCGGATTCCGTGGTGTGGGATGCCCACAAGATGCTGCTCGTGCCGGCGCTCGCGACGGCCGTGCTCTTCCGCGACGGCCGCCGCTCCCGTGCGACCTTCGCCCAGGAGGCCTCCTACCTCTACGCGGCCGGCGAGTCCGACGCGGAGGCGCCGGACCTCGGCACCCGGACCTTCGAGTGCACCAAGCGCATGCTCGGTCTCGCGCTCTACACCGCATTGCGACGATACGGCACCCGCTTCTTCGCGACCTACCTCGAGCGCTGCGTGGACCTGGCCTCGGCCCTGGCACGGCGGCTGCGCGAGGCGTCGGACTTCGAGCTCGCGACCGAGCCGAGCTGCAACATCGTGTGCTTTCGCTGGACACCCCGCGGCGTGGCACCGGGTCCGGGGCTCGACGGGCTCCAGGAGCGGCTGCGCCGGCACATCCTGGACCGGGGCGGCTTCTACCTGGTACAGACGCGGCTTCCCGCCGGCGTCTTCCTGCGCACCACGTTGATCCATCCGCTGACCCGCGAGGCCGACCTGGACGCCCTGCTCTCGGCGGTGCGGGACGCCGGCCGCGCCGAGGCGGCGTAGATGGAGGGCGACACGCCGCCGCGGCGGCCCCGGCCCTGGCTGGCGGCGACGCTCAGCTTCGGGGCTCCCGGCCTGGGCCAGCTCTACGCGGGGAGGCGCCGGGCGGCGCTCGTCTTCGCCGGGCTGTCGCTGGCGCTTCCGCTGGCGCTGACCGGCCTCTTCACCGTGGAGGCGCTCGCCACCTCCCGCCCGGTGGTGCTGGCGGCGTTCGGGGCGGTTCCCCTCCTGCTGCTGGTCTCCGGGGTCCACGCTGGCTGGGCGGCCGCACGCAGCCCGGGGCTCGGCTTCGGCCGCACCGGGCTCGTGGCGATCTGCCTGCTCTATCCCGTACTCCTGCTCCTGGCCGGGGTCGCCGTGACGCGCATGGCGCGCGCGACCGTGGCGCAGCCCTTCCGCATGCCGAGCGAGGCGATGCTCCCGACGCTTCTCGCCAACGACTACTTCTTCGTCGACAAGCGGACCTTCCTGCGCCGTGAGCCCGAGCGCGGCGAGGTGGTGGCCTTCCGCGGCCCGCGCTCCGCCGCGCGCGTCGCAGCCGCCGCGGCGGCGTCCTCCCCCGGGCTCCTGGTGGCGCGCGTCGTGGGCCTTCCCGGCGACGTGGTGGAGCTCCGTGGCGGGACGCTCCGCGTGAACGGCGCCGACGTTCCGACGCAGCCGGTCGGCCGCACGATCCTCCAGCACGAGGTGGGCGCGCGTCTCGAGCTCTGGGACGAGGCCCTCGGCGGTCATCGCTACCGGGTCGCGCGGGACCCGGCCCATCCCTCGCCCGACCTCGGTCCGACGCAGGTCCCCGAGACCCGCTACTTCGTGCTGTGCGACGACCGCGATCACGCACGCGACAGCCGCGTCTTCGGCACGGTTCCACGCACGGCGCTCCTCGGCCCCGCGACCTTCGTCTACTGGTCGTGGCTCGAGCCCTTCGCACCCGTGCGCTGGGAGCGGATCGGCCTGCGCATCGACGCGCCGGCCCCGGAGATTCGATGAGCGCGCCGCTGGCGGAGATTCCCTACGCGCGCAGCGTGATCGCCCTCGAAGGCGCCCAGTACGAGGCCATCCGGCGCACCGTATCGACGCTCTTCCGTGTCGCTCACCGCGAAGCCTTCCAGCGCCGCGTGGACCGGGCCGCACCCGGCGTGGCGCGGCACCGTCCGCGCAACTTCGCGGTCTTCATGGGCTACGACTTCCATCTGACGCCCGCGGGACCGCGCCTGATCGAGGTCAACACCAACGCCGGCGGGGCCCTGCTGAACGGCCTCCACACCGCGGCGCTGTGCGATCCGGCGCGCCTGGCCTGCCTCTGCGCCGAGCTCCTCCCGGTGGAGACGATGAGCGAGCGCATCCTCGACACCTTCCGGGCGGAGCACGAGGCCGCGCGGCCCGGCGTGCCGCTGCGCCGGGTGGCCATCGCAGACGACCGCCCCGAGACCCAGTTCCTGCGCCAGGAGTTCGAGCTCTTCCGCCGACTCTTCGTGGCCCACGGCATCGACGCTCGGGTCTGCGACACGGCGCAGCTGGAGCGTGTGCCCGGCGGGCTCGCCCTCGCCGGCGAGCGTCTCGACCTGGTGTACCTGCGCGACACGGACTGGCTGCTCGAGGCCCCGCGTTGCCAGGCGCTCCGGGAAGCCTACCTGGCCGACGAGGTCGTGGTGACCCCGAGCCCGCGCGAGCATCATCTGCTGGCGAGCAAGCAGCGGCTCGCGATCTTCTCCCGGCCCGAGGAGCTGGCGGCGCTCGGCGCAACGCCCGCCGACGCGGCCTTCCTGGCCGAGGTGGTGCCGGAGACGCGCCCCCTCGAGGCGCTCGGCATCGAGGCGGCGTGGCGCGAGCGCGCGAGCTGGGTCTTCAAGCCGAGCTCGGGCTTCGCGAGCCGCGCGGTCTACCGCGGCGACAAGATCTCGCGTCGCAAGCTGGAGGAGATCGCGGCGGCGGGGGGCTTCGTCGCCCAGCGCCGGGTGGAGCCCGGCGTCGTGGAGGTGGCGACCAGCGAGGGTCCCCGCGCCATGAAGTCCGACGTCCGCGCCTACGCCTATCGAGACCGCGTGCTCTTGCTCGGCGCCCGGGTCTACCAGGGCCAGGTGACCAACCTGCGCACGCCGGGCGGCGGGTTCTCGGCGATCTGCGTGGTTCGCGGCTCCGCGGCCGGCTGAGGCGCGGCGCGCTCAGTCCGCGTCGCCCCGGGCCGGGCGCCGGAGCTCGATCGCTGCGGCGTCGCAGCGCTCGAAGAACAGGCACTCCTCCACCGGGCGCCGCGGGGGGCGGCCGTGACGACCGAGCGGCCAGCCGATCGGGAGGAGCGCGCAGCTCGGGCAGCCCCGGGGCAGACCGAGCCAGGCGTCGATCTCGGCGCCGTGCGCGCGATGCAGCGTGGTGAGGGACGCCCCGAGGCCCACCGCCCGACACGCGAGAAGGACGTTCTGGATCGCCGGGAAGAGCGCCTGGAGCTGCGGCTCGCCGCGTCGCGTCCAGCCCGCCACGAAGAGATGGACCGGCGCCTCGTGCAGGTGCTCCGCCAGGTGGGTCGCCGCTCGCAGGTTCCGTCGCTTCGCCTCGGGGTAGGCGGGATCGTGCGCCGCCTCGACCGCCGGCCCGATGTAGGCGCGGAAGGCGCGGAGATAGCGCTCCGCCACGAAGGCGCGACGCTCGGGCTCCGTCACCGCCACGAAGACCCAGGGCTGGCGATTGCCGCCGCTCGGCGCGAACGTGCCGGCCTCGCACACCTTGCGAATCAGGGCGCGCGGCACCGGATCGGGGCGCAGCCGGCGGATGGCGCGCGCGGTGCGAATGCCCTCCAGGAGCGGGAGGTCCTCGCCGAGGGCCTCCAGGTCGCGGGTCGCCGGATCGATCATGGAGGCCGACTGTAGCTCGACGGCGTCGGGCGCTGCGCGGGCGCGCTACGCGTGCTCTCGCAGCCGGATCAGCCCCTCCTGCACCACGGAGACCGCGAGCGTTCCATCGCGCCGGAAGATCTGCCCCATGGCGAATCCGCGGGCGCCGGAGGCCGAGGGGCTCTCCTGGACGTAGAGCAGCCACTCGTCGGCGCGGAAGGGGCGGTGGAACCACATGGCGTGATCGAGGCTCGCCATCTGGAAGCGCGAATCGAACCAGGAGATCGCGTGGGGCAGCGTCGCGGTGTCGAGGAGCGTCATGTCGGAGGCGTAAGCCACCACGCATTGGTGTAGCAGCAGGGGATCGGGCAGACGTCCATCGGCCCGCAGCCAGACGAGCTGCCGCGGCTCCGCCTTCTCGGGGCGCAGGTGATCGGTGGGGTTCACGGGGCGCATGTCGATCGGACGCTCCCGCATCAGCCAGCGCTTCATCTCCTCCGGCGCGCGCGCGAGGATCTCCAGCGTCCGCTCCTTAAAGGTCGGGAGCGACTCGGGAGGCGGAGCGGCCGGCATCGGAATCTGGTGCTCGAGCCCTCGCTCGGTGGTCTGGAACGACGCGGAGAGATGGAAGATCGCCTCCCCGTGCTGGATCGCGACCACGCGTCGCGTGGTGAAGCTCTTGCCATCGCGGATCCGGTCCACCTGGTAGAGGATCGGGATCTTCGGGTCTCCGGGCCGCAGGAAGTAGGCGTGGAGCGAGTGGACGATGCGATCCGCCACCGTGCGTCCGGCGGCCACCAGCGCCTGGCCGGCCACCTGCCCGCCGAAGACGCGGATGCGCTCCTCGTTCGGGCTGCGCCCGCGAAAGACGTTCACCTCGATCTCTTCGAGGTCCAGGATGTCGATCAGCTCGTCCAGGCTGTCCTGCATCGTGCCTCTCTCTCCAGGTTGCGAAGGGCAGGGGGTGCGTAGCACGCTTCGGCCGCCTGCGGGACGGACCCCGCGTGCGCCCCCGAGGGCGAGGAGGCGTGACGGTGGAGGGGCTGCGAGAGGGCGAGCTCCGGGAGCGGCGGATCGGAAGCGTGACGGTGCTGTTCGGGGCCCGGGGCGGCCGCTACCCGCACGGAAACGCGCTCCGGGTGGAGGGCCGAGAGGAGCGCGCGATCCTCGATCCGGGGCTCGGCGTGGTGGCGCGCCGCCATTCGCTGCTTCCGGCCGACCGCGTGCTGAACAGCCATTGCCACGAGGACCACGTGGCCGGGAATCACCTCTTTCCCGCCGCGAGCTGGCACGTCCACGAGCTCGATCTTCCCGGGCTCCGCTCGCTGGACGGCTTGATGGCGATCTACGGCTATCCCGCTCCGCTCGACGCCGCGATGCGGAGGCTCGTGCAGCAGGAGTTCCACTACCGGCCGCGGGCCGACGCCCGGCCGTTTCGCGACGGCGACGTCTTCGATCTCGGCGGCGGCGTCCGCGTGCGGGTGATCCACGCGCCGGGTCACACCCGCGGTCACAGCTTCTTCCACCTGGAGCCGGACGACGTGCTCTACCTGGGCGACGTCGATCTCACGAGCTTCGGCCCCTATTACGGCGACGCCTGGAGCGACCTCGAGTCCTTCGAGAGCACGCTGCGCATGGCGCGCGGCCTGCAGGCTCGGCACTACGCGACCTTCCACCACGTGGGCGTGCTCGACGAGCGCGAGGAGTACCTGGCGCGGCTCGATCGCTTCGCGGCGGTGATCGCCGAACGCGAACGACGGCTGCTCGAGTTCCTGGAAGAGCCGCGCACCCTGGACGACGTGGCACGACACCGATTCGTTTATCGTCCACAGGACGCGGTGCCCTGGGCGGACCCGGTGGAGCGGCGCAGCATGGGCCAGCACCTGGCGCGCCTCGGGGCGGCGGGGCGGGTGGAGGAGGTGGAGCCCGGCCGCTGGCGTCGCGCGGGCTAGCCGGCGACGCGGCAGCGATCCGCGGGGCGGGCAGGGAGCGCAGCCGGCCGCGCCTCCCGGGGATGGGTGCCATTCGAAGGAGACGAGGTGGAACGCGAGCATTCCTACCAGGCTCGGGTGATCTGGACCGGAAGCGACGCGGGCGGCACCACCTCCTACGCCGCCTACTCCCGGGAGTATCGGGTGGAGGTGGCCGGCAAGCCCGCGCTGCGGGGCTCGGCGGATCCGCTGTTCCGGGGCGACGGCGCGCTCCACAACCCCGAGGACCTGTTGGTGATCGCGCTCTCCACCTGTCACATGCTCACGTACCTGGCGGAAGCGGCCCGCGCCGGTCTGGTGGTGATCGGCTACGAGGACCGCGCCGGCGGAACCCTGCGGCTCGACGGCGGCGGTGGACGCTTCACCGAGGTGGTGCTGCGCCCGGTGGTGTCGGTGGCTGCCGGCAGCGATCTCGCGCTGGCGCGACGGCTGCACGAGCGCGCCCACGCGGACTGCTACCTCGCGAGCTCCGTGAACTTCCCGGTGCGCTGCGAGCCCACCCTGCGCGAGGGCGTGGGCTGACCTACGATGATCGAGTCCCGCCGAGCTGCGCGCCGGCGGCGGGGGGGCAATGCGAATCGTCGCGATCGAGCACGTCCAGCTCGCGATGCCGCCGGGAGGCGAGGCGCGCGCGCGTGCCTTCTACGCCGACCTGCTCGGGCTGGCCGAGGTGGCCAAGCCCGCCCGCCTGGTCGGGCGCGGCGGCGCCTGGTTCGAGCGCGACGGGGTGAAGCTCCACCTCGGTGTCGAGCCCGAGTTCCGCCCGGCCCGCAAGGCGCATCCCGCGCTCCGGGTGGAGGGGCTGCCCGAGCTGATCGAGCGCCTGCGACGCTCCAGCGTGTCGGTCCTGGAGGACGATACCCTGGAGGGCTGGCAGCGCGTCTACGTGCTGGATCCGTTCGGAAATCGGATCGAGCTGATGGAGCCCCGCGGCTGAGCGGGCCGAGCCGTCAATCCGGCGCGGCGGTCCGCCGATCCCTGGAGGGGTGGGGATCCGGAGGACGGCATGTCGAAGCTTCTCGCGCTGGTCGGGGTCACGCTGGGCGGCGCGCTCGGCTGGCGCGTCGGAGCGCCTCTCGGCCTGCTCGCCGCCTTCCTGCTGAGCACGCTCGGGAGCGGCATCGGGCTCTACGCCGCCCGTCGCTTCTCCGACGCGAACTTCTGAACGCGCGCCCGCCGAGGGAGGATCCGAGATGCCCGCCGTGAAGCCCTACACGCCGGCGCAAGAGCGCTTCGGCAACGTGGTGATCCGGGTGATGTCGTGGCTGAACGTCCTGGTCTACCGCGCGTCCGGCGGTCGGGTAGGCGGTCGCTTCCTGCGCGGCGCGCCGGTGCTGCTCCTGACCACGACCGGTCGTCGCTCGGGGCAGCCCCGGACGGCGCCGGTGCTCTATCTGGCCGACGGCGAGAACCTGGTGGTGGTGGCGTCGAAGGGCGGCTTCTCCCACCACCCGGAGTGGTTTCGCAACCTCGAGGCGCAGCCGCAGGTCGAGGTGGAGGTCGGAAGTCGCAAGCAGGCGATGACGGCACGGCGCGCGAGCGCCGAAGAGAAAGCGGCACTCTGGCCGCGCCTGGTCGCGATGTATCCGGACTTCGCCGACTACCAGGCGCGCACCGACCGCGAGATCCCGGTGGTGATCCTGCAGCCTCGCCGGGCGGCATGACGCGCAAGCCGTCGGACGTCCGGGTGTCGCGACGGGGCGCAGCGAGGCGACGCCGAGCGGACGTCCCTCGGATCAAGCCCAGCAGACCGCGACCTGGCGCGGACCCCGGTAGGGCAGGCGGCCATGCGACACGGCGAAGTTGTCGATCGCCAGCACGTCCCCGCGCCGCCAGGGCACGATCACGAGGTTGCGCCACACGGCGTCGCGTACCGCCGCCACGTCGGCGTCGGGGATCGGGCTCCCATCGAGGTGCGTGCAGTCCAGCGCGCGCTCCTCCGGCGGCCTGCGCCGCTGCAGCGCCTCCAGGAGTCGGGCCAGGCGCAGGAATGCGCGGTGCCGAAGCGTGGGACGCAGCCGGACGATGTGCTCGTACTCGCCGGCGGCCTGGGAGAGATGGAACGTCGTCAGGTGGTTGAACCAGACCGGCTCTCCCGTCACCGGATGGTGGCGCACCACGGGCTGCGTGCTCACCAGGCGAAGCCCGCCGCGCGCGGTCCAGGACGGCTCGAAGCCCTCGGCGCGACAGCGCGCCTCCACCGCTGCGCGATCCGTGGTGAGGAACATCTCATCCCAGCGCTTGAGGCGCCAGGGATCGAGCCGCCCGCCTCCCTCCGGTCCGCTGTAGTTGCGCACGATTCGCAGCCCCTTCTCCTCCAGCCGCTTCACCCGCTCGGGATCGAGCTGGCGCAGCACCTTGCGGAAGTCGGCGAGGGGCGTCTCTCCCGAGCCACGGGCCGGCTCCACCAGACAGCAGAAGAAGAGGTGGCGCGGCGGGTGCGCGGTGAAGCTCATCTCGCAGTGCTGAGGGATCGGGTAGAAGGAAGGCAGTTCGCTCGCGGTGAAGACGTGGCTCGTGAGCGCGTTGCGGGGCGAGGTGCCGAGATACTCGTTCTTGAGCTCGCAGTCGATGGCGCGCGCCAACTCCTCGAAGGTCGGCGCATCGAGCACGTCGAAGCCGCGGAACAGGATCGCGCCGTGGGCGATCAAGCGGTCGAGCAGCCAGGCGTGGTGCTCGCGGATCCAGGCGCGGAGCCGCGCGGGCGCGCGATCGTCCCGGGCGTGGATCACCAGCGGGAGCGCGTCCTCGCGGCCGTTCAGCCCCCGGATCTCGTAGGGCCCGTCGGCGAGGCTCGCGGCGGTCATGTCTCCTCCTGCGGCCCGTCCTCGGCGATCCTATCAGCCACCGGCGGGACGAGAAAGCGCGCTCGCCCGCGGTCGGGAGGCGGCGCGGCACCGTCCGCGCCGAGTGGGGCGCGCCTCACGGCAGCTCGTGGCCGCCATTCACGTCGAGGCTCGCGCCGGTGACGGCGGCCGAGAGGTCGGAGGCGAAGAAGACCACCGCGCGCGCGACCTCCTCGGAGGTGGGGATGCGACCCAGCGCGATCTCTCGCGCGACCTCCTCGTAGACCGTTCGCGACCCGACGCCCCGAGCGCGCGCCTGCTGCTCGAACCAGCCCTCCAGCGCGGGCCCCCAGATGTAGCCCGGGAGGACCGAGTTCACGCGGATCCCGCTCGGGCCGAGCTCGCGCGCGAGGGTCTTGCTGGCGGTGAGCAGCGCAGCCTTGGAGGCGGCGTAGCCCCCCATCGTGGGGAGCGGGCGGCGCACGATCATCGAGTTCACCATCACCACCGAGGCGCCGCCCGCCGCGCGCAGCAGCGGCAGCAGGTCCTGCGTGAGGCCGAGCGTGCCGAGCACGTTCACCTCGAAGGGCGCGCGCCAGTGCTCCAGATCGTCCTTCTCGAAGGGGACGTAGCTGCCGGGGTTGTAGGCGTTGTTCACGAGGACGTGCAGGCGGCCGAACGTCTCGCGCGTCCTCGACACGAGCTGGTGTCGATCACCAGCCTGCGACACGTCCGCCGGGACGACCAGCGCGCGCCGGCCGAGGGCCTCCACCTCGCGAGCGGTGCTGGCGAGGAGCTCCGGGCGCCTCGCCGAGAGCACGAGGTCCGCGCCCTCCCGCGCCAGGTGGAGCGCGATCTCCCGCCCGAGGCCGGGCCCGACGCCGGAGACGCAGGCCACGCGATCGCGCAGCAGCATGGGGCGCTCCTCACCGGTTCACCGCCGCTCCGTCCACCAGCAGCGAGGCGCCGGAGACGAAGGACGCCCGATCGGAGCACAGCCAGACCGCGGTCTCCGCGATCTCCGCCGGCTCGCCGAGCCGCCCGCCGGGCTGGCCGGCTCGGATCAGACGCTCCACCTCGGAGCCGATCCCCATGAAGCGCCGCAGCATCGGCGTGTCGATCGCGCCGGGGAGGATCGCGTTAACGCGCACGCCCGTGCGCGCGTTCTCCAGCGCCGCGGTCTTGGTGAGGCCGAGGACACCGTGCTTGGAGGCGCAGTAGGGCGAGAGCGCGGGCGTCGCGATCACGCCGGCGCCCGAGGCGGTGTTCACGATGGCGCCGCTGCCCTGCGCGCGCATCGCGCGGATCTCGTGCTTCATGCACAGGAAGACGCTCGTCAGGTTGTTGCGGAGGGTGCGCTCGAAGCCCTCGAGCTCGATGCTCTCCAGGTTGCCGACGGCCCCGGTGATGCCGGCGTTGTTGTGCGCGCAATCCAGGCGTCCGAACGCCTCGAGGACGCGCCGCACCAGCGCCTCCACCGCCGCCTCCTCCGACACGTCGGCGCGCACGAAGAGCGCCTCCCCGCCGGCCTTCGTGATGGCGTCCACCGTGGCGGCGCCCCCCGGCTCGTCCAGGTCGCTCACCACCACCCGGGCCCCCTCCCGGGCGAAGGCGAGCGCGGAGGCGCGGCCGATCCCGGAGCCGGCCCCCGTCACCAGGGCCACCTTTCCCGCCACCAGCCCGCCCGAGCCGACGCCCACGCCCGCATCCTCCCGCGCGCCGCCCGGGACGCGCTTCTCACCCGAAAATTAGAACACGTTCTAGTATACTCCGGCCAGCCACGGGAGGACGCTCGATGAAGAGGCTCGAGGGGAAGGTGGCCCTGATCACCGGCGCCGCGCGCGGTCAGGGCGAGGCCGAGGCGCGCCTGTTCGCGGCCGAGGGGGCGCGGGTGGTGCTCGGCGACGTGCTGGACGATGCGGGGAAGGACGTGGCGCGCTCGATCGGCGACTCCGCGGTCTACCAGCACCACGACGTGTCGCGCGAGGAGAGCTGGGCCAGCTTCGTCGCCACCGCCCAGCAGACCTTCGGCCGGGTGGACGTGCTGGTGAACAACGCCGGGATCCTGCACTTCTCGCTGCTGGCCGAGACCCGCCTCGAGGACTACCTGCGGATCGTCCACGTGAACCAGGTGGGCTGCTTCCTCGGCATGAAGGCGGTGATCCCCGCCATGCGCGCGGGGGGACACGGCTCCATCGTGAACGTCTCCTCCGTGGCCGGGCTCGAGGGCGGCGCCGGCCTGGTGGCCTACAGCTCGAGCAAGTTCGCGATCCGTGGCATGACCAAGACGGCGGCGCTCGAGCTCGGTCCGCTCGGGATCCGCGTGAACGCGGTCTGCCCGGGCGGAGTCGACACGCCGATGGTGCGGGGCGGCCGGGACTTCGAGCACGTGGACCAGGGCGGCTGGTTCAAGAAGCTTCCGCTCGGCCGCATCGGGAAGCCCGAGGAGGTGGCCCGGCTCGCGCTCTTCCTCGCCTCCGACGAATCCTCCTACTGCACCGGGGGAGAGTTCGTCTGCGACGGAGGCCAGCTCGCGGGGCAGCGCTTCTGATGAGCGCTCCGCCGACGAGCGTCGCGGCGGCGCAGGGTCGTACGCGAGCCTTCGCGCTGGTGACACTTGCTTATGTCGTCGCGCTGGCCGTGGCGGCGGCCTCGGTGGCGGCCCTCCAGGGCCTGCATCCGCTCGTCGTGGTGCTCGGCGCCGACGTAGCGGCCACGCTGGCGATCTTCGCCTTCAGCTACGCCTTCGGGAACTCGAGCTTCTACGATCCCTACTGGAGCGTCGCGCCGCCGGTGATCGCGCTCTACCTGGCTGCGCTGCCCGAGGCGCACGCGGCGCCCGGCCTGCGAAGGGTGCTGGTGCTGGCGCTGGTCTTCGCCTGGGCGCTGCGGCTCACGCTCAACTGGGCGCGTGGCTGGACCGGCCTCCGGCACGAGGACTGGCGCTACGCCGACATCCGGCAGCGCACGGGGAGCCGCTACTGGCTCGCGAGCCTGACGGGCATCCACCTCTTCCCGACGCTCCAGGTCTATCTGGGCTGCCTCGCGCTGTGGCCTGCGCTCGTCGGAGGAACACGGCCGCCCGGGCTGCTGGATGGGGTGGCGGCCGCGATCACCGCCGCTGCGATCGGAATCGAGCTCGTGGCCGACGAGCAGCTCCGCGCCTTCCGGCGCACCGCTGCACCGGGCGCGATCATGGCGAGCGGTCTCTGGTCCTGGTCGCGTCACCCGAACTACTTCGGCGAGATCCTCTTCTGGTGGGGGCTCGGCCTGTTCGCCCTGTCCGCCGATCCGGGCGCCATCTGGTGCCTGGTGGGAGCGTTCGCCATCAGCCTCATGTTCGTCACGGCCAGCGTCCCGATGATCGACCGCCGCATGCTGGCCCGCCGAGCGGGCTACGCGGAGCACGCGCGACGAACCTCGTCGCTGATCCCGCTGCCGCCTCGGAGATCCTGATCAGCCCTGCTCGGCCAGGAGCTCCAGGCGGGGCATGAAGTCGTGCTCGATCACCTCTTCCCACGCGTAGCGTCGGGCGGTCTCCCGCGCCGCGCGGCGGATCGCCTGCTCGGCGCCGGGCTGCGCGCGCAGTCGGCGGAAGAGGCCCACGAACTCCCGCGGATCGCTGGTCTGCATCACCAGCGCGTTCCGTCCGGGCTCGACGTAGTCCTCGCCCGAGATCCCGGTGCAGGCCACGCCGCCGACCGCCATCGTCTCGAGGCCGACCAGGCCGAAGGGCTCGTGGCCGCTGTTGGCGAGCACGCAATCGGTGGCGTTGAAGAGGACGCGCCGGCTCTCGGGATCCACCGGCGTCTCGAGCTTCACCACGTCGGCGTCGCCGGCCGACTCGAGCGCCCCCAGGAGCCCGCGCACTCCGGGCCGCTCGGTGCGGCGCTCGACCACGCGCAGACCGGCCGCACGGGCGGCGCGGATCACCTCGGCGCCGTGGGCCTCGCTCCCGCCGCGCGCGATGAGCAGCGGCGCCCGGCCCTCGTGCTTGAGCTCGCTCACGATGTCGACGGCCATGAGCCAGCGCTTGTCCGGGTCGAAGCGCGCCATCTTCGCCACGGTGGTGCGCCCGTGGACGCGCCGGCGGAACTCCGCCACCGCCTCGGGGTCGGGCGGCTGGAAGGCGTCCGCCGAGAGGCCGTTCGGGATCACCAGCGGATCGACGCCCCAGCGCTGCATCAGGTGCTTCATGTAGCGGCTCACCGTGGTGATGACGGCGGCCTGCTCGAGCGCACGCCAGTCGATGCGCTCGAAGCCGAAGGTGTTGTTGGCGTTCCAGAGCACGCGCACCTGCGGGCGCAGGCCCGCCTCGCGGAGCAGCCAGTCGAGGTGGAGGACCGCGTCCACCGTGTGCCACTCCTCGGCCAGGATCACGGCGTGCATGCCGCACTCGAGGTGCGGTCGCAGGGACTCGCGCATCAGGAAGGGCGGGAGCGACGACGCGAAGTCCAGGCGCTTGCCCTCCTCGCCGTCGTAGACGCCCCCGGGATGGTGCCGGCTGATCCACTGGCACCAGCGATGCAGCGCGACTCCACAGCTCTGCTCGTGGCCCGGAAGGTCCGGATCGCCGACGAACCAGAGGTGGGTGTCGAGACCGAGGCCCACCAGGGCACGCGTCAGCCCGTCGATCCGGCTCGCGATCCCGCCCGCCTGGGCGTATCCGTCGGGTCCTTCGAAGGAGAGCACGTGGAGCTGCATCGGTAGGCGTCCTCGCCCGCGCGCGTGGGCCCTGCCAGCGCGCCGGCCTTCGATGCTCCATCCCCGTCCCCGGTTTCGGGCCCGAGGGCCCGCTCCGGAAGAAGGTGTCGAACCCGGATGGACGAGCCGTGAATTTCGTGGGACGTCGCCTCGAAGGGATGTCGCAGCGATGGCTCGACCGTGCCGTTGGCGGGAGGCAATGCACGATGCGTACCGGATCGAACGCCGAGCGTCAGTCGCCCATCCGACAAGCGTCAAGAATCGCCGACGCGCTCCAGGATCCCCAGGATCTTGCGCGTGCGGTGCTCGAAGAAGCGAGTGCGCGTGAGGGGATTGCTGCGTTTCGGGCTCGGCAATGAGGCCGCGAGCGCGGCGGCCTGTTCGCGCGTGAGCGCCGCGGCGGAGGTTCCGAAGTAGCGCTGGGCCGCCGCCTCCACGCCGTAGACCCCGAGCCCTAGCTCCGCGACGTTCAAGTAGATCTCGAGAATCCGCCGCTTCGTGAGATGGCGCTCCATCGCGAGCGTGAGGACGATCTCGTGCCACTTGCGGAGCGGGTCCCGCGACGGGCTGAGGAAGAGATTCTTGACCGTCTGCTGCGAGATCGTGCTCCCACCGAAGGTGAGCCGCCCCCGCTCCAGGTTCTCGTCCAGCGCATCGCGTAGCGCCACCAGGTCCACGCCCTCGTGGCTCCAGAACCGGGCGTCCTCCGCCACGATCACGGTCCGCTGCATGTGGCGCGAGATCGCAGCGAGGGGCACGGGTCGCCACACCGGCTCCGGCCAGCCATGCGCTCGCCGCTCGCGCTCGTACTCGCGCAGGAAGGCCGAGCGCGGGATCGGGCCGCGCGCCAGCGCATCCCAGTCCGGCCAGATGGCTGCGAGATAGAGCGCGTCGGCGGCGACGAGGGCGAGCGCGAGGGCCGACGCGAGACGCAGCCACCGCCGCCCGTGCCCGCCGGACGCGAGGGAGCTGCGGCGCGGGAGGGCGGCACGGCGAACGGGCATGGCGGCGCGGTAGGCTAGGCTCCGCCCGCCGCCTCGGCACCCGGGGACCGGCGCTGGGGGAGGATGCGATGCCGCGCGGGAAGGTCCTGGCCGGGGTGATCCTGCTGGCCCTGGTGAGCCTCGCGGTGGCGGCGTTCTACGTGCCCGACCTCCTGATGGAGGGGGCGCTGGAGGCGGAGCTCGCACGCGGCCTCGGCACCAGCGCCCACGTCCGCAAGGTCAACCTCGGCCTCTTCGACCACGACACCGCGATCTACGGCGTGCGGCTGGCGAACCCGCCGGGCTTCCAGGCGCACGCCTTCCTGACGGTCGAGCGTCTCGGCGTGACCCTCCAGGCCCACGACCTGCGTCGCGACCCGATCCCGATCCCGCGCGCGGTGCTGCAGGGCGTGACCCTCGACCTCGAGCGCTCCCTCGGGAGCAGCAACGTCGAGGGCCTCCTCGACGCGCTCCATCGCCGCGAGGCCGATACGGCGGTGGGCTCGGCCGACGCGGGCCCGCGGGTCGTGATCTCCTCGCTGGTGGTGCGCGACGCGAAGGTCAAGCTGGACGTGCTCTCCCAGAGCGCGCTCCACACGCGCCAGGAGGTTCCGCTGCCGGAGCTCCAGCTCCACGACCTCGGTGGAGCCGGCGACTCGGCCCCCGGTCTCGCGCTGCCCGACGTGAGCGGCGAAGTGCTGAAGGCGCTCCTCGGCACCGTGCTGGCTCAGGGCGACCGGGTGCCGCCCGAGCTCGCCTCGGAGCTGCAGGACGGGCTCGCCGACCTCTCGCCGCTCTCGTTCCAGGCCGGAGAACAGCACCTGAACGTGGGCGGCCAGGCTCCGGCCGACGAGGACGCGAGCCCGGACGACCCGGGAGACGACTCCGACAGCGCGGCAGGCGGGAACGCCGTGGAGGCCGCGAGCCCGTGAAGCGCCGCGGAGGCCGGGCGTCTCCCACGCGGCGTGTCGCAGGCGGCGGGTAGCGCCACGCGCCCGGGCGCGGCGAGGGGACTGGCGATCCCGCTCTGGCTGGCGGCGTTGGCGGCAGGCCTGGCTCTGGCGCCGCGACTCGCTTCGGTGTCGGTCACCGATCCCGCGCTCTTCTTCCCCGCCGATGCGCCGAGCCGCGAGGCGCGCGCGGAGCTCGTGCGCTCGTTTCCCGACGCGGCGGCGCTCTCCCAGATCGCGCTCGTGCTCGAGTCCGAGGGGCCGATCGCCGCGCAGCGCGAGCGGGTGGTGGCGCTCGCCGCGCGCCTGCGCGCGCTCGCGCCGCGCGAGCCGGTCCTCGCCGTGCTCGCGCCGACGGACGATCCGGTCCTGGAGAAGCGGCTCACGGCGGCGGACGGACACGCCGCGCTCGTCGTGGCCCAGCTCTCCACCGGCTTCGCCTCGGAGGACGGCGCCCGCGTGGTGGCGGAGGCGGAGCGGATCGCCGCCGCGGCCGCGACGCCGGAGCTTCGGGTCTCGCTCTCCGGCGACGCCACCCTCGGTCGTGACGCGAACCGCGCCATTGAGGAGGGCGGGCGACGCTCCGCCCTGGCGACGGTGGCTCTCGTGGCCCTGATCCTGCTCGCGGTCTACCGCTCGCCGGTGGCGGCGGGCGTCTCCCTCGCGACCCTCGGCGTCGCGCTGGTGGCGGGCCTCGGCCTCGTCGTCGGCGCCGCACGGCTCGGGCTCCCGGTGGCGTTCCAGAGCCGCGCCTTTCTCGTGGCGATCGTCTACGGCGTGGGCACGGACTACTGCCTCCTGCTCTTCGCGCGACTGCGCGAGGAGAGCGTCGAGGCGGAGCCCGGCGCGCTGCCGCGGGCCTGGCGCGCCTCGCTCCCGGTGCTGGTGGGGAGCGGCGCGGCGGTGGCGATCGCCTGCGCCATGATGGGGCTCGCGCGCTTCGGCCTCTTCCGCTTCTCCGGACCCGCGCTGGCGCTCGGCGTGCTGTCGGCCCTCGCCGCCACCCTCACCCTCGCGCCGGCGCTGATGCAGCTCCTCGGGCGTCGCCTCTTCTGGCCGGCGCGGGCCGCCACGCGGCGCCGGGGGCGGGTCTGGCCCGCGGTGGCGCGTCTCGTGCCGGCTCGGCCGACGCTCGTGCTGCTGGCGGTGGCGGCCGCGCTCGCGCCGCTGGTGGCGCTGGGAGCGCGCGCCACCCCCACCTTCGAGAACGAGATCGACCTCCCGGAGGGAAGCCCCTCCGAGGCCGGCTACGCGGCGCTGCGTCGACACTTCGTGCTGTCGGACCTGGCGCCGCTCGAGCTCGTGCTGAGACGGCCCGCCGAGACCGCGAGGGAGGGGGGATTCCGCTCGATGGACGGTCTCGACGCGCTGTACCAGCTCTCCGAGCGGCTGGCGGTGACGCCCGGCGTGGCCGGCGTCGCGAGCGCCACGCGCCCGACCGGCGAGGCCGGGCTCCTGGAGCGCGCCACCCTCCGGAGCCAGCTCGGTGAGCTCGCCGCCGGCCTCGCCCGGGCGGAGGCGGGGGCGCGCGAGCTCGCGGGCGGCCTCGCCGGGGCGCGCGAGCGGGTGGCGGGCGGGAGCCGCGAGCTCGCCGGTCGGGAGCAGGCGCTCGAGGCCGAGCAGCAGGGCTCGCTCCTCGGCGCCTTCGCTCCGGGGCGCTTCGAGGAGGCGCGGCGCGATCTCGAGCGACTGCGCGCCGATCTCGGTCGCCTCGAGAGCGGTCTCGGCCGCGCGACGGCGGGCGCCGGGGAGCTCGAGACGGGGCTCGCCACCGGGCGTTCCCGCCTGCGCGCGCTCCTCGACGCGCCGGGCGCCGGACGGGTGCTCGACCGCCTCGCGCTGACACCGCAGGATGTCAAGGACATCCCCGATCTCCAGCGTGCGCTCGACCACTACGTGACGCCGGCGGGCGAGGCCACGCGGCTCGAGCTCCGCCTCGCCGATTCCCCGAACTCGCCGGCCGCCGTGGCCACGCTCGAGACGCTGCGCGGGCGCCTGCCGGGAATGCTCCAGGCGCTCGGGCTCGCGGGAGCGCACGTCTCGCTCGGGGGCCCGACGCCCATCACAGCCGACCTGGCGGCGCTGACCCGCCACGATCTGCGCCGCACGGGTCTCGCCGTCACCCTGAGCGTCCTCCTCCTGCTGGTGGCGCTCCTGCGCCAGCTCGCCGGCCCGCTCGCCATCACCGCCTATCTCCTGGCCTCCTACTTCGCGGCGGTGGGCGCAATCGCGCTCGGCGTCCGGCTCGGAGCCTGGCCGGGGCTCGACTGGAAGGCGCCGTTCTTCCTCTTCGTCCTGCTGGTGGCGATCGGAGCGGACTACGGCGTATTCCTGCTCGGCCGGGCGCGCGAAGAGGGGCAGCGCATGGCGTACCCGGCGGCCCTGGCGCGCGCCCTCGAGGCCACCGGCCCGGTGGTCTCCTCCTGCGGCTTCGTGCTGGCCGGCACCTTCGCCACGCTCCTCCTCTCACGCATCGCGTTCCTCGAGCAGGTGGGCTTCGGCGCCGCCGTGGGCGTGCTGGTGGATACGCTCCTGGTGCGGCCCTTCCTGCTGCCTGCGACGGCCATCCTGCTCCATCGACACGCCGCTGCGTAGGTCAGCGTCGCGTCGTCGCGCGGGCCCAGGGTGGGCGGCGGCGCAGCACCCGCGCGTAGACCGGGCAGGCTGGCTCGTGGGCGCCGGGCAGGTAGCCGAGGCTCAGCAGGAACGAGCCCGTGATCTCGCCCCCGGTGAACTGGAAGGTGCGTCGGAAGAGCTTCACCCACTCGTCCTTCGAGAGCGGATGGTGGGCGTCGAGCCAGCCGGCGAAGCCGCCGGCCGCGTCGCGCAGGCGCTGGATGCACCGGGCGTTCTCGATCGCCGCCTCGACCTTGAGCCGGTTGCGCACGATGCCGCGATCGCGCAGCAGGCGCGTCCGATCCCGCGCGCCGAAGCTCGCCACGCGATCGACGTCGAAGCCCTGGTACGCGGTACGGAAGGCCTCGCGCTTCTTCAGGATGGTGAGCCAGGAGAGCCCGGCCTGGTTGATCTCGAGCACGAGCCTCTCGAAGAGCACGGACTCCTCTCGCGCCGGGAAGCCGTACTCCCGATCGTGATACGGGCGGTGCCAGGGGTCCCCGACGGCGATCCGGCAGTAGCTCATGACACGCTCGCGCTCAGGGCGAGGACGACCTGAGCGGCATAGTAGAGCGGGAGGCCCCAGAGCCGGTTCACCAAGCCCGGCGCCACGAAGCGATCCCGCGCGACCGAGAGGTCCGAGAGGTAGAAGCCGAGGGCCCCGGCCAGGATGCGGGGGTCGCCGGCGGCGGCGACGCTCCCCGCCGCGGTGGCCAGCATGAGCGAGATCACCGCCACGTACGCGAAGACCGGAGCCCGGAGCTCCGGCGTGAGTCGTGGCGCCAGCCAGCGCAGGAAGAGCGCCGCCGGGAGCACGCTGGCCCCGGCGGCGCCGAGGGCGACCCCGGGCTCGAGCCCGCGCAGGGCGAAGGCCGCCACGAAGGCCAGGTGCCCCAGCAGGAAGGCCAGGATCCCGGACCGGAAGACGGCCGGGCTCCGGGGGATCAGGAGCACGTCTCCCGCGAGGCAGAGCCCGAGCGCCGCCAGCACGGTGCGGCCGTACAGCGTCGAGAGCGCGCCGCCAGCCACGGCGAGCCCGACGAAGCCGAGCGAGGCCAGCGGCTTCGCGAGCCACACGCCGCCGCGCGCGCCCCGCGCCTCGGCCATCAGGAGCCCGGCGACACCCGCGAGCGTCAGGAGCAGGAAGCCGGTCGCAGCGGACATCGCGGAAGTGTAGCGGCGCCGCCGCGGGGATCAGCCCTGCCCGCGCTTCGCCTTCTCCTGCTGCTCGCGCGCGTGCTTCTGGATCTCGTTCCCGATGGCCTGGCCCATCGCGTTCATGAACGTGGGCCGGTTCGTCACCGCCCACTCCATGCTGGCCAGGCGATTGCGCTGCGAGCCCTGGAAGCGCGGCATCACGTAGCGGGCGAAGAGCTCGTAGCTGCGGAGCGTCTGCGGGAAGTCCGCCCAGTTGTGGGCCATGTGGAGGAAGCAGCCGTAGCCCCCGGACTGCTTCTCCAGCCGCTCCAGCTGGGCCGCGGCGTCGTCCGGGTCGCCGATCACCGCGAGGCCGGAGCCGATCAACGCATCGATCGCATTGTCGAGATCACCCGCGGGCGCCAGCGGGAGCGCGGCGATCTCCCGGAAGTAGCGCAGCCACTTCTCGAGGCCGAACTTCACGTTCTCCCGCGCGCGCTCGCGGGTCTCGGCCACGTGCATCGGCCCCACCAGCCGCCAGGCGAGGCGGTCCACGGTCTGCTCGTGCTCGCGCGCCTTCTCCTCGCAGATCTGCCAGTTCATGGCGAGCGCGTTGAACCCGCCGGTGGTGGTGGCGCCGATCGAGAGCAGCCCCAGCCCGTGCTTGCCCGCGGCCCGCGCGCCGGCGGGAGAGACCTGCGAGGCCACGCAGATCTCCACGTGGGGTCGGGTGTAGGGCACGAGCTGGAGCCGGGCCTCGCGCAGCTTGAACCACTCCGCCTCGTGGCTCACCACCTCGCCGCGCAGCAGCGGCACCAGCACGCCGATCGCCTCGTCCATCTGGTCGCGCTGCTTCAGGGGATCGATCCCCATCATGAAGGCGTCGGAAGGAAGCGCGCCCGGGCCCACGCCGAACATCACACGCCCGCGGGTCTGGTGATCGAGCTGCATGATGCGGTCGGCCAGCATCAGCGGGTGGTGGTAGGGAAGGGAGGAGACGCCGGTCCCGAGCCGGATGTGTCGCGTGCGCTCGGCCACGCCGGCGATGAAGACCTCGGGCGAGGCGATCAGCTCGTAGCCCGCGCTATGGTGCTCACCGATCCAGGCCTCGTCGTAGCCCAGCCGATCCAGGTGCTGGACCAGCTCCATGTCGCGGTGGTAGGCGAGGTTCGGATCCTCGTCCACGGGATGGAACGGCGCGAGGAAGATGCCGCAGCGCAGGCGGGGCGGATGCATCAGGGGCTCCTTGTGGACCGACCCGGGCGCCCGCACGGTAGCCCAGGCTCCGCGCCGGGCGGCAGGGGGGATAGAATCCGGAGACGCCGCATCGGCGGCGCCGGAGGTCCCGCGATGAGCTCGGCTCCGCTGCTTCTGATCGAGGATCCGCGCCCCGGCGTGCGGCGCCTCACGCTGAACCGCCCGGAGAAGCGCAACGCGCTGAGCAACCCCCTGCGCGGACAGCTCTTCGCAGCGCTGGAGGCGGCCGACGCCGATCCTTCGGTGCGCGTCACGATCCTGCGCGGCGCGGGGCCCTGCTTCTCCGCGGGCTACGACCTCGGGGCCGACCTGCGCCAGGACCGGCCCTACACCACCGCGGGAGGTGACGGCTCCTGGCCGCGACACGTGGTGGAGGGCTGGTTCGGGATCTGGGACCTGGCCAAGCCCGTGATCGCCCAGGTGCACGGCCACTGCCTGGCCGGCGGCAGCGAGCTCGCGACGGCCTGCGATCTGGTCTACGTCGCCGAGGACGCGCAGATCGGCTACCCGCCGGTGCGCCTCATGAGCCCGCCCGACATGCAGTTCCATCCCTGGCTCCTGGGGATGCGCGCGGCGCTGGAGCTCATGCTCACGGGCGATGCGATCTCCGGCGCGGAGGCGGCGCGGCTCGGCTTCGCGAACCGCGCCTTCCCGGTCGTCGAGCTCGAGGCGCGCGTGCTCGAGATCGCGGAGCGCGTGGCCAAGGTGCCGCCCGATCTCCAGCAGCTCAACAAGCGGAGCGTGCATCGGGCGATGGAGGTGATGGGCCTGCGCACCGCGGTGCGCGCCGGCACCGAGATCCAGGCCCTGGGCTTCCACCAGCGCTCTTCGCGCGAGTACCTGGCGGAGCTCGCCAAGGGCGTGACCAAGGCCCTGGACCGGCGCGACGCCCAGTTCGGCGACTACCGCACCGCGGGTGGCACCTCCGGCAGTGACACATGACAGCGTGGGCTGCCACGCCCCCGGCCGCGCTGCCCGACCGCCTGGGCGGCGTCCTCCGGCTCTTCGCCGGCCACGCGAGCCCGCGCATCCTGGCGGCGGCGCTCGCGGCCGCCCTCGGCGTGCGGCTCGCGCTGGGCGCCTGGAGCCTGTGGGACCTCGCGGTGGTGGCCGGGATCGGCGCCGTCTGGCCGCTCCAGGAGTGGCTGATCCACGTCTTCATCCTGCACGCCGAGCCCGGGCATGGCATCGCACGCATCGAGCCCCGCACCCCGCGCCTCCACCGCGCCCATCACCTCGATCCCTGGCAGCCCGACCTGATCTTCATCCCTCGACATACGTTCCCGTTCACGCTGCCGCTCCTGGTGGGGATCTACGGGGTGCTGCTCCCGACCTGGCCGCTCGCCTTCACGGGCATCGCCACCCATCTCGCGCTCGCGCTCCACTACGAGTGGGTGCACCTGCTGGTCCACACGCGCTACCGCCCGCGCACGGCCCTCTACCGCCGGCTCTGGCGCAACCATCGGCTCCACCACTTCAAGAACGAGAAGCTGTGGTTCGGCGTCACCATGCTGGGCGGCGACCGCGTGCTCCGCACGGGGCCGGATCCGGGGACGGTCGCCACCTCGCCCACCTGCCGCACCCTCGGCCGCGAGGACGATCTCGGCGCGGCGCGCGCGTAGCCCGCGGCGTCCCTACTGCTCCTCTGCCTCCCGCAGGCGCGCCAGCACGCTGTAGTCCTCGAGCGTGGTGGTGTCCTGCGTCGTCTCCTTGCCGGTCGCGATGTCGCGCAGGAGGCGGCGCATGATCTTGCCGGAGCGCGTCTTCGGGAGCGCGTCGGTGAAGCGGACGTCGGCGGGCCTGGCGAGGGCGCCGATCTCCTTGGCCACGTGGGCGCGGAGCTCGTCGCGCAGGTCGGCTCCGGGCTTCACGTCGCCCTTCGGTGTCACGAAGGCCACGATCGCGGTGCCGGTGAGATCGTCCGGCCGGCCGACCACGGCCGCCTCGGCCACCTTGGAATGCGAGACCAGCGCCGACTCCAGCTCCATCGTGCCGATCCGATGCCCCGACACGTTCATGACGTCGTCCACGCGGCCCATCACCCAGAAGTAGCCGTCGCGGTCACGGCGGGCGCCGTCGCCGGTGAAGTAGGTCTTGGGGTAGCGGCTCCAGTACTGCTGGGCGTAGCGCTGGGGATCGCCCCAGATGCCGCGCAGCATCCCCGGCCAGGGCTTGCGCAGCACCAGGAAGCCGCCGGCCGGCGGCTTCGCGGGCCGGCCCTGGGCGTCCACCACCTCGGCGTCGATGCCGGGGAAGGGGACGGTGCAGGAGCCGGGCTTGGTGGCCACCTCGCCCGGGAGCGGCGAGATCAGGATGCCGCCGGTCTCCGTCTGCCACCAGGTGTCGACGATGGGGCAGCGCTTCTTTCCGACCACGCGGTGGTACCAGATCCAGGCCTCGGGGTTGATCGGCTCGCCCACCGTGCCGAGGAGCCGCAGCGACGAGAGGTCGTGCTTCTCCACCTGCTCGTCGCCCCAGCGGATGAAGGTGCGGATCGCCGTCGGCGCGGTGTAGAACACCGAGACCCGGTACTTCTCGATGATCGCCCAGAAGCGGTCGGGCCCCGGCTGATTGGGCGCGCCCTCGTACATCACGCTGGTCGCGCCGTTGGCCAGGATCCCGTAGAGCATGTAGGAGTGCCCCGTCACCCAGCCGAGATCGGCAGTGCACCAGTAGGTGTCGTCCTCGCGCAGGTCGAAGATCACCTTCGAGGTGGCCGTCACGTGCACGAGGTAGCCGCCGGTGGTGTGGAGGATCCCCTTCGGCTTTCCGGTGGAGCCGCTGGTGTAGAGCACGAAGAGCGGGTGCTCCGCGTCGAGCTTCGCCGGGGGGCAGTCGGCCGAGGCGTGCTGCACCAGCGCGTGCCACCAGTGGTCGCGCCCCTGCGTCCATCCGACGCTCTCGCCGGTGCGGCGCACCACGACCACGCTCTTCACGCCGGGCGCGTGCTCCAGCGCCTCGTCCGCGGCAGCCTTGAGCGGCACCGCCTTGCCGCGCCGCCAGCCGCCGTCGGCCGTCACCAGCACGGTCGCCCCCACGTCGAGGATGCGGTCGCGCAGGGCCTCGGCGGAGAAGCCACCGAACACCACGGTGTGGGGGGCCCCGATGCGCGTGCAGGCCAGCATCGCGATCGCGAGCTCGGGGATCATCGGCATGTAGAGCGCCACCCGGTCGCCCTTCTTTACCCCGAGATCCTTCAGCACGTTGGCGAAGCGGCAGACCTCGCGATGGAGCTCGCCGTAGGTGAGGACGCGCGAGTCGCCGGGCTCGCCCTCCCACAGGATCGCGGCCTTGTTGCGGCGCCAGGCGTTCTCGCCCTCGAGATGCCGATCCAGGCAGTTGGTGGAGACGTTGGTCTGGCCTCCCACGAACCAGCGAGCGAAGGGCGGCTTCCACTCCAGGGCCTTGCGCCAGGGCTTGAACCAGGAGACGTGCTCCTTCGCCATCTGCGCCCAGAACCGCTCGGGATCGCGTGCGGCGAGCCGGCGCATGGCGGCGGCCGTGCGGGGATTCCAGACCGCTCGCTTCGCGAACTCCGCGCTCGGCTTGAAGACGCGCTTCTCCTTCAGCAGGGACTCGATGTCGGCCATGGGCCACCTCTCGCGTGGGCGGTCGGGCCCGGTCAGCTGCGGACCAGCGCCTCGACCTCGTCCGGCTTCTTCGGGATCGCGGCGGTCAGGTTCTCGAGGCCGTCGGGGATCACCAGGACGTCGTCCTCGATGCGCACGCCGATGCCCCGGAAGCGCGGATCCGCGCGCTCGTCGTCGGGCGCGACGTAGAGGCCGGGCTCCACGGTGAAGACCATCCCGGGCTCGAGGGGGCGCGGCTTGCCGTCGCGGCTGTAGGTCCCGACGTCGTGCACGTCGAGGCCGAGCCAGTGGCTGGTGCGATGCATGTAGTAGGGCCGGTAGGCCTCGCGCGCGATCAGGTCGTCGACGCCGCCGGCCAGGAGCCCGAGGTCGACCATGCCCTGCACCAGCACGCGCAGCGCCGCTCGGTGCACCTCCTCGAGCGTCGCCCCCGGCCTCCCGGCCTCGAGGGCCGCCTGCTGGGCCGCCAGCACCACGTCGTAGACCGCGCGCCCGGGCCCGGAGAAGCTCCCGCCCACCGGATAGGTGCGGGTCACGTCCGCGGCGTAGCCCTGGTACTCGCAGCCCGCGTCGATCAGCACCAGCGTGTCGTCGCGCAGCGGCTGGTCGTTCGTCACGTAGTGCAGGATGGTGGCGTTGGCGCCGCCGCCCACGATCGTGCCGTAGGCCGGCCCGTTCCCGCCGCGACGCCGAAAGGTGTAATCGAGGACCGCCTCCAGCTCTCGCTCGTTGCGCCCGGCCTCGGCCAGTCGCGCGGCCTGCGCGTGGGCCTCGCGGGAGATCTCCGCAGCGCGGCGCATGCAGTCGAGCTCGCTCTCGTCCTTGAAGAGGCGCATCTCGTGCAGCACGCCGCGCGGATCCACCAGCTCGTCGGGGGGCACCAGGCCCTGGCGCGAGCGCAGCCGCATCTCGTCCAGGGCGGCCACGATGCGGGCGTCGATCGCAGGATCCCGGCCGAGCACGTGGTAGACACGCCGGGCCCGGGACAGGAGGTCCGGCAGGAGCTTCGGGAGCTCCTCGATCGGGTGGGCGGCGTCGGCGCCGTAGTCGCGCAGCGCCCCTTCCACGCCCGGGCGGAGCCCGGTCCAGATCTCCTGCTCGCGCACGCGTGGCTCGACGAACAGCGTGAGCTTGGGTCCACCGTCGGTACGCAGCACCGCGGCGGCGTTCGGCTGCCAGAAGCCGGTCAGGTACCAGAAGTCGCTGTCCTGGCGGAAGGGGTGGTGGGTGTCGTTGGAGCGCGTCGCGAGCTTCGCGCCGAGCAGGAGCGCGACCGCATCCGGCCCCATCGCTTGCAGCACCCGGCGGCGTCGCTCCGCGAACACGGGCGCAGTCTATCGCAGCTCCCCCGTCGCGTGCGGCAGGGCCTGGCAGACCACCTCCACGTCGGCGCAGAGCGTGGCGCAGATCCGGCCATCGCTCTGGACGGCGGTGTAGTACAGGCCGTCGGGATCCGCGCGCGGGAGATCCAGCATCGTCACGCGGCCGTCGGGCGCCACCCGATGGATGCGCCCGCTCCAGCGCGTCACCACGAGGCCGCCGTCCGGCGCGGGCTTGACGTCCTGCACGAAGTCGAGGCTGGCGGGAAAGGCCTCGTCGAGCACCACCGTGCGCCCGGCGGCGCGAGGCGCGCCGGCGGCGCCCGCCGGGAGCAGCCGGAGACTCAGGCGCTGGCCGTCGAGCTCGGCCAACGCACCCGTCCCGTCCGCCGCGAACTCCATGAACTGGACCTCGGGCCGCTCGATGCGCAGGAGCTCGTGACCCGACTCGTCGAGGACGCGGGCGTCGTGGGCGACGGCGCCGCCCGCTTCCGGCAGCAGATCCGTGTTGACCCAGATCTCCCGTCGCGCGGGGTCCCAGGCCACGCTCTTCGGCGCCACGCGGAAGCCCGCCGGAGGCTCCAGGCGATGCTCCGCCAGCAGCCGGCCCTCGGGATCGAAGAGGAGGACCGTGCCCGGCGCGCCGTAGCGCGAGGCCAGGATCGCCTGGTCGGGCCCGAGGGCGAGCTCGTTCAAGCCCTGGCCGAGGGCGGGGAAGAAGCGCACCCCGCCGCTGCGCGGATCGACGAAGCCTGCATCGTCGAAGTAGCTCGTGAAGTAGACGCGGCCGTTCGGGTGGGCGAGCACGTCCCACACGCCGGAGCGTGCACCGAGCACGTCGATCACGAGAGGCGGCAGGAAGCGCTGCGCCGCCAGATCGAAGCGGCCGATCCAGAGCGGCCCGGGGCGGCCCAGCTCGGCCGTCGGATCGCGGCCCGAGGCGCGGTGGCTCGACCAGAAGGCCGCCTCGCCGAAGTAGAGCACGCCTCCCCGAGCGTCGCCGAACCACGCGCAGGTCCGCTCGCCGGTCGCGGGCGCCCGGTCGCGGAAGACCTGCGCCTCCGGCGGCGCGGGCGCCGGCGCGGCCTCGGGCCTCGCTCCTCCGCAGCCGGTCACAGCGAGCAGGAGGAGCGACCCCAGTCGGGCTGCCAATCCAGGCGGCGCCGCAGCCTTCGGCTTCATCGGCGGCGAGGTCCCGAAGTGCGCGAAGTTGCGGCGCATCGCCGCGGACAGGCTGCCCCAGGCAGCGGCACGCTGCCGCGCCAGGCGGCGGCGCGGCCGCGCTCCAGGCGGCCTACGCCGCGGACCCACGCGTGTGATTTCAACGGCTTGCGCCCGGATGGCAGGCGTCGGGGCCGGTGGCACGGAGGTTGCTCCATCCCCCGGTCGTGGAGCCGATCTGGCTCGGTCGAATCGGTGGACGTGGGCGCGATCATCCGAGGAGACCGAAGCCCAGGAGAACTCGGGACCCAAAAGGAAGGCGCTTTCCCCCAGAACGGCACCCCGCCTTGCCTGAGCCTCCAGGGCACCAGATCGAATCGGCCCTCCGATCGAAAGATCGGAGGGCCTTCTACTTTCCGGGGGCGGCTTCACGCCCTGGCGCGCCGGCGGCTGTCGCCGCCGGGCTGCGCCCTTCGCTCGCCTCCGGCTCGCTGCGCGCTTCGCTTGCGCTAGGCGTCGCCCGCGTCGTCCGACTCCTGGATCGCGTGGGCGACCTCCGGCCCGAAGCTCCGGACGAACCAGCTCTTCAGCTCTCCGACCTCGTCCAGGTCCCCGGCCTCGCGCGGCGCGCGCCAGGCGATGGCCTCGAGCGAAGAGTTCGGGCAGAGCACGCCGGGGTCGAGGCCGAGCTCGGTGGCACGCAGCGCTCGCCAGCGCTTCAGCGCGGCCAGCCGCCGCTCGGTGCGCCGGTCCATGCGGCGCCGCGGGGTGCCGGGCTCGCTGCGCGGGAGCGGGCCGTGCGGCTTCTTGATGCCGCGGCCCACCGCCGCGATCACGTCGCGCCCGAGCCGACGCAGGATCAGGTCGGTCACGCCCTTGATCTTCCCGAGCTCGTCGGCGCTCGTGGGCTTGCGCTCCGCGACCTCGAGCAGCGTCCGGTTGCCGAGCACCTTGAAGGCCGGGCGATCGATCTCCCGCGCGCGCGCGTCGCGCAGCGCGTAGAGCTCGCGCAGGATCGCGAGCCCCTCGCGGTCCAGGGCCCGCGCGCCCTTGATGCGCAGATAGCCGAGCTCGTCGAACTGCCGGTCCGGCCACTCGCGCCGCGTCAGTAGCTCGAACTCCTCACGGGCCCAGTCCAGTCGGCCGGCGCGCTCCAGCTCGCGCTCGAGCCGCTCCGCCAGCTCGATCAGGTAGGTGACGTCTGCCGCGGCGTAGTTGAGCTGGCTCTCGGTGAGGGGCCGCAGCGACCAGTCGGAGCGCTGCTCGTCCTTCGGGAGCGACACCTTGAAATGTCGCTCGGCCAGCGCGGCCAGACCGATCGAGGGATAGCCGAGGAGCTGGGCGCTCACCATGGTGTCGAAGAGACCGGCGAAGCGGAAGCCGCAGTCGCGCTTGAGCACGAAGATGTCGTACTCGGCAGCGTGGAAGATCTTGCGCACGTCGGGCGCGGCGAAGACGGGGCCGAGCGGCGCCAGCTCGGCGGCGCCGCCGAGCGCCAGCGGATCGACCAGGAAGATCCGCTCGCGCGTCGCGAGCTGCACCAGGCAGGTCTTGTCGAAGTAGTGGTAGAAGCTGTCGGCTTCGGTATCGACCGCGAGCACCTCCTCGGCGAGGAGGTCCTGCGCCAGCGCCTCCAGCGCCGCCCGGGTCTCGATGCGCTCGTAATCTGCCAACCGCTTGCCTCGGCGTCCCTGGGTCGTCATCCGGGGGGCGGCATCGCTGTCGAGGAGGGGCGAAGGCGACGCCGAACTGGATCGTAGCCGAGGCCGGCCGGGGCGGGTACCCCGCCGCAGGAAGGGGCGAGGGCCCCCCTATACTCGGCCCATGCTGCGTGCGGGCGTCGGGGTCTCGGTGCAGGGCGAGGGGCGGGCGGCAGCCGAGGAGGCCGCGGCGACGGCGCTCGAGACGGCCGGCCTGGAACGGGCGGAGGCGGCCGTCCTGGTCGCCACCGCCGACCGGGCGGAAGCGCTCGAGGAGCTGCTCCCCCGGGCCCTCGCCGTCCTCGGAACCGAGGCCGTGGTGGGGGCCACGGTCCACGGCGTCCTGGCGTCGGGGCGGGAGCACCCGAGCGGGGCGCTGGGCGTCCTGGCGCTCGGCGGGATCGAGGCCCGGACCTTCCTGCTGCCGGAGCTTCCGCCGGGCGCCCTCGGCGAGGAGATCGCCGCCGAGCTGCCGAGCCCGCCGGGCGAGCGCGACCTGGCGGTGCTGCTGCCGGATCCCCGGAGCGTGGAGCCTCGCGCCTGGATCCGGGGGCTACGGGAGGCGCTGGCGCCGGCCACGATCGTGGGCGCCGGAGCCATGGCGGCAGCGGGTACGCCACCGCTCTTGTGGTGCGGCCCGGAGATCGCGCGGCGCGGGGTGGCGGGCCTGCTGCTGCGGGCGGGTGCGCCGCCGCGCACCGCCGTCACCCAGAGCTGTCAGCCCGTGACCGAGCTCCTGGCGGTGACGCGCTCCGAGGGTCACTGGGTGCTCGAGCTCGAGGGCCGCCCCGCCCTGGACGTCTACCGCGACGTGGCGCGCGGGCCGCTGGCGGCCGACCTGCGCCGCGCCGCGGGCTTCCTGCTGGTGGCGCTGCCGCGGGAGCCGGGGGCGGCGCTCCGGCCCGGCGGCTACCTGGTGCGCCACGTGGCGGGCTTCGACGAGTCGCGCCGGGCCTTCGCGTTGCCCGAGCCGGCGCGTCGCGGGATGCCGCTCGCCCTGGCGCTCCGCGACGCGGAATCCGCCCGCCAGGACCTGAAGCAGGTGCTGGCCGCGGCGGCCTCGCCTCCCCCGGCCTTCGGGCTCTACTTCGACTGTTGCGCCCGCGGCGCGGCGCTCTTCGGGGTGCCGGACCTGGAGGCCGCCTACCTGGCGTCCGCGCTCGGCGAGGCGCCGCTCCTCGGCCTGTTCGGCTCCTTCGAGCTCGGCCCGATCGGCGGCGCCCTTGAGCTCCTGACCTACACCGGTGTGCTGGCACTGATCGACGCCTGACATCGCATCGCGTCGCCGCGAGGTCGCGCCGGTCCCGCCATGCGGAACGCTTGACTGCCGTTCGAGGCCCTCCTAGCGTGGTTCCAGAACAGGAAACGAGGTTCCGCAATTTGGAACACGCTGGCCCGGCCAGGAGTCCGGCGAGGAGATCGGTACGGTCCGAGCGAGCGGATGCCTCGGAGCGGGGCACGGCGATCGAGAAGGCGCTGGACGTGCTCTTCCACCTCCACGCCGCGGGCGCTGCGCGCGGGGTGACCGAGATCGGGAACGCCCTCGACCTGCCGAAGTCGAGCGCCCATCGGATGCTCTCGGCCCTCGCCCGGCGCGGCCTCGTGGAGCAGGACGAGAGCGGGCGCTACCGCCCGGGCACGGCGCTGCTGGCGCTCGGACTCGGCGTCCTCGAGCGCGAGCCGGTGGTGGCGGTGGCCCGTCCGGTGCTCGAGCGCGAGGCCGACGCCCTGGGCGAGACCTTCTTCCTGGCGGTCGCGCGCGCCGGCCGCATCGTGGTGCTGGACAAGGTGGAGGGCCGGGGCTTCCTGCGCGCGGCGCCCCCGGTGGGGGCGGTGGTGCCGGTGCACGCCACCGCGATGGGGAAGCTCTACCTGGCCTTCGCGCCCGATGCGGTGTCGGCCCCGGTGCCGCCCCTCCCACGCTTCACGCCGCGCACGCGCATTCAGGCGGAGCCGCTGGCGCGCGAGGTGGCGCGGGCGCGCGAGCTCGGCTGGGCCGAGAACCGGGAGGAGTGGCTCGAGGGGCTCGCGGTGGTGGCGGCACCGGTGCGGCTCGGGACGCGTCTCGTGGCGGTGCTGGCGCTGGCCGCCCCGGCCTCGCGGCTCCCGTCCACCGCCACCTGGCGCGTGGCGCGGCGGGTGGTGGCGGCGGCGGAGGCGGTGGCGGCGCGGCTCGAGCGCGGCGGCGAGGAGGCGGCCACCCGCGCACCCGCGCGGCGGAGCGCCGCGAGGAGGCGACGATGAAGGTCTCGATCGACGGCGAGCTGCTCGACGCGGCGCAGGCCCGGATTCCGGTGGTGGACCACGGGCTCCTCTACGGCGACGGCGTGTTCGAGGGAATCCGCATCTACGGCGGCGCCGTCTTCAAGCTGGACGCGCACCTCCGACGCCTCTCGGTGTCGGCTGGCGTGCTCGGGCTCGAGATCCCGGGCGGCCTCGCCGGCGTGCGCGCCACGCTCCTCGCCACGGCGCGGGCCTTCGGCCAGCCCGAGGCCTACGTGCGGCTGATCGTGACCCGCGGCGACGGGCCGCTCGGCGTGGATCCCACCGGCTGCTCCCGGCCGCGCAGCATCTGCATCGTGGACCGGATCGGCCTCTTTCCGCCGGAGAAGGTGGCTCGGGGGCTCGAGATGATCACCGCGAGCGTGCGGCGTCCGGCGCCGGATGCCCTCGAGCCGCGCGTGAAGAGCCTGAACTACCTCGGCTCCGTGCTGGCGAAGCAGGAGGCGCGGCGGCAGGGCGCCGACGAGGCGCTGCTGCTCAACACCGCCGGCGCGGTGGCGGAGGCGAGCGTCGCCAACGTCTTCGTCGTGCGCGACGGGCGCCTCGCCACGCCGCCGGCCAGCGACGGCGCGCTCGAGGGCATCACGCGCGAGAGCGTGCTGGAGATCGCGGCGCGTCTCGGGATCCCGGCCGGCGAGCGCAGGCTCGGCCGCATCGACCTCGTCGGCGCCGACGAGGTCTTCCTGACCGGGACCGGCGCGCGCATCGTGCCGGTGCGCTCTCTCGACGGACGGGCGATCGGGACGGGGGGCGCGGGAGCGGTCACCGCGCGGCTGCAAGCGGCCTTCGCGGACTATGTGAAGGAGTTCGCCACGCCCTGGGCGTAGGCCGGGCCGCGATTCTCGGGTAGGCTCCAACACTTCTGGAGGGACCCGTGCGCTGGACCCACGCCTTCATCCCGACGCTGCGCGACGACCCTGCGGATGCGGAGGCGGTGAGCCATCGCCTCCTGGTGCGCGCGGGCTTCGTGCGCCAGCTGATGGCCGGGGTCTACGCGCTCCTGCCCCTCGGCTGGCGCGTCTGCCAGAAGATCGCCGTGATCGTGCGCGAGGAGATGGATCGGATCGGCGCGCAGGAGTTCTCGCTCCCGGCGCTCCATCCCGGGGAGATCTGGAAGCGCAGCGGTCGCTGGGAGGCGATGGGCGAGGAGATGTTCCGCCTGCGCGACCGGCGCGGCGGCGACCTCTGCCTCGGCATGACCCACGAGGAGATCTTCGCCACGCTCGCGACCGAGCTGCGCTCGTACCGCGACCTGCCGCAGATCTGGTACCAGATCCAGCGCAAGTTCCGCGACGAGCCCCGGCCGAAGGGTGGCGTGCTGCGGGTGCGCGAGTTCACCATGAAGGACTCGTACTCGCTCGACCTCGACCGTGCCGGGCTGGACGTGGCGTTCCAGCGACACTTCGAGACGTACCACCGGATCTTCGCCCGCTGCGGTCTGGAGCCGCTGGCGGTGGAGGCCTCTTCCGGCGCCATGGGGGGGAGCGAGTCGATCGAGTTCATGGCGTCGAGCGAGGCCGGCGAGGACCGCATCGCCTCCTGCGCCGCCTGCGGCTACGCGGCCAACCTCGAGAAGGCCAGCTCCGCGCTTCCTCCCGCCGACGATCCCGCGGGCCCGACGACGCTCGAACGCTTCCCGACGCCGGGCGTGCGCACGATCGAGGACCTGGCGCGCTTCGCCGGCGGCGCCCCCGCCGAGCGGCAGATCAAGACCCTGGTGTACGTGCTGGACGGCGCGCCGACGCTCGTGCTGCTGCGCGGAGACCATGCCCTGGCCGAGCAGAAGCTGCGCGACGCGACCGGTGCGCACGAGCTCCGCCCGGCCCACCCCGAGGAGATCCGCGCGCTGCTCGGCGCCTCGCCGGGGAGCCTCGGCGCGGTGAACCTGGCGGGGCCGCGGGTGCTGGTGGATCTCGCGCTGCGCGGGCGACGCGCCATGACCACCGGCGCCAACCAGGACGACTTCCATCTACGCGGGGTCGACGTGGACCGCGACGTGGCGGTGTCGTCGTGGGTCGATCTGCGCGAGGTGACGGCCGGCGAGGCCTGTCCCATGTGCGAGGGGCCCCTCGCCGTGGGCAAGGCCATCGAGATCGGGCACATCTTCAAGCTCGGCACGCGCTACAGCGTGGCCCTGGGTGCGCGGGTGCTGGACGAGCAGGGGCAGGCCGTGCCGATCGTGATGGGCTCCTACGGGATCGGCATCGAGCGCACGATGGCGGCGGTGGTCGAGGCCTCCCACGACGCCAACGGCATCGTCTGGCCGCTCCGCATCGCACCGTTCGAGGTGGTGGTGACGGTGCTCAACCCCAAGGACGTCGCGACCGCCGAGGCGGGTGTTCAGCTCTACGAGGCGCTGCGCGCCGCGGGCATCGACGTGCTGCTGGACGACCGGGACGAGCGCCCCGGCGTGAAGTTCAAGGACGCCGAGCTGGTGGGAGTTCCCTATCGGCTCACGGTCGGCCCCAAGGGCCTGGCCAGCAAGCAGGTGGAGCTGACGCGCCGGCGTGACGGCCGGACCACCCCCCACGACCTCCAGCGCGCCGCCGACACCGTGGCGGAGTTCGTCCTGGAGGATCGCCGCTGAGCCTCTCCGGCGG
Source organism: Myxococcota bacterium (assembly GCA_033853555.1). Taxonomy (GTDB): domain Bacteria; phylum Myxococcota_A; class UBA9160; order UBA9160; family UBA9160; genus JAWOLJ01. The sequence goes on from JAWOLJ010000003.1 coordinate 59,042, forward strand.
AGCCCGCCCCACGGCAGGCTGGCCTGCACACCCCCTGCACGAGAAAGTGGAGGCCGCGCGACGCGCGCCGGCTACAATGGCGCCATCTCGGACACCCAGGTAGGAGGGCTTCCATGGAGATCTTCGGCTGGGAGGGCTGCTATCTGATCCTGCGCTGGTTCCACTTCCTCGCAGGCATCACGTGGATCGGCATCCTCTACTACTTCAACTTCGTGCAGACTCCGTACTTCGCGACCGAGCTCGGCGGTCAGGCGCGAAGCCCCATGGTGCGCGGATTGGTGCCGAATGCGATGTGGTGGTTCCGCTGGGGCGCCATGATCACCTTCCTGACCGGCTGGACGATCATCGCCTGCAAGTTCGGTCAGGCTGCGCCCGGCACCCACGGCAACCTGCTGCGCAGCCAGTACATGACCACGATCCTGACGGGCGGCCTCTTCGGCAGCCTGATGTGGTTCAACGTCTGGTTCGTGATCTGGCCGGCTCAGCAGAAGGTGATCGCCAACGCCGAGAACGTGGCAAAGGGCGGCCAGGCCGATCCGAACGCCGCGAAGGTGGGCGCGCGCTCCGGCCTCGCCTCCCGCACCAACGTGCTGTTCTCGATCCCGATGCTCTTCTTCATGGGATCGGCCAGCCACTTCCCGAGCCTGATGCAGCGGCTCTCGAACCTGGAGGGCCACCTGGGCCTCTACTGGCTGGCGTTCGTCGTGATCGCCGGCGCCATCGAGTACAACGCCCTCGCCGGCAAGACCGACCAGAAGATCGCGAAGCCGCCGGTCGGCCCGGTGATCCACGCGGGCTTCGGGCTGACCATCGTGATGTACATCGTGGCGTCGCTGCTGCTCTAGCGCCGGGGCGGGCGTCGCGCGCGCTACTTCGCCGGCGGGAGCGAGCCCAGGTAGGCCGCGATGTCGGGCACCGCCGGCGCGAGATACGGGAGCGCCGGCATCACGTTCGATGATCGCTTCGGTGTGTAGCCCGGTGGGTAGGCGGCGTGGAGCACCCGCGCCTCCACCAGCTCGCGCGAGGAGCCGGCGATCGCCGGGCCGACGGGCCCGGGATGGGTCGGGTCGGTGTTGTGGCAGGCGGTGCAGTTGGCGAGAAAGAGCTGGCGCCCGCGCTCGACGTCACCCGCGCGGGCCGGAGCGTCTCCGGTCGCCCCGCCGCTCCGCTCCGCTTGCTGCGAGCAGCCGGCTGCGAGCAGGAGGCAGAGCAGGAACGGGCCGAGCGAGCGTCGCATGCGCCCCCCCGCGGCGCGCGACGCGCCGGGCCGCGCGAGGGTAGCCGCAGGCCTCTCCCCTGCCAGCGCACGCCGCGCGGTATCCTGGGCCCATGGGCTCCTCGCCGGCTGGCGCTCCGCAGGTCGACGGCGGCGACTCGCGCCGGACCTCGAGAGGGACGGGTGGCGGCTCGCAGCGCTCCGGCGGCGAGCGCCTCGCAGCGCGACTCACGCCGCCGAACGCGCTCTCGCTCGCTCGTCTCGCGGCAGCGCCCGCCCTGGTGGCGGCGCTCCTGCTGCGCGCTCCCGACGCCGCGGCTCTGCTCTTCGGCTTCGCGGTGGCGAGCGACCTCGCCGACGGACGTCTCGCGCGGCGTCGCGGGGAGGCGAGCGCCTGGGGCGGACTCCTGGACCACGGTGCCGACGCGAGCTTCGCGTCGCTCGGACTCGCCGCGCTCGCGCTCCGCGGCGCGCTCCCCGCGGCGCTCCCGCTCCTCGTGGCCCTCGCGTTCGCGCAGTACGTCTTCGACTCGCGCGCGCATCACGGCGAGGCGTTGCGCGGCAGCCGCCTCGGCCGCTGGAACGGAATCGCCTACTTCGCGCTGCTCGGGACGGCGCTCGGCCGCGACGCGCTCGCCCTCGGCTGGCCCGCCGATGCGTGGCTCCGCGCCGCGGGCTGGACCCTGGCGGCGACGACGCTGCTCTCCATGGGAGAGCGCCGTCTGCGCGCGTCGCGCGGCTCCGCTTCGGCCCGAGGCTCGACGCCTCCGGCCTCCTGAGGAGCGCGTCGTCGCGCGTCCGCGCGCTCCCCGATCGCGACGCTGCGTCGACTTCGCCGCCACTCACCACCGCGGCGCGTCAGGCAGTCCGGGTACGGCGAGCGACACGTCGACGCCGGCGGCGCTCCGGCGTAGGATCGGCCCCTCGACCCGCTCATCCTGGAGGAGCCATGAAGCTCTACAACTCGCTCGGACCGAACCCGCGCCTCGTGCGCATGTTCCTGCTGGAGAAGGGGCTCACGCTCCCCTTCCAGGAGATTGACATCCTCGCCGGCGAGAATCGCCGCGAGCCCTACCTCTCGAAGCAGCCCTCGGGACAGATGCCGGCGCTCGAGGCCGACGACGGCCGCGTCTTCGGCGAGACGATCGCGATCTGCGAGTACCTGGAGGAGAAGCACCCCAAGCCCGCGCTGATCGGCTCCACCGCGGAGGAGCGCGCGGAGACGCGCATGTGGCAGCGGCGCATCGAGCTCGGCATCACCGAGCACCTCTTCAATGGATTCCGCTTCGCCGAGGGACTCGCGCTCTTCAAGCCGCGCATCGTGACGGTGCCCGAGGCCGCCGCGGGGCTGAAGGCCATCAAGCAGGACCGCCTGGCCTGGCTCGACCGGCAGCTCGACGGCAAGACCTGGATCGTGGGCGAGCGGTTCACGGTGGCCGACATCCAGCTCTTCGTGGCGCTCGACTTCGGCGCCACCGTCGGCCAGCCGCTCGATCCCAAGCTCGGAAACGTGACGGCCTGGTTCGGGCGGGTGGGCAAGCGCCCGAGCGCAGAGGCCAGCCTGCATCCCGCGGCCAAGGCCGCCGGCATGAAAGGCTAGCCCTGACGCGCAGCGTCGCCGACGGAGCCCGCGCTCGGCACTGACGCGGAGGCATGGCCCCGCAAGCCGTCGGACGCCGCAGGCGTCCCGACGGCGCGCAGCGAGCCAGCGGCGAGCGGAGCTCGGACAGGACCCCGACGCCGCGTCGACCCGGCGACGCGCCGTCCCGCCCCTGGCGTCGCGCTGCTACCTTCTCGGGTCGTGCGCCGGAGCCCCGCCTTGCCGGCTGACGCGGGCTCCGGACGCCTCCCGGGGGCTTCGATGAGTCTCGCCTTCCCCTCGCTCGAGTTCTTCGAGGCGCTCCGCAAGCGCACGCTCGAGGCGCACGATCGCTTCGAGAAGCTCGGCTACTGCGACACGAGCTTCGGCGTCCGCGTCGGCGACCAGCTCTACAGCGTCACCTTCGAGGTGTACGAGTGCGTGGAGGTGAAGGCGGGCGGAGATCCGGCGCAGCTCGACTTCGTGATCGCGGCGCCGCTCCAGCTCTGGCGCGAGATGCTCCAGTCGATCGTGCGCAACCGAGGCTCCGACGCCGCGCACACGCTCAACACACTGACCCACCTCGGCGACGTGATGAAGGTCGAGTACGTCGACGCCGAGGGCCACGACCGTTTCTACCGCTACATGGCCTCGATCCAGGAGTTCTTCGATCAAGCCCAGCACCTGGAGCTCGCGCTCTAGCGAGCCGGAGGTCTCCGTGTCCTACATCTCGCCCAAGGACTTCGCGACCGATCCGGAGATCCTGGCCAAGATCCAGCGCACGCTGGAGGGGAAGCTCGAGCTGCGCTGGATGGGGAGCATCCGGGAGCGCATCGCGGCGCGACCGTCGCAGCCCCGGCGCGGGCTCACGCTCGACGACATCAACCAGGGCGGCTACGCGCCCGACCGGCTGCCCGAGGTCGTGCGACACAACTTCTCGATGGCGCCGCGGGGCGCGATCCTGCCGGCGGGCCTGCCATCCCTCGGCTACCGCGTGAACCGAAAGAGCGAGGTCTGGTCGGATCGCGCGGCCGCGCTCTTCGAGGAGGCGAAGTCCCGCCGCTGGGCGCCGGCCCACGACGTGCCGTGGGCGGCCCTCGACTCGAGCGGCCTCGGCCCGGAGGCCTCTGGCGCCATGCGCCAGCTCTGCACGGAGCTGGTCTCGATCGGGCTCGTTTGCGCCGACCTGCCGGCGCGCTGGGTCTGGCTGGTGAACCAGGAGTTCCACGAGGTCAAGTACCTGCTGTGCGCGCAGATGATCGACGCCACGCGGCTTGCCGAGGCGTTCCGCAAGCGCGCGCTCTACGGCGAGGGCGGGCTCGGCACGGACTCCCAGGAGCTCGGCGAGCTGCTGAAGATGGTGTTCGAGTCCGGCACCTATCCCTGCGCCTCCGCCTCGATGAACCTGCTGCTGTTCTCCTGGGTACAGGCTCTGGCGCGCCACCTCGAGTGGTTGGCGCGCAATGCCGCGGACGTGTTCCTGGCCACCCGGCTGGTGCAGGACGCCTCGCGCTTCGTGGCCTACGGCGTGGATCACCTGCGCTCGCTGCTGGCGGTACGGCCGGCGGAGGCCGAGAGCCTGAACGGGCATCTCGACTTCGTGGAGAACGGCCTCGTGGGCTGGCTCGGCTCGCGCGAGCTGCTGGAGCCGCTGATCCTGCTCTCGGGCGGGATCGATCCGGTGCGCCGCCTCTACGAGCGGGCGGCGCGCGAGTACCTGGAACGTTGCCGGGCGGCCGGCCTCGGCGATCGCGACGAGCGGAGCCCGCTGCCGCGCTTCCTGGCGCTGCTGCGCGGTTGAGCCGAGGACCCGGCGCGGCCGGGCCCGAGGAGGAGCCTCGTGAGCTACTACGGATCCACCGACTACCTCTCGAACGACGACTTCGTGCTGCGCATGAAGGACATCCGCAAGGGCCACCTGGATCTCGGCTGGCTGCGGGCGGGCACGGAGCGGGTGACGATCGCGGCGGAGAACCGGCGTCGCGGCCTCACGCTCCTCGACTGCAATCGCGGGAGCTACGGCTACGACGAGCTGCCGGAGGTGCCGCGCGGTCCGCGGGGCGCGGCGCCGCGTGGCGCCGCCTACGCCGTGGAGCGTCAGGCGGACTTCTCTCCCGAGCTCAACCGCAAGACCGACGTCTGGGCCTACAAGGTGGCGTCGTTCTACGAGGAGGCGATGAGCCGCCAGTGGGACGCCACCACCGACATTCCGTGGAACGACCTCGACCGCTACGAGCGGCCCGAGGAGGTGGAGATCGCCTTCGCGCAGCTCTGCACGTTCTTCACCGAGGTCGAGATGATTGCCACCGATCTCCCGGCCAAGTGGATGTGGCGCATGAACAACCAGTTCCATGAGGTGAAGCACTTCATCGCGTCCCAGGCGATCGACGAGGCGCGCCATGCGGAGGTGTTCCGCAAGCGGGCCCTGGCGGGTGGCGTCGGCCTGATGGAGGCCCTGCCCCAGGCGGAGCACTCGCTGAAGGCCATCCTGGACGGCGACACCTACAGCGAGGCCAGCGCCTTCATGCACCTGCTCGCCGAAGGGAACGTCCTCACGATGTTCCGCTTCAGCGAGTACATCTCGCCGACGCCGGTCGACAAGCGGATCTTCCAGCTCGTGATGCAGGACGAGGCGCGACACGTCTCCTACGGCCTCCAGCACCTGAAGTGGGTGATCGACCACGCCCCCGAGCGGAAGGAGCAGCTCCACCTGGCGCTGGACGAGGGCGAGACCTTCACCATCAGCCAGTTCGACACCGCGCTCTTCGAGTGCATGATCGTGCTGGCGGGGAAGGGCACGCGTCCGGAGCAGGTGAAGCGGGGCATCGAGATCGTGGGGCGCTTCCAGGTGAAGCAGGTCGAGGAGTACTTCCACCGTCTCGAGCGCGCGGGCTTCGGCGAGCGCATCCCGCGCAGCAAGTTCAACGCGCTGATGGCCGACGTCGGCCTGACGCAGCGGGACGTCCCTCGACCCGCGTGAGCCGCCGCCCCGCCCTCGCCCTCGGCGCCTGCCTCGCCTGGCTCGCCGTGGCGCCGACCGCCTGCGCGCGGCGGCCCGCGGAGTCGCCGGCGCGTGCTTCCGGCGCCGCGGGCGAGGCGTGGTTCCCGCTGGTGGAGGGCGCGCGCTGGGTGTACGAGGTGCACGCGGGCTTCGGCAAGAGCCGGCTCGAGGTGACGGCGCAGGGCCTCCACGCGGTGAAGGGAGCGCCGGCGCCGCTCTTCATCATGCAGGAGCGGAGCGTGGGAGGGCCCTTCGGGATGCAGGACGACGGGCTCGCGGGCTACATCGTCGCAGACGGCTACCTGAGCCGCTTCTCCTTCCTGAGTCGAGAGCCGGACGGTGGGATCCGGCTCATGGGCTCGGAGCCCTCCCGCGTGCTGCCCGTCGAGCCGCGCGCGGGAGAAGGCTGGTCCGAGCGGATTCACGTCTTCACCACGCCGGAGTCGAAGGGCGGCGAGCAGAGCTGGCGGGCGTCGCTGGAGCGGGTGGACTCGCTGCGCGTGCCGGCGGGCACCTTCCACGATCTCCTGCTGGTGCGCTCGGACTATCTCGATCCGGCGGTCTCGAAGCAGCCGCTGGTCAGCTACGAGGACTACTACGCGCGTGGCGTCGGGCTGGTGCGGAGCGTCTCCCGCAATCACCAGGCCCATTTCTGGAACGACACGCTGGAGCAGGATCTGGTCGAGGTGAGCTTCGGTGCGCCGGCGAAGGACGCCTCGCGCGCCGCGCCCCGAGACTAGCTGCGGAGGGAGCAGCCGATGCCGGATGCAGGATCCGAGGTCGCGCGGCGACGCCGCTGCACGAGCGGCCTCGGGGCGTTTCTCCTGGCGCTGCTGGCGGTCGCGCCGGCGCGCGCCGACGTGAAGCCCGGGGACGTGATCACCGCCGCGAACAAGGAGCAGGTGAAGGGCCTCGTTCCCGACGAGTTCTACCACTACGCGATCGAGGACTTCCCGGACCTGGAGATGCACATCGTCGCGACCGGGAGCTACCCCGTGCACCCGAAGTACGTCGAGGCCACGGTGAAGTTCGCCTGCCAGGCCTCCCTCGACGCGAACGGCCGGCTCGTGAACTACACCGCCGGCCAGCCCTTCCCCTACTCGGAGTGGGCGAAGGAGGCGACGCACCACGCCTGCGACCTCCAGCCCAGCGATCCGCAGTTCGGGCTCAAGCTGGCCTGGGACGTGAACTACCGCTGGCAGGGTGGCTCGGGCTTCAACATCCCGCACTGGGGCTTCGCCAACATGCGCAACTACGGCAAGGAGACCTGGCGGATCTCGCAGGGCGAGTACCGGCGCACCTACTTCAGCGCGCGGGCCGATCTCTTGCCGGATACGACCGAGCTCGAGAAGGGCACCGACGTCGAGTGGGCGGAGTTCTTCGACGTGAAGACCCCGTTCGATCTGCGCGGCACCATGTTCCTGCTCTACCGCTACCGCACGGGCAAGGAGGACGACACCTGGGCCTACATCCCTGCGCTGCGCCGGGTGCGTCGCATCGCGGCCACCCAGAAGTCGGACTCGCTGCTCGGCACGGAGTTCACGCTGGAGGACTTCTACCTCTTCTCCGGATACGTCTGGGATCATCAGTGGGAGTTCAAGGGCGAGTCGCAGATGCTCGGCGTGACCGACAGCCGTCGGATCTGCTTCCCGCGCAACACGGGGGAGATCGCCCCGGACCGCTTCGTGAAGATCGGAAGCGACGCCGACTGGAACAAGTGCAAGTTCGCGCCCTACGGCGCGCTCCCGATGGTGGGCGAGGACTGGCAGAAGCGGACGACCTTCGAGCTGGACGACGTTCCGCGGCAGAAGGGCCACCCCTACAGCCGGAAGAAGATCTGGTACGACAAGGAGACCATGGCCCCCGGTCTGGCGGTGGCCTATGACCGCGGCGGCCAGGTCTACAAGCTGATCGGCGGCGTGGGGCAGTGGAGCGAGACGAGCGGGCTGCCCGAGAACTCCGGCCACGACGTGATCCTCGGGAAGGGCGTCATGATCGTGAACGTGCAGAGCGGCGCCTCGAACCTCGGCCAGTTCGACGGCATGAACGCGATGTCGTTCTCGATCTCCGAGAGCAGGAAATACTACGACACCACGCGGCTGAAGACCGAGGGTCATTAGGCCCTTCCCGCCGCGGAGCGGGCATCGTGCCTCTGGGGGAGAGCGCCATGGACGAGACACGGGGGGTCCTGCACGGGATCCGGGTGATCGAGGTCGCGAGCTACATCGCCGGGCCGGCCGCCGCGACCGTGATGGCGGACTTCGGCGCGGACGTGATCAAGGTGGAAGCCCCGAACGGGGGCGATCCGTACCGCCTGCTCTATCGCCTGACCGCGCTCCCGGTCTGCGAGCTCAACTACGCCTGGTTGCTGGACGGCCGCAACAAGCGGAGCCTCGCCCTCGATCTGAAGCGCGACGAGGGGCGTGAAGCGCTGCTCGAGCTGGCGCGCGGCGCCGATGTCTTCGTCACGAACCATCACGCGTCGGTGTTGGAGGCGCTGCGCCTGTCCTACGACGATCTGGCGCCGCTGAATCCTCGTCTGGTGTATGCCCAGATGACGGGCTACGGGCGCGAGGGGCCGGAGGCCGAGAAGCCGGGCTACGACGCCACCGCTTGGTGGGCGCGTTCCGGCCTCATGGACTGCGTGCGCCCGGGCGACCAGGAGCCGGCGATCTCGACCGCGGGCATGGGGGACCATCCGACCTCGATGGCCCTGTTCGGCGCCATCCTGCTCGCGCTCTACGCGCGGGAGCGCACCGGGCGCGGGACCCACGTCTCGAGCTCGTTGCTCGCGAACGGGCTCTGGTCCAACGGCGTGCTCACCCAGGCCATGCTCTGCGGCGCCGCGCCGTTCCAGCGCATGGCGCGCGACCGCGCGCCGAACGCGCTGATCAACCAGTACCGCACCCGCGACGGGCGCTGGTTCCTGCTGGCGCTGGTGCAGGGGGAGAGGGACTGGGAGCGCTTCTGCCGCGCCGTCGGACGCCCCGAGCTCGCGGCCGATCCGCGTTTCGCGAGCAACGAGGCGCGCCGGCAGCATGCGCGCGAGCTGGTCGACCTCCTCGACGGCGCGTTCGCGGAGCGCGACTTCGACGACTGGCGCAAGCGCCTCGACGACTTCGGCGTGACCTTCGGCACCGTGACGCGGGTCGAGGACGTTCGGGACGATCCCCAGGTGCGCGCGAACCGCATGCTGGTGCCGATCGAAGGCGCGCCGGTGCCGGGTCTCGAGACGGTGGACAGCCCGATCCATCTCCAAGGCGCCAGCAAGCGGCCGGCGCGACTGGCGCCCGAGCTCGGCGAGCATACTCGCGAGGTCCTGCGGGAGCTCGGCTATTCGTCGGCCCGCATCGAGGCGTTGCTCGCGAGCGGCGCGGCGGCGGTCCCGGGCGACGGGGCATGAGCGGCGTCGGCTTCGATCCGCGCCCGCGAGTGGTGGAGGAGAGCGGCGTCGCGCGCCTGCTCGGCAGTCGGTGCACCGCCTGCGGTCACGTGCTGGCGTTCCAGGCGCCCCGCTGTCCCCTGTGTCGCGGCCCGCTCGCCGAGGCGCGCTTCGGCCCCGACGGCAGCGTCTGGTCGGCGACGGTGGTGCGCGTGGCGGTGCCGGGCCGCGAGCCGCCCTACGGCCTCGCCTACGTGGACCTGGACGCCGGCCCGCGCGTGCTGGCCCACTACCGGCCGGCGGGCGACCGCGCGCTCCGGGTGGGGGCCCGCGTGCGGCTGCGCGGGTGTACACCGCAGGGTGATCCGGCAGTGGAGGAGCGGAGGTGAGCGTATCGATCTGGGGCGTCGGGACCTCCCATTTCGGCAAGCAGCCGGGGGAGACCCTGGTCGGGCTCGCCTCCCGTGCGGTGCACGAGGCCCTGGCGGACGCCGGTGTGGACGAGGTGGACGCGGTCTTCGTGGGGACCGTCTTCGGCGCGCCCGGCGTGGCGCCGCGCGTGCTGCACGCCCTCGGCGTGACGCGGGTTCCGATCGTCTCGATCGAAAACGCCTGCGCCAGCGGGACCTCCGCCTATCACGAGGCGCACTCCGCGGTGGCCCTCGGGCGCTACGAGCGCGTGCTCGCCCTCGGCTTCGAGCAGATGACGGCCCTCTTCGACGGCGCGATCCACCCGGAGGCGAGCGATGCCGAAGGGCGGATGGGAATGGCGCTCCCGAGCCTCTACGCCATGTCCGCCGCCCGCTATCTGGAGGTCTTCGGCACCCGCCGCGAGCAGCTCGCGCTCGTGTCGGTGAAGAACCGTCGTCATGCCGCAGGAAATCCGCGGGCGCAGTACCGGAAGCCCTGCAGCCTGGAAGAGGTGCTGGCCTCACGCATGATCGCCGACCCCCTGACGCTCCTGCAGTGCTGCCCCATCGCCGACGGCGCCGCCGCCGCGGTGCTCGGCCCCGCGCGCGGCCGGCCGGGCGAGGTTCGCGTGCGCGCGTCGTCGCACCGCTCGGGTGCGCTCTGGGACCACCGCTCGCCCCACGTCTGGGGCTTCGAGATCGCGCGCGACACCGCCCGCGCGGCCTACGAGGGGGCCGGCATCGGCCCCGAGGATCTCGACGTGCTGGAGCTCCACGACGCCTTCACCATCGGCGAGATCGTGACCAGCGAGGCGCTGGGGCTGGCGCAGGAAGGACGCGGTGGGGAGCTGCTGGAGAGCGGGCACACGACGCTCGGCGGACGCCAGCCGGTGAACCCGTCGGGCGGCCTCCTCTCGCGCGGTCATCCCCTGGGCGCCACCGGTCTGGCGCAGCTCGCGGAGATCGTCTGGCAGCTGCGCGGCGCGGCGGGCGCTCGCCAGGTGGAGGGCGCACGGCTCGGCCTGGTGGAGACCATGGGCGGCGGCGTCTCGGGCATCGATGGCAACGCCTGCGTCGTGACGGTGCTCGAGCGATGAGCGACGCGCCCTCGATCGACCTCCTCTCACCGGAGCTCGTGGCAGACCCCTATCCCGCGCTGGCGCGGCTGCGAGCCGAGGCGCCGGTCTGCTGGAGCGAGCGGCACGGCGCCTGGCTCGTCACGCGTTTCGACGACGTGAGCGCGGGCTTTCGCGACCCGCGGCTCTCGTCGGACCGCGTGGGCTCGTTCCTGCCGGATCGGCCTTCGGCGCGGCGAGAAGCCGCCGAAGACGATCCGACGGCGCGCATCCTGTCCAACTGGATGGAGTTCAAGGACCCGCCGGACCACACGCGATTGCGTCGCCTGGTCCAGAAGGCGTTCACGCCGCGCACCGTGGAGTCGCTGCGTCCGCGCGTGCAGGAGATCGTGGAGGCGCTGCTGCTCGACCTCGCCCGGGCCGGGCGGGCGGACTTGGTGCGGAGCTTCGCCTATCCCCTTCCCGCGATCGTGATCGCGGAGATGCTGGGCGTGCCGGTGGAGGACCGCGACCTGTTCAAGGGCTGGTCCGACGACGTCCTGGGCCTGGTCTTCGGCGCGGGAGCGAGCGACCGCCACGTCCGGGCGCGGCGAGGCTTCCGCGAGCTCGAGGCCTACATGGACGGCATGCTGCGCCGCGCGCGCGCCCATCCGGCGGACGACCTGCTGAGCGCGCTGGCGGCGGCGGAGGAGCAGGGCGACGTGCTCTCCCGCGACGAGGTGATCGGCACCTGCGTGCTCCTGCTCTTCGGCGGCCACGAGACGACCACCAACCTGCTCGGCACCAGCGTGTGGCTGCTGCACCGACATCCGGAGGCGCGGGAGCGCCTGCGGCGCGAGCCCGGCCTGTTTCCTCAGGCGATCGAGGAGTTCCTGCGCTTCGACGGCCCCTCGAAGATGATGGTGCGCTGGCCGATCGAGGACCTGGAGCTCCGGGGGCGCAAGATCCGCCGCGGCGAGCGGGTCTTCCTGCTGCAGAACGCCGCCAACCGCGACCCGGAGGCCTTCTCCGAGCCGGATCGGCTCGATCTCTCGCGCCGGCCGAACGCGCACCTGGGATTCGGCTTCGGGATCCACTACTGCCTGGGCGCGCCGCTCGCCCGGCTCGAGGCGCAGCTCGCGCTGCCCGCGCTCCTCCGGCGCTTCCCGGACCTGCGCGTGGAGACCGACACGCCGGAGTGGAATCCGACCTTGCTCAGCCGCGGGCTGCGCTCGCTGCCCGTCTCCACCGGCGCAGCCGCGGCGGCGTGAGCCCATGGACGTCCGGACCCTCCTGCGACGCTCCGCGCGCTTCCATCGCGACCGTGAGGCCATCGTGGCGGGCGAGCGCCGCCTCTCCTTCGGCGAGGCCTGGCGGCGCGGGCTGCGCCTGGCGAACGCCCTCCTCGGCCTGGGACTCCGCCCCGGCGACCGGGTGGGCGTCCTCGAGGACAACACGCTCGAGGCGGCGGACTTCTTCCTCGGGACGGCGGCGGCCGGCCTGGTGCGCGTGCCGCTCTATCCCCGCAACGCGCGGCCCGCCCACGTCTGGATGCTGGCCCACACCGGCTGTCGCGCGGCGGTGGTGGCCGAGCGCTACGCCGCCGACGTCGCGGGGATCGAGCGCGAGGTCCCCGGGCTCGCGCCGCCGATCGTGCGGGATCGCGGCTACGAGGCCTGGCTCTCGCGGCACGAGGATCGGGACCCCGAGCCGCCCGTCGATCCCACCTCGCCCTACGTGATCCGGCATACGGGCGGCACCACCGGGAAGTCGAAGGGCGTGGCCTACTCCCATCGAAGCTGGCTCGCCGCCGGCCGCGACTGGTTCTACAGCTTCCCGCCGGTGCGCCCGGGCGACGTCTGCCTGCACGTGGGGCCGATCTCCCACGGCTCCGGCTACTTCTTCGTGCCGACCTGGCTCTCGGGCGGCGTGAACCTGCTGCAAGACCACTTCGAGGCGGAGCGAACGCTCGACCTCATGCAGCACGAGCGCGTGGCGTACCTGTTCGCGGTGCCGACCCTGCTGAACCTCCTGGCGCGTCACCCCTCGGCGGCCGGGCGCGAGTTTCCGAGCCTGAAGGTGCTCCAGGTCGGCGGCTCGCCCATCACCGACGACACCGCGCTCCTCGCGCGCCGGGTCTTCGGGCCGGTGCTCTACCAGGGCTACGGCCAGACCGAGGCCCTGCCCGTCACGATGATGGGGCCCGACGAATGGTTCGGAGAGCAGCCCGGCTCCACACCCTTGCGCTCCGCGGGGCGCCCGCTCCCCTTCGCGGGCCTCGAGATCCGCGGAACGCGCAACGAGACGCTTCCCTGCGGCGAGACCGGCGAGATCGCGGTGCGCTGCGAGGGACAGATGACGGGCTTCTGGGAGGATCCGGCGGCCACCGCGCAGCGCCTGGTGGACGGCTGGGTGCTGACGGGCGACATCGGGCGGCTCGACGAGAACGGCTTCCTCTACGTCCTCGACCGCAAGGACGACATGATCATCTCGGGCGGCTTCAACGTCTGGCCGGCCGAGCTCGAGAACGCGATCCAGACGCATCCCGCCGTGGTGGAGGTCGCGGTCTTCGGGGTCCCCGACGAGCGATGGGGCGAGGCGCCTCTCGCCGTCTGCGTGATCGACGGCCGCACTCCGGTGACGGAGAAGGAGATCGTGGAGCTCTGCCGGCGGCTCCTCGGCTCCTACAAGAAGCCTGCTCGCGTGCTCCTCCAGACCGAGCCGCTGCCCAAGAGCCCGGTCGGGAAGGTGCAGCGCAAGCTGCTGCGCGAGCCGTACTGGCGAGGCCGCGACCGGCGCGTGGCCGGGAGCTGAGGTGTTCCCGATCCGACGCAGTATTGCGTCGGCGATCCAGGAGGAGCTTCGAGTGACCACGAGAACGAACCGGCAATGGATCCTGGCGGCGCGGCCGCAGGGCCCGATCCGCGAGAGCGACTTCGCCTGGCGCGAGGTTCCGGTGCCGCCGCTGAAGGAGGGCGAGATCCTGGTCCGCACGCTCTGGCTCTCCTTCGACCCGACGCAGCGGGGCTGGATGTCGATGGACACCTACGTGCCCGCGGTCCCGCTGGGCGAGGTGATGCGCGCCGGCGGGGTGGGGCAGGTGGTGGAGAGCCGCAAGCCCGGCTTCGCGCCCGGCGACCTGGTGCAGGGGGCCTTCGGCTGGCAGGACTACGCGGTGATCGACGGCGGCGGCATCCTTCCACTCAGCAAGCTCCCGTCCGGAACGCCGCTCAACCTCGCCCTCGGCCTCTTCGGAATCACCGGGCTCACCGCGTACTTCGGCGTGCTGGACGTGGCGACGCCGCGAGCCGGCGAGACCTTCGTGGTGTCGGGTGCGGCGGGCGCCACGGGCTCGGTGGCGGGGATGATCGCGAAGATCCTGGGCGCCCGTGTGATCGGCATCGCCGGCGGGGCCGCCAAGTGCGACTGGCTCCTGCGCGAGGGCGGCTTCGATGCAGCCATCGACTACAAGTCCGAGGACGTGGGCACGCGCCTCGCTGCCCTGTGTCCGAAGGGGATCGACGTCTACTTCGACAACGTCGGCGGCCCGATCCTGGACGCGGTGCTGGCGCGGCTGGCGCTGCATGCGCGCATCGCCCTCTGCGGCGCGATCTCGCGCTACGACACGGTCGGCGGGACTCCGCCTCCCGGCCCCGCCAACTACATGAACCTGATCCTCGCACGCGCGCGCATGCAGGGCTTCCTGGTGCTCGACTACGCCGCCCGCTTCCCCGAGGCGCTGAAGGCCCTCGGCGAGTGGTATGCCCAGGGCCGGGTAAAGCAGCTCGAGGACGTGCAGCAGGGCCTGGAGAACGCGCCGCGCACCCTGATCCGCCTCTTCACCGGGGCGAATCGGGGCAAGCAGCTCCTGCGGATCGCGGACCCGCAGTAGCGCCGGGACGCCTTCGGCGTCCGGCGCTTTGCACTACATCCGCGGCTCCTGGGACCAGCCGATCGCCACGGAGAGGCTCACGCCGAAGCGCGCCACCATCTCGCCGGCGTCGGCCCGCAGCGCCTTCCACTCCGGCGAATGGCTGCTGCGCTCCAGGTCCTCCGGCGAGGCGAACATCATCTCGGCCACGCGATGGAAGGCCGGCGCCGCGCCCTCGAGGCCGGCGTCCGTGCGCGTCAGCACGATGCGCTGGAGGTGCGGCACGCGCTGCGCCAGCGGGGCATGAACCCCGAGGTAATGCTTCTCGAACGCCTCCACCTCCTGCGGACGCGGTGCCGACCAGCAGGCCACCAGCTTGTACATCCGACACTCCTCCGTGCATCGTTCGGGCTGCGAGCCGTTCCAGGCGCGCCTCGAGGGACCCTCCGCTCCGGCCACCTGGGGTGCAGCGGCGGCTACGCCGCCGGGCTGCGCCCTCGCTCGGCTCTGCCTCGCTGCGCGCTTCGTCTGCTGCCTAGCCTGCCACCTTTCGCGGCAGGATGCATTCGTCGGGAAGCCCGAGGTGGCGGTACGGGCTTCGTCCCGCTCGAAGAAGGAAGCCGAGGAGCGCGGAGAGCGCGACTCGGGCCAACGCAGCCTTGGCATCCGACTTGCGATGAGGGCGGGCGTCGGCCCGATGCGACGGTGACCAGGAGGGAATGAACATGGCATCGATCGAGTTCTTCGCGGTGGCCCTCTTCCTTGCTCTCGGAGTGGGCGGGCTCCGCAGCCTGAGCCTGCGCGGCACGCGCACGCCGGCGGCGCTCCCGCCGGCACGGCGCGTCCGGCCCGCCGCCCCGACACTGGAGACGCCGGGCGGGCACGGTCTGGCGGGCGCTGCTCAACACGCCTGAGCGTAGGGTGCCGGGGCGCGCGTCGCGCGCCCCGGCAGGCCCCGCTCCCTCGGCCGATCCACCCTCGGCCCCTCTCCTCAGCCACCATTCAGCTGCGAGCCGCCCGCGAGCCCGGACGCGCGCAGGGAGCCTTTGTGAACGGCGTTCAAGGCCGCTAACGTGCGGCCCCGTGCTGTCTCCCCGCAGCTTCTCGGGCCGGCGTCGGCTGGTCGGCGCCCTCCTCGTCGGGCTGGTCTGCTGGGGCTTCACGCCCGACTTACGGGCCGACGAGGCCAGCCCGGCCGCGGACCGCTCGGCCCGGGCCGAGGCCACGGCTCCCGGGCTCTTCGAGCGCGAGCCCTCGGGCCGCGTGACGGGTGTCGCGCCCGCCGCGGCGAAGAGCCTGCTCGCGAGGATCCAGTCCGGGCACGCCGGCGACGCCGAGATCCAGGCCCTCGCCGCGGCCTACGAGACGCTGTCCGATCTGCCCGGGCCGGTGAACGCCTTCCAGGCGCGACGCCTGCTCTCCGACGGGGTGGCCGCGGCCGTGGCGAGCGGCGACGCCGCCACCTTGGAGCGCATGAGCACGCTCCTCGAGGGCTACCTCGACGAGAAGACGCAGGCCTACGCGCCCCTCGCCCGCGATCTCCTGTCGCAGAAGGTGCGCTGCGGCGCCGCGGCCACGGGGGACACCGCGCTGATGGAGCGGATCTCGCGCCGCCTCGACGTGGGGGCGGACGGCCTCGGCGCCACCGACGGCACCGTGGCCGATCGCTACGGCCTCCACAAGGCTGCGGACCTCTTCCGCGTCGCGGCGCGCGGCGATCGCGTGGCGGCGGCCGGCTACCTGGGGAGCGTCGTGGTCTCGCAGGACGGGGGCAAGAGCTGGAGCACGCCGGCCACGGGCACCGACGAGCCGCTGCTCTCGGTGGCGCTCGGGCCGGGAGCGGAGCTCTGGGCGGTGGGGCGAGACGGTGTGGTGCTGCGCTCCGAGGACGGCGGCGTCACGTTCGTGCGTCGTCCGACGCCCTTTCACCGGCATCTCTTCGGAGTCCTCGCGCCGGCGCCGGGGAGGGCGCTCGTGGTGGGGGACTTCGGTCTCCAGCTCGCGACCTCCGATGGCGGCTCGCGCTGGGTCTGCATTCCCCGCGACGAGGACGTGATCCTGAACGGCGCGCGGTCTGCCGCCGAAGACGCGGCGCTGGTCGGCGAGTTCGGCACCGTGGAGCGCATGACGGGCCTGGGCCCGCCGCTCCGGCGCGGCCGGCTCTCCGGCGTGCCGGACGACGTCTACCTGACCGACGTCTGGTTCTCCTCCGACGGGCGAACCGGCGTCGCCGTGGGGATCGCCGGCACGCTCCTGCGTTCGACCGATGGCGGCGCGAGCTGGGCGCCGGTCCCGGCCGGCTTCGGGATGGATCTCTACGGCGTGGGCGGTACGGGCGACGTGGTGGCGGTGGCGGGCGATGGCGGCTTCGTCGCCGTCTCCCACGACGGCGGGGCGACCTTCGCACGCTCGACGCTGCCGACCATTCCGGCGCCCCTCCTGGGTGTCGCGTTTGCCTCTCCCGAGCGCGGCTACGTGGTCGGGATGCGGGGCATGGTCCTCGCCACGCGCGACGGCGGCGCGAGCTTCGAGCGGGTGCGCTGAGCCGATGCCGGACGTCTCGCTGTCCGAGCGCTTCTCCCGCTTCTTCGCGCGGCACCGTCACGCCTTTGCGCTCGGGATCGCCCTTCCCACGCTCTTCTTCGCCTGGCAGATGAGGCGCCTCGAGATCTTCACCCAGTTCCTGGACCTGCTGCCGCGCGGGCACCCCTACGTGCGCACCTACGAGGCCTATCGCGACGTGTTCGGCAACGCCAACACGGTGCTTGCGGCGGTGGTGGCGCGAGACGGCGATCTCTACCAGCCCGAGGTGCTGCGCGCGGTGGAGGAGGTCACCACGCAGATCGACTCCTCCACCGTCGCTCCCGAGGCGAACGCGCTTCCGGCCAGCGCCTACGTGGAGCCCCGGGGCCGCGTGGCCCGGCTGGTGCACGCCGTGGTGTCGCTCGTCGATCGCTGGGTGGCGAGCGGGAAGCCCGTCGAAGGGCAGACCGGCGTCGACCACGCGCAGGTCTCGAGCCTGACCCACATCACGACGCGCGATCCTCGCGTGGGCCAGGACGGGGTCCTGACCTCGCCCCTCCTGGTCGAGGCGATCCCCGAGACGAAGGCCGGGCTCGAGGACCTGCGCTCGCGCGTGCGGCGCAATCCGTCGGTCTTCGGCGTCCTGGTCTCGGCCGACGAGAAGGCGGCGCTGGTGCGCGCGGGATACGTCGAGTCGCGCATCGACTACGCTGCGCTGTTCAAGCACCTCCAGCACATGAAGCGCGATGTGGAGTCGCGCTTCCCGGTGCAGGTGTATCTCACCGGCCAGCCCGTGCTCTTCGGCTGGGCCTACGCCTTCGCCACCGAGATCCTGCTGGTCTTCGTGCTGACGCTCGGGGTCTCGATCTCGCTGCTCTGGACCTACTTCCGCCGGCTCTACGGCGTCTTCCTGCCGCTCTCCGGAGCCCTGGTGAACGTGATCTGGGGGCTCGGCTTCGCGGCCTGGGCGGGCTTCAACCTGGACCCGCTGGTGCTGGTGGTGCCGATGCTGATCACGGCGCGCGCCATCAGCCACAGCGTCCAGTTCGTGGAACGCTTCTACGAGGAGTACGAGGCACTCGGAGACAAGGACGAGGCCTGCATCCGGTCGATGTCGGAGCTCCTCCTCCCGGGCTTCCTCGGCATCCTCGCCGACGCGGTGGCGCTCCTCACCATCGCGCTGGCCTCGATCCCGCTGATCCAGAAGCTCGGGCTCCTCTGCGCGTTCTGGTCCTTCTCGATCGCGCCGACCGAGATGCTGTTGAACCGGCTGCTGATCCTCTACCTGCCACCGCCCCGCGAGCGCCGCCACTTCGTGCCGCCGTCGATTCGCCGCGTCGT
This sequence comes from Myxococcota bacterium, assembly GCA_033853555.1. GTDB lineage: Bacteria > Myxococcota_A > UBA9160 > UBA9160 > UBA9160 > JAWOLJ01. The sequence goes on from JAWOLJ010000003.1 coordinate 77,420, forward strand.
GAACACGATCGCGAGGCTGGTGAGCGGCCGGGCGAGCGCGTTCGTGGTGGTGGGGGTCTTCGCCGTCATGACGCTCGGCGCGGCGCTGCTCGCCCGGCAGGTGAAGGTCGGCGACGTCGGGGTCGGAACCCCGATGCTCTACCCGAGCTCGGAGTTCAACGTGGCGGCCGCCGAGATCTCGCGCCGCTTCTCGGGCCTCGACGACCTCCTGGTGATCGCCCACGCCGAGGAGCCTGGACGCGTGATGGCGCCCGACGCGTTCAAGCTCGTGGAGTCGTTGCAGCACACGCTCGAGACCGATCCCAAGGTCGGCGGCAGCATCTCGCTGGTGGATCTCCAGAAGCAGACGAGCCGGACCTTCCACCACAACGATCCGCGCTGGGCGATGTGGATGCAGACCCAGTCGGAGATCGGTGGGCTCCTGTTCCTGCTGGAAGCGGGGGCGCCGGTGCCGGGCCTCCTCGATCCCTACCGGACGCCGGATTCGCGCTCCCTCGCCGTGCGCGTCTTCTTCCAGGATCGTCGTCCCGACACCGTCCGGGACGCCCTGGATCTGGCGCGCCGCTACGTGGAGAGCGAGCGGCTCGACGGGCCGCTCGCGATCCGGCTGGTGCCGCGCCCGCCGGGGTCGCTCGCTCGCGCCCTCGCCTGGATCTCCCCCGTCCTCCCGCCGGCCGAGCCCGAGCTCCGCGTGACCGTCCCGGACGGGAGCGGCGGCCGTCGCGCGCTCCCGGTCGACACCACCGCGCGTAGCGGTCGCGACGAGCGCGGGAGCTACCGCGTGAGCGCCACGTTCCAGCAGGAGGGCCCGACCGGTGTGGCGGCGGAGCTCCGCCACCGGGGCCTCTACCGTCCCTGGGAGCTGTGGGTGCGGCCCCCCGGCGAGAAGGAGCTCCGCTACCAGGAGGCCGGGAGCTGGCTGCGCGACGGCGTGGACCTGCGGCTCGCCGCCGGGAGCATCGGCATCCAGGCGGCGGTGAACCAGGTGGTGGCAGCGAGCGACCGCGCGAGCCTGGTGATCGTCTTCGCCAGCATCTTCGCGATGCTGCTCTGGAGCTATCGCTCGCTCCTGGTGAGCCTGCTCCTGGTGGCGTCGCTCGGCACCGCGGCCCTCGCGGCGATGGCGCTCCAGGCCTGGCTCGGCATCGCCACCGACGTGAATACGCTGCCGGTGCAGGTGATCGGCGTCGGGATCGGCGTGGACTACGGCATCTACATCGTCGATCGCATCCGGCAGGAGCGCCGACGCGGCCTCACGTTGCCCCAGGCCCTCGCCCACGCGGTGGGCACCACGGGTCTCGCGGTGACCTTCACCGCCACCACGCTGGTCCTCGGCATCGTGTTCTGGATCCCGATCTCGAGCATGCGCTTCTCGGCGGAGATGAGCCTGCTGCTCACGGTGCTGATGGCGGTGAACGCCCTGGGCGCGCTTCTCCTGGTGCCGGCGCTGGTCCGCGTGCTACCCGAGCGCTGGACGCGGGGGATCTAGCGCGCGAGCTGGACCCGCGTGCTGCGGCCGTCGTGGAGCCCGGGATCGCTGCGCGCCGCACGGCGCGGGGGAGGAAGCATGCCGCCGAGGCTCGAGCATCTCGTGAGCTATCAGGCCACCTTGAAGCCGCCGGTCGACGTGGGCGCGGGCCCCTACGGCGTGCGCCGCATCTTCGACGTGACGGGCGGGAGCTTCGAGGGCCCGCGCCTGCGCGGAAAGCTCCTCCCGAGCGGAGGCGACTGGATCCTGATCGGCCCCGACGGCCATGGCCGCCTCGACGTGCGCGCCACCCTCGAGACCCACGACGGCGCGCTGATCTATCTCACCTACTACGGTGTGATCGAGATGAACGACAAGGTGATGGCGGCGCTCGGCAAGGGAGTTCCCGCCGGCTACGGCGACAGCTACTTCATGACGGCGCCGCGCTTCGAGACGGGCGACGCGCGCTACGCCTGGCTGAACCGCGTGGTGGCGGTGGCCGAGGGCCGCGTGATCCCGGGCGCGGTGGAGTATCGCGTCTACCAGGTGGTGAACGGGTAGGGCTCGCCAGCTCCGGCCATCGCGCGCTCGGCCGCTAGGCCTCCTCGCTCGCGTACACGCCGGGGGCGTCGGGGGCGAAGCGGTCCAGCAGGAAGCGCTCCTGCGGCTTCTCGGAGGCGGTCTTCGGGATCTCGTCCACCACCTGGAGGTAGGACGGCACGAAGTTCGGCTCGAGCCCGCGGCGGCAGGTCTCGAGCACCGACTTCGGATCCAGCCGGCGCCCGGGGATTCCCACGATCGCCGCGACCACGTCCTTCTCGCCCGGGGCGCCGCTCTTCGCGGGAATCCCGTAGACGAAGACGTCCGAGACGTCGGGATGCTCGGCGATCACCTTCTCCACGAAGCCCGGGTTCACGAAGTCGCCGTTGTGTCGGATGCCGCCGCCCTTGCGGTACTCGAAGAAGAGCCAGCCGTCGGCGTCGCGATGGCCCATGTCGCCGCTCCGCAGCCAGCCGCCCTGGGTCTTCCTGGCCGAGGCCTCCGGATTGCCGTGATACTCGACCTTCGGCTTCTCGCCGCCGAGCGGGCGCGAGCAGATCTCTCCGATCACGCCGGGCGGGCACTCCTGGTCGTTCTCGTCCAGGATCTTCATCTCGAGGCCCGGCGCGGGCTTGCCGAACGAGCCCACCGGGCCCTGCCCGATCGGCTTGAAGGCGAGCCCGCCCTCCACCGCGCCGTACCACTCCAGGATCTTCACGTTGAAGCGCTTCTCGAAGGCCTCCCAGATCGCGAGCGGCATCCCGGCGCTCGTCACGAAGCGGACGGGGTTGTCGGCGTCGTTGGGCTTCGGCGGCTCGCTGTAGATCGCCGTCGCCATCCCGCCGAGCAGCGAGAACGTGGTGCAGCCGTGCTTGCGGCAGATGTCCCAGAGACGCGACTTGGTGAACTTGCGGCTGATCACGCCCGGAATCGCCATGTGGAGCGCGTTCCCGAGCGTCACGGCCTGGGCGTTGCCGTGGGTGAGCGAGAGGCCGGTGTAGACCCGGTCCTCCGCCGTGAAGCCGAAGATCACCCGGCCGAGCATGCCGAACCCCCCGAAGCGGGCGTTGTCCATCACCACGCCCTTCGGATCGCCGGTGGTGCCGGAGGTGTAGATGATCTGGAACGCGTCTCCCGGACCCTGGAGGCGCACGTCCACGGTGGGGGCGGGCTTCGAGAGGATCTCGCGCAGCGAGTCCACCCCGGAGAACTCCGACAGGGGCGGTGCGTTCTCCTCGCCGGTCTCGAGCGCGAGCACGCTGCGAAGCTCGGGCAGCTTGCCACGCACCTCATCGAGCTGTCGCAGGTTGTAGTCCGCGGTCACCGCGCCCTTCGAGCCCGAGTTGCGGAGGGTGTAGGCCAGCTTCTCGCCGCGCGTGCGCGGATCGATCGGGACGAAGACCGTGGCCGTGATCGAGGCCGCGATCATCGCCTCCACGAACTCCGGGTGGTTGCGCATCATCAGTGCGAAGCGGTCGCCGCGCTGGAAGCCCCGCGCGACGAGCGCCGCCGCGAGGCGATTCGCGTTCTGGAGCAGCTCGGCGTAGGTCCGGGCCTCGTCGGGCTTGCCCGCGCACTCGAAGGTCAGCACCCGGAAGTCGGGCTTCTGCTCCGCCCGGATCGCGGCCAGATCGGCCAGCATCATCTCGGATCGCTCTCGCGCCACGGTCCCTCTCCCCGATCAGGGGTCGGCGGCCCGCGAAGGGCGGGCCGCCGGCCGCGGCTTCTCCGCTAGCGGGTCAGGATGGTCACGCACATGGCGGCGGCGTCGTTCCCGATCTGCCCGCCGCCGTTCTGGGCCAGCGCGACCTTGGCGCCTTCGACCTGGCGCTTGCCCGACTGGCCGCGGAGCTGCTCCACCAGCTCCGTCACCTGGGCCAGGCCGGTGGCCCCGACCGGGTGGCCCTTGCGCAGGAGCCCCCCGCTCGTGTTCACCGGGATGCGCCCGCCGAGCCGCGTCGCGCCGGACTCGATCAGGCGCCCGCCCTCGCCCTCGCCGCAGAGCCCGAGCTCCTCGTAGTAGATGAGCTCCGCCGGGGCGGAGGCGTCGTGACACTCGATCACGTCGAGGTCCTTCGGGCCGACGCCGGCCTTCTCGTAGGCCTCGCGCACGCAGCGCCGCACCGTGTCCTCGTCCTCCGCGCCGTGGTCCCAGCCGGAGCGGAGCACCGTGGCCGCCACGCGCACCGGCGGCGAGATGCCGAGCTCGCGCGCCTTGCGCTCGCTCACCACCACCGCGGCCGCCGCGCCATCGCCGATCGGCGAGCACATGGCGCGGGTCAGCGGCTCCGCGATCATCGGCTCGGCCAGCACCTCGTCCACGCTGAGCGCCTGCTGGAACTGCGCCTTCGGGTTCAGGCTCCCGTGGTAGGAGTTCTTGGCCGCCACCGCCGCGAACTGGCGCGCCGTGGTGCCGTACTTCTTCATGTGCGCCCGCGCGGTGGCGGCATAGAAGTCCATGAACATGCTGCGCTTCTCGCCGGCGCCGCCGGCCGCCGCCGTCGCGCCCTGGGCCTCGGCGTTCTTCTTCAGCGCCTCCAGGATCTTGGCGATCTCCTCGGTGTCGACCGCGCTCCCGATCGCGGCGAAGCTGCGCTTCTTGTCCGCGTGGTAGAGCTTCTCCACTCCGAGGGCGAGCACCACGTCGTAGACCCCGGCCGAGACCAGCGCGACGGCCTGGTTGAAGGCCGTCGACGCGCTGGCGCAGGCGTTCTCCACGTTCACCACGGGAATCGCGCCGATCCCCGCGTGGCGCAGCACCACCTGGCCGCGGATGCACTCCTGGCCCGTGATCAGGCCCGCCATGGCGTTGCCGACGAAGGCCGCCTCGACGTGCTTCTTGTCGATGCCGGCGTCCGAGAGCGCCGCCACCACGGCCTCGGCGCCGAGCGCCTTCAGCCCCGTCTCCATGTGCTTGCCGAACCGGGTCATTCCGACGCCGGCGACCACCGCGCGTTCCATTGCTGCCTCCCTGTCCGTTCGTCCCCACGCCGCCGGCCGACGTGGGGCGCGCTCCGAAGAGCGTGATTCGTGGAACCGTCACCTCGCGTCCCGGGGCGTCACCCCTGGCCGTAGAAGGTCCTGGCGATCATGTCGCCGTAGAAGGCGAGCTTCTCGGGCGAGACCGCGTAGAACGGGGGCACCAGGCACATCGAGTCCGCCACGCTCCAGGCCCGCTCGACGCGCGCCCGCACCTCGTCGGGGCGCCCGCACAGCACGAAGGTGCGAGCCATCTCGTCGCTCACGAGCTTCGCGGCGGCGAGCACCTCCTTGCGCTGTACCGCCTGCTGCAGCCGGCGCGCGTCCTCGCCGAAGCCGTGGGCCTCGAAGAACGACTCGTACTGCTTCATCCCGCCGTAGAAGGCGACGGTGGCGCGCGCGTCCTCCAGGGCCTCCCTCGGGTCGGGATTCGGCGCGACCCACAGCCAGAGGTTGAGATCGATCGCGTCGCGCGAGCGACCGGCGCGCGCCAGGCCCTCCCGCAGGGCGGGCTGGATGCGCTCCACCGCCCAGTCGATCGACCACATGGGATGGCCCATCACGCCCTGCGCGATCTCGGCGGCGAGACGCACCAGCGGGCCCCGCAGCGCGGCGATCCAGATCGGGATCTCCTCGCGCAGCGGCGGCGCGGTGGGCTGGAGCTCGGAGAAGTCGGCGCTGTAGTACGTGCCACGAAATGGTGTCAGCCCCTTGTGGGCGCCGCGCACGATGTGGCGCACCGCCGCCACCGTCTCCCGCAGGTGCTCGAGCGGCTTGTGCTCGGGGACGCCGAACACACCCTGCGTCCAGGCCTTGATGCTGGCACCGAGGCCGAGCACGAAGCGCCCGCCGGAGATGCGGTCCAGGTCGATGGCCGCCATGGCGGTCTCGAAGGGGCTGCGGGTGGAGGCGATCGCGATCCCGGTCGCGAGCTGGATCCGCTCCGTCACCATCGCTGCGGCCGCGAGGGGGAGGAAGGGCGGGCCGTAGACCTGGGGGGAGAAGAGCCCCACCAGCCCCTGGGCCTCCGCCTGACGCGCCATCGCCCCGAGCACCGGTGCGGGGAGCGGACTCAGGAATCCCCAGTAGCGGCGCTCCGGTCTGCCGGTGCGAGCCATGCGGCGCTCCTTCTGGTCCTCGGGGCGGGAGAACGGTGTTCATTCTACGGGAGCCGGGCGGCCCGCGCCGCCCGAGCCGCACCCCGAGGCGCGACGTGACGCGATGCGTCGGATCGGGCCGGGGGCCGCGCCCTTCGCTCGCCTGCGGCTCGCTGCGTGCTTCCGGCCTTGGCGCACCGGCGGCTGCGCCGCCGGGCTGCGCGCTTCGCTCGCCTGCGGCTCGCTGCGCGCTTCGCTTGCACTAGACCTTGTAGCCCCCGTCCACGCTCACCACCTGGCCGGTGATCCCGGCCGCCTCCTCCGACGCCAGCAGCACCGCCATCGGTCCGAGCTCCTCCGGCTCGAGGATCCGCTTCTGGAGGTTCTCGGCCTCCGCCATCGCCTTGGCGCCTTCCGGCGTGGTGCCGTAGGCCACGGCGAGCACGTTCCAGTCGACGAGCGAGGTGTTGGTCCAGCCGGGGCAGAGACAGTTCACCGTGATGCCGAAGGGCGCCACCTGCGCCGCCAGGGCCCGGGTGAAGCCCACCAGACCGTGCTTCGCTGCGGTGTAGGCCAGCATGCCCCCGCTCCGCTTGGCGTAGCCCGAGCCGATGGTGAGCACCCGCCCGTATCGACGATCGCGCATGTGCGGCAGCGCCTCGGCCGTCGCCCAGTAGGCCGACGTCAGGTTCAGCACCAGGTTCTGCTCGAAGAGCGCGTCGTCGTGGCTGAAGGGCATCAGGTCCTGGAGACCGCGCGGCGCGATCACGCCGCCGGCGTTGTTCACCAGCACGTCGAGCTGCCCGAAGGTCTCGATCACCCGCCGCACCGCCGCGCGCTGGTCCTCCCGCCGCGTGGCGTCCGCCCGCACCGCCAGCGATCCCGCGCCGCCGCAGGCCTCGATCTCCTTCGCCACCGCCTCGAGCTCCGACGAGGTGCGGGACGACACCGCGACGCCGGCACCTTCCCGGGCCAGCGCGAGCGCGATCGCGCGGCCGATCCCGCGTCCCCCTCCCGTCACCAGCGCCACCCGACCCTTCAGCCGACCCATCGTCTTCCTCCCACGCGAGCCCCCATCCTACTGCGAGCCGCCCGACGGGGCGTCGAGTTGGCGCATTGGCCGCGGCGCTCCGCATACGCTGCGTTGCGTCAGGAAATCTCCGGTCGATCCCTCGTTCGAGGGCAAAAAAGTCCGATTCGCTTTCTTCCGAGCGCGATTTTCTTGCCAAAGTTGCCCACGAATGAATAAGAATGTGTGCCGTCCGTCACGGGGCCGCGCCCGGAACGGACGGAACGGTGAACGTTGTTCCGCTCGCGGCTGCGCCTCGCCGCGCGGTCACGAACCGGCGAGCGGACGAACGCCACCGGAACGGAGCCGCGCCGCGCTCGTGCCGAGCCGGAGAAGTGCAGGGCGAGCACGCGGCACCGGAAGGGAATGCGACGGAGGCTGGGGGCTTCCGCCGCCGTTGGAAGAAGCCTTGGGGGGGGACATGGCCCTGAATCCGCGCCACTTCCTGGTTCGCTCGCTGCTTCTCCTGTTCGCCGTCGTGGGTCTCGTCGCCATGGGGCCGCTCCGGGCGCTGGCGGACGACGGCAGCGTCACCGACTGGTGGGAGGAGCACTTCCAGATGGCCGGCTTCCTGAAGAGCACGGCCTACTTCCGGGCGCCGAACCTGAATCAGGACTTCCACCTGTCGTCGTGGAAGCAAGAGATGGAGCTGAAGGGCGACCTGAACGTCTACGAGAGCGACTTCTTCAAGCTCTCGTTCCACGGCATCATCCGTCCGACCTACGACGCGATCTACGATCTGTATCCGCAGACGTGGGGCAGCGACACCACGGACGGGAAGCTGTTCCAGGGCAACGACCTGGTCGCGGGCTCCCACGACAGCCTGCTCGCCCTGGCCCGGAAGAAGGGCCAGAAGATGCCAGGCTTCGGCTCCTGCATCATCGGCGAGTTCTGCCTCGGCAACAACGACACCGGGACGATCTTCACCGGCGAGCCGTCGACGGCGATCTACCTCGACAACGTGATCTTCTACGGCGGGCTGCCGGCGCCGTGGAACTTCAGGGGCCCGCAGCAGCCGGCGATCGGCGGCAACAGCCGCGCCTTCGACTTCCAGAAGGCGATCAACAAGTCGCCCTTCATCGGTGCGGCGACGGCCGGCGCCCTGGTGCCGCTCCTGGGCCAGGGTCTCTTCGACCTCCTGACGCGCGGGGCGATCGCCAGCGACATCGCGCTGGCGAGCAAGCCCATCAAGACGCCCCTCAACTGGTACCACGGCGCCCCGGGCAGCCAGCGCTCCTTCGAGCAGGCGCCGGCGCCGATCAACCTGCGCGAGGCGAACGCGGCGTTCCAGTGCTTCGACAACTCGCACCCCTACTGCTTCCTGAAGGAGGCGTACGCCGATCTCGACGTCGGCAACACCCACTTCCGGCTCGGTCGCCAGATCGTGATCTGGGGCAAGACCGACTCCTTCCGGCTGCAGGACGTGGTGAACCCGCTGGACCTGAGCTTCCACAACGTCTTCCCGGACCTGGAGGAGCGCTACATCCCGCAGTGGATCCTGGATGCCACCCACCGCTTCGGAAACGTCGGGCCGCTCCAGGATCTCTCGCTCGAGTTCGTGTGGAACTTCGACCGGTTCATCCCGGTGCAGGTCGGCCAGTGCGGCGAGCCCTACGCCTTCACGGCCGCCTGCGAGGCGCGAGCCGACGCGAACGGCCACACGCTCCTCAACATCTCGCTGGCCGGGGCCCAGACGAAGTCGTGGAGCATCAAGAACACGGAGCCGGGCCTGCGGCTCGAGTTCCGCATCCCGGACCCGGCGATGTCGTTCTCGCTCTCCGCCTACTACGGGTTCTGGGATGC
>JAWOLJ010000004.1:0-11409 GCA_033853555.1 Myxococcota bacterium
CGCCGGCCGGCGGAGCCGCGCCGCCTTCGGGCCCGAGCACGCCCCAGCCGCAGCCGCCGGCTCCGAGCGCGCCGCCGCAAGGTGGTGGCGCGACGCCGCAGTAGCCGCGGCGCCCGGAGGCCGCGCGCGCCAGCGCGCGCGGCCTCCCGCCTCAGTGCGGCGGGCTTCCGCGGAAGCGCTCCCGCAGCGCCGCGAGCTCGCGGCGCAGCGTGTCCCTCATCTGTGTACCCGTCTGCTCCACCTGGCCGCGCAGGCGCGTGAGTCGCGTCTCGAACTCGCCGCGCAGATCCTCGATCCGGCCCCGGAGGTGCCCCTCCCGTGCACGGGCCCGGGCGGGAGCCGCCAGGTCCCCGAGCTCGTCGGCGAGCTCGGCCACGAGATCGTCGAGGCTCACCAGCCCGGAGAGGCGCCCGTCCTTCAGCACGGGCACCCGCCGGATCCCCGAGGCGCTCATCTTCGCGATCACCTGCTCCAGCGGATCGCTCGCCTCCGCCGAGACCAGCGGCTGGCTCATCACGGCTCCGGCGGTGGTCGCTCCGGCGTCCCGCCCCGCCGCCACCACCCGCAGCGCGAGGTCCCGGTCGGTGAGCAGGCCGACGGGATGACCGGCCGTGTCCTCCACCACCAGGCAGCCGACTCCTTCGGTTTCCATCCGATCCGCCACGTCGCAGACCAGCGCATCCTCGCGGATCGTGGTCACCTCCTTCTCGTAGTGCGTCGCCTCACGCATGGGCGGCCTCCTCCGCGCGCGACGGCGCGCGCGTGGCGGCCGAGAGCTGCCGGCGCAGCGCCTCCGCCAGATCGCCGAGCTCGGTCGTCACGAGACGCAGCAGATCGTCGATCGCCACGATTCCCGCGAGCTTGCCCTCGGCGTCGACCACCGGAAGCCGTCGCACCGCGGCGGCGCGCAGCGTCCGCAGCGCGACGTCGATCGGCTCGTTCTCCGGGATGGTGATCACGGGTGCGTGCATCAGCTCGCGCACCCGCACCGCTCCCGGATCGAGCTTCTCGCGGAGGAGCCGCAGCGCGAGGTCCCGATCGGTGAGGATGCCGACCGGGCGCTGGTCCGCGACCACCACCAGACAGCCGACCCCTTCCTTCTCCATCCGTTGGGCGGCGGCGCGCGCCGTCTCCTCCGGCGCGACCGTGTGTGCGGTGCGCCGGGCGTAGGCCGCGATGGGCATGGGCCTCTCCTTTCGATCCCGCGTCGCGGGCGTCCCAACCCCCTTCTCCGGGTCTTAAGCATCCGGCGTGCCGTCGCGGCGGCCGTCGTCGGCGCGCGGCGCCGGCCCGACGGGCCCAGGCGCCTCAGATCCCGCTCTCGAGAGTGGCGCCGCGACTCAGAGGCTCCGTCCCGGAAGCGATCGCCGCGGACGCTCGCGGCACGGCTCTTGCTGCTCCAGGGTGGAGCACCTGTCCCGCGCGTCGGCCCGACGGGCCGCGAAGCGTCGAGGAGGATCCCATGCACGAGGCCGAGTCGAGCGAGCTCGTGTCGTGCGCCGTGTGCGGCGCCGAGCTCTGCGTAGCCACCGATCGCGGCTTCGCCTTCGCGAGCAACGGCGCGCTCTGCTGGGAGTGCAGCGTGCGGCGCGGAGGCCGCTACGACTCGCTCCACGAGCGCTGGGACGTAGCGCCGCAGGTGAGCGATCTCGCCGAAGCGGAGAGCTGAGGATGCTCGGGGCCGGGCGCCCTCGGCTCGCCGGCGGCCCCGGGCTCCGTGCTGGTGTCAGGGGGCGGATGCGTCGGGGGGCGGAGCCACCACGGCGGTGGCCTGGAGGCCCTCGCGCCCCGCCTCGAAGTTCAGCGCAACCCGTTGGCCCTCCTGCAGCGCCGCGAAGTGGAGCTCGCCACGCACGGCGTTGCGGTGGAAGTACACCCGCTCGCCCTCGTCCGTCAGGATGAAGCCGTAGCCCTGCTCCGGCAGCACGCGGTCGATGATCCCGAGATGCGGAGGGCCGCTCGGCCGCTCCTCGCGCCGGATCTCGCGCAGCGAGCGGATCCGGCGGACCTCCTGCTCGAAGACGTCCGTCGCCTGGTCGAGGGCGAGCCGCAGGTCCTCGGCCGTGCGGCTCGACACGACCTCCCGCCCGAGCAGGCGGCATGCGATTCGGGCCTCCTTGCCACCGTGTCGATGATGGGTGGCGTCCTCGAGCGCGATGCGGACGTCGATCACGTCCCGACGCCCGCCCTCGAGCGCTCGCAGCCTCGTCTCGATCGCTTCCCGATCCTCCGGTCGCAGCGGGTTCGCACCCTTCCAATGGATCTCCATCCGGTGTCTCCTCCTGGCTCCTGCGCTCCTTCCCTCGGAGGCTGCAACGCGCGTGCCGCCATGCGCCCGGCCCGTCGCGCAGCGCACGCCCCGGCTGTGGCGTCTTGCCTCGCGTCCCGGGTCGGCGTGGCGCGTCAGGTTGCCCCGCCGGGCACGTCTCTTGCTCCCCCATCCTCCCGGAGGCGAAGCGCCATGAGCTACACGCAGCTCCTCTTCCGCGACCAGGCGCGAGCCAAGGTGCTGGCCGGCGCGGCGTCGCTGGCCGATGCGGTGCGCGTCACCCTCGGGCCCCGGGCACGTGCGGTGCTGATCGGACGCTCCTGGGGAAGCCCCCTGGTCTGCGACGACGGCGTCACCATCGCGCGACAGCTCCACTTGAAGGACCCCGAGGAGGACCTGGGCGCCCGCATGCTGCGCGAGGCCGCGGTCCGCACGGGGGACGTGGTGGGCGACGGCACCACCACCTCGACGCTCCTGGCCCACGCCATGCTGGCCGAGGGCGTGCGCAACGTGACGGCCGGCGCGAGCGCCATCGTGCTAAAGCGCGGGATCGACCGCGGTGTGCGCGTGGTGGTCGAGGCCTTGCGCGGCATCTCGCGACCGGTCCCTGGTCGCAAGGAGAAGGCCCAGGTCGCCGCGGTGTCGGCTCACGGAGATCTCGAGATCGGCGAGCTCGTGGCCGACGCCGTCGAACGGGTGGGCTCCGAGGGCGTGGTCTCCGTCGAGGAGGCCAAGGGCACCGAGACCCAGCTCGACGTCGTGGAGGGGCTCAAGTTCGATCGCGGGTTCCTCTCGCCGTACTTCATCACCGACCCCGAGAAGATGCAGGCGGTGCTGGAGGAGCCGCTCGTGCTGCTGAGCGAGCGCCGCATCGCCACCATGAAGGACCTCCTCCCGCTGCTCGAGCAGGTGGTGCGGGCGGGACGCTCGCTGCTGCTGGTGGCCGAGGAGGTCGAGGGAGAGGCGCTCGCGACGCTGGTGGTGAACAAGCTCCGCGGCACGTTCTCCTGTGTCGCGGTGAAGGCGCCGGGCTTCGGTGACCGGCGCAAGGCCATGCTGCAGGACATCGCCATCCTGACCGGAGGCCACGTGCTCTCCGAGGAGCTCGGGCTCAAGCTCGAGAACGTGGTGCTCGGCGACCTCGGGCACGCCAAGCGCGTCGTCGCGGACAAGGACGCCACCGCGATCATCGGCGGGGGAGGCCAGCGCACGGCCATCGAGGCCCGCTGCGCCGAGCTCCGCCGTGAGATCGCGGCGTCCACCTCGGACTACGACCGCGAGAAGCTCGAGGAGCGCCTGGCGAAGCTCGCCGGCGGCGTGGCCGTGATCCGTGTCGGCGCGCCGTCGGAGGCGGAGATGAAGCGCCGCAAGGAGGCCTTCGAGGACGCCATCAGCTCCACCCGCGCAGCGGTGGCCGAAGGGATCGTTGCGGGTGGCGGCCTCGCCCTGGTGCGCGCCATCCCCGCCGTGGAGCGCGAGGAGGCGAAGTGCGAGGGCGACGAGCGCACCGGGCTCGAGATCGTGCGCCGCTCGCTCGAGGCCCCCGTGCGCCAGATCGCGCTCAACTCGGGCGTGGACCCGGGCGTGGTCGTGGACCGCCTGCGCTCGGGCGGCGGCGACGTCGGCTTCGATGCCGCCCGCCTCGAGTACCGGGACCTGGTGCAGGCCGGTGTCATCGATCCGACAAAAGTCGTGCGCGTGGCGCTCGAGAACGCGGCGTCGGTGGCCGGCGTGCTCCTGCTGGCGGAGGCGACCCTGACGGAGATCGAGGAGAAGAAGGCGGGCGAGGAGCCCGGGGTCGCCCCGCCGGTCTGAGCCCGCCGCCGAAGCCCACCGATCACCGGACGTTCACGAAGGGCTTGCCTCCGCGCGCGGGAGCCTGGAGGATTGTCCTCGAGGTCCCGCAGACGCTCGCGTCCCGTGGGGAGGGAGCTCCCCGCTGGTGCCTTCCGCGGACCGACGCACGCCGGGGTCGAGCTCCCGGAGGTGTCGCTCCCGACCGGCCGCGCGGACGGAGCCGCGGTGCCCACGCCACCGGAGGTGACGCCATGAAGGCCGATCGTTCGCTGCTCTCCCTCTCCTCGAGTGGATCCGCGACGCGCGGAGGCGTCGCCGCACCGGCGGCCTCGAGCGGGCTCGGAGCCGCCCTCGCGCGCGCAGTGGCGCGCCAGCTCGCGACCGCCCTCGGTGACGCACCGGTGTCGCTGGTGCTGCCCAATGGAGAGGAGGTCCCGGCCTCGACGCGGCCGCCGGCCGCCCGGGTGGTGTTCCGCGACTCGCGCGCGCTCTTCGGGCTGATCGGGCCCTGGCGCGAGCTCCGCTTCGGCGAGGCCTACGCCGCCGGTCGGATCGAGATCGAGGGCGATCTCCTGGCCTTGCTGGAGGCCACCTACCTGGCGCCCGGCCTCTCGGGGCCGTTCGACCGGCTGGCCGCGCGCTGGCGCGCCCTCACCCGCCGTCGCAACTCGCTGCGCGGCTCGCGCGCCAACGTTCATCATCACTACGACCTCGGAAACGAATTCTACGAGCTCTGGCTCGACCGCGAGATGGTCTACACCTGCGCGTACTTCCCGACCGTCGACGCCAGCCTCGAGGAGGCGCAGCTCGCCAAGATGGAGCACGTGTGCCGGAAGCTCCGGCTGCGCCCGGGCGAGACGGTGGTGGAAGCGGGCTGCGGCTGGGGCTCGCTCGCCCTCTACATGGCTCGACACTACGGCGTGCACGTACGAGCCTTCAACATCTCCCACGAGCAGATCGCGTGGGCGCGCGAGCGCCTGGCCAAGGAGGGGCTCGCGGATCGGGTGGAGTTCGTGGAGGACGACTACCGCAACGTGAGCGGTCGCTACGACGCCTTCGCCTCGATCGGAATGCTCGAGCACGTCGGGCCGGAGCACTACGGCGAGCTCGCCCGGGTGATCGACCGCACGCTCGCGAGCCATGGCCGCGGGCTCCTGCACTTCATCGGGCGAGACCGCCCGCTGGAGTTCAGCCCCTTCGTGGAGCGGCACGTCTTCCCGGGCGCCTACGCCCCGACGCTGCGCCAGGCGGCCGACGTCCTGGAGCCGGCGCAGCTCTCCGTGCTGGACGTGGAGAACCTGCGACCCCATTACGCACGGACGCTCGAGCACTGGCTCGCGCGCTTCGAGTCCCACCGCGAGGAGGTGGCGCGGCGCTTCGACGAGCGCTTCGTCCGGATCTGGCGGCTCTACCTGGCGGGCTCGGTCGCGGGCTTCCGCACGGGATCGCTTCAGCTCTTCCAGGTGCTCTTCGCCCGGGAACGCTCGAACGCCGTGCCCTGGACCCGCGACCATCTCTACACTCGTCCGCATCGGGAGGCCGGATGGAGCGCTGCGACGTCCTGATCGTCGGAGGCGGGCCGGCCGGCTCCTCCTGTGCCCGGCGGCTGCGGCGCGCAGGGCTCGACGTGCTCGTGCTCGACAAGAAGCGCTTCCCGCGCGACAAGGTCTGCGCCGGCTGGATCACGCCGCAGATCCTGGCGACGCTCGAGATCGATCGCGAGGAGTACGCGAAGGAGCGCGTGCTGCAGCCGATCCATGGCTTCCGGATCGGACGGCTCGGCGCGGCGGAGGCGCGAGTGGACTACGGCGCGCCGGTCTCCTACGGCATCCGGCGCTGCGAATTCGACCATCACCTGCTCGAGCGCTCCGGAGCCCGGCTGCGACTCGGCGAGGCGGCGCGCAGCTTCCGCCGCGAGGACGGGCGCTGGATCGTGAACGACTCCATCGAGGCGGGCTTCCTGGTCGGAGCGGGCGGGCACTTCTGCCCGGTGGCCCAGCACCTGGGGGCCGTGACCGGCCCTCCGGCCCCGGTGATCGCCGCGCAGGAGGTGGAGTTCCGCATGGAGGACCGGGACGCCGCGCGCTGTCCGGTGTCGCCGGAGCTTCCCGAGCTCTTCTTCGCGCCGGATCTCGCGGGCTACGCCTGGCTGGTGCGGAAGGGAAGCTGGCTGAACGTCGGCCTCGGGCGCCAGGACGTGCACGGGCTCTCCGACCACGTGTCGCGTTTCGTGGAGTGGCTGCGGGCCAACGGACGCCTCCCGGTGTCGCTCCCGTCGAAGTTCCGCGGGCACGCCTATCTCCTGCACGGCGAGGCCCGCCGCGCCCTCGCCGCCGACGGCGTGGTGCTGGTGGGAGACGCGGCGGGGCTCGCGTATCCGCGCAGCGGAGAGGGGATCCGCCCGGCGGTGGAGTCGGGCCTCCTCGCCGCCGAGGCCCTGCTGGAGGCCGGTGGGGCGGCGGCGCGGGGTCGCCTCGCGGGCTACGAGGCCGCGGTGGAGGCGCGCTTCGGTCCACGCCAGGGCGGTGGGACCGACTGGCTGGCGCGGCTTCCCCACGCCTGGAAGGCGAGCCTCGCCGGGGCGCTCCTCGGCAACCGGCTCTTCGCCCGCCATGTGGTGCTGGATCGCTGGTTCCTGCACCGCTTCGTTCCCGCGCTGGTCTGAGCTCCGCTCGGCCTCGCTTCGCCGCGCGCTCAGCGGTGGCGCTGATAGCTGCCCACGAGCTCCGCCCGCGCGAGCACGTGTCCTTGCATGGCGCGCTCGAGGGCGGCCTTGTCGGGCGCGCCGAGATCGCCGATCTCGGCGTCGAGGGCGTAGAGCTTGTGGAAGTAGCGATGGCGACCGATCGGCGGGCAGGGGCCGCCCCAGCCCTCGCGCTTCCAGTCGTTCCGGCCGCTGCGCGCGCCGGCCGGCAGGCGCCCGTTCCCGACGCCTTCGGCGAGCTCGTGCACGCCGGCGGGAATCCCATACACCACCCAGTGGACCCAGGTCATGCGCGGCGCCTTCGGGTCGGGCGCGTCGGGATCGTCCACGATCAGGGCGAAGCTGCGCGTGCCGGCGGGCGGATCGCTCCAGGCGAGCGGCGGCGAGACGTCCTCGCCGTCGCAAGTGAAGCGTGCCGGGATCTCGCCCTGGACGGAGAACGCGGGGGAACGCAGCACGAACGCCATCTCGCCTCCTCCCGCCGCCCGCAGCGTGAGGCAGGCGGCCGCGGCCAGGCCGACCACGAGCCCCGTCCTACGACGCACGGCGGTGTCGCCTCCCGTCCTTGAGCCGCGCCAGGAGCTTCTCGACCGGGAGGGTGTTCAGCACGTCGCGACCGCGCGCCCAGCCGCGCCGCGCCACCGCCACCCCGAACTCGTCGGCGAAGCGCAGGTGGCTCGGGTGGTGGGCGTCGGAGTCGATCACCAGCGGGACGCCGGCGGCGACGGCCTTGCGCACATACTCGTCCTTCAGGTCCAGCCGGTCGGGGATCCCGTCCACCTCCAGGACCGTCCCGGTGCGCTTCGCCGCGGCGATCACCGCGTCCAGGTCGAGGGCGATCGGCTCGCGGCGCCCGAGCTGGCGCGCGGTGGGATGGAAGAGCACGTCCACGTGCCGGTTCTCCATGGCGCGGATCACGCGCCGGGTGGCCTCCGCGCGGGGCTGGCCGAAGAACGAGTGCACCGCGGCGCCCACCACCTCGAGCTCGGCCAGCGCCTCGTCGGCCACGTCGAGGCTGCCGTCCTTGCGGATGTTCACCTCGGCTCCGCTGAGCACCCGGAAGCCGCGGAGCTTCCGGTTCAGGCCCCGGATGTGCTCGACCTGCTCGCCGAGCTTCTTCTCGTCGGAGCCCTTGGCCATCGCGAGGTCCCGCGTGTGGTCGGTGATCGCGATGTACTCGAGCCCGAGGGCCTTCGCCGCGTGCGCCATCTCCTCGATCGAAGCCGCCCCGTCGGTCCAGTCGGTCTGCACCTGGAGGTCGCCCCGGAGCGAGCCATAGGCCACGAGCTCCGGCAGCGCGCCCTTCCCGGCCGCACCGATCTCGCCCAGGTCCTCTCGCAGCTCGGGCGGGATCCAGGGCAGGTCGAGCGCGGCGTAGACCTCCTCCTCGCTCCGCCCGGCGATCGATTTCTCGCCGCGGAACACCCCGTACTCGTTCAGCTTGAGCTCGCGCTCCTGCGCGATGCGCCGGAGCGCGACGTTGTGGTCCTTGCTCCCGGTGAAGTAGAGGAGCGCCGCACCGAAGCTCTCGGGCGGGACCACGCGGAGATCGGCATCCATCCCGTTGGCGAGCCGCACCATGGACTTGGACTCGCCCCTGGCCATCACCGCCGTCACCTCGGGCATCTCGACGAAGGAGCGCATCACGCGAGCGGGGTGCTTCGAGACCACCAGGAAGTCGAGGTCGCCGATCGTCTCCTTGCGTCGGCGCAGCGAGCCGGCGATGGCGGCCTGCTCCACGCCGCTCACGCCGGCCAGCCGCGCCTCGATCTCCCTGGCCAGCGGCAGCACCTCCCCGATCGGGTGGCGGCCGCTCGCCTGGCGCAGGAGCTCGAGACCCCGCAGGATCTTCTGCTCGCTCCGCTCCCCGAAGTGGGGCACCGAGCGCACGCGTCCCTCGCGGCAGGCGGCCTCGAGGTCGGCCAGGCTTCGAACGCCGAGCGCCTCGTGGAGCGCCCTGGCGTGCTTGGGACCGAGCCCTTCGATCGAGGTGAGCGCGAGAACATCCACGGGTGTCGCCGCGCGCATGCGCTCGAGCTCCTGCACGTGCCCGCTGCGGAGCAGCTCGCCCAGGCGCTCGGCGATCCCCTTGCCCACCGCCGGCACCTCCTGCAGCGCCGCCTCGCCGCCCGCCGCGAAGAGCTCCGCCAGCGGGCGCGGGTGGGCCTCCACCGCCTGGGCCGCCTTCTCGTAGGCCCGCGGCTTGAACTGCACGCCCTCCATCTCGAGGAAGAGCGCCATCTCCCGCAGCACCTGCGCGAGATCGGCGTTGCTCGGGGATCGTCGCTTCATGCCGGGCCCGCTCCGGGCTCCTCGCGCCCGCCCGACCCGACGCTCCAGGGGAGCCTCAGGTCCGGCGAGCCGGTCGGACGGCCTTCGCGCCCGCTCGCGGGCGCTCGGCCACGAGGAGCTCGTAGCAACGATGGCACACGCCGTGGGTGGTGACGAAGAGGCTCCCGCTCCAGGGCCAGACGGCAATGCCGAGCGGGCGCTCGCAATGCCCGCAACGCCTCAGCACGAACGTCGGCAGCCGTGCCTCCATGCCCTCTCCTTCTCCGAGCCCCTCCGGCCCTTGACCCGAGACCGAGCAAGAATCGGGCCGGGCGCCGCCGGCGCGCGGGCGGCCGCGGGCGCCGATCGCGGGTGTCACGGGGCCTCACTCGCGCGGCGCGAGGACGCAGAGCGCCCGCCGGGCGCCGCGGCCACGAGCGACGCCAGGGCGCGGGCGTCCTCCACGGCGTAGCCCTCGACGTCGTTGTTGAAGTAGGCGAAGACGTCGCTCCCCTCGCGCAGCCAGGTCCGGATGCGCCGGGCGAAGGGACGCAGCGCCTCGCGCCCGTAGCGCGAGGCGAAGAGGCGCCGCGGCCCGTGGAAGCGCAGATAGGCGAAGCTCGCGGTGCGAAGGCCGGGATCGGCACAGGGATAGCGGCTCGACTGGGCGGCCACGAGCGCTGCGTCGTGACGCCGCAGCAGCGCCGGCACCTCGCGCGACTCGAGCCAGCTCGCGTGGCGTGGCTCGATCGCGAGACGAACGGCCGGCATCTCGAGCGCCGCCGCCACATCGGCCGCGGCCTCGAGGAAGCGCGCCAGACGCGCGGGATCCGCGCGAAAGCTCGGAGGGAGCTGCACCAGGATCGGGCCGAGCTTCGGCCCAAGCGGCCGGGCGTTCGCGATGAAGTGTCGGAGCGCCTGCTTCACGCCGTGGAGTCGCTTCACGTGGGTCACGAAGCGGCTGAGCTTGAGGGCGAAGCGGAAGCCCTTCGGCACCTGCGCCGCCCAGCCTTGGTAGCTGCTCGGGCGGGGCAGGCGATAGAAGGGATAGTTGAGCTCCACGCTGGGGAAGCAGCGGGCATAGGCAGCGAGACGCTCCCGACGCGGCAGGCTCGGCGGGTAGAGCACGTCCCACGCACCCCCGGCGTAGTCCCATCCCGAAGTGCCGACGAACAGGGATCCCCGCTTCATGCGACGTCGTCCTCCCGGCTGGCCAGGGACACCTACGCGGCGCCGCTGCTCTCTGCCACGGCGGGCTCGGGGCTGCCGAGACGAGCGCGGCGGCTCAGCGCGCGGCGCCGGCTCGATTCGCCAGGTAGGCCACCGCTCCGTCGAGGCTCGCGAGCTTCGGGTAGTCGGCCTCCGGGATCTCGACGCCGGTCCGCGCGTGGATCCCGATCACGAGGTTCAGCAGGTCCATCGAATCGAGGTCGAGCTGCTCGCGAAAGCTCGTCGCCGGATCGACCGTCGTGAGATCCACCTCCGGCGCGATCTCGCCCAGCGCATCCAGCACGGCCGCTCGGATCTCCTCCCGCGTCACAGGGCCTCCGGCACGCGCAGGCGCCGCTCGATCGCCGCCAGGAAGAGGGCGCCGCGATGCCCGTCGCTCACGCGGTGGTCCGCCGAGAGCGTCGCCGTCACGACGGGCCGCGCCTCCACCAGCCCTTCCACCGCCCAGGGCCGCTCCACCACCTTGCCAAAGCCCACCAGGGCCACCTGGGGCGGGTGGATCACGCCGAAGACCGCCTCCACGCCGCCCTCGCCGAGGCTCGTCACGGTGAGGGTCGCCGGCGCCACGTCGGAGCTCCGCAGCACGCCGGCGCGCGCGCGCGTCACCAGCTCGCGTAGCTCCTGCATCACCACGTCCAGGGGCTTCGACTGCGCCGAGCGGATCGCGGGAGCGACCAGTCCGCCGCCACGCAGCGCGATCGCGATCCCCAGGTGGACCTCCACCCCGGGCTGGAAGGCCCCTCCCTCGAACGTGCCGTTGATCTCCGGCACCTCGTGCGCCGCCAGGGCGGTCGCACGGAGCAGGAGCGCCGCCAGCAGCAGGCGCTCGGGCACCGGCCGCTTCGCGTTCTGCGCCTCGAGCCAGGAGACGGCGGGGCGCAGATCGATGGTGGTGGCGAGGTAGTAGTGGGGGATCTCCCGCTTGGCCCGCGTCATGGCCGCGGCGATGCGGCGTCGCATGGCGGCGCGACGATCCGTCGCGCCGGCGAGGGCCTCCGCTGCGGGCGGCGCCACGGCGGCGGGCGGCGGGGCCGGCGCGGCGCGGGCGGCCGCCTGTTCGTCCGACAGCGCGCCGGTCTGCAGCAGCGTGTAGAGCGCGACGCCTTCGACGGCGGCCGGGTCCGGATCGTAGTGCCCG
>JAWOLJ010000005.1:0-2815 GCA_033853555.1 Myxococcota bacterium
GACTCGGTGGGTCACGTCCGTGTCGCGACGAACTTCGGCTGGACCCTCAACACCGGCTACCTGGTGCTCTTCATGCAGGCGGGCTTCGCGCTCCTCACCTGCGGGCTCGTCCGGAAGAAGAACGCCGGGCATCTGATGATGCTGAACTTCGCGGCCTACGTGGTGGCCTTCATCGGCTACTACGTCTGCGGCTTCGCCTTCCAGTTCGGCGCCGTCGCCGTGAACGCGGCGCCGCTGAACCTCGGGGGAACGCCGACACTGAACGCATTCGCCGTGGGGAACGGGCTCTGGGGCTTCCTCGGCGGCAAGGGCTTCTTCCTGTCGGGGCCGGCCTACGATGCGGGGGCCAACGCGCTCACGCTCTTCGAGGTCGTGTTCATGGAGACCGCCGGCTACATCATCGTCGGCGCGATCTGTGAGCGCATCACCTTCGGCGCCTTCCTGCTCTGCGAGCTCTTCATCGGCGCGATCCTCTACCCGATCTTCGGCTGCTGGGTATGGGGCGGCGGCTGGCTGTCGCAGCTCGGGACCACGCTCGGCCTGGGCCACGGCTACGTGGACTTCGCGGGATCCACGGTGGTGCACGCGATCGGCGGCTTCGCCGCGATGGCGCTCGCCATCGTCCTCGGGCCGCGTCTCGGGAAGTACGGGAAGGACGGCAAGGTGAATGCCTTCCCGGCCCACAACATCGCGTTCGTCGTGACGGGAACCTTCATCCTGCTCTTCGGCTGGATGGGCTTCAACCCGGGATCGACGCTCGGCGCGACCGATCTCCGGATCTCGGTGATCGCGATCAACACGAACCTCGCGGCGATCTTCGGCGCCGCATCGGCCATGACGTTCTGGTACCTGCGGTTCGGCAAGCCGGACATCTCGATGGCCTGCAACGGCATGCTCGCCGGTCTGGTGGCGATCACGGCGCCGTGCGCCTTCGTGAACCCGACCTCCGCGGTGGTGATCGGCATCGCCGCCGGCGTGCTGGTGTGCGTCGGCGTCCTCTTCAACGACCGCGTGCTGAAGGTCGACGACCCGTGCGGCGCGATCTCCGTGCACGGCTACTGCGGTCTCCTGGGCGGGATCTCGGTCGGGATCTTCGCCGACGGCACCTACGGCGCGGGCTGGAACGGAATCGGACCCACCAGCTACCTGGGCGTCGCGGGTCAGGGGGTGACGGGCCTGCTCTACGGCGATTGGCAGCAGTTCGGGGTGCAGGTGATCGGCGCCGTGACGTGCGCGGCCTGGGCGCTGGGCGCGACGTTCGTGGTGTTCAAGATCGTGAACGCCGTGCGAAGCATGCGTGTGTCGCCCGAGGTCGAGCTCGAGGGGCTCGATCTGCCCGAGTTCGGTGGCCTCGCCTACCCCGAGGACGCCATGGCGACGGCGCACGCGTCCTACGGCGCGGTCGAAGCGGGTGGCCCGGCGGTCGGCGGCGTGCCCACCGTCAAGCCGCGTACCGCCTGAAGCGCGCCGGGAGTCGCTGGCCGGCCGCCCGCCCGGGCGGCCGGCCCTGCGGAGGCCTCATGACGCGGATCGAAACCACGTTCGAGTCTCGCTGGCTGCCGCGGGTGATGGAGGTGGTGCTGGCGCTGCGCGTGCCGTCGCAGATGTCGGCCTCCGAGGTGCGCTTCGCCGACCGCGGCACCGCGCACCAGGAGATCTACCGCGGGTCGGCCTACCTCGTGCCGTGGCAGGTCCGCACGCGCCTCGAGATCCTGGTGGGCGACGTCGAGGCCGAGCAGGTGGTCGAGGCGATCCTCGGGGTCTTCGACGAGGCCCGCAAGGCGGATGGCGTGGTGGTGGTGAGCGGCGTCGAAGACGCGATCCGCATCCGCACGGGACAGCGCGGAGACTACGCGCTCTAGATCACCCGGTCTCCCGAAGCGAAGCGCCCGAGCGGTAGCTCGAACACGAGCGCGTCGGGCGCGCGGCCCGAGATGCGGATCACGCCAGCGTGGACGCCATGGTGGTGATGCGCGGCGCAGAGCGTGGTGAGGTTCGCGTCCTCGTCACCGCCGCAGGCCGAGCGGAACACCACGTGGTGGGCGTGCAGGTTCCGGTACGAGGTGCAGCCGGGCACCGTGCAACGCCAGCCGTCGCGCTCGAAGACGCGGTACTCCCGGGGCACGCGCCAGCGCCAGGTGGCGAGACAGTGGGCGAGCATCGCCTCGAGTGCGGCGCCCGGGCCCCCACCCGGGCCTGCGTCCGGGCGCTCGCCGAGCCGCCGCTGCACCGAGCAGAGGCAGGCCCGGAAGAGCCGCCCGACGTCGGCCGGCACGTTCGCGACCCAGGTGGTGTTCGCTTCCTCGCCCATGGGCCGCGCACCGATCTGCACTCCCGCGGGGAGCGCCGTCAGCAGGGCCGGTAGCCGAGCGGGATCGAAGTCCCCCGTCTCGAGCGCGTGATCCACGTCGTCCTCGAGCCGGCGCGCCGTCACAGACTCTGCACGCTGGAGCCACGCTGCGTGGAAGGGCACCGAGCCCGGTGCGAGCACGAGGGGCACCAGCGTCTGCGCCTTCGCGGCCGACAGCCGGCCCGCGCGCCAGGCCGCGGCGAAGGGCGCCGACCGCGCAGCGGCGCGCTCGATCCGCAAGAGCGCTCGCGCCGCCCGCGGCGACCACCCGAGCCGCTCGCGCGCCCAGGCGTCGAGGCTGCGGAAGCCCAGCATGTGGGGGCCGCGCGCGTCCACGAAGGCGAGCAGCAAGGAGCCGATCCGTGCGAGCCCGGTCCGCTCCAGGGCCGCCGCGCGGCACAGGCGCGCATCGAGCTCGCGCGGGTCAGCGCCGTCCAGGTCCGCCGTGAGCGCGGCCACGAAGGG
>JAWOLJ010000006.1:0-2670 GCA_033853555.1 Myxococcota bacterium
GGCGGGCGGCAGCGCCGCCGCGGCCCGGCCGCAGCGCCGGAGCGAGGCTCCGAGCCGAGGTTCCGCATGATGCGATCCGTCCTGGCCCTTCTGACCGCGCTCCTCCTGCTGGGCTCCTTCCCCTTCCGCGCGCAGGCGGGCACCGCCGCGGCGGCCGGCGGCTCGGGCGCCCAGATGTCCGCGGGCGACGATTCCGACGACGACACGAGCGACGAGCCCGACGTCTCGACCGACGACGGGGACGACGACGGAGCCGCCAAGGCGCCGGCTCCCGCGCCGGCGCCGCGCGGCCGCAATCGCGCGCCCGCGCCGACGCCCCCGGCCTCCTCCGACGACTCGGAGTAGCGCGGCTCGCTCGCGCTCAGGAGCGGGGCGTCGGGGAGGCGTCGCGCCGGCGGGCGCGCCGTAGCGCGAGGCCGAGCACCGCCAGCGCGAGCCCGATCAGGCCCGCGCCCGCGAAGAACGTGGCGGCGGGCCCGAAGTGCGCCCAGAGCTCGCCCGCGAGCACGCTCGCTCCGAGGAGCGCGACACCGCTCGAGAGGTGGAGGAGGCCGAAGGCCGTGCCGCGCAGCGCCGGAGGAGCGGCGTCCGCGACCAGCGCCGAGAACAGGCCCTGCGTCATCCCCATGTGGAGGCCCCAGAGGAGCACGCCGGCCAGGAGCCCGAGCGGTCCGCGCGCCAGGGCGAGCACCACGTCGGAGAGCGCGAGCACGAGGGAGCCCGCGACCAGGAGCGCCCGCCGATCGATCCGGTCCGAGAGGACGCCCATCGGATAGCTGACACCGCTGTAGGTCGCATTCATCGCCACCAGCACGAGCGGCGTGGCCGCGAGCGGCACGCCCACCGATTCCGCGCGCAGGATCAGGAAGGCCTCGCTGAAGCGCGCGAGGGTGAGGAGCGTCGCCGCGACGAGGATCCAGGCGAACGGCGTGCCGAGCCGGCGCAGCTCGCTCGCGCGCAGCGGGGGGCGCGCCTCTCCCGCGGCTCGAGCGGCCGAGGGCTCCCGTACCGCCGCCCACAGGATCGCCACCGACACCAGCGCCGGCGCCCACGCGATCCAGAACACCCGGCGGAAGGCGCTGGCGGTGGCGGCCAGCAGGAGGGCGGCCAGGAGCGGACCGACCAGGGCGCCCACCGTGTCGAGCGCCTGGCGCAGGCCGAAGGCGGCGCCACGCAGGGCCGGCGGCGTGAGGTCCGCCACCAGCGCGTCGCGCGGCGCTCCGCGCAGGCCCTTGCCCACGCGGTCGAGGCAGCGCGCCGCGAGCACGGCCTCGACCGTGCGCGCCAACGGGAAGATCGGCTTGGTGGCGGCGGCCAGCCCGTAGCCGAGCAGGAGGAGGGGCTTCCGGCGACCGAGGAGGTCGCTGAGCGTCCCCGAGACGATGCGCGTGAACGACGCCGTGGCCTCGGCGAGCCCCTCGATCCAGCCGACCGCCACCATGCTCGCGCCGAGCGTCGTGGTGAGGAAGAGGGGGAGGGCGGCGTGGATCGTCTCGGAGGAGACGTCCATGAAGAGACTCACGAAGCCGAGCGCCCACACGCCGCCCGGCACGGCGTGCAGCGCGGAGGGCTCCTGCGGCTGCCCGCGCCCCTCCGTCACGCGGAAGTGACGCCGCGACTCCCGGGCGAGTACTTGAGGACGCGCACCTTCTCCATCGTGACGAGCCCCTCGGCGACCATCTCGTCCAGGATCTCGGTGAGCTGCGGCATCCGCTCCTCGGTGTCGACGATCTCGATCACCACCGGGAGGTCCTCCGAGAGCCGCAGGAGCCGCGAGGTGTGGACCACGCTGCGCGCGCCGAAGCCGGCGACACCGTGGAAGACCGTGGCGCCGGCGAAGCCCTCCTTCCGCAGGCGCTCCACCAGCGCGGTCGCGAGGGACTGGTGGTGCCAGCGATCGCTCTCGCCCACGAACACCCGCACCAGGATCTGCTCTCCCGTGAGCACGCGCATGTGTTCCTCCGCCGCGGCCTAACCGCCGCTCAGGAGCCGCCCCGCCACGAGGCCGAGGATCCCCGCCAGCAGGCAGGCTCCGACCGTCGCAGCGAGGTTCAGGCCCGCGAGGCCCCAGAGGCCCTCGCGCAGCATCTGGAGCGTCTCGTAGTTGAAGGTGGAGTAGGTGGTGAGGCCTCCCATCACGCCGGTGGTAAGGAAGAGGCGCAGCGTCGGCGGGATCAGCGTGGCCTCGATGCCGAGGACCATGATGAAGGAGATCAGGAAGGAGCCCGCGACGTTCACCGCGAGGGTCCCGTACGGGAAGCCGCTTCCGAGCAGGAGCGCCGCGGCCTGCGTCACCAGATAGCGGGCACCGCCGCCGAGGGCGCTGCCGAGGCACACCCACAGGAGCCGATCCATCCCCCTCCCCGACTCGCCCGGCTGGCGGCCGCGGCGAGGCTAGGCAGGGCCCCCGGGAGCGTCAATCGAGGCGGCGGCGCTCAGCCGGGAGCCCCAGCGGGCCGAAAAGGGACCCGGAGGCGAGAGGTTCCATGGCCCCGAGGCTCTCCCGGCATGCCTGGTCCATCGCGGCGGGTGTGCTCCTCTTGCTCACGCCCGGCGCCGGGCCGGCACGAGGCCAGGAGCCCGGAGCCCCCGCGCAGGCGGCGCCGGCCGGGCCGCGGCGCGAGGCCCTGCGCGAGCGGCTCGCCGCCCTGCCGCCGGAGCAGCGCGCGG
>JAWOLJ010000007.1:0-41347 GCA_033853555.1 Myxococcota bacterium
TAGAACGTCGTGAGACAGTTCGGTCCCTATCTGCCGTGGGCGTTGGAGATTTGAGGAGAGCTGTCCCTAGTACGAGAGGACCGGGATGGACGCACCTCTGGTGTACCGGTTGTCGCGCCAGCGGCACCGCCGGGTAGCCAAGTGCGGATGGGATAACCGCTGAAAGCATCTAAGTGGGAAGCCCACTCCGAGATGAGATCTCCCCGGGACTTCGGTCCCCTGAAGGGCCCTCGTAGACGACGAGGTTGATAGGCCGGAGGTGGAAGCGCGGCGACGCGTGGAGCTGACCGGTACTAATCGCCCGTGCGGCTTGACCACTGGCCCGTCGAGCGCACTCATTGCTTTGGATCCAGGAAGCTATTCGATTCTCGAAGCCCGCGGCGCGAGACGCGCGGCTCTTTGCAGCTTCACGGTTTTCCCACCGTCCCTAGAGTGGGGGCCACACCCGTTCCCATTCCGAACACGGAAGTTAAGCCCCACTTCGGCGATGGTACTGCCGAGCTTCCTCGGTGGGAGAGTAGCGCGACGGTGGGATCTCTTCGGACGGCGCCGTTCGGCCCCGGATTGCGGGCTGACGGCGCCGTTTCGCATTCCGGGCTCAGCCCGCGGTCGGAACGTCCAGCCGACGCAATCGCGTGACGGGCGCGAGGTCGCGTGCCCGCTCGGGGTCCGGGCGCCCCGCGAGCCACGACTCCGCGTCGGCCGCGCCGAGCGCGCAGGCGTCGCGCAGCACCTGCTCGAGCGGCTGGCCCGCGACGAGTCCCGCCAGGAGGCCCGCCAGCATGGCATCCCCGCAGCCGATCGGGCTGCGGGCGTGGACGCGCGGTGGAGCGATCCGGAAGCGCGCGCCGGCGTCGGTCCAGGCCAGGCACTCGCGCGGCCCGTCGGAGATCACGCCGAGGCCCGGCCGCCCGGCGTAGGCGTAGGGCGGCGGCGGAAGCGCCTCCGCCGGCACGCCGAGCGCGTCGGCCGCCTCCTCGCGGTTCATGCGAAGGAGATCCGGTCCGGCCGCCCAGGCCGCGCGGAGGGGCTTCCCGCTGGTGTCGATGGCACAGCGCACGCCGCGTGCCGCGGCGATCGCGCGCCAGCGGGCCAGCGCCTCCGGCGGTGTGCCGCGGGGCAGGCTCCCGCAACAGGCGAGCCATTCCGCGCCCGCGAGCGCGGCCTCGAGCGCGCGCTCCACGCGCTCGGCCAGCGCCGCGTCTCCCTCCACGCCGGCGCCATGGGCTTGTGTCACCCGATGGGTCGCGCTCTCCACGAGCTCGAGACAGGTGCGCGACTCCCCTCGTGCCTCCACGGCCACGACGGGGATCCCGGCGCGCTCCAGATCCTGCACGATCCAGGCGCCACTCCGCCCCCCGACGACCACCAGCGCGCGCACGGGAACGCCGAGGAGCTGCAGCACGCGCGCCACGTTCACGCCCTTGCCGCCGGCCTGGGCATGCTCGGCCTCGAGGCGCACGCGCGCGCCCGGCTCGAGACGCGAGACCAGCGCCGTGCGATCGATCGCGGCGTTCGCGGTCAGCGTGACGATCACGAGGGCGCCGTGCTCCCTCAGCGGTCCTGGAACACCGGCTTGCGCTTCTCGAGGAAGGCGAGGAGTCCTTCGCGAGCGTCGGCGGTGAGAGAGGCCGCCGCCATCACCTCCGAGGCATAGGCGTAGGCGGCCGGGAGATCGAGCTCGATCTGGCGGTAGAAGGCCTGCTTGCCGATCGCCTTGGAGAGGGCGCTCCCGCGCGTCGCCCGCCCGAGGAGCGCGCGCGTCTCGGTCGCGACCGCATCGTCCGGCACCACGCGGTTCACGAGGCCCCAGGCGAGCGCCGTGCGCGCATCGATCGGGTCGCCGGTGAAGAGCATCTCCAGGGCCTGCTTGCGCGGCACCGCCCGCGCCAGCGCCACGCCGGGCGTGGTGCAGAACCAGCCGCCGCGACCGCCCGGAACGGCGAAGCGCGCCGACTCCCCCGCCACCGCGAGATCGCAGCTCGCGACCAGCTGGCAGCCCGCAGCCGTGGCGAGACCCTCGACCTGCGCGACCACCGGCTGCGGCACCGACTGGATCGTCTGCATCAGCTCGGAGCACACGCCGAGGAGCCGCCGCATGCCGACGAGGTCGCGGTCTCTCATGTCGGCGAAGTCGTGGCCGGCCGAGAAGACGGGGCCTTCGGCCGCGAGGATCGCGCCGCGGGCCTTCCCCTCGCCGACGGTCCGAAAGGCGTGAAGGAGCTCGCGCAGGTGCTCCTCGGAGAGCGCGTTGCGGCGATCGGGGCGCCGCATTGCGACCACGGCGAAGTCGTCTTCCTGATGGAGCGAGATGTGGCGGTAGTCGGCGGGCGTCATGGAGTCTCCCGGAGCGGTCGGCCCCGAGCGCCGCCGCGAGCCGAAGGGGCGGGGCCTCCGCGCGAGCTTCGCGCAGCTTGCGCGCGCTGGCGATCCCACACGGAGCTCAGGGGTGCACGTCGGGCGCGGCGCCGGCCGCTCTCGGCGGCTCTCCGGGCGCCACCCGGTAGACCGAGCCCGCGTAGTCGTCGGAGACGTAGATCGCGCCGTCCGGGCCCTCGGCGACGTCCACCGGGCGCCCGATCACGTCCTCGTCCACCAGGAAGCCAGTCAGGAAGTCTTGCTCCGTGATCCTGGCGTCGGCGCCCCAGTGGAGCGAGACCACCTTGTAGCCGTCCTTGTGGGTGCGGTTCCAGGAGCCGTGGAGCGCCACCAGCGCAGCGCCGCGCAGCTCCGGGGGCAGGCCGTCGCCGCGCAGGAAGGTCATCCCGAGCGGCGCGTTGTGCGGCCGGAACCCGTGCACCGGCGGGATCGCGCTCGCGCGCTTGGCGACCGCCTGCGGTGTCGACCCGAAATCCGGGTCCGGCACGTTGTCTCCGTTCAGGAAGGGCCAGCCGTAGAAGCCGCCCTTCACGATGCGGTTCAGCTCGCACGGCGGGAAGTCGTCGCCCAGGAAGTCGCGCCCGTTGTCCGTGGCGTAGAGCTCGTCCGTGCCGGGCCGCCAATCGAAGCCCACCGAGTTGCGCAGGCCGGTGGCGTAGATCTCCGCGCCCGAGCCGTCGGGACGGAAGCGCAGGATGGCGGCGCGACGAGGGTCCTTCTCCAGGCAGACGTTGCAGCTCGAGCCCACGCTCACGTACAGGAAACCGTCCGGGCCGAAGCGCACGGTGCGCGTCCAGTGGTTCCCCAGCCCGGGCAGCCCGGTCACCACGCGCTCCAGCGGTCCCTCGGTGGCGCGGGCGGCGGGGTCGAAGCGCAGCCGCGCCACGGCGTCGGTCTCGCCGATGTAGAGCCACCCCTCGTGGAGGTCCATGCCGTGGGGTCGGTTCAGACCCTCCACGAGCGTGAGCACGCCGTCGGCCTGGCCGTCGCCGTTCGCGTCCCGCTCGAGCAGCACGATCCGGCCGGACTGCGGGAGGCTCACCAGGAGGTCGCCCGCCGGCGTGAAGCGCAGGAAGCGGGCGCCTTCCAGCCGGGATGCGAAGCGCGTGACGTGGAAGCCGGGCGGTGGCCTCAGGCGTCGCAGCACCTCGTCCTGGGGCGGATCGATGCCGCGGCCGAGCAGCGCCTGACGCAGCGGCACGTTCACGGCATAGCGCTCGGGAAGGAGCAGATGACAGGCGCCGATGCCGAGCACGGCCGCGCCGGCCAGGGCGAGGAAGAGCTTCGCGACACCACGCACGCCGAGCCACGCTACCACAGGCCCGGCCGGTCGCCTGGGCGTCGCGCGCGGGCCGCCGCAGCTCCGCCGGCGCGCGCAACCCCTTGACGGCGCGGATCTTCTGGCCTAAACGAAAGGCCCCGCTGGAGGCTTCGTCCATGCCCGCGCGCATCCGCAAGGGAGACCTGGTGCAGGTCATCGCCGGCGCCGACCGTGGCAAGCAGGGCCGCGTGGTCGCCGTCGACGCCGCCCGCGGTCGCGTGCGCGTGGAGAAGGTGCGGGTGCAGAAGCAGCACCTGAAGCCTGGCAGGGGCGCCAACCGCGCCGGCGGCATCGTGGAGCAGGAGGCCTTCATCGCGGTCTCCAACGTGATGCTCGTGGACCCCGCGCAGGGCAAGCCGAGCCGCGTCCGCTTCCGCGCCGACGAGAGCGGGGCGCGCAGCCGCGTCTTCGCACGCAGCGGCAACCCGGTGCCCGAGGCGGGTGGCCGCTAGCGCTCGCCCCGGTCCCGCGAGGAACGACCCGGAAGGAGCCACGAGGAGCCATGGCCAGGAAGGGCAAGCGCGAGAAGATCAAGCTCGAGTCGTCGGCGGGGACGGGCCACTTCTACACCACCGCCAAGAACCGCACGAGCACACCCAACAAGCTCGAGCTCAAGAAGTTCGATCCGGTCGCCCGTAAGCACGTCGTGTACAAGGAAACGAAGCTCCGCTAGGGGCCCGCGCGGATCGGGAGGAGACATGGCCTGGGTGATCACTCGCCTGTGCCGGGATTGCGTGGACCAGAGCTGCGTCGAGGTCTGCCCCGTCGACTGCATCTACTTCTACGACGGCGAGGACCAGGCCACCTTCCCGAATCAGCTCTACATCGACCCCGAGGAGTGCATCAACTGCGGGGTCTGCGAGCCCGAGTGTCCGTGGGAGGCGATCTTCGAGGACGAGCAGGTGCCGGACGTGTTCCGCGACGACGTGGCCCTGAACGCGAAGATCGTCGAGTTCAAGGAGCAGTTCTCGGTGCATCCCAAGGAGGAGAAGCCCCGGCCCACCTCCGAGCAGATCGCCGCCAACAAGCGCAAGTGGGGCTACGAGGGCTGACCCGCCCGATCGAAGGCCGCCGCCATCACCTCGCGCGGCGCCTCGCGCCCGGTCCACAGGCGTAGCTGCTCGGCCGCCTGCTCCACCAGCCACCACTTGCCGCCGACCACCCGGGCCCCTCGCGCCTCGGCGTCGCGCAGGAGCCGCGTCCGCTCGCGATCGTAGACCGCGTCCAGCACCACCGCGCCGCTCGGGATCGCCGACGCCGGCACCGGCGACACGTCTTCGCGCAAGCCGACGCTGGTCGCGTTCACGATCACGTCGCAGGGCTCGCCGGCCAGATCCTCCAGCGAGCCGGCTCCGGCCGCGCCGAGCGCCGCGGCCAGCTCGCGAGCACGCGCCGCCGTGCGGTTCAACACCGTCACGCGCGCGCCCCGCTCGAGCAGCCCGTACACGGCGGCTCGTGCCGCGCCTCCGGCGCCGAGCACCACCGCGCGGCGCCCGGCCAGAGCCGTCGCGCGCTCGAGCGCGCGCACCACGCCGATCCAGTCGGTGTTGGCTCCGACCAGAGCCCCGTCCCGCCACGTCACGGTGTTGACGGCTCCGATGCGCCGGGCGATCGGATCGATCTCGTCGAGATGGGCGATCACCGCCTCCTTGTGGGGAACCGAGACCGCGAGCTGGCGCACGCGCAGGGCCCGCGCGCCCGCGATGGCCGCGGCCAGCGCCGCCGGCGCCACGTCGAAGGCCAGGTAGACCGCGTCGATCCCGAGCGCGCGAAAGGCGGCGTTGTGCATCGCCGGCGATCGGGTGTGGCCCGCCGGGTGCAGCACGATCCCGCACAGCGCCG
This sequence comes from Myxococcota bacterium, assembly GCA_033853555.1. Lineage (GTDB taxonomy): Bacteria > Myxococcota_A > UBA9160 > UBA9160 > UBA9160 > JAWOLJ01. Next base: position 5,543 of record JAWOLJ010000007.1, read on the forward strand.
TGTTGGGAGAGATCTCGAGCATCTCACGACCTCGTGCGGCGCCCGGTACGCCGCGGTCGGGCCCGGCTCAGGGCTCGACCATCACCTTCGCCTGGGTGGTGGGCTGCTCCAGCGCCTGGAACGCGGCCGGCACACCGTCCAGGCCGATCACGTCGGTGACGAGCGGCGCGGGCGCGATGCGGCCCTGCTCCAGCATGTCGACGGTGTACTGGAAGTCGCGCTTCTCGTAGGCCAGCACGAAGTGGAGCGAAGCCTCCTTGGCGATGGCCGCGAACGGCACGAGCGTGTCGGGCTGCATGCAGACTCCCGCCACCACCACGCGGCCACGGAAGCCCACCGAGGCCACGCACTGCGCGATCAGGCCGGGCGCCCCGACGGCCTCCACCACCACCGCAGGCCCGTCCGGCGCATGGCGCCGGAGGGCGCGCAGCAGGCTCCCGTCGCCGGGGTCCACCGTCTCCGTGGCGCCGAGCCGTTCGGCCAGGGCGCGTCGCCCCGGGCTCTTCTCGCTCACCACCACGCTGCGCGCGCCCAGGTGACGCGCCCAGATCAGCGCCGCCAGACCGATCGGCCCTCCACCCACCACCAGCACGTCCTCTCCCGGTCGGAGTCGTGCCGCGTCGAGCGCGTGCAGGCCGACCGCCAGCGGCTCCACCAGCGCGCCGCTGCGATCGTCCACACCCGCCGGCAACCGCACTGCGTGGTGGGGCGACACCGCGACGTACTCCGCGTAGGCGCCCGGCGCCTGCCCCAGGCCGAGCCCCTTCATGCCGTTGGGGCAGAAGACGCCCATGCCCGAGAGGCAGCGCGCGCAGCGGCCACAGGACAGGGCGGGAAGGGCGCAGACGCGTTCGCCGGCGCGGAAGCCGTGCCGCGTCTCCATCACCTCCCCGGCGAACTCGTGACCCATCACGCTGCCCGGGGGGAGGACGCCCATCTGGTGCGCGTGCAGATCGCTGCCGCAGATGCCGCAGGAGCGCACACGGAGCACGATCTGCTCCTCGCTCGGCGCCGGATCCGGAACGTCCTCCACCGCCAGCGCTCGCGGCCCCCGTACCACCACCGCCCTCATCGTCCCTCCTGCGCCCGTGCCAGCGCCGCCTTCAGGTCCTCCCAGACCAGCCGCCGGTTCTCGGGCGTGTACTGCCGCAGCACGAAGGCGGGATGGAAGGTCGGCATCACCGGGATGCCGCGGTACTCGTGCCAGGTGCCGCGGACCCGGGTGATGGCGACGTCGCGACCGAGGAGCAGGCTCGCAGCCGGCTTGCCGAGCGCCACGATTACGCGCGGCGCCACGGCGTCGATCTGGCCGTCCAGGAAGGGCCGGCAGGCCGCCACCTCGTCGGGCAACGGCGTGCGATTGTTGGGCGGCCGACACTTCACGATGTTGCAGATGTAGACCGACGCCCGCGGGATGCCGAGCCCCTTCTCGATCATGCTGGTGAGGAGCTCGCCGGCTCGACCGCAGAACGGGATCCCCTGGAGGTCCTCCTGCTCTCCCGGTCCCTCGCCCACGAAGAGGATCTCGGCGTGGGGGTTGCCGTCACCGAAGACGATCTGCGTGCGCCCTTCGCAGAGCCGGCAGCGCCGGCAATCGCCGAGGCGCGCGCGAACGTCCTCCAGGCCGGGCCGCGCTCCACCCGCCGCGGGCGGCTCGAAGAGCGAGCCCGACACGGCCGGCACGGGAGCCCGCGCCGCCGCCTCCACGGGCGGCGCCTCGGCCGAGCGCTCCGCGCGCTCCACGCCCTCCTCCTGCCACTCGGCCAGCAGCGCGCGCGCCGAGGCCAGGAGGCTTCGCGCCTCGTCGGCTAGCGGCCTCTCCACACGGGGCTCCGCTTCTCGAAGAAGGCGCGGATGCCCTCCTTCGCGTCCTCGGTCAGTGCGGTCAGCGTGATCATCTCGCGCAGGTAGCGCAGGGCCGTCCCGTACTCCATCTCGCACATGGTGTGGACGGCCTCCTTGCCCAGCCGGAGCGCGCTCGGCGAGAGGCCGGCCAGCGTGGCGGCGAGGGCGGCGAGCTCCGCATCCAGGCGCTCGTCGGGCACGACGCGCGTGGCGAGGCCGAGCTCGCGCGCCTCCTGTGCCGGGACCCGCCGCCCGGTGAGCACCATGTCGAGCACCACCTTGCGGCTGCCGGTGGCGCGGTAGATCGGCGCCGAGACCACCATGGGGAGCAGACCGAGCCCGATCTCCGGCAGCCCGAACACCGCCGACTCGGCCGCGAGGGTGAGATCCGCCGCCACCGCCAGACCGCAGCCTCCCGCCAACGCGAAGCCCTGCACCCGCGCCACCACGGGCTGGCCCGCGCGGTGCATGGCCTGGATCACCCGCGCGACGCCGTCGAAGTGACGCCGATGAGCGTCGATGGTCTCGTGGGCGAGGAGCTCTCCCAGGTCCGCGCCGGCGCAGAAGGCGCGGTCACCCGCTCCGCGCAGCACGATCACCCGTACCGTTGGATCCGCCGCCGCCGCGTCGAAGGCCGCCTCGAGCTCGTCGAGTGTGGCGCGATCGAGCGCATTGCGACGGTCCTCCCGATCGATGGTCACCGTGCGCACGCCGGACGCGGAGGTGCCGATGGCGACGTTCGCCATCAGCCCCGATCCTCGGCCAGCGCGAAGGCGTGCTCCAGGGGGCCCAGCAGGGCCGTCGGGGAGGCGGGGAGCGAGGCGGCGCTCTTCGCCTTGGGCTTGCCCGTCCCCGGCTCGATCGTGCCGTGCCGTTGGGCCTCGATCTTCTTCTTGACGTTGAACTCGAAGTCCGGGTCGTTGGCGTGGTCGTGGCAGGTGCCGCAGATCTGGAGGATCACGCAGGAGTCGCACTTGTCACCGAGCGACACGATGTTGCCGGTCTTGGGAGCGCCCTCCTTCACGTGCTCGCCGCCGGGCCCGTGACACGACTCGCAGCCCACCCGGGCCAGGTCCTCGTGCGCCGCGGGCTTCGCGCCGACCGGGAAGCCGCCGGTGCGCCCGAAGCCGGTCGTGTGACACTTCAGGCAGTCGTTCTCGCCGGCCTTGCCCTGCTTCTCCAGGCTGGCGAGCGCATGGGCGTGGGGCTGCTTCGACCAGGTGGCGTACTCCGCCGCATGGCAGCCCTTGCAGGCCTCCGACCCCACGAAGGCGGCATTCTGCGGCAGCAGGTCGGCACGAGGGGCGTGTCGCGCGGCCAGGATCTTGCGCTTCTCCTCCAGCGAGAGGCTCGCGAGCTGGGCGTTCGCCTTGTGGGAGATCCGCGGCAGAAACTCCGCATACTGGAAGCCGAGCGAGTGCTTGGGGTCGTGGCAGGTCTGGCACACCGGCTGGTAGTTCCCGGCTTGCACGAAGCTCGGGGAGAGGTGGGGGCCGCCGCGGCCGTGACAATCCTCGCAGCCGACGTTCTCCAGCGACGGCGTGGGCGGCGAGATGGTGTAGCCGCCGGGCTTGCCGAACCCCACCACGTGGCAGCTCACGCACTCCGGGTCGACGCTCGCGCCGTGCTTCACCAGGGTGTCGAACGCCCCGGCATGGTTGGTGAGCAGCCAGGTCTCGCCTTCCTGCTCGTGACAGACGGTGCAGAACTCGTTCCCGCTGTAGCCCGTCTGGTGCAGCAGCATGGGCACCTGCTGCCCGGCGAGCTTCGCCAGGCGCATCTTCATGAGCGGCGGGTCGCGATCGTCGCGCCAGCCCTGGACGCGTGCCACCACGCGACCGCCCGCGTCGATCAGGAAGATGTCGGGGACGCCGGCGTAGACGCCGAAGGCGTCACGCATCGTGTAGTCGGGATCGAAGACGACCGGGAAGAAGTCGAGCCCATCGTCCTTCAGCGTCTGGCCCACGACCGTCTCGCGGTCGGACACCGACACCCCCACCAGCGCCGGGCGCGTGGCCTCGGGCAGCGTCGGGAGGTAGCCCTTCAGGAACTCGAGGGCGTGATGGCAGTGGGGACAGGTGTGCAGGAAGAACATCAGGATGAGCGGCCGGCCCCGCAGCTCCGAGGAGCGGAGCGTGCCGCCCCCGAGCCGCTGCGCGCTCCACTCCGGCGCCCGCGGCTTCACGCCCAGGGTGGGCGTGGCGCTGGAGCCGATCGGCGGAAGCCGCAACGAATCGCGCAGCGTGACCTCGACGGCACGAGACGGCTCGGGACCGCTGGTGGGGAAGCCACCGGCCACCGAGACCACGTAGCCGTCGGCGTCGACTCCCACGAGCAGCACCGGCGCCTGGAGCTGGAGCCGCTCGGAGATGGTCCCGCTGGAGTCGTCCAGGATCGGGAAGTCGAGCTTCTGCTCGCGACGGAAGCGTTCGAGGGCTTCCCGCGTGCTCCCGATTCCGATCCCGACGATCTCGAAGTTGTTGGCTGCCCGCAGCCCCTGGATCGCGGTCACCGCCTGGGCGCTGACGCCCGCTTCCGGCACCTCCGGGTTGAAGAAGAACAGGAGCACGCGCTTGCCGATGAGCGAGGAGATCGCGAGATGCGCGCCATCCAGGGTCGTGCCCTCGAACGCCGGCAAGGGCTTCTCCTGGCGCTTCACCGGCGAGGGCTGCGGAGCGGGAGCGGCCTCGGCCTGCGCGGCCACGCTCGGGCTGGCGGGCGTGGAGGGGTTCGCGGCCGGCGCGGTCGCGCGGTCGCCGCAGCAGATCAAGGAGCCGGCCAGGACGAGCGCGAGCGCGGACCGACGCACGCGCGGAGCATAGGCGCGTCCACCCGGCGGCGGCAAGCATGCGGACGGCTCGGCACGCGACGCGCGCCCGGTGCGCCGCGGAATGGCTGGAGTCGCAGGCAGGTCGTGGTGTAGGCTGCCGCACGCTCGTCGCCCGAGCGTGGCGCTGGGCGCCCGGATGCACGAGCCGAAGCAAACGCAGGCCGCGAGACGCCGAGCGAGCGGCCCACCGAGGAGTTCAGCATGGAGTGCGCCCGCTCCGTCTCGACGCGACGCCGGGGATTCACGCGGGGGGCCGTGGCCCCGGCCTTGCTGCTGGTCCTCACCGCAGGCCTCGCCGGCTGCGCCCGCCCCGGCCACCCCGCGGAGCAGCCGGCTGCGCCGGTGGCCGAGGAGCCGCTGTTCGACGACCTCGGTACCTACCACCACGAGATCACCACCCGCTCCCCGCTGGCCCAGCAGTACTTCGACCAGGGGCTGCGGCTGGTCTACGGCTTCAACCACGACGAGGCCCGGCGCTCCTTCGAGGCCGCGACCCGCGCCGATCCCGGCTGCGCCATGTGCTTCTGGGGCATCGCCCTCACCCAGGGCACCAACTACAACCTTCCGGGAGACGACGAGCGCGACCAGATCGGTCTCCAGGCGGTGCAGCAGGCGCAGGCGCTGGCGACCGGCGCGTCGAAGACCGAGCAGGATCTGATCGCCGCGCTCGTCGAGCGCTACAAGGGGACGCCGCAGGTGCCGCGAGCCAAGCGCGATCGCGCCTACGCCGCGGCCATGCGCAAGGTGGCGCGACGTCATCCCGAGGATCTCGACGCGGCCACGCTCTTCGCCGAGTCCATGATGAACCTGCGCCCCTGGGACCTCTGGACCCGGGACGGCAAGCCGCAGCCCGGCACCCTGGAGATCGTGCGCACGTTGGAGAGCGTGCTGAGGCGCGATCCCCAGCACCCGGGAGCCAACCACTACTACATCCACGCCGTGGAGGCGTCGCGCCATCCCGAGCGCGCGCTCAAGAGCGCCGAGCGCCTGCCGGCGATCGAGCCGGGCGCCGGTCACCTGGTCCACATGCCCGCTCACGTCTACATGCGGATCGGTCGCTATGCCGACGCGGCCGCCGCCAACGAGCGGGCCATCGCCGTCGACAAGGCGTACATCGAGCGCGTCCATCCCGAGGGCGTCTACGCCATGATGTACGCGCCCCACAACATCCACTTCCTGTGGGCGGCAGCGGCGATGGAGGGCCGGAGCGCCACCGCGCTGGATGCTGCGCAGCAGGTCTCGCAATGGCTCTCACCCGAGATGCTCGACCACATGCCGGGCCTCGAGCCCTTCGTCCCCACCCTGACCTACGCCCAGGTGCGCTTCGGCCGCTGGGACGAGATCCTGGCCGCTCCCGAGCCGCCCGAGAAGCTCGACTACACGCGCGGCATGTGGCATTTCGCGCGTGGCCTAGCCTACACGAGGAAGGGTCAATTCGACGATGCGGAGAGCGAGCTCGCGGCGGTGAAGGCGGCCATTCCCGCCGTGCCCGCGGACGTCCAGAGCATGGACCAGAACGCGCTGGCGCCGCGCCTGCGCCTGGCGAGCGAGCTGCTGGCGGGAGAGCTCGCCGCCGCCCGTGGACAGACGGCGTCGGCCGTACGACACCTGCGGGCGGCGGCGGCCGCGGAGGATCGGCTGAACTACGACGAGCCCCCGCCCTGGCTGCTCCCCGCTCGGCAGTACCTCGGAGCGGTGCTCCTCGCAGCCCACCGGCCGCGCGAGGCGGAGGCGGCCTACCGGCAGGATCTGGCCCGCTATCCGGAAAACGGCTGGTCGCTCTTCGGCTTGGCGCAGAGTCTGCGCATGCAGAAGCGCGCTCGCGAGGCGACCGAGACGGACGGCCGCTTCCGTCGCGCCTGGGCCAACGCCGACGTCGAGCTCACCGCGTCGCGCTTCTAGCCCGCGACCGCTCACGCGAGCGTTGCAAGCGCCGGCGTCGAGGGTCAGACTGACCTTCGGCGGCGTAGCCGTTTCGGATCCGGATGCGGCGGCCGGGACGGGGACGGTCGTTCTCCGGCCCGCCGGCCTCGACGAGGAGGTTCCCCATGCTGCTCGTACTTCAGCCCTCGCCCGTGCTCTCCCGCTTCGTGCGTGCGCTCTGCGCCATCGGCCTCGGACTCGCGCTGCCCTCGGCGGCCAGCGCGGCCGGCTTCGTGTCGTCGGGCTCGTCCTCGAGCTCTTCGTCCACGTCGGTCTCGGGCAGCGTCTTCGTCCGCTCGGGAAACGTGCCGCCGTCGGCGCCGTGTCCCGCGGGCGTCGAGCCGGCGCCGAGCGTCGAGCTCCCCGATGCGCTCGTGGCCACCACGGGTGACACGATCATGGTGTTCACCAATCCGACGAACGCCGCGATCTGCGTGAGCCTTGCGGTCTTCGATTCGGAGGGGAACAACGTCACGCCGACGGAGACGCCCGCCACCACGGCGAACGATCCCCTGGTGAGCGTGCCGGCCCGCGGCGTGCGCTATCGCCGGCTGAGCGATCTGGTGAGCGTGCCGCGCACGTTCCAGGTGGAGGCCACGGCCTTCGGTGGGATGGTGGGGAGTGCCTTCTTGACGGGTGCCGTTCCGACGCCGCTGCCCACGCGGATCACGACCCGCGGCGCTCAGACGATCGTGCTCTTCCCGGTGAGCGTGAAGACGCCCTGATCTCCGGGAGCTCCGCTCGCCTTCGGCTCGCTAGCGCAGCCTGGGCTTGGTCTCGGCGAGCTTCTCCTTGAAGAGTGCGTTCTCGGGCTCGAAGGTGAGCGCGGTCTGCAGATTGCGGACCGCCGCGGCCAGGTTGCCGCGCGCGAGATCGGCCATCGCCAGGGTGAAGTAGCGTCGACCGTTGGGCGTTCGACCTTGACGCTCTTCGGTGACGCGCCGCCCGGCCTCGGCCTGCGCCTCCACCAGGGCCATGCGCTTGGCGTCGCCCTGGGCCAGACGCTCGTCGTAGAGCCGGCGGCGGCCGGGGTCGCGGAGCACCGAGTAGGCCTCGGTCACGCGCTTCGCGATCCGCTCCACGGCGCTGCGCAGCTCGTCGGAAAGGTGCCGGCTCGCGTCGGGATGGAAGCGCCGCGACGCCTCGTGATACGCGAGCCGCAGCGTCGAGGTGGGCGCGCCGCGCTGTGCTCCCAGCACCTCGTAGTAGTCGAGGTCGTCGAGGATTCGCGCCAGCGCCTTGATCTCCGCGGGCGGCAGCGTGGCCATGGCGCCTCAGCTCTTCTCGTCGTCGTTGCCGCCGAGATCCCCGGCGCCCCGGTCGAAGAGGTCGTCGGCCAGCGTCTCCGCGTCGCCGCCCGGCGCCTCGTCCGAGAGGTCGATCTCGATGCCGTGCGCCGGCGGCTCCTGCGAGACCTGGGGCGCGCCGAGGCTGTCGGTGATCTCGAGCTCCGGGTCGAGGCCCGACACGAGGTCCGGGGGCTCGGGAAGGGCCGGGAGCTCGTCGGAGAGGATCTCGATCGCGTCGTCGGCGTCGGCCCCCGCGACGCCGAGCCCGGCCCCCGGATCGAGCTCCACCGGGTCGTCGCTCGCGCCGTCGAGGGCGAGGTCGGGCTCGGGCGTCGGTGTCGCGGCGGGGCGCAGGGGCGCGGGGGAGGGCGCGGCAGGCGGGGTGGGCGCCGCCGGCGCGCGGCCGACGCTCGGCGGTGTAATGGGCGTCGGCGGGACCGACGACGGCCGCGTTGGCGCGGCGGGCGGCGTCGCCGGCGGCCGGGCCACCGCGGGCGCCGGCTTCGCCTCGGGGGCAGAGCCCGGCCCCTTGCGCGTGACGGCGGCCAGCGCCTCCTGGACGCTGCGGGATTCCGGTCGCAGCCGCGCCGCCGGCGCCTCGGGCCCCGCCTCGGGAGCGGCGGTCTCCACCTGCTCCATCCGGCCCCGCTCGATGATGGCCTGGATCTCCTCCTCGCTCAGGCCCGAGGAGAGGGTGATCTGCGTCGAAGCCTGCTGGCCCGTCGCGGGATCGCGCGCCGTCACGTTCACGATGCCATCGCTGTTGATCTCGAAGCGCACCTCGATCCGGACCTCGCCACGCCGTCCCTTCTTGAAGCCCGAGAACTCGAACTGGCCCAGCAGCTCGTTGCCCTCGGCGCGTCGCGACTCGCCCTGGTACACCTTGATCTTCACGGACTCCTGGAAGTCCTGGAGCGTGGTGAAGGCGCGGGCCTGCTCGATCGGCACCGGTGTGTTGCGGTCGATCACCGTCTCGGCGAGTCCGCCCGCCACTCCGATCCGTAGCGAGAGCGGCGTCACGTCGAGGAGGTAGGCCTCCTGCTCGGGGGCCAGCAGCGAGGCGGCGTGGATCGCCGCCCCCATCGCCACGACCTCGTCCGGGTTCACGTCGGTCTTGGGCGTCTGCTGGAAGTACTCGGCCACCGCCTTGCTGATCAAGGGCATTCGCGTGGGGCCGCCCACCAGGATCACGCCCGCCAGATCGCGCGCGGTCAGGTTCGCCTGCTGCAACGCCTCGTCGCAGACCTTGAAGGTGCGCATGATCAGGTCGTTCACCAGGCGCGAGTACTCCGCCACGTCGATGCGGCGCTCGATCGAGCGGGGCTTCCCGTCCGGGCCGGCGATCACGTCCGGGATGCGGACCTCGACCTCCTCCTCCACCGAGAAGCTCTTCTTCACCGACTCGGCGGCGACCTTGAGCTTCTCCAGGGCGAAGGGGTCGTTGCGCAGGTTGATGCCCTCGCGGGCCAGGAACTCGTCGGCCAGGAGGTCGATCAGGCGGTCGTCGAAGTCGTCACCACCCAGGAAGGTGTCGCCACAGGTGGAGAGGACCTCGAACACGTCCTTGCCGATCTCCAGCACCGAGATATCGAAGGTGCCGCCCCCGAGGTCGTAGATCGCCACGCGCTGGGAGAGCCCTCGGCCGAAGCCGTAGGACAAGGCCGCCGCGGTCGGCTCGTTCAGGATCCGCAGCACCTCGAGGCCCGCGATGCGGCCGGCGTCCTTGGTGGCCTGACGCTGGTTGTCGTTGAAGTAGGCGGGCACGGTGATCACCGCCTTGGTGACCGGCTGGCCGAGGCGAGCCTCGGCGATGGACTTCATCTCGCGCAAGATCATCGCGGAGATCTCGGGCAGCGAGAACGTCTCCTCGCGCACCTTGATCCGCACGCTGTGGTTCGGACCCTCCATGATCTCGTAGGAGCAGATGGCGCGGGCCTTCTTCACCTCCTCGGAGAAGAAGTAGCGACCGATCAGGCGCTTCGAGGAGTAGACCGTGTGCTTGGGCTGGTGGATGATGTTGGCCTTGGCGGCGTTTCCCACCGTGATGGTGCCGTCCTCCTTGAACGCCACCACGCTGGCCGTCGTGTTCTCGCCGTACGCGTTGGCGAGGACGTCCACCGAGCCGCCACGCGCGACCGCGACGCAGGAGTTGCTGGTCCCGAGATCGATCCCGATCGCGACTTCGGCCATGCCCTCGCTCCCCCGCCCGCGGCGCGGGCTGCGACCGCTCCGCAGGCGCCGGGCCCGCAGCGGCCGCGCCCCCTGGGGCGGGCCCGTGGTCCGCTGCAAGCGGCCGCCTTCCGCTATCGGCAGGGCCCGTCGATTGCCTGAGCGCTTTCAAGGGCTTCCGCGTTGACCCTCGCGGGGGACGCGTGCTACCTCCCCAGCCATGTCCGGCCACTCCAAGTGGGCGACGATCAAGCGCAAGAAGGGCGCGCTGGACGCCAAGCGCGGGAAGATCTTCACCAAGCTGATCCGCGAGATCGCCACCGCGGCCCGGCTCGGCGGGGGCGACCCGACGGGGAATCCGCGCCTGCGCCTGGTGGTGGACAAGGCGCGGGCGGCCAACATGCCCAAGGACAACATCGAGCGCGCCATCAAGAAGGGCACCGGCGAGGGCAGCGAGGCGGCGTTCGAAGAGGTGACCTACGAGGGCTACGGCCCGGGTGGCGTGGCCCTGCTGATCGAGACGCTGACCGACAACCGCAACCGCACCGTGGGGGAGATCCGGCACGTCCTCTCCAGGCACGGCGGCAACCTGGGGGCCTCGGGCTGCGTCTCGTTCCTGTTCGAGAAGAAGGGCCTCCTGACCTTCGACCGCGCGCGCCTCGACGGCGATGCGCTTCTCGAGGCGGCGCTGGAGGCCGGGGCCGAGGACGTGGTCGAGGGAGACGACACGCTCGACGTGGTGAGCGCGCCCTCGGCCTTCGAGCCCGTGCGCGATGCGCTCTCCCGCAAGGGGTTCACGCCGCTGAACGCGGGCGTGGAGATGAGGCCGACCACCACGGTGAAGCTCGAGGGGAAGGAAGCGGAGTCGATGCTGCGGCTCGCCGACGCCCTCGAGGACCTGGACGACGTGCAGAACGTCTACGCGAACTTCGACATCTCCGACGCCGAGATGGCGAAGCTCGCCTGAGCCGCGGTCCGCGCCGCTCTCCCCGGGCGACGGACCGCATCCGCACACGATGGCAGCACGCCGGGACCCTCCGCCCGGCCGCTCCGCGGGGAACATGCGCATCATCGGGATCGATCCGGGATCGAGTGCGACGGGCTGGGGGGTGATCGAGCGCGCGCGGGGCGGGTGGCTCCACGTGGACCACGGAACCCTGCGCCCGCCCCGGGGCGCGCCGTTGCCGGCGCGCCTGGCCGCGCTCCATGCCGCGCTGGCCGAGGTGGTCGGTCGACACCGCCCCGACGCCGCCTGCGTGGAGCGCGTCTTCGTGGCGGCGAGCCCCCGCGCCGCGCTGGTCCTGGGCCAGGCGCGCGGCGTCGCGCTCGCGGCGGCGGCCGCCGCCGGGCTCCCGGTGAGCGAGTACTCCGCCTCGCAGATCAAGCAGGCCGTGACGGGGAGCGGCGCCGCCGGAAAGCAGCAGGTCCAGCTCATGGTGGCTCGCCTCCTCGCGCTCGCCACCCCGCCTCCGAGCGACGCGGCCGATGCGCTGGCGGCGGCCCTCTGCCACGGCCAGGCCGGGCCCCTGGCCGCCCTGGCCGGCGCGGCGCTGCCGCGTCGGCGCGGCCGCTTGCGCGCCGGGCGCTTCGTCCTGAGGCAGGCCCGATGATCGGCCGACTCGAAGGTGTGTTGCGCGAGAAGACCCCGGCGCGCCTGCTGGTCGACGTGGGTGGCGTCGGCTACGAGGTGTGGATCCCGCTCTCGACCTTCACCGAGCTCCCCGACGAGGGAAAGGTGGTGGCGCTCCGCATCCACACCCACGTGCGCGAGGACGCGATCCAGCTGTTCGGCTTCGCCTCGAGCCGCGAGCGCAGCGTGTTCGAGCTGCTGATCCGGATCAGCGGCATCGGGCCCCGCCTCGCGATCGGCGTGCTCTCGGGGATCGCGCCCGATCGGCTGCTCCAGGCGGCGCGTGCCGCGGACGTGGCCACGCTGCGCGGCGTGCCGGGCATCGGACCGAAGACCGCCGAGCGGATCGTGATGGAGCTGCGCGAGCGGGCGAGCGAGCTCCTGCGCAGCGAGGAGCTCGGCGCGACGTCCGGCTCGCCGGACGCGCTCGCCGCCGGCGGCCCCGCGGCGGAGCAGGCGCTGTCGGCGCTGCTCAATCTCGGCTACCCGCGGCCCCAGGCGCAGCGCGTGGTGGAGGAGGCGGTGGCGGAGGTGGGCGACGGCGCGGCCCTCGAGGCCCTGGTGCGCGCCGCGCTGCGGAGGCTCTCGCGATGAGCCTGCTCGCCCGGGACGGTCCGCTCTCCGCCGCGCGCAGCCCCGAGGACGGCGGCGTCGAAGAGACGCTCCGCCCGCGCTCGCTGGCGGAGTTCGTCGGGCAGCCGCGGCTGCGCGACAACCTGCAGGTGTTCGTGGCGGCGGCGCGGGCGCGCGGTGAGTCGCTCGACCACGTGCTCTTCCACGGCCCCCCGGGCCTCGGCAAGACGGCGCTCGCCCACATCATCGCGCTCGAGATGGGCGCGCAGTTTCGTGCCACCAGCGGCCCGGTGATCGAGCGGGCGGGTGACCTCGCGGCCCTCCTCTCCAACCTCGAGGCGGGCGACGTGCTCTTCATCGACGAGATCCATCGCCTGAATCCCGTGGTGGAGGAGGTGCTCTATCCGGCGATGGAGGACTTCCAGCTCGACCTCGTGATCGGGCAGGGGCCGAGCGCGCGCTCGATCCGGCTCGATCTCCCGCGCTTCACGCTGGTCGGTGCCACCACCCGGGCGGGCCTGCTGTCCTCGCCGCTGCGCGACCGCTTCGGCTGGGTGGCCCGCCTCGACTACTACCCGCCCGAGGACCTGATGCGCATCCTGGAGCGCTCGGCGCGCCTGCTCGGCGTGCGCCTCGCCGCCGGCGCCGGGCAGGAGATGGCGCAACGCTCGCGCGGGACGCCTCGCATCGCGAACCGTCTGCTGCGGCGCGTGCGCGACTACTCCGAGGTCCACGACCCCGGCCGCGGCGAGGTGACCCTCGAGCTGGCGCGCTTCGCGCTGGAGCGCCTCGAGGTGGATCATGCGGGCTTCGACAAGCTCGACCGGGCCCTGCTGCTGATGCTGCTCGAGAAGTTCGAGGGCGGGCCCGTCGGCCTGGACACGCTCGCCGCCGCGCTCGGTGAGGACAAGGGCACGATCGAGGATCTGGTGGAGCCGTTCCTGCTCCAGGCGGGCTTCCTGGATCGAACGCCTCGCGGCCGCATGGCGACCCGCCTGGCCTGGGAGCACTTCTCGCGCACCCCGCCCGGCCCCGGCCGCGGCCCGCAGGGGCGATTGTTCTAGCGCAAGCCGCGGGACGCCCAAGGCGTCCCCGCGGCGCGCAGCGAGGCGCAGCCGAGCGGAGCTGGCCCTAGCGGGCGCCGCGCAGGCTCGGCGGAGTGCCCGGCAGGACGCCCCGGTTGCGCAGCACGCTCACCGCCCCGGAGACGTCCCGGGTGTCCCACATCACGAGGTCGTCGAGGCCGTCGCCGTCCAGGTCGGCCACCAGCGCGTTCCCCGCCACCGGCGCGTGTTGCTCCACGGGGCTGGCGGCGAAGCCCGGACCGCGCGGCGTGGCCTCGCCCAGGTACACCGCGAGCGTGTCGCGATCAGGGCCCACCAGCAGGTCCTTGCGTCCGTCGCCGTTCCAGTCGCCCGAGGCCAGCGGGAGCAGGCCCGATGCTCGCCCCTGCTCGAAGTCGAGCGCCAGGCTGAGGCCGCTCTCCCAAGAGAGGCTCGCGCCGGAGATCCCCGGCGCACCCAGCCGGTAGACACGCACCTCGATCTCCGCGCGGCGCGTGGTTAGGACGCGCACCACCTGCATCACCCCGAAGGCGATGCTGCTCTGCACCAGCTCCACGCGCCCGTCGCCGTCCAGGTCCGAGAGCTCGACCTGGGCCAGGCCCGCGTCCAGGGAGAACGACGCGTCCGGCGTGGCGGGGAGCCGCACGCCGTCGCCGGGATTGCGGTAGATCTCCGTCGCCGAGTGGCTGTGCAGGAGCGTGCCGACCGCTCGGCTCACCACCAGGTCCGCCCGCCCGTCGCCGTCCAGGTCGCGCACCTGGAGGCGCAGCCCGGTCGAGCGGGGTCGCAGCTCCTCGCCGGCGCTGAAGGCACGCAGCGGCAGCCAGCGCGTCGGCGCGAGCGAGAGCCCGGCGGGCCCGACGCGATGCACGGCGACACCGAATCGTGACAGAGCGAAGAGGTCCAGCCGGCCGTCGCCGTCGTCGTCCGCGCGCACCAGGGCCGGCCAGACCACGAACTCGCTCATGGATCCCGAGTGGGGCGGCGGGGCGTCGGCACGCGTCTCGTACTCCGCGACGAGGGGGAGCGAGACGCTGCGCGGCGCGCCGCCCGCCAGGGGGACGAGGCGCGCGCCGGTGGCGGTGGGGAGGAGGGCCTCGGGGCGTCCATCGTCGTCCCAGTCCGCGACGCAGGCCAGGGCCGTGAGACCGCGGGCGCGGGCCGGGAGCCCGAGCGGCGGAACGAGCGCGATCTCGCGCCGCTCGCCGCTGCGAGGATTCACCAGACGCAGCGCCGTGTCGGAGACGAAGACGATCTCCGGACCGGGCCCGGCGCCGAGCGCCGCGACGTCGAAGAAGACCGCGTCCCGTGGGGCGACCACGCTCAGCGAGGCGGGGTGGACCCTTCCCGGCGCCGGCGGCGGAGGGAAGAGGACGATCCTCCGCTCCTCCTCCGGCGGCGAGCCCTCCACCGCCGAGACCACGAGATCGGCCGGTCCCCGGCTCGGGGCCGGCGCGAGCAGGACCTGCACCGGCCGGCCGGGGACCCGGAGGGTCTCCAGGGCGAAGGCGCCGGGGGCCTCTTCGGCCCGGGCGGAGGGGGGAGCCCCGAGGGCCAGAGCCATCCCCAGGGCCGCGGCGATCCGGAGCCGCCGCTGCCAGACTGGCCCGCGCCGTCCGCCGGCCTCAAACCGCCCTCGGAGGCGTCCGATACGGAGGGGGACCGCGGGGGCGGGGCTCCGCGGTGCGTCCGCGGCGCCTCCGGCGCCGCAGCCGCCGGGAGGGGGTGCAGGGCCTGCGAGGGGCTCCCCACTCGATCCGGCGGCCCTCGTCGACGGAGCGGACCGGTGCTGCGCGGGCTGTTGCGAACCGTCCTGGGACTGCTCGGAGCGCTCGTCGTGGCGCTCGGCGGATTCCTCCTCGTGCTGGGCCAGCTCCCGGGCGTGCCCGCGATCGCCGACCTGCGCAGCCAGCTCGAGATCCAGATCGGGAAGGCCGCGGGGCCTGCCGGCGTGGACCAGCTCCGCGGGCTCCTGGCGCAGCCGCTGCTCGCCGCGGGTGGCCTGCTGGCGGGCCTGGTGCTCCTGGTGCTGGCCCTGCGGCTCGGTCGGGGCGGCGCGCGCGCGCTGGAGGAGCCGGCGCCGGCGAAGCCGGGCGGTGTCAAGCCGTTGCTCGCGCCGGTGAACGCCAAGGCGACGAAGCAGCAGGAGAGGGACGCCGGGGCGCTGGTGAAGGCCGGCCAGTTCGCCGCGGCGGCCGAGCTCTATGCGGAGGCCGGCGTGCTCGACAAGGCCGCCGACCTCTTCATCCGTGGCGAGCAGTTCGTCCGCGCCGCCGAGATCCGCCACGACCAGAACCGCTTCGTCGAGGCCGCGGAGCTGTACCAGAAGGCCGGTCGCTTCGAGGCGGCCGGGACGCTCCTGGCGGCCCAGAACGAGCACGCCCGTGCGGCCGAGGCCTATCTCAAGGCCGGGCGGCTCACCGTCGCGGCCGAGCTCTTCGAGAAGTGCGGGGACTTCGCAAAGGCCGGCGACTGCCACGCCCAGTCGGGCTTCCAGCGCTACGCCGCGCGCGCCTACGTGAAGTCCCAGCAGTGGGAGAAGGCGGCGCGTGCCCTCGACGAGGTGGTGGCGGAGGAGACCGCCCGCAGCGGCACCGGCCAGGATCCGCGCAAGCAGAAGGAGGTCCGTACGCTGGTGATGCAGGCGGGGAAGCTCTGGGAGCAGGCGGGAAACCTGGAGCGCGCGGAGCAGGTGCTCGAGCGGGGCGGCTGCCTGGTCCCGGCCGCCGAGATCGCGTTGCGGCGCGAGCGCTGGGCCAAGGCGGCGGAGCTTTTCGTCTCCGCGCGCGAGCCGCTGCGCGCGGCCGAGGCCCTGCGCCGCATCGGAGAGGACCGGGAGGCGGCGCGGCTCCTCGGCGAGTACCACCGGGACCGCGGCGAGGACGAGGAGGCCGCGCGCCACCTCGAGGAGGCCGGCGACTTCCTCTCGGCCGGTGACCACTACCGGAAGCTCGAGCGCTACGAGCAGGCTGGCGCCTGCTACGAACGGCAGGGCGAGCTCGCCCTCGCCGCGGAGATGTTCCGGAGCGGCGGGGATGCGCGGCGCGCGGCCGGTCTCTTCGAGCGCGCGGGCCGCTTCGGCGACGCCGCAGAGTGTTGGGCCACGGCGGGCGAGCCGCGCCAGCAGGCCGCGGCGCTGCTGCAGGACGGCCACCCGCTCGAGGCGGGCGAGCTCTATCACCGCGAGGGCCTGGAGGACGAGGCGCTGAAGGTGCTCCAGCAGGTCGAGCCCGCCCATCCGGGCTTCACGCGGGCTTGCCTGCTGCTCGGCGAGATCTTTCGCAAGAAGGGCATGCTGCGCCTCTCGATCAAGAAGTTCCAGCAGGCCATCGCGGGCGCGGAGCTCGGTCGCGAGACGCTCCCGGCCTACCACGCGCTCGCCTGCGTTCACGAGGACAGCGGCGAGCTGCGCGAGGCGGTGGAGCTCTACGAGAAGATCCTGTCCTTCGACTATCACTTCGCCGACGTCGAGGCCCGGCTCGCCGCCGCGCGGCGCAAGCTCGAGGAGGCGGGCGACGAAGCCGTCGAGACGGCCGCCGCGGGCCGCGGCGCACCGGCCCCCGGCCAGCCGGGCCGCTACCAGACCCTGAGCGAGCTCGGGCGCGGCGGGATGGGGATCGTCTACAAGGCGAAGGACACGGTCCTCGATCGGGTGGTGGCCTACAAGGTCCTGCCGGACACCCTGAAGGAGAACCCCCAGGCGCTCAAGAACTTCCTGCGCGAGGCCAAGAGCGCGGCGCAGCTCAACCATCCGGGGATCGTCACGGTCTACGACGCCGGCGAGCAGGACGGCCGCTACTACATCGCCATGGAGTACGTGGACGGCACCACGCTCAAGGAGATCGTGCGACGCAAGGGCAAGATCCCGGCCAAGGGCGTGCTCCACGTGCTGGTGCAGATGTGCGAGGCCCTGGCCTACGCCCACGACAAGAAGATCGTGCATCGCGACATCAAGACCGCGAACACCATGTGGACCCGTGATCGCAAGGCCAAGATCATGGACTTCGGGCTCGCCAAGGTGATGGAGGAGGTGCGCAATCACACCACCCTGGTCTCGGGGACGCCGTACTACATGAGCCCCGAGCAGACCCTTGGGCGCAACGTGGACCACCGCACCGACCTCTACTCGCTCGGCGTCACGATCTTCGAGCTGGCAACCGGCGTTCTCCCCTTCCGGGAGGGCAACGTGCCGTATCACCACGTGCACACGCCCGCTCCCGACCCGCGCTCGATCGAGCCGTCGATCCCGCCGGCGCTCGCAGCGATCATTTCGCGCTGCCTGCAGAAGGACCCGGAGGCACGCTACGCCAGTGCCCGGGAGATCCTGGCCGACGTGCGGGCCGCCTTCAGTCCGCGGGCGCCCGCCACCGGCGGATGATGCGGCGCGGCGGCTCGGCGTGACGAGTCCGTCACAAGCGTAACCGGAACGTCACTGGAATCGCCCGGAGAACGCTTCTCACGGCCGGCGACTGGAAGCGCTTGTGATTGGCGTCACCATACATGCCCGGAATCGCGTCGGAATCCGGAGGCCCGAAAAAGCCGCCGATGACGCTCCGCATCGGCACGGGCCTTGCTTGTACACACGGCTGCCGCGTCTTCATGAAAGCCCAAGGCGCCTCTGGGGGGGAGAGAGTCCGTGGGACAGCGAACGATCGCCGAAAAGATCTCCTGCACGGGGATCGGCCTGCACAGCGGCCGGCCCGTGCAGCTCACGCTCCATCCGGGCCGGACGGACTCCGGCATCGTCTTCGTGCGCTGCGACGGCGCGCACGCGGTCGAGATCCCGGCCCATCCGGAGAGCGTGGTCTCGACGCACTATGCCACCACGCTCGGCCGGGGCGACGTGACGGTAGGCACGGTCGAGCACCTGCTGGCCGCGCTCTACGGCCTGGGGATCGACAACGTCCGCGTGGAGCTCGACGGGCCCGAGGTGCCCGTCATGGACGGCAGCGCGGCCTCGTTCGTGTTCCTGATCCGGGCCGCCGGAATCTACGCCCAGAAGGCGACGCGCCGGGTGCTCCGCGTGCGCGCGCCCCTCGAGGTGCGGGACGGGGCGAAGCGGATCCGGATCGAGCCCTCGCGGAGCTTCAAGCTCTCCTACGCCGTGGACTTCGAGCACCCGGCCATCGGACGCCAGTCGATCCAGAGTCTCGAGCTGGCCGAGGGCGTGTTCGAGCGCCAGATCTGCCGCGCGCGTACCTTCGGCTTCCTGCACGAGGTGCAGGCGCTCTGGCGCGCGGGCCTCGCGCGCGGCGGCTCCCTCGACAACACGGTGGTGATGGACGAGCGCCGCGTGCTGAATCCCGAGGGCTTGCGCTTCCCGGACGAGTTCGTGCGGCACAAGCTCCTCGACCTGCTGGGGGACCTCTCGCTGGTGGGGATGCCGCTCCAGGCCCACGTCAAGGTGGAGCGCGGTGGTCACGCCCTGCACCAGCAGCTGCTGCAAGAGCTCCTCGCCAACCCGGCGGCCTTCGAGATCGTGGAGCCGCGCCGCGCGCTCCATCCGCTGGAGGCGCTGGGTCTCGCGACGCCGGCGCGCCTGCCGGCGTAGGGCGCAGCCGATCGGGAGCTCCGAGGCCTAGGGGAGCGTGTCGAGCTCGCGCGCGAGCTCGGCCGTCGCGGCGGGATCCGCGAACTCGATGCCGATCCCCGGCGCGCGTGCCGCGCCCGGGCCTCCGGCCTGCTGCCGCCAGACCACCCGCCCTTCGAGCTCGTAGATGCGGCCGCCTCCCGGCAGGCGGAACCGCAGCTTGAGCCGGGCTCCGGTCGCGAAGGGGTGCTCGGTCTCGAGGAAGAGGCCCCCGGCGCCGAGGGTCGTGGCGTACTCACACAGAATGGCGTCGGGCGCGACGCAATCGACCAGGACCCGCACGGTGCGGCGCCGGTAGCGGCGGGCTCCGTGGGACCCGCGCGTCGCCATCAGAGGCCCGCGCTCCACGCGACGACGACGCGCCGCAGGAGCTCCCGTGCGGCGGGCCGGGCAGCGACCCAGGCCGTCAGGTCCGCGTCCGTGTCCAGGGCCTCGCACTCCGCCTCCGAGTCCTCGCCCACGAGCGCCACCAGGGCTGCCCGCAGGTCGCCCCCGACGGCGTCGAGAGCGGCGGCATGCGCCAGGCTGCGGAGCTCGCGGCGCCAGGCCTCGAAGTCGATCTCGGCGATCTCGGCCGCACGCGTCTCGCCGAGGGCCCGGCGCAGCCGGCGCCGGCTCCAGCGGCCGAGGGCCGAGGTGAGCGCGTTCACCAGGCGCCCATTCCCCGCCACGGTCTCGGGCCCCAGCGTGAGGGAGGCGAGCAGCGAGAGCGCAGCGCCCGCCTCAGCCGCGCGCAGCGGCACCAGCGCCGGGGCGGCGAGCTCGCCCTCGGCGGCCACCACCGCCAGACGATACGCGCCGACGGCGTCCCCCGGCCCCGGCTGCGGCGGGTGGGAGGACGCGCCGAGAGCGCTCGCCAGCTCGTCGCTGCCCTCCTTCGCCAGCCGACGCGCGGCCTCCCAGACCACGTTCTCGAAGGAGTCCGCGGCGCCGAGCCGGAGCCCGAGCCTCTCCGGAGCCGCCGCCCGCTCCTCCGGCGTGGCGGCGCCGAGCGCACGCAGCAGGGCCAGGCCATCGCTCGCGACGCCGCTGGCGCCCCGGGCCCGCGCGATTCGCATGAGCGCCCGCAGGGACGCCAGCCGAGTGGGGTCGGTGGCCAGAAGCTCGCGGTGCCGCGCGACCGCCTCGCTCCAGAGCTCCGAGCGCTGCTCCAGCAGATCGGCCAGCGCCTCGCGGGCCTCGCGGCTCTCGGGGGAGAGGACCACCCCGGCCCGCAGCACGTCGATCGCCGCCTCGATGTCCTCGAGGGGGCCGGCCAGCAGGCGTCCGAGCTGGAGATGGACCTGTGCGCGTCGCGCCGGATCGACGGCCTCGACCGCCAGGAAGCGGCGGAGCGCGTCCGCGGCGGCCCGCCACTCGCCGAGGCTCCGCAGCAGCCGGGCCTGGGCCAGCGCGGCGTCCGCGCATCCGGCGTCGGCCGCTGCGGCGGCGCCGTACGCCTCGGCAGCGCGGTGCGCCTCGCCGCGGGCTTCCAGCGCGCGGGCGCGCAGCAGGCAGAGCACGCCCAGGTCCGGACCGCGGAGCGCCTCCGCGCCGTCGAGCGCGCGCGAGGCGACCTCGAGGGTCTCGTCGCGACGTCCCTCCGCCCAGAGCTGCTCGGCCAGCCGTCGTGACGCTTCCAGGTGTCGGGGATCCTCGGCCAGCAGCCGCCGCAGCCGCTCCTCGGCGCCCGCCGGCTGGCCGGCCGGTCCCGCTGCGAGCTCCGCCGCCTCGAGGCGGCAGGCCGCGCGCCGGCCGGGGTCGTCGGTCGTCTCCGCCCAGGCGTCGAGGAGCCGGATCGCGTCCTCGGGCCGGCCGTCGGCGCGCAGCACGCGCACCAGGCCAATGCGCGCCTCGTCGAGCGCGGCGTCGACTTCGAGCGCCTCCTCGAAGGCCCGTCGCGCCGCTCCTCGCTCGTCCGCGGCCTCGCGGGCCGCACCCACGATGGCGAGCTGGCGCGCGCGCCCGGGATTCGGGCCCTGGAGCGCCAGGCGCGCCTCGGCGGCCCGCGCGGCAGCCACGAGATCGCCGAGGGCGAAGCGGAGCTCCGCCCGCGCAGCCAGGGCCTCCGGATCCTCGGGATCCAGGGCCAGCGCGGTGGCGAAGAAGCGATCGGCCGCTTCCAGCCGGCCGAGCGCCCGGGCGCTCCGCCCGCCCAGGTGCGCAGTGGCCCGTCGGAGCTCCTCGGGAAGCGCGGAGCCCGCCAGCTCCAGCGCCCGGGTGGCGGCCTCCTGCGCGTCGGCGTGTCGGCCGAGCCCTGCCGCGACACGCGCCAGCGTCGCATGGGCAGGCGCCGAGCGGGGGTCGCGCCGCGTGGCCACGGCGAGGAGCTCCGCGGCGCGCGCCGCGTCCTCTCCCTCGAGGAGCTCCGCAGCTTCCAGGAGGTGAGCTCCCGCCTCGACGTCGGGCAAGAGCTCGGCCGCCTGCTCCAGGGCGCCGGCCGCGCCTCGCCGGTCGCCGTGGGCCTGGCGCAGGCGCGCCGCGGTCTCCCAGACGTCCGGTCGCCCCGCATCCACGGCGAGCGCGCGCTCGACGCGGGCCAGCGCTTCGTCGCTGCGCCCCAGCGCTTCCAGCGCGAGGGCCAGCGCGAGCCACTCCCCGGCGCTCGCCCGCGCCGCCGGGTCGTCGCACACCGCCGCCAGCACCTCCACGTAACGCTCGCGCTGTCCGAGCTCGCGGTGGAGCTCCGCCAGACCGCGGCGCCGGTCGGGATCGAGCGGGGCCAGGGCGTCGGCCTGCTCCAGCGCGCGAATCGCCCGCGCCGGATCGCGGCTCCGGCCTGCGGCGAGCTCGGCCACGCGCAGCCACACCACCCGGCGTCGCTCGTCCTCCCGGGCGCCGAGCATGTCGATCTCGCTCTCGTAGAGCGCGAGAGCGCCCTGCCAGTCCTCCATCGTCTCGAGCAGCTCCTCGAGCGCGTGCAGGGAGGCCCGGTCGCCGGGATCGGCTTCGAGCGCGGCGGCGAACGCCCGGCTGGCGCGGGTGGTCGAGCCGAGGCGTCGCCACGCGATCTCGCCGAGGCGGCGCAGCAAGGGGGCGCGCTCGCGGGGCGGGAGCGCGAGCCCGAGCTCGAGCTCGAGCGTGCGCGCGAGCTCGGCGAAGTCGCCGAGCCGCTCGGCCACCCGCCGCAGCCCCCGCAGCGCCTCGCGGCTGGCCGGATCCTGCGCCAGGGCTTCGCGGTAGGCGACCGCGGCGGCGCCGAGGGTGTGGAGGCGCTCCTCGCGCAGCCGCCCGAGCTCGATCCAGGCGGCGGCGTCCCCGCCGGCGCGCCCCAGTCGCGCGGCCAGGCGGCGAGAGAGCTCGACGTCGGAGCGTTCCCTGCGCAGCCAGTCGAGCAGGCGTTCCTCCGCCGCCGCCCGCTCCGCCGCATGCCGCTCGCGCGTCGCCTCGTCCCCGCCGGCCGGCGGCTCGTCGGCGAGCGCGCGCAGGTGGACCAGCGCATCGCCCGGCCGGCCGAGCGGTCCCTCGTAGGCGCGGGCCAGCTCCCACGCCAGAGCGTGTCGGCGCTCGGCGAAGACGGGCGCCGTCGGGTCGAGGCGCGCCAGCTCCTGCTCCCCGAGCTCCGCCCAGCGCTCGAGTCGCCCCGCCGCGCGCAGCGCATGCCCGAGGACCTGCAGCGCCTCGGCGCGCGGAGCGCCGGCGGCCTCGTCCTCGGCCAGCGCGTCCTCGAGGAGCTCCACGGCGCGGGCGGGGCGGTCGAGCCGCTCCAGCAGCAGCGTGGCCAGCGCGCGCCGCAGCGGCGCGCGGCCGGCGACCGGCGCCAGCCGGATTCGCGCCTCCAACACTTCGGCGCGTCGGACGTCGCGACCGAGGGCCGCGCACACCCGGTCGAGAGCCGCGAGGATCTCGGGATCGTCGGGCGAGAGGCGCAGCGCGGCCTCGAGCTCGTCGAGGGCCTGGGCCTCGGCGCCGAGCCGGACCTCGAAGAGCCGCGCGCGCTCCAGGTGGACGGCCCGGCGCTCGCCCGGCCGGGTCGTGCGAGCCAGCCGCTCGCCCAGTACCCGCAGCAGCGACTCGGGCCGGTCGGCGCGCCGGTGGAGCTCGGCGATGCGGTCCAGGAGCGGCATGTCCTCCGGCATGCCCGCGAGGCAGCGCTCGAGCCAGGGCAGAGCGGCCTCCGCCGGCAGCCGGGTGAAGGCGAGATCGGCCACCGACGCAAGCCGCGACGCACGCGCCTCGGGGCTCCCCGCGCGCGCCTCGCGCAGGCCGAGCTCCAGGGCCTCGGGCCAGGCGCCGAGCGCCTCGAGCGAGCGGCGCAGGCCGCTCCGCGCCTCGGCGAGGGCCGGGTCGATGCGCAATGCCTCGCGGTAGGGCTCGACGGCCCGGTCGGGTGCGCCGAGGGGCCCCGCCAGGAGCTCGGCGCGGTGCAGCTCGAGGCGCGCCCGTGCGGCCTCGTCGCGCGTATGGGGCAACGCCGCTGTGACGAGCTGGAGCGCGTCGCCGGGGCGGCCGAGCGCAGCCGCGAGCGCGAGGGCGCTCTTCAGGGCCTCCGCATGGCCCGGCGCGATCTCGAGGGCGCGCCGCAGGTTCACGAACGCGTCGGCCGGCCGCGCCAGCGGTCCCGCCAGGAGAGCCGCCAGCTCGAGGCGCGGTGCGAGCTCCTCCGGCCCGCTTCGCTGCGGGAGCCCGGCCTCGAGGAGCCGCGCCAGGGGCTCTGCCTCGCCGCGCCGGCGATGCAGCGCGCAGAGCGCCTCCTCCGCCTCCTGGTCGCCCGGACGATCCGCCAGCACGCGGCGATAGGCGTCGACTGCGCCCGCGTCGTCGCCCTTCTCGGCGAGCGCCTGGCCGAGAGCGCTGCACCATTCGGCGCGCTCGCCCGCGTCGGGGCTGGCCTGGACCATCCGCCGGCAGAGCGCGATCTGCGCCTCCAGTCGCCCCGCGCGGCGATACAGCTCGAGGAGCGGCGTGGCGGCCACGTGCTCGCCACCGGGCTCGCCGAGCGCGGGCTCGAGCACGGACAGCGCGCCCGCCACGTCCTCGAGCGGCCCGGCGCGCAGCGCACCCAGGCGAAGCCGGAGGCCGAGCCGGGCGTCGCCGTGGCGCTCGCCCGGCAGCGCCTCGAGGCGCCGCTCCAGGAGCGTCGCGAGATCGGCGAGCTGGCCGGCCTCCTCCAGCGCACGGCTGCAGTACTCGGCGGCGGTGACGTCCGTCGGATCGAGCTCGAGCACACGGGCGTATTCGCTCCGGGCGCGCTCGGGATCGGCCAGGGCTCCCGCGCAAAGGCTGGCCGCGCGTGCGCGCAGCACCCGCTCGCGATCGGGGTCGGGCCCGCTCGCCAGCTCGCCATCGAGGGCGCGCAGCACGTCCGGCAGTCGATCCATTTCGGTGTAGAGAAGAGCCAGGGCCTGCCAGAGGTCCGCGCGTTCGGGGCGCAGCCGGAGCGCTGCCTCGAGGTGGGCCGCCGCGCCGTCGCGGTCGCGCAGCTTGTCGCGGCAGAGCCGGGCCACCCGCTCGTGCAGCCCGAAGGCCTCGTCGGGCTCGGCGTGCTCGAGCATGCCCTCGAGCCCGCTCCGCAGCCCACGCCAGTCGCCCGCGCGCTCGAGCCGCCGTTCGAGGCGCCGCCGGGCCTCCCCCAGGACCGCGGGGTCACCGCCCCCGGCCAGCAGCGCGGCGTACGCCTCGCGCGCCTCGGCATCCCGATCGAGCCGCTCGTCGAGCAGCACCGCGCGCTCGAAGAGCAGCCGCAGACGCGCCGCCGGATCGCCTGCCCGCTCCGCCTGAAGCGCACGGGCCTCCAGCAGCGCCGCCAGGCCCTCGGCGTCGCCGCGCTCGCGCAGCACGCCTTCGAGCCCCTCGACCGCCTCGCCGCAATCGGGCGACCCATCCAGGATCGCGCGATAGATCTCGGCTGCCTCCTCGAGCTGGCCGAGCCGTCGCACCAGGATCTCGGCGCGCCGCAGGTCGAGCGTCGTCGCCCCGGCCGCGTCCGACTCAGTGGAGTGTCGGCGCTCGAGCAGCCGTTGCGCGAGCTCCTCGTAGCGCCCGCAGAGCTCGAGCAGGGCCTCGAGCCGCGCGTTCGCGTCGCGGGGCGCGTCGGGCTCGCCCACCAGCTGCCACAGCACCACGATCGCCGCGTCGGCGTCGGCGAGCGGCCCGGACAGGAGCCGCGCCAGCGCGTCCAGGCGCGGACCCCGCTGGCCGCGGGGAGCCAGCTCGGCCAGCCGGCGCAGCACCCGCGCGAGCTCGCCCAGGCGTCCTGCGCGTTCCAGGAGCGGTGCAGCCGCCTCGAGGGCCTCGCGGTCGTCGGGCTGCGCCTCCAGCGCGGCCAGATAGCCCGACAGCGCCCCGGCTTCGTCGCCCGCCGCAGCGCAGTGGCGCGCGCGCTCGCGACGCAGGCCCGCCCGCTCGGCCGGCGGCAGCACCGCGTCCAGGCGTTCCAGGACCTCGGCCAGCTCGGCCGTGTTGCCGAGCTTTGCGTGCAGGCGCGCACAGAGCTCGAGGGCGCGGCGATCGCGCGGGGCCGCCGCCAGCAGGCGCTCGGCCCAGAGCAGCGCCTCCTCCGTGCGCTCCCGCTCCTCGAATCCCCGCGCGAGCTCGTTCACCAGGAACGCCAGCCGCTCGGGGTCGCTCGTGACCTCCGCCTCGCGCTCGTAGGTGCGGAGCAGGGCGTCGGGGTCGCCGCTCGCGGCGGCGAGACGCTCCAGGCCGCGCAGCGCGCGCTCGCAGAGCCGATCGGCCGCCAGCGCCTCCTCGAAGGCGAGGCGCGCGCCATCGGGCGATTCCAGGCGCTCGGCCCGCAGCTCGCCCAGCGAGCAGAGCACGGCCACCCGGTCGCGCCCGCGCGCGCTCCGGAGGGCGGTCTCGAGCAGACGACGCAGCGGCTCCCACGCCTCGAGCTTGTGGTAGAGGCGCTCGAGGGCGGCCACCACGCCGGACGTGGCGGGCGCGGCCTCGAAGGCGCGCTCGTAGCTCTCGCGTGCCGCGTCGAAGTCGCCGAGGCGCGTCTCGTAGATCGAGCCCAGGTCCACCAGGAAGGCGGCGCTCACGCCGGGCGAGGCGGCCAGGGCGGCCCGCCGCTCCAGGAGATCGGGGACCTCTTCCGGCTTTCCCACGCGCAGCAGGAGGTCGATCAGCTGCTCCAGGATCGGGTCCTGATCCTGGGCCCGGGAGAGCGCCCGGCGTAGACGCTCGATCGCGCGTTCCGGGCTCCCGAGCTCGTCGTGGAGCGTGGCCGACTCGAGGAGCACGTCCAGCGGCGCCGCGTCCCCGGCGAGCTCCACCAGCCGGTCCAGCCGGCGCACCAGCGCATTGCGGTCCCCGATCCGTCGCTCCACCTCCGCCATGGCGTGGTGGAGCTTCGGATCGTCGGCGGCGAGCTCCAGACCGCGGGCGAGCCACATGCGAGCCCGCGCGGGGTCCTCGAGACGCTCGAGCGCCAGGCGGGCGGCCTCGAGGGCGATCGTCACGCGGCGGCCGGCGCCGCTCGCCTGCTCGAAGCGGCGCTCCTCGAGCTCGCCGAGCAGGGTCCACTGCCCCTTGGCGGCTGCGGCGGCCACCAGCGCGTCCAGGGCGTCGGCGTTGCGGGGATCGTCGGTGAGCGCCCGCCGGTGCAGCTCGATCGCCCGCTCGGGCTGACCCAGAGGACCCGCCAGCAGGCGCGCCCAGGCGACCAGGGCCGGCGCGCGATCCGGGCCGCCGCGGAGGTCCGCCACCAGTCGCTCCCAGACGTGGACCGCCTCGGCGGGCCGGCCGAGCGCCTCCAGTGCACGCGCCTGACCTTCGAGGGCCGCACGATTCGTGGAGTCGGCGGCCAGCGCGTGCTCGAACTCGCGCAGCGCCGCCGCCGCGTCCTCCCGGGCCGTCAGGTGGGCGTGGCCGAGCTCGGCGTGGAGCGCCGCCTTCTCGAAGGGCCGCATCGGGAGCTCGGCCTCGCGTGCCGCCAGCTCGAAGGCACGCGACCACTCGCCGCGGGCGGCGAGCATCCGCCGCAGCGCGCGCAGGGCGGGGCGCAGCCGCGGCTGGCGCTGCAGGGCCTCCTCGTAGCAGCGCTTCGCCCGGTCGGGATCGAGGAGGCGCTCCTCCAGCACCTGGCCCAGGCGCACCAGGATCTGCGCCTGCTCCCGCAGGTCGGTCTCCAGGGCGGCGGAGCCCAGCCGGCGGTCATAGAGCCGCACCAGGGCGGGGAAATCGCCCTCGCGGAAGAAGTGCTCCTCGAGCTCGGTGAAGGCCTGGGTGTCGCCCGGGTCCGCCTCGAATCGCGCGCCAAGAGCCTCGAGCCTCGCGTTCACACGTCCCCCCGCGCCGGATCCCGCGGACACCCCCGCCCGTCCCGCATCGACCGGCCGGGCCTTGCCCTTGACGCCTTCCGTTGCGGCGAAGATCCCGTCTGCCTAGGCTTTTTCCGCCGTTCGGCGAGCCGGGCCGCCGCCCCGCCACCGCGTCCTCCGAGCGGCACCCCACGCCTCACGGGAGGTCCGCCAAGGAGCGATGCCCACTCCCGATCCGCAGCCGCAAGCGACGCCGGACATGGCCCACGGCCCGGAAGGCGCCGGCTCGGCTGCTGGCGCGCGAACGCCTGCACCGCTCCCGCCGGCGGAGGCGCGCCGTCGTCGGCGCGAGCTCTGGATGGGCGTCGTAGTGCTGGTAGCGATCCTCGCGGTGGTGCTGGTGGAGCAGCGCTTCGTCGGCCGCGCCCACGCGCTCCCGATCGGGTCGAGCGCGCTCTTCTTGTTCCTGAACGCGGTCAACGTGATCCTGATCGTGCTGCTCTTCTTCCTGATCGCGCGCAACTTCGTGAAGCTGGTCTACGAGCGGCGGCGCGGGATCCTGGGCTCACACCTGAATGCGAAGTTCGTGACGGCGTTCCTCTTGATCGCGATCCTTCCGGCCGCCGCGCTGTTCCTGGTCTCGGCCTTCTTCATCTCGTCGTCGATCGATACCTGGTTCAGCCTGCAGGTGGACCGCGCGCTCGACCAGAGCCGCGAGGTGGCCGACGCCTACTACGACGCCTCTGCCAAGAACGCGCTGGCCTACGCCAGGCAGATCGCCCTCCAGGTCCGGACCGAGCGTCTGCTGCGCGAGGAGCCCCGCGACAAGCTCTCGGCCTTCGTTCAGGCCAAGCAGCGCGAGTACAACCTCGGCGTGGTCGAGGTCTTCAGCGCGACGGGCGAGGAGCTGGTGACGGCGATCAATCCCGAGATCCCGGCCTCCACCTTCACGCGCGCGGACAGCGACCTCGTGCGCTCGGCCCTCGCCGGGATCGCGGCCTCCAAGGTGGACGAAGCCGGGACCGGGGACGTGATCCGGGGGGCGGTGCCCATCGAGTCCAGCCTCCGCACCGAGGACGCGGTCGGCGCGGTGGTGGTGAACTACTTCGTTCCCTCGCCCCTCGCGCGGCGGGTGGGAGACATCCGCACCACGCTGGCGGAGTACCGGCGCCTGCAGCCGAACGCCGGGCACATCCAGTTCCTGTATCTGGCGCAGCTCGTGCTCTTCTTCCTGGTGGTGGTGATGTTCGCCATCTGGTGGGGCTTCCGCCTGGCGAAGAGCATCGCGGGGCCGATCCGCGCGCTGGCCGAGGGCACGGCCGAGGTCGCGCGCGGCAACCTGGACCTCGTGGTGGAGACCGACTCCGACGACGAGGTCGGCTTCCTGGTGGCGTCGTTCAACCGCATGACCGCCGACCTGCGCGAGGCCCGCACCAGCATCGAACGCAGCAACGCCGAGCTGGAGCGGCGGCGGCGCTACATGGAGATCGTGCTGCGCAACGTGGGGGCGGGCGTGCTCTCGCTGGACGCCGAGGGTCGCATCGCCACCATGAACCCCTCGGCGCAGCGGCTGCTCGGGATCCCGCCCGGGAGCGGGCTGGTGGGCCGCCGCATCGAGGAGGTGCTGGCCGAGCCCGAGCATCGCCAGATGCTGCGGGAGCTGGCGGAGCAGCTCCGCTCGGGCCTGCGCGAGAGCGTGCGGCGACAGGTGCAGCTCCAGGTGGGCGACGAGGTGCTGACGCTGCTGGTCACCCTCACGCTGCTCCACGACGAGGACGGCAAGCGCATCGGTCTGGTGGCGGTGGTGGACGACTACTCGCAGCTCGTGAAGGCGCAGCGCATGGCGGCCTGGCGCGAGGTGGCGCGGCGCATCGCCCACGAGATCAAGAACCCGCTGACGCCGATCCAGCTCTCGGCGCAGCGCCTGCGCCGGCGCTTCCGCGACCGGGTGGCCGGCACCCCCGAGGACCGCAAGGTCCTCGACGAGTGCGTGGATGCCATCACGGGCCAGGTGGAAACCCTGAAGGTGCTGGTGGGCGAGTTCTCGAACTTCGCGCGGCTCCCGGCCGCGAATCCCAAGCCCGACGACCTGAACCGGCTGGTGGCCGACGCCGTGGCGAGCTACGCCGGCACCGAGGGGCTGGTCTTCCGCACCGACCTCGCTGCGGATCTCCCCACCGTGGAGCTCGATCGCGAGCAGATGCGGCGGGTGCTCACCAACTTGATCGACAACGCGGTGGCGGCGATCCGCGAGCGTGCGAGCGCGGGGACGGTCGAGCTGCGCACGGTCTACGACGAGCCCCTCGGGTCGGTGCGGCTCGAGATCGCCGACGACGGAGTCGGGATCCGCCCCGAGGACCGCCGGCGGATCTTCGAGCCCTACTTCTCGACCAAGCGGCACGGCACCGGCCTCGGCCTCGCCATCGTCTCGCGTATCGTCGCCGACCATCGCGGCTACATTCGGGTCAACGAGAACAAGCCACGGGGCACCCGGTTCATCGTGGAGCTGCCGGTGAAGGCCACATGACCACGGTCCTGATCGTCGACGACGAGGAGGGGATCCGGCGCTCGCTGGCCGCGATCCTGAGCGACGAAGGCTTCGCCACGCGCACGGCGCGCGACGGCGACGCCGCGCTCGCCGACCTGCGCGAGCACGGAACGCCGGGCGTGGTGCTGCTCGACGTCGCCATGCCGGGCCGCGACGGCGTGGAGGTGCTGGAGGAGCTGCGGGCGGTTTGGCCGGACCTCCCGGTGGTGATGATGAGCGGCCACGGCACGGTCGAGACGGCGGTGCGCGCCACGCGCCTCGGTGCCTTCGATTTCATCGAGAAGCCGCTCTCCATCGACAAGGTGCTGCTCACCCTCCAGCGCGCGATCGAGCGCGCACAGCTCGAGGGCGAGAACCGGCGGCTGCGCGCCCAGGCGATCCGGGCCCACGAGATCCTCGGCACCTCGGAGCCGGTGCGAAAGCTCAAGGAGCAGATCCGCCTGGCCGCGCCTACCAACGGCTGGGTGCTGATCACGGGCGAGAACGGCACGGGCAAGGAGCTGGTCGCGCGCCAGATCCACCTGCAGAGCAAGCGGGCGGAGAAGCCCTTCGTGGAGGTGAACTGCGCCGCGATCCCCGAGGAGCTGATCGAGTCCGAGCTCTTCGGCCACGAGAAGGGCGCCTTCACCGGCGCCATCGCCCAGAAGCGCGGGAAGTTCGAGCTCGCCCACGAAGGAACCATCTTCCTGGACGAGATCGCGGACATGAGCCTGAAGACGCAGGCGAAGATCCTGCGCATCCTGCAGGAGCACAAGTTCGAGCGCGTGGGCGGCACCGAAACCATCGAGGTGGACGTGCGCGTGATCGCGGCGACCAACAAATCGCTGGAGAAGGAGATCGCCGCCGGGCGCTTCCGCGAGGACCTCTACTACCGCCTGGCCGTGATCCCGTTCCACGTGGCGCCGCTCCGCGAGCGCCGCGAGGACATCCCGGTGCTGGCGCGCGCCTTCGTGCAGGAATTCTGCGCGGAGTCCGGCGTGCGCCCGAAGGAGATCACCGCGCGGGCGCTGGCGCTGCTCCAGAGCTATGGCTGGCCCGGGAACGTGCGGGAGCTGCGCAACCTGATCGAGCGCCTGGTGCTGATGACGCCCGGCCCGCGCATCGCCGCCGAGGACCTGCCCGATGCGCTGCGCACCGCGACACCGCGCGAGGCTCTGGCCGGGAGCCTCGACGAGGCACGGCGCAGCTTCGAGCGCGACTACCTGGTCTCGAAGCTGCGGGAGCATGGCTGGAACATCTCGCGCACGGCCGAGGCGATCGGAATCGCCCGCGAGAGCCTCTCGCGGAAGATCCGCAGCTTGAAGATCGAGATGCAGCGTGACTGAGGGCGGCGCGCCCGCTGCGGGCGCGCCGCGCATCGTTCCGGCGGTCGCCAGCGATCTGGCGGACGTGGTGCGGATCGCGCGGGCCTCGCTGCCCGAGGCCTGGTCGGCCGGAGCCTTCGCCGACGAGCTCGGCCCGCCGAGCTCGCTCTTCCTGGTGGCGCGTGCGGCTACCGGCGTGCTGCTGGGCTACCTCGTCGCGCGAACCTGGGTGGACGAGGTGCACGTGCTCCAGCTCGCGGTGGCTCCCGGCGCCCGCCGCGCCGGCGTGGCCACGCGGCTGCTCGGCGAGGCGATCGCGCAGGCCCGCGCGCGGGGAGCGGCGCTCGCGCACCTCGAGGTGCGGGCGAGCAACGCCGCCGCCCAGGCCTTCTACGCGCGAGCGGGCTTCGTGACGGCCGGCCGGCGTCGTGGCCACTACGACGACGGCGAGGACGCGCTCGTGATGCTGCGTCGGCTGCAGGAGCCGCCGCGCTCCGAGCGCGCCGGGGGCACGGCATGAGCGACCCGCGGCTCCCGATCCGCTGCGACGCCGAGGTGGTGGAGAACCGCGCCGAGTCGGGACCGAACCGCCGGCTCCGGCTGCGCGTGCCCGGCTGGCCCGGAAGCGAGCCGGGCCAGTTCGTCATGCTCTCGCCCGGGGCGAGAGCGGCCGTCGAGCGCCAGGACCCTCTCCTTCCCCGACCCATGGCGGTGTATCGGAGCGCGCCGCGCGACGGAGGGGGCGAGATCGAGATCCTCTTCAAGACGAGCGGCCGTGGCACGGCGCTGCTGGCGGCGGCCCGTCCCGGCGAGCGCGTGGGCGTGGTGGGGCCCCTCGGCCGCGGCTTCCCGGAGCCGCCGGCGGGGCGGCCGGCGCTGCTGGTGGGCGGCGGCACCGGGATCGCCTCGCTCCACGACCTGGCGGCGCGCGCGGCGAAGCGCGGCCCGACGCGCGTGCTCCTGGGCGCGCGCACGGCGAGCGATCTCATGGGGGAAGCCGATTTCGAGGCGCTCGGCGTGGAGCTACGCGTCGCCACCGAGGACGGAAGCCGGGGCACGCGCGGCCGGGTGACGGAGCTTCTCGAGGAGGCGCTGGCCGGCGCGCCCCGCGCGAGCGTGTTCGCCTGCGGGCCGACGCCGATGATGCGGCGGGCGGCGGAGCTCGCCGCCGCCCGCGGCTCGGCCTGCTTCGTCTCGCTCGAGAACCCCATGGCGTGCGGCTTCGGCGTCTGCCTCGGCTGCGCGGCGCCCCGCGCCGTCGGGGGCTTCGTGTTGGTGTGTCGGGACGGGCCGGTCTTCGAGGCCGGCGAGATCGACTGGGAGCGCCTGGCATGACCGCCTCGGGTGTCGACACCACGATGGATCTCGCCGGGATCCGGCTCGGCAACCCCGTGCTCACCGCCTCGGGCACCTTCGGCTACGGGCTCGAGCTCGCGCCCTTCCTCGACCTGCGGCGCCTCGGCGGGATCGTCACCAAGAGCGTGAGCCTGGAGCCCCGCAGCGGGAACCTCCCCCAGCGCATCGCCGAGACCCCGGCCGGGATGCTGAACGCGATCGGGCTCGAGAACGTGGGCGTCGAGGCCTTCCTGAAGGAGAAGCTGCCCGCGCTCCCCGAGGGCGTCCCGGTGGTGGCCAGCGTCTTCGAGACGGAGATCGAGCGCTATGCGCGGGTCTGTGAGCGCCTCGCGGCCGACGGGCGGGTGGCGGGAGTGGAGATCAACGCGTCGTGCCCGCACGTCAAGGCCGGCGGGATCGAATTCGGGCAGCGCCCCGAGAGCCTGGCCGAGCTGGTGCGCGCCACCCGGCGTGCCTCGCGCCTCCCGCTTCTCTTGAAGCTCTCGCCCAACGTCACCTCGATCGCCGAGATGGCGCGCGTCTGCGAAGGGGAGGGCGCCGACGGGATCTCCCTGATCAACACGCTCCAGGCTCTGGACGTGGACGTGGAGACCCGCCGGCCGCGCCTGCGCAACGTGCTCGGCGGCCTCTCGGGCCCGGCGATCCGTCCCGTGGCGCTGCGCTGCGTGTTCCAGGCGGCCCGGGCGGTGGCGATCCCGATCTGCGGCATCGGGGGGATCGGGAGCGCCGAGGATGCCATCAAGTTCCTGCTGTGCGGGGCCAGCGCCGTCCAGGTGGGCACGGCAAGCTACCTGAACCCCATGGCCGCCGGCGAGGTGGCCGACGGCATCGCCGCCTACGCCGTCCGCCACGGCTTCGCCCGCGTGCGCGATCTGGTGGGTGCCCTGGAGCTCCCGGGCTGAGCCGGGCGGAGATCGGGGAAGGTCCTGAACCCCGCGATCCCACGCGGACTTCGGTTGCCAGGGCGCGGCCTTTCGGATAGCTTACGTCGGCCCTACGCGCGTAGGGTCTGTTCGCTGTGCCCGCCCCGCCATCGGGGGTGCCCGGTCCGACCGGCGCCGCCTCGAAGGCGGCGGACGGGATCGGAAAGTGGACGCGTCGTCCGCTTTTTTTGTTTGAGCGCATGGCTCGGGCCCTGGCCGGGGCCCGTCCTCGGGGCCAGGATTGGCGTGTATCGGGACATCCCGGAGGAGCTGCGAAACCTGATCGAGCCGGTGGTCGAGTCCCACGGGCTCGAGCTCGTGGACGTGGAGCTCAGTCGAGGGCGGGGCCCGTGGGGCGTCCGCGTCACGGTGGACACGCCCGCAGGTGACGGGCGGGTCTCGGTGGAGCGTTGCGCCGAGGTCTCACGGGAGATCGGAACGAACCTCGACGCGGTCGATGCGATCCCCGTGCGCTACCGGCTCGAGGTCTCGTCGCCGGGACTCGACCGGCGGCTCGCCCGGGAGAAGGACTTCGCGGGAGCCTGCGGCGCGGAGGTGCAGATCGAGACGAGGCAGCCGCTCGAGGGTCGGCGCCGCTTCCGCGGCACGCTGCTGGCCTTCGAGGGCGACGTGGCGCGAGTGCGAGTGGACGGGCTCGAGGTGGCGATCCCGTTCGCTGCGGTGGCGAAGGCGAATACGGTCTACCAGGTCACGCGGGCGGACTTCGCCCGCGGCCGGGGCTGAGGGACGGGACGGAACATGCTCGGTCTCAAGCGTGAAATCGACCAGATCGCCAAGGACAAGGGCATCGACAAGCGCATCATCATCGGTGCGCTCGAAGAGGCCATGAAGCAGGCCGCGCGGCGGAAGTACGGCCAGGAGAAGGAGATCGAGGCCCGCTTCAACGAGGAGCTGGGCGAGATCGAGCTCTTCGAGTTCCGCACCGTGGTCGAGACCGTGCAGGACGCGCAGAACGAGATCGGCATCGAGCGCGCGCGCCAGCTCGACCCGGAGGCCGAGGACGGCGACCAGATCGGCGTGAAGCTCGACACCGCCGACTTCGGTCGCATCCTGGCGCAGACCGCGAAGCAGGTGATCATCCAGCGGGTCCGCGACGCCGAGCGCGACAACGTCTACGAGGAGTACAAGGATCGCAAGGGCGAGATCGTGAACGGCATCGTGCGCCGCTTCGAGAAGGGCGCGATCATCGTGGACCTCGGCCGCGCCGAGGCCGTGCTGCCGCCCAAGGAGCAGGTGCCGCGCGAGAGCTACCGGCCCGGCGACCGCATCCGCGCCTACGTGCTCGACGTCACCAAGGCCACCAAGGGCCCGCAGATCATCCTCTCTCGCGCGTGCATGGAGATGCTGACCAAGCTCTTCGAGCAGGAGGTGCCCGAGATCTACGAGGGCATCGTCTCGATCGTCTCGTCGGCGCGCGAGCCGGGCGGGCGCTCGAAGATCGCCGTGGCCTCCCGCGACAGCGACGTGGACCCGGTGGGAGCCTGCGTCGGCATGAAGGGGAGCCGGGTGCAGGCGGTGGTGGGCGAGCTGCGCGGCGAGCGGATCGACATCGTGCCGTGGAGCCCGGATCCCGCGCGCTACGTCTGCAGCGCGCTCTCGCCGGCCCAGGTGACGCGCGTGATCATCGACGACGGCGCGAAATCGATGGACGTGATCGTGCCCGACGACCAGCTCTCGCTCGCGATCGGGCGCAAGGGCCAGAACGTCCGCCTGGCGGTGCAGCTCACCGGCTGGCGTATCGACATCAAGAGCGAGTCGAAGATGCGCGAGGTCGCGCGCTGGCTCGCGGAGGCGGTGTCGGTGGTGGAGGGCGTGGGCGAGCCGGAGGCCGAGCTCCTGCTGCAGCAGGGCATCACATCGCTCGAGGACCTGGCGAATTGCCAGACCGAGCTGCTGTCGCAGCTGCCGGGCATCGACGAGGCCGGGGCGCTGGCGATCAAGGCGCGTGCGGCCGAGCTCGCGCGGGTGAAGGCCGAAGAGGACGCTCGCGCGGCGGCGGAACGCGCGGCGGAGGAGGCGCGGCTCGCCGAGGAGGCGCGCGCGGCGGCGGCCGCCGCCGCCGCGAGCAGCGAGGCCGCCACGGACTCGAAGTCGGAGGTCACGGGCTAGCGCCCGGCGTACGATGGCGAAGATCAGGGCCTACAAGATCGCCGAGGAGCTCGGCATCGACCGCAACGAGCTGGTCGAGAAGGCGCGCACGCTCGGCATCGAGCTGAAGAATCCGATGGCGCCCCTGGAGGACGCCGAGGCGGACCTGCTGCGCGCGAAGCTCGGCGGCGCCGTCGCGGCCAAGAAGGGCGACGTCGTCGAGGAGCGCGTGGAGACCCAGGCCGGCGCCGCCGTGATCCGGCGGCGCAAGCGCGTGGCGCCCGCTGCCGAGCCCGCGCCGCTGGCGCCGTCCGCGGCGGCGGTGCTCGCAGCGCCGTCCGCGCTGCTGGAGTCCGAGCCCGTGGCGCCGGCGGCGGAGCTCGAGCCGGCGGTGGCCGCGCCCGCCGAGCCGGCGATCTGCTCGGCGCAGACGCTCACGGTGTTGAGCACGTTGCCCACGTTGTGG
>JAWOLJ010000008.1:0-47136 GCA_033853555.1 Myxococcota bacterium
CGCCCCGGCGCAGGACGCGCGCCGGGGCGCCGGCTTTCCGGCGCGGACGGTTCAGGCCCGGCGGCCGCTCGCCGATAGGCAGGACGGGACGGACTCGCCCGGACTCCCCGGGCTCCGGGCGTCGCTCCGTTGCCAAGGACGGCTCGGTCGCGCAGAATCCGCCGCGGTCGTGCGGGACCGTTCGGGGAGACAGGCCCCGCGATGCTCACGGGCTTCAACACCAACATCCGACACAAGGGCGTGTTGTTCCACGTGCAGACCGAGGACAGCGGTCGCGCCCACCCGCACGTGATCACGCACCTCTATCACGGCGGCACCATCCTGGCCTCGGAGAAGCGGGCCTACGGCGAGCTCCTCCAGGCCGCGGACCCCGACCAGGAGGTGCGCGCGCTGATGGAGGAGCTGCACAAGTCGATGCTGCGGCGACTGCGCGCCGGGGAATTCGACGCGCTGATCGCGCAGCGCCTGGCGGGCGGGGCGGGCGCTTCCGCCGCTGGCGCCGATACCGCGCCCACGGACCGCCCCCAGGGATCGCCCCAGGCCTCGGCCGACCCGGCAACGCCGCTTCGCCCGCTGCGGGCGTTCGGCGAAGGCGTGGTCTCCGAGAAGCCGCTCGACGAGGTGGTTCTCGAGTACCTGGTGGAGAGCGCGCGCCGGCGCAAGCGCTCGGCGCCGTGAGACCGTGGCGCCACACGCCCGAGGGCCCCGCCGGCGAGGCCCCGATCCGCCTCTATCACGTCTCCAAGTCCTACCAGGCGGGTGCGTTCGCGCTGAGGGACGTGACGCTCGAGGTGGGGAAGGGCGAGCTGGTCTTCCTGACCGGACCGAGCGGTGCGGGGAAGACGAGCCTGCTGCGGCTGCTCTTCGGGGCGGAGCGGCCGAGCGAGGGACAGATCCTGGTGCTCGGGCGCCACGTGGGCGAGCTGCGCGACGCCGCGGTGGCGGCTCTGCGACGGCGCATCGGCGTCGTGTTCCAGGACTTCAAGCTGCTGCCCGGGCGCACGGTGGAGGAGAACGTGCGGCTCGCGCTCGACGTGGTCGGGACGCCGCTCCGCGAGGCTCGCGCACGCGCCTTCGAGATGCTGAAGCAGGTGGGGCTGCAGCATCGCCGGCACCAGCACCCGCTCGAGCTCTCGGGAGGCGAGCAGCAGCGCGTGGCGATCGCGCGCGCGCTGGTGAACGAGCCCGAGGTCCTGCTGGCGGACGAGCCCACCGGAAATCTGGACCGCGAGCTCACCTTCGAGATCATGGACCTGCTGGCGAGCGCCGCGACGCGCGGAACCGCGGTGCTGGTGGCGACCCACGATCGGGGCCTGCTCGAGCGCTACCGCCGGCGCACGCTGCGCCTGGAGGGCGGGCACCTGGTGCAGGACCTCCCGGCGGCGCGGCCGCAGGCGTGAGGCACCTCTCCGCACGCCTGGCCTACCTCGCGCGCACCGCATTGCGGGGGCTGGCCGGAAGCCCGCTCCCGAGCGGTGTCGCGGTGGTGACGATCGCCACGACGCTCGTGCTGGTGGGCGCGCTCGCGCTGCTGATCGCCAACATGCAAGGGCTGCTGGACCGGGTGGCCAAGGACCTGCGCGTCAGCGCCTACCTCTCGGACGATCTGTCGGCGGACGAGCGCGCCGACCTGCTGCAACGCGCCCGTACGCTTCCGGGTGTCGAGGCCGTGACGCTGGTGAGCAAGGAGGAGGCGTTGCGCCGCTTCCAGGCGGG
The DNA here is from genome assembly GCA_033853555.1 of Myxococcota bacterium. Classification (GTDB taxonomy): domain Bacteria; phylum Myxococcota_A; class UBA9160; order UBA9160; family UBA9160; genus JAWOLJ01. Next base: position 1,717 of record JAWOLJ010000008.1, read on the forward strand.
GGCGGGCGGGCGGAGCGGGCTGCTGGAGGGCCTGGACGAGAACCCGCTGCCCGCCTCGCTCGAGCTCACCCCCTCCGGGCCGGCGCGCTCGCTCGACGGCCTGCGCCGGCTCGCGGAGGCCGTGGCGACACTTCCCGGCGTGGTCCAGGTGGCGAGCTCCCAGGACTGGGTCGACGGCTACGTACGCGCGGTGGAAGCGATGCGCGCCGTGGGCGCCGTGCTCGGCGCCGTGCTCGGCCTGGCGGCGCTCCTGATCGTCGCCAACACCATCCGGCTCGCGGTCTACGCGCGGCGCGACGAGCTCGAGATCCTGGCCCTGGTGGGCGCGAGCCGCGCGGTGGTCGGAATCCCCTTCGTGCTGGAAGGGGCGCTCCAGGGAACCGCGGCCGGTGTCGTGGCGCTCGGCCTGCTCTACGCGCTCTTTCGCCTGCTCCCTCCCGTCCTCGGGCCCGATCTCGCGCTGGTGCTCGGATTCGTGGAGCCGCGCTTCCTGACGCCGGCAGGAATGCTTGCGCTGGTGGCGGCGGGCACGGCGCTCGGAGTCCTGGGCTCGCTCCTCTCCTTGGTGGGAGGGCGCCCCCGATGACGACGGCCCATGGCCGCCGCCTGGCCACCGCTCTCCTCCTCGCCGGACTCGCGGCCTCCGGCCCCGCCGCGGGCGCTCCGAGCGACGCCGAGCGCCGGCTGCAGGAGCTCCAGCGCGCCATCGACTCCCGCCGCGAGCGGGTCGAGGCCTACGAGCGGCGCGAGCGCGGGCTCCTCGACACGCTGGACGAGATCGATCGCACGGCGGATGCCCTCGCGCAGGCGGTGGCGCGGGCCGACGTGGAGGCGCGGCAGGCCCGCGAGCGGCTCGCGACGCTGGAGGCCCACGCAGGCGGGATCAGCCGGCGGCGGGAAGCCACGCGTCGTGCCATGGCGGCGCGGGCGATCGCCCTCTACGAGGCCGGCGAGGTGGGACCGGTGCGCGTGCTCTTCTCGGCGGGGGATGCGCGCGAGCTCCTGGCGCGCGTGGCCACGCTGCGCTTCCTGCTGACCCGCGACGCGGAGCTCCTGTCGCGCTTCCGGGCGGAGTCCGCGGAGCTCGAGCAGGCGCGCGCGGCGAGCCGTGCGGCGGCCGCCAGCCACGAGCGCGCCGTGGCCGACCTCGCATCGCGCTCGAAGGAGCTCGAGCGGGAGCGCACCGCCCGCGCCCGCGTGCTGGCCTCGGTCCGCAGCGATCGCGAGCGCGAGCAGGCGGCTCTCGGCGAGCTCGAGGCCGCGGCTCGCGCATTGGAGGACACCCTGGACCAGCTCGGCCGCGCTCCGGCGCAGCCGGGTCCGCGTCCGCCCCCGGGAGCCGTCTTCGCCAGCCTGCGCGGGCGGCTCGAGCCGCCGGTCGAGGCTCCGGTGCTGCGCGGCTTCGGCCGCGTGGTGGACGTGGAGTTCGGCACGGAGACCTTTCACAAGGGAGTGGACTTCGGCGCGCCGCTCGGCACCCCGGTCCACGCGGTGGCGGACGGCGTCGTGCGCTATGCCGGTTGGTTCCGGGGCTACGGAAAGCTCGCCATCGTGGACCAGGGAGACGGGTACTTCACCGTGCTCGGGCACCTGGGCGAGCTCCGCGTGGCGGTCGGCGACGCGGTGCATGCGGGCGACGTGCTGGGCTCGGTGGGCGACACGGGCTCGCTCTCCGGGCCGGTGCTCTACTTCGAGATCCGCAAGGGCAGCGAGCCGCTCGATCCCTTGCCGTGGCTGCGCGCCGCACGCCGGCTAGAATGATTCGCTCGGCGAGCTCGTCGCACGCACCCTTGCACGCCCGACTCGTGCCTCCACGGGAGACCTCCAGTCATGGCCCCCTCGAGATTCCGCGTCGCCCTGGGCTTCGTCTCCGGAGTCGCGCTGACCGCGCTGCTCTTCGCCGTGACCGGCTCCGCCGGCAGCGCCACCTCGACCCGCTACGAGGACCTGAGCCTCTTCGCGAGCGTGCTGGACCTGGTGCGAAAGAACTACGTCGAGCCGGTGGACGAGCACAAGCTGGTGCAGGGCGCGCTGCGGGGCATGCTGCAGGAGCTCGATCCCCACTCCTCCTACCTCGATCCCGAAGCCCACAAGGAGATGCAGGTCGACACCAGGGGGGAGTTCTTCGGCCTCGGCATCGAGATTACCAAGCGGCAGGACGGCATGGTGGAGGTGGTGGCGCCGATCGACGGCACGCCCGCCGCGCGCGTGGGGCTCAAGCCCCGCGACCAGATCGTCTCGATCTGCCCCGACAAGCGGCCGGACGGCTGGACCGAGGACTGCAAGTCCACCAAGAACATGACGCTGGTCGAGGCGGTGAAGCTGATGCGCGGGCCGCGCGGCTCGAAGATCACGATCAACGTGTTCCGCGAAGGATTCGATCGCCCGCAGGCCTACACCCTGGAGCGGGAGGCGGTGAAGGTGGCCTCCGTGGATGGTCGACTGCTGGAGCCGGGCTACGGCTACGTGCGGGTGCGCTCGTTCCAGGAGCGAACGGACGACGACCTGCGGGCGCGCCTCGCGAAGCTGCGCCAGGAGAGCGGCGGCGAGCTGCGCGGGCTGGTGCTGGACCTTCGCGACGACCCGGGCGGCCTGCTCGATCAGGCGGTGCGGGTGGCGGACGAATGGCTCTCGGAGGGCCTGATCGTCTACACCCAGGGCCGCGCGGAGAGCCAGCGGCAGGAGTACCGCGCCACCGCCGACGGCACCGAGCCCGACTACCCCCTGGTGGTGCTGGTGAACGGCGGCAGTGCGAGCGCGTCGGAGATCGTGGCCGGCGCGCTGCAGGACCAGCACCGCGCGCTGGTGCTCGGGACTCCCACCTTCGGCAAGGGCTCGGTTCAGACCGTGTTCCCGCTGGAGGACGGCTCCGGCCTGCGTCTCACCACGGCGCTCTACTACACGCCATCGGGTCGCTCGATCCAGGAGGTCGGGATCGCGCCCGACATCCTGGTTCGCGCGGCCGACGAGGTGGCGGCGAGCGACATCAATCAGCGACGCCTGCGCGAGAAGGACCTGGAGAACCACTTCACCCAGCAGGACGCGGCTCCGAGCCCGCGCAAGGCGGCCCCGCCTCGCGCCGTTCCGAGCGCGCCGGAGGCCGGCCCGTCGGAGGCCGGCGGGGCGGCGGGAGCGGGCGACGTCCAGCTCGCCCGCGCGCTCGAGGTGCTGAAGAGCTGGGCCTACTTCGAGCGGCTGCATCCCGCGAGCGGGGCCCCGGCGGCGGCCGGGACGGCTTCCGCGGCGACGCCGGCTGCCCAGCCCTGACCCGGCTGCGTCGTGAGCCAGCTTCCCGGGCTCGGCGGCGCCCGGGTCGTCCTGAGCGTGAGCGAGCTCGTCGCCTCCCTGCGCGGTCTGGTGGAGGAGCGGATCGGCCGCGTCTGGGTGGTGGGTGAGGTCAGCAACCTGCGCCGCGCGGGCTCGGGCCACCTCTACTTCACCCTGAAGGACGAGGGCGCGCAGCTCCGGGCCGTGCTGTTTCGTGGCGCGGCGGGCCGGCTTCCCTTCGAGCCGCAGGACGGGCTCCAGCTGGTGGCGTACGGCGAGGTCACGCTCTACGAGCCGCGCGGGGATCTGCAGCTCCTGGTGCGCCATCTGGAGCCCCGCGGCCGCGGCGCGCTCCAGCTCGCCTTCGAGCAGCTTCGCGCGCGGCTCGACGCCGAAGGCTTGTTCGATCCCGCGCGCAAGCGTCCGCTGCCCACCCACCCCCGCGTGGTGGGGATCGTCACCTCGTCGAGCGCAGCGGCGCTGCGCGACGTGATCCAGGTGAGCGGGCGCCGCTCGCCCGCGACGCCGCTCCTGATCTCTCCCACCCGGGTGCAGGGCGAGGGTGCGGAGGCCGAGATCGCGCGCGCACTCGACCGCCTGGCCGAGCGACCCGAGGTCGAGGTGATCCTGCTGGTGCGCGGAGGCGGCTCCCTCGAGGACCTGTGGGCCTTCAACAGCGAGGAGGTGGCGCGGGCGATCGTGCGCGCGCGCGTCCCCGTGGTGAGTGGCGTCGGGCACGAGATCGATCTCACGATCGCCGATCTCGCGGCGGATGCGCGGGCTCCCACCCCTTCGGCGGCGGCGGCGCTGGTGCTTCCGGATCGCGAGGCCGAGCGGGTGCGCCTGGAGCGCGATCTGCGGCGTCTGATCGGCGCCATGCGCGCGGTCCTGCAGCGCGCGATCGCGCGCTTCGCCCAGGGCCGCGATGCGCTGCGCATGCTCGCGCCGCGCGCGCGGCTGGAGGCGCAGCGCGCGCGGCTGGCCGCCGCCTTGCATGGGCTCGAACGCGGCATGCGCGCGGCGCAGGAGCGCGGCTACGCGCGCCTTGCTGCCGCCGCGGGCCGCCTCGATTCGCTCTCGCCGCTGGCGGTGCTCGGGCGGGGCTACGCGATCGTGTGGCGGGAGGCGGACGGACGCGTGCTGCGGCGCGCCGCCGAGGCCGCGCCGGGCGAGCGGCTGCGCCTCCGCCTGGCGGAGGGCGAGCTGCGGGCCGAGGTGCGGGGGCCGGAGGATGTGGCCGAGCCGAAAAGCCTTGGGAATCCGCCGCCTTCTCCCACGCGGCCGCGTTGACGCCGCGAGCCGTGGGACCTACGCTCGGCGGCCATGAGCGGATCGGGAGACGGAGCGCGGGAGCCGAGCCAGGAGGTTCCCTTCGAGACGGCGCTGTCCCGGCTGGAGGCGCTGGTCGCGCGGCTCGAGCGTGGCGACCTCCCGCTCGAGGAGGCGCTCGCGACCTTCGAGGAGGGCGTCGCGCTCTCGCGGCGCTGCAGCGAGCGGCTCGAGGCGGCCGAGCGACGCATCGAGATCCTGGTGGGGGAGGGCGCCCAGCAGGCTCGCCCCTTCGAGGAGCCGGGAGACACCGCGGAGTGAACGCCGAGGCGATCCTGCAAGCCCACGCCGCGCGCGTCGATCGCCTGCTCGAGGAGGCATTGCCGCCGGCCGAGGCGCCGCCCCTCGAGCTCCACGCAGCAATGCGTCACCTGCTCTTCCCCGGCGGCAAGCGCCTGCGCCCGGGCCTGGCCCAGGCCGCCGCCGAGGCGGTGGGCGGCCCGCCGGAGGCGGCGCTTCCGCTCGCAGCGGCGGTGGAGCTCGTCCACACCTACTCGCTGGTGCACGACGACCTGCCGTGCATGGACGACGACGTGGAGCGCCGAGGGCGGCCGACGGTGCACGTGCTCTACGGCGAGGCGGTGGCGGTGCTGGCCGGCGACGCGCTGCTCGCCGCGGCCTTCGAGGTGCTGGCGGCGGCCGCCGCACCCGCGGAGCGTCTCCTCGGCGCCATCACCGACGTCGCGCGGGCGGCGGGATCGCTGGCCCTGGTGGGAGGCCAGGCCGACGACCTGCGGCTCCAGGCGGCCGCGCCGTCCGCCAAGGAGATCGAGTCCGTGCACTCCCGCAAGTCGGCGGCCCTGATCGCCGCCTCGATCGTCGGGGGGGCGCGCCTCGGCGGCGCCGACGCGCCGGCGCTGGCGAAGCTGCGGCGCTTCGGCGAGGCGGTGGGCGTGGCGTTCCAGATCGCCGACGACGTTCTCGACGAGGACACCGACGGCGCCTGCTCGCTGGTTCGCGTGCTGGGCACGGCCGGCGCGCGCGAGCGGGCGGAGGAGCTCCTGGCCTCGGCGCTCGGCGAGCTCGAGGGCTTCGGCGCGGCGGCCGAGCCGCTGCGGACCCTCGCGCGCTACGCCGTGCGGAGGGATCGATGAGCGGCCGTCTCGACACGATCACGAGCCCCGAGGAGCTGCGCCGGCTCGACCGCCAGGCGCTGCACGAAGTCGTGGAGGAGCTCCGGGGCGAGATCGTGCAGCGCGTCTCGCGCACCGGAGGCCACCTCGCCTCGAGCCTCGGGGCCGTCGAGCTGATCACCGCGCTCCACTACGTGTTCGACACTCCCCGCGACCGGCTGGTGCTCGACGTCGGCCACCAGGGCTACGCGCACAAGCTCCTGACCGGCCGCCGGGCGGCCTTCGACGCGATCGGCCAGGAGGGCGGGATCGGAAAGTTCCTGCGCCGCTCGGAGTCGCCCTTCGATCACTTCGGCGCCGGCCACGCGGGCACCTCGATCTCGGCGGCGCTCGGCATGGCGCGAGCGATGGAGCACAAGGGCGAGCACGCCTGCGCCATCGCCTTGATCGGCGACGGCGGCATGACGGCGGGCATGGCGTTCGAGGCCATGAACCACGCGGGCATGCTCAAGCAGCACAACCTGGTCGTGGTGCTGAACGACAATGAGATGTCGATCTCGCCCAACGTCGGCGCGCTCTCCTCCTTCCTCTCGCGCAAGCTCTCGGCTCCCATGGTGCGGCGGCTCAAGGGCTGGGCGAAGGAGTTCCTGGGCACCATGCCCGGCGACATGCTGCACTGGGCGCACAAGGCGGAGGAGAGCCTGAAGGTCTTCTTCTCGCCCGGGCTCCTGTTCGAGGCCTTGAACTTCCGCTACGTGGGGCCGGTGCAGGGCCACAAGCTCGACGCGCTGATCGAGACCTTCGGCAACGTGAAGCAGATGCTGACCCACGGCGACGGCCCGATCCTGGTGCACGCCATCACCGCCAAGGGACACGGCTACGAGCCCGCCGAGCGGGATCCACTGACGTATCATGGTGTCACCGCGTTCGATCCGGGCTCGGGCCGCATGGCGCCCTCCAAGCCCGGCCCGCCCTCCTACACCAGTGTGTTCGCGAGTTCCCTGATCCGGCTGGCCCGGGAGGACGAGCGCATCGTGGCGATCACGGCCGCGATGCCGGGGGGCACCGGGCTCGATCGGTTCCAGCGCGAGTTCCCCGGGCGCTGCTACGACGTCGGGATCGCCGAGCAACACGCCGTGACGTTCGCCGCAGGCCTGGCGGTCGAGGGCATGAAGCCCGTGACGGCGATCTACTCCACGTTTCTGCAGCGCGCGTACGACCAGGTGGTGCACGACGTCTGCGTCCAGAATCTCGACGTGACCTTCGCGCTGGATCGAGCGGGCCTGGTGGGAGCCGACGGGGCCACCCACCAGGGCCTCTACGACCTCTCGTACCTTCGGGCGCTCCCGAACATGGTGGTGATGGCGCCGAAGGACGAGAACGAGCTGCAGCACATGCTGAAGACGGCGATCGAGCATCCGGGCCCCGCGGCGGTGCGCTACCCCCGCGGCAACGGCTTCGGCGTGCCGCTCGACCCGGAGATCAAGAGCCTGCTGCTGGGCGAGGCGGAGCTCCTGCGCGACGGCGACGATGCGCTGGTGGTGGCGCTCGGTACCCTGGTGCATCCCGCCCTGGAGGCGGCGCAGGAGCTGGCGAACGAAGGTCTCTCCGTGGCCTGTCTGAACGCGCGCTTCGCCAAGCCCCTCGACGTCTCGCGCATCCTCGCGCTCGCGCGTCGCTGCGGTGCGGTGGTGACGGTGGAGGAGCACGCGGCGCGGGGAGGCTTCGGCAGCAGCGTGCTGGAGGCGCTGGCCGAGGGCGGCGTGGCCGTACCGGCGCGCTGTCTCGCCGTGCCGGACCGGCTGGTCGAGCACGGGAACCCGGCGCGCCAGCTCTCGGCGCTCGGCCTCGACACGCAGGGCATCGCTCGCGCCGTGCGCGAGTTGGTGGAGCGCAAGCCGCGCTGAAGGGCCAGCGCCTCGACGAACGGCTGGTGGCCGACGGCCTGGCCCCCTCGCGCACCCGCGCTCAGGCCCTGATCCTGGCCGGCCGCGTGCTGGTGGACGAGGTGCCGGTGGAGAAGCCCGGCACCCGCGTAAGCGACGACGCGCGAGTGCGCCTGCGGGGCGACGAGCGCAGCTTCGTCTCCCGGGGCGGCGAGAAGCTCGCCGGTGCCCTCGCGGATCTCGGTGTCGATCCGAGCGGCCTGCGCTGCATCGACGTCGGGGCCTCGACCGGCGGCTTCACCGACTGCCTGCTGCGTGCCGGCGCCGCCCACGTGACGGCGGTCGACGTCGGTCGCGGACAGCTCCACGAGCGGCTGCGTCGCGACCCGAGGGTGCACGCGCTCGAGCGCACCCACGTGCGGGATCTCGCGGCGGAGGCGTTGCCCGGCCCGATCGACCTGGTGGTGGTGGACGTCTCCTTCATCTCGCTCCGCCACGTGCTGCCGCACCTGCGCGCCCTGGCGCCGCGCGCCGAGGTGCTGGCGCTGGTGAAGCCGCAGTTCGAGGTGGGGCGCGGACGCGTCGGCAAGGGAGGCGTGGTGCGGGACGACGCGCTGCGGGCCGAGGCGGTGGCGGCGGTGGTGGCCTGTGCCGAGGCCCTCGGGCTGCGGGAGGCGGGTCGCGCCGAGAGCCGTCTTGCCGGTCCGAAGGGGAACCGCGAGGTCTTCGTGCACCTGCGCCCGGCGGGGCCGGCCGAGCGAGCGGGGGGAGCCAGCGCGGCTTGACGCGAGGGGCCTCCTACCCCACTTTGGAACCGTTCCGAGCCCGGAAAGAGACGGAGGAGAACATGTCCGCCAGCCACGTGGTGGAGGTCACCCCGGCCGCTGCGGCCCGCATCAAGCAGCTCCTCGACCGGGAAGGGAAGCTCGCGACCCACGGCCTGCGCATGAAGGTCGTGGGCGGCGGCTGCTCCGGCCTCCAGTACCAGCTCGGCTTCGACTCCCGGATCACGGAGCACGACAGCGCCTCCGAGCACGACGGCGTGCGCATCATCGTGGACGAGAAGAGCGCGATCTATCTCGCCGGCTCGACGCTCGATTTCGTGGACACGCTGAACGAGTCGGGCTTCAAGATCACGAACCCGAACGCCAAGTCCACCTGCGGCTGCGGCGAGTCCTTCGCCGCCTAGGCCCCGGAGCGGCTGCGCCTCGGCAGGCAGCGCCGCCGGCGAGGCGATGAGCGCCCCTGCTCCTCCCATCTACCTCGACCACTTCGCCACCACGCCGGTGGACCCGCGGGTGCTCGAGGCGATGCTCCCCTGGTTCAGCCGCGACTTCGGGAACGCCGCCAGCCGCACCCACGTGTTCGGCTGGCGCGCCGAGGCGGCCGTGGAGCAGGCGCGCGCCGAGGTGGCCCGCGCGCTCGGTGCCCGCGAGCCGCGCGAGATCGTGTTCACGAGCGGCGCCACCGAGAGCAACAACCTCGCGCTCCAGGGCGTGGCCCGCGCGCTCGCGGCACGGGGTGATCATCTGGTGACGGTGGCGACGGAGCACCGCGCCGTGCTCGACGTCTGCCGGGCGCTGGAGCGCGAGGGCCGGCGGGTGACGGTGCTGCCCGTGGACGCGGGCGGACGCGTCGATCCCGACGACCTGCGGCGCGCCATCGAGCCGCAGACCGTCCTGGTCTCGGTGATGGCGGCCAACAACGAGATCGGGGTGCTGCAGCCGCTGCCGGAGCTCGCGGCGGTGTGCCGCGAGCGCGGGGTCCTGCTCCACAGCGACGCCGCGCAGGCCGCCGGGAAGATCCCTCTCGACGTGACGGCGCTCGGCCTCGATCTGCTCTCGGTCTCCGGCCACAAGGTCTACGGCCCGAAGGGAGTGGGGGCGCTCTACGTGCGCTCCGGGCCGCCGCGCGTCCGCATCGCGCCCCTCCTGCACGGCGGGGGGCACGAGCGCGGCCTGCGCTCCGGCACGCTGCCGGTGCCCCTGGTGGTGGGCCTCGGCCGTGCGCTCGAGCTCGCCGTGGCGGAGCGCGCCGCCGAGGCCGAGCGCCTGGCCGGGCTTCGGGACCGGCTCTGGCTCCGCCTGCGCGAAGGGCTCGGCGAGCGCGTCGTCCGCAACGGGGACGCGGTCCATTGCCTTCCGGCCGCGCTCCACGTCGCCTTTCCCGGCGTGGATGCCGCCGCGCTCCTGGCGTCGCTCCCCGACGTGGCGCTCTCCACCGGATCGGCCTGCAGCTCCGCGAGCCCCGAGCCGAGCCACGTGCTGCGTGCCCTCGGCCTGCCCCTCGAGCGGGTGCGCTCGGGCATCCGCTTCGCCCTCGGCCGCTTCAACACCGCCGAGGAGATCGAGCGTGCGGCGACGCGCGTGGTGGAAGAGGTGGAGAAGCTCCATGGCGCGCTCCGCTCTCGACAGTCCACGCCACGCGCGGCACCCTCCGAGGGCCATCCGACCCGCGCCGGCGGGCCGGCTACCGGCGCCGAGGAGCTCCCGTGACCGAAGTCCGCAGCACCAACATCACGTGGCACGCCGGCCACGTCACGCGAGAGGACCGCGAGGGGCTGCTTGGCCAGCGCGGCGCCACGGTCTGGCTCACCGGGCTCTCGGGATCCGGCAAGTCCAGCATCGCCGTGGCGGCGGAGAAGGCCCTGGTGGAGAACGGCCACCCGGCCTACGTGCTGGACGGCGACAACGTCCGCCACGGCCTGAACAAGAACCTCGGCTTCTCGCCGGCGGACCGGAGCGAGAACATCCGCCGCATCGGCGAGGTGGCGAAGCTCTTCACCGATGCCGGGCTCCTGGTCTTCACCTCCTTCATCTCGCCGTATCGCGCGGACCGCGACGCGGTGCGTGCGCTCTTCGCGCCGGGCGACTTCCTCGAGGTCTACGTCTCGGCCGGCGTCGAGGTCTGCGAGGCACGCGACGTGAAGGGCCTCTATCGCAAGGCCCGAGCGGGCGAGATCCCCGACTTCACCGGTGTGTCGGCTCCCTACGAGCCTCCCGAGCGTCCGGAGCTGGTGCTGGACACCGCCCGGCAGACCCTGGAGGAGAGCGTGCGCGCGCTCCTCGCCCATCTCGAAGGAAAGGGCTATCTCGCGCCCCGGAGCGCGGCGGCCGGGGGCGGTGCAGCGGCCCGATGAGCCGGCCGCGCCGCCTCGCGCGCCTCGCCCTGGCCGGTGCCCTTCTCCTCGCGCCGGCCGGCTGCGCCGCCCTGCGGACGCGCGCCGCCGCGCCGCGCCTGGTGCGCCCGGAGGCCCCGCCGGACTACGACTTCCTGGTGGGCCGCGAGCTCGAGCTCGACGGTGACCTGGCCGGCGCCTACGACGCCTACTCCCGGGCCCTGGCCAAGGACCCGGACGCGCCGCTCCTGCATCGCAAGCTCGCGGAGCTGGCGGCGCGGCAGGGACGCTACGACGACGCCCTCGCCCACGCGCGGCGCGCCTACGAGCTCGACCCCGACGACGCGCCGACCCGGCTCTTCCTGGGAACGCTCTACCGCCTGCGCAAGGACCCCGCCTCCGCCGAATCGGTGCTGCGCGGCCCGGACGGGCACCCGATCGACGCCGACGCCGGGATCCTGCTCTACAGCGTGTACCTCGACGCCAACCGGCTGGACGACGCGCTGGCGGTGGCTCGCTGGCTGGTGGCCGACGATCCCGAGAGCCTGCGCGGCTACTTCGCGCTCTCCGGCGTCTACGAGCGCATGAAGCGCCCGAAGGAGGCGGAGCGGGCGCTGCGTCAGGCGCTGGAGCACGACCCCGGAAACCTCTCGGTGTATGGCGCGCTGGCGCGCGCACGGCACGATCGCGGCGATCGCGCCGGCGAGATCGCGATCTACCGGGAGGTGCTGAAGCTCCATCCGCATCACCACGCGACGATGGTGGCCCTGGCCGACGCGCTGGCGGCCGACGATCAGGTGGACGAGGCGATCCGCGTGCTGGAGGAGGTGCGGCGCCGCCACCCCGACGACCTGCGCTCGGTGGTGCGGCTCGGCTTCCTCGAGTACCAGGCGAAGCGCTACCCGGCGGCGGCCACGCTCTTCGAGCAGGCGCTGGCGAACCACCCCGAGCAGCACGAGATCCAGTACTTCCTCGGGCTGGTGCGGCGCCGCATGGACGACGAGGCCGGCGCGATCGCCGCCTTCGACGCCATTCCCGACAACGACGATCGCTATACCGACGCGCGGACGCAGATCGCCGGCATCTACGAGAAGCGAGGCGACTACGCCGCCGCCATCGCCGAGGTGGAGAAGGCCCGCGCCAAGGCGCCGAGCCGAGGGCTGGACCTCTACCTGGCGAGCCTGCGCGCGCGCAGCGGCGACTTCGCGGGCGGCGTCGCCTTCCTGGAAGGGCTGCTGGCCAAGTCGCCGGACGACGACGAGCTCCTCTACAACCTCGGCGTGCTGCATGGGGAGGCCAAGCACTACGACGAGGCGATGAAGTACATGCAGCGCGCCCTGGAGAAGAACCCGGACAACGCCGCCGCGTTGAACTACGTGGGCTACAGCTGGGCGGAGCGCGGGGAGAACCTGGACCAGGCCGAGGCGATGATCACGCGAGCCCTCGAGCTCCGTCCGGAGGACGGGTTCATCACCGACAGCCTGGCCTGGGTGTACTACCAGCGCGCCCGGCCGCTGCTCGAGGGCGGGCAGAAGGCGGAGGGGGCGCGGCTGCTGGAGCGCGCGTACCAGGAGCTGCGCAAGGCCGAGGATCTGACGGGCGGCGATCCCGTGATCTCCGAGCACCTGGGCGACGTGCTGCTGCTGAAGGGCCAGCGCCACCAGGCGCTCGAGAAGTACCGCGAGGCCCTCTCGCTCGATCCGCGGCCCGACGAGCAGCCCGACCTGCGCGGAAAGTACGAGCGGCTGCGTCGCGAGCTCGAGGGCCGGTGAAGCGCGCGCTCGGGCTGCTCGTGGCGTGCGCGGCGCTGGTCGGCTGCGGCACGCTCCGGCCGGGGGCTCCGCGCCCCGCTGCGGTGCCGACCGACGCCACCTCGCTCCTCGCCTCGCTCGATCGCATCGCCGCCGAGCGACACGGCCTGCGCGCGATGGTGCGCATGGCGATCGACGGCCCCGGCGGCTCCACCCGCTCGACCCAGGTGCTGGCCCTCGAGGCGCCGGCGAAGCTGCGCGTGGAGATCCTGGGCCTGCTGAACCAGGCGGTGGCGGTGCTGGCGACCGACGGCCAGGAGTTCGAGCTCTTCCGCGCCGAGGATCGCTCCGTCCGACGCGGTCCGGTGTACGACGGGCTGCTGTGGGAGGTGGCGAAGGTCGATCTCTCGCCCGAGCAGGCCACGAGCGTGCTCCTCGGCGCGCCGCGCCCGTCCCCCGGCCTGCGCTTCAGCGGGGGCGAGACGCTCGCCGATGGCGACACCCGGCTTGCCTTCTCCGACTCGCTCGGGGCCCTGCGCGAGCGCTTCGATTTCGATCCGTCCGGCCAGCTGAGCCAGGTGCAGAGCTTCGGCGTCGGCGGACGGGTGCGCTGGGAGGCCCACTACGGCGACCTGCGGCAGGTGGGGGACCAGTCCTTCGCCTACTCGCTCCGGCTGGTCTTCCCGGACGCGGGATCCCGGGTCGCGATCGAGTTCAAGAACGTGGAGCTGAACCCGGCCTTCCCGCCGGAGACCTTCGTGCTGCGGCTGCCCGGACTCGAGCCCGCGCCGGCCCAGGCCCCGTGAGGCACGCCCGGCGGGGCGCGGCGCGGGCGCTCCTGGCGGCCCTCGCGCTCCCGGCTCTTTTCTCCTGCACCAACGATCCGTATCCCGCTGCCGACGCCGGCGTGAAGGTCCTCTACCAGTCGTTCGACGAGCCGCCGAAGACCCTCGATCCCCAGGTGGCCTACTCGGTCAACGATCACGCGGTGATCGGCAACGTCTACGACACGCTGCTCGAGTACCACTACCTGAAGCGCCCCTACACGCTGATCCCCGGCCTGGCCGAGGCGGTGCCCGAGGCGCGGAGCGAGGGGGCGGACGTCGTCTACCGCTTCCGGCTGCGCCCCGATCTCCTGTTCCAGGACGATCCCTGCTTCGGCCTCGACGGTCCCGATCGCCGCACGCGCAGCGTCGGCGCGGCCGACGCGATCTTCGCGCTCGAGCGCATCGCGGACCCGCAGGTGAACAGCCCGGTGCTCGAGACCTTCGCCAAGATCCGCGGCCTCCGGGCGTTCGGCGAGCGGCTGGCGGCGCGTCGCGCCGCCGATCCGGCCTTCGCCGCCGCGCGCATCGAGCGCCAATACGCCGAGGCCGGACCAGTGGAGGGCCTGCGGCGGCTCGGTCCCCTCGAGTTCGAGATCGTCCTCGACGAGGCCTACCCGCAGATCCTCTACTGGTTCGCCATGCCCTTCACCGCGCCGGTCGCGTGGGAGGCGGTGGCGTTCTACGACGGGCGTGGCGATCGGCCGTCCTTCGCGGAGCACGCCGTGGGGACCGGACCCTGGCGGGTCGCGGTGTACGACAAGCGGAGCCGGATCGCGCTCGAGCGCAATCCGAACTGGTACGGGCTGCGCCATCCCGAGTGGAAGGCACCGGGGGCCGTGTACCCGACGGAGGGCGAGCCCGACGATGCGGCCAGCGGAGCGCTCGATCCCGCGCGCGCCGGACGCCCGCTTCCCTTCCTCCAGCGCATCGAGTTCCGACGCGAGAAGGAGTCGATCCCGGCCTTCACCAAGTTCCTCCAGGGCTACTACGACGTCTCGGGGATCATCAAGGAGAGCTTCGACCGCATGGTGCGGGGTGGCGAGCTCTCGCCCGACATGGCGGCGCGCGGCATGCGCCTCAGCAAGACGGTGAACCCCGACGTCTACTACATCGGATTCAACATGGACGATCCGGTGGTGGGTGCGCCCGGCGGCGATCGAGCCCGCAGGCTCCGCCAGGCCATGAGCTTGGCCATCGACTCGAAGGAGTACCTGCGGCTCTTCCTGAACGGGCGCGGCATTCCCGCCCAGTCGCCGATCCCGCCCGGGATCTACGGCTACGACGCCGACTACCGCAACCCGTTCCGGCAGGTGGACCTGGAACGCGCGGGTGCTCTCCTCCGCGAAGCGGGCTATCCCGGCGGCGTGGACCCGAAGACGGGACGGCCGCTGCACCTGACCTTCGACACGGGCGATACCGCCACCGAGGTCCTGCTCGCCTACCAGTTCTTCGTGAACTCCTGGGCTCGCCTCGGCCTCGACGTGGAGATCGCCGCCACCAGCTACAACCAGTTCCAGGAGAAGATCCGCACCGGAGCGTTCCAGGTCTTCCTCTTCGGCTGGGTCGCCGATTATCCGGACCCCGAGAACTTCCTGTTCCTGCTCTGGACGCCCATGGGCCGCAGCCGCAACGGCGGGCCGAACTCCGCCAACTTCTCCGACCCCGAATACGATCGACTCTTCCTCGAGATGCGCGCCCGCTCGAACGACGCCCGCCGGCTCGAGCTGATCCGCGAGATGCGCGGTATCGTCGAGCGGGAGCGACCGTGGATCGAGCTCTTCCACCGCGAGAGCTACCTGCTGGCCGACGGCTGGGTGGCGCCGCTCAAGCCCCCGAGCATGGCCGTCCCCACCGCCAAGTACCTGGACGTGGATCCCGCGCAGCGCGAGCGGATGCGCCGGGCGTGGAACCGTCCGGTGACGTGGCCGGCATGGGTGCTGCTCGGTCTCGCGGTCGCGGTGATCGTGCCGGGCGTGCGCACCTACCTCCGGGAGCGGCAGTGATGCTGGCCTACCTGGTGCGCCGGCTGGCCTGGGGCGCCGTCACGGTGCTCGGCGTGCTGCTCTTCCTCTTCCTGCTCTTCTTCCTGATCACCACGCCCGACGACATCGCTCGCAAGGCGCTGGGCGAGAAGGCGCCGGCCTCGGTGCTCGAGCAGTGGAAGAAGAACCACGGCTACGACAAACCGCGCTTCTGGAACCCGCAGCATCCGGCGGACACCATGCTGGTGGAGCACTTCCGGCGCATGCTCACCTTCGACTTCGGCCGGAGCGACGCGGACGACGTCCCGATCGCCGAGCGCCTGCGCCGCGGCGCCGGCCCGAGCCTCTCGCTCCAGGTGCCGCTCTTCGTGCTGAGCCTGGGCGTCGCGATCGCGCTCTCGCTGCTGGTGGCCTTCTTCCGCGACACCTACATCGATCGCAGCGGCGTCGTGCTCTGCGTGCTCGCGATGAGCATCTCGAGCGTGCTCTACATCGTCGGGGGCCAGTACCTGATCGGGAAGGTCCTGCGCTGGTTCCCGATCTCGGGCTTCGACCCGTCGCCCGAGGTGATCTGGCGCTTCCTGGCGCTGCCGGTGCTGGTGGGGCTCGTGGCGAACGTGGGGAGCGACGTGCGCTTCTATCGCACGGTGTTCCTGGAGGAGACCGGTCGCGACTACGTGCGCACGGCGCGGGCCAAGGGCTGCGGCGAGGGGCGCATCATGCTGCACCACGTGCTCCGCAACGCGCTGATTCCGATCCTCACGCAGGTGGTGATCAGCATCCCCACGCTCTTCCTCGGCTCGGTGCTCCTCGAGTCCTTCTTCGGGATCCCCGGCCTCGGCTCGATCACGGTGGACGCCATCAACTCCAACGACTTCTCCACCCTTCGCACCGTCGTGTACATCGGCTCGCTCCTCTTCATCCTGGGCCAGATCCTGACCGACCTGGCCTACACCTGGGCCGACCCCCGGGTGCGGCTGGAGTAGGAGGCGGCGTGGAGGGCTACGTCGTCTCGAATCTGCTGGTCGCGGGCCTGCTGGCGCTCGGGATCTTCGCGGTCTGGCGCGCCTCCCGGAGCCGGCTCTGGCGCGACGCGGGGCGCGAGCTGGTGCGCCGCCGTCCCATCGCGCTGACGGCGGTGGGCCTCTTCGTGCTGCTCGGTCTGATGGACGCCGTCGCCTGGGTGGACCCGCCGGCCACGGCGGCTCAGCTCGCGGCCGGGGATGCGATCGCGCTGCGCAAGCCGCGCTCGTTGCTGGACCGCCTCTTCCCGCCGGACTTCGAGGAGCGGAGCTACTCGGCTCCGCTGGCGGACGTCGAGTTCTACGGCGGGCGACCGCTGCGCCATCCGGGGCGGCATCTCCTCGGCACCGACATCCTCGGTCGCGACGTGCTGCATCTGACCCTCAAGGGAGCGCGCGTGGCGCTCCTGGTGGGCGGCCTCACCTCGCTGATCGTGATCCCGCTGGCGCTCGTCTTCGGCGTGACCGCCGGCTACCTGGGCGGCGGGGTCGACGATGCGATCTTCTTCGTGATGTCCACCCTGGCCTCGATCCCCTCGATCCTGCTGCTGATCGCCCTGGTGATGGCGCTCGGCCGCGGGCCGGTCCAGGTCTGCGTGGCGCTCGGTGTCACGGGCTGGGTGGGCTTCGCCCGCATTGCCCGCGGCGAGACGCTGAAGCTCCGCGAGCTCGACTACGTCCAGGCCGCGCGCGCCCTCGGCGTCTCCGAGCCGCGCATCGTGCTGCGCCACGTGATCCCGAACCTGATGCACCTGGTGGTGATCACCTTCGTCATCCTGTTCTCGAGCTTCGTGCTCTCGGAGGCCGTGCTCTCCTGGCTCGGGCTCGGGATCGACGGGAGCTGGGGCCAGATGATCGACCAGGCCCGGAACGAGCTCTCGCGCGATCCCATCATCGTCTGGAACCTGGCGGGCGCCTCGACGGGGCTCTTCACGCTGATCCTCGCCGTGAACCTGGTCGGCGACGCCGTCCGCGACATCCTCGATCCGCGCACGCTGAAGGAGCGCCGGTGAGCGAGTCGCTGCTGGAGGTGCGGGGCCTGCGGACGGTGTTTCCGGAAGGCGACGCCCGGCTGCCGGTGGTGGACGACGTGGACCTCGCGGTGTCGCGCAGCGAGACGGTGGCGCTCGTGGGGGAGTCCGGCAGCGGGAAGTCCATGACGGCGCTCTCGATCCTGCGGCTCGTGCCGCGGCCGGGTCGGATCGAGGAGGGGACGCTTCGCCTCGCGGGGCGCGACGTCCGCTCGCTCTCCGTGGACGAGATGCGGAGCCTGCGCGGCCGCGAGGCGGCCATGATCTTCCAGGAGCCGATGACCAGCCTGAATCCCGTGGTCAGCTGCGGCGATCAGGTGGCCGAAGGGCTCCGGCTGCACGAGCGAGTGTCGGGACGAGCGGCGCGGCGACGGGTGCTCGAGCTCTTCGAGCAGGTGGGAATCCCCGACCCGGCGGAACGCCTCGACGCCTATCCCCACGAGCTCTCGGGCGGCCTCAAGCAGCGCGTGATGATCGCCATGGCCCTCGCCTCGCGCCCGAAGCTGCTGATCGCCGACGAGCCCACCACCGCGCTCGACGTGACGATCCAGGCCCAGATCCTGGAGCTCCTGGCGGGCCTGCGGGCGGAGCTCGGCATGGCGATCCTCCTCATCACGCACGATCTCGGCATCGTGAACGAGCTCGCCGATCGCGTGGCCGTGATGTACGCCGGGCGCCTGGTCGAGACCGGGACGCGAGAGGAGATCCTCGGCTCGCCGCGACACCCCTACACCCAGGGGCTGCTCCGCTCGATACCCGCCCGTGCGCCGCGGGGCGAGCGCCTGGCCGAGATCCCCGGCGTGGTGCCGCCGCCGCGCGCGTGGGGAGCCGCCTGCCGCTTCGCCGACCGGTGTCCGCTGGTGATGGACGTGTGTCGGCGCGAGCGACCGCGCCCGGTCGTGCTCGCGCCGAGCCACGTGGCCCATTGCTTCGCGCTCGAGCCGGGCGTCGGGAGCGGTACCCCGTGACGACGGCGGCCCCGCTGCTGGAGGCGCGCGACCTGCGGGTCTGGTTCCCGGTGCGGAGCGGTGTCCTGCGTCGGGCGCGAGCCTGGGTGCACGCGGTGGACGGCGTCGATCTCGCGGTGCCCCGCGGAGGCACCCTCGCGCTGGTGGGCGAGTCGGGCTGCGGGAAGACGAGCGTCGGCCGGGCGCTGCTCCGGCTGGTGGAGCCCCAGGGCGGCAGCATCCACTTCGGCGGCGTCGACCTGCTCCAGCTCCCGCGTCGTGCGCTCCAGCCCTATCGCCGGCGCCTCCAGATGGTGTTCCAGGATCCGATGGCCGCCCTCGATCCGCGCATGCGCGTCCGCGACGCCATCGCCGAGGGGATGCAGGCCTTCGGGATCGGCGGGAGCGAAGCGGAGCGCACCGAGCGGGTGGCGGCCGAGCTGCGGCGTGTGAAGCTCGATCCGGATCTCATGTGGCGCCATCCCCACGAGTTCTCGGGCGGGCAGCGCCAGCGGCTCTGCATCGCACGCGCGCTCGCCGTGGGCCCGGAGGTCCTGATCTGCGACGAGGCGGTGTCGGCCCTCGACGTCTCGATCCAGGCCCAGATCCTGAACCTGCTGCGCGAGCTCCAGGCCGAGCTCGGCCTCTCCTATCTGTTCATCACCCACGACCTCGGGGTGGTGCGCTACCTGGCCGACCGCGTGGCGGTCATGTACCTGGGCCAGATCGTGGAGGAGGCCAGCGCGGAGCAGCTCTTCGCCGCACCCGCTCACCCCTACACCCGCGGTCTCCTGGCCGCCGTCCCCTCCGTGGACCCGAGCCGCCGCGGCATCCGCGCCCGGGTGCGAGGCGACGTGCCCTCGCCGCGGCGCCCGCCCGCCGGCTGTCGCTTCCACACGCGCTGCCCGGACGCGTTCGAGCGCTGCCCGCGCGAGGCCCCGCCGTGGGTGCCGGTGGGGGACGGCGCCAGCCGCTGCTTCCTGGCCGCCGAGCCGGCCCGCGGCGGCAAGGGGGCGCAGGCCGGCGGGTAAGGTCGGCGCCGAGGCCGGCCGATCAAGCCTCCGGGGGGTCCATGCCCGGACGGGTTCGCATCGGCGAGCTCCTGCTGCAGGCGGGTCTGATCGACCGCTTCCAGCTCGAGTCCGCGATCGGTCACCAGAAGCGCTGGGGCGGCCGGCTCGGCGCCGCGCTGGTGAAGCTCGGCTTCGTGAGCGAGGACGCCCTGGTGCGCGCGCTCTCCCGACAGCTCGGCTTCCCCGCCGCGAACCTCGAGACCAAGCGCATCGCCCCCGAGGTGCTGGAGCTGATCCCGCTCGAGCTCGCGGAGAAGTACGGCTGCATCCCGCTCTTCGTGAAGCGCGAGGGCGGGCGCAGCGTGCTCCACCTCGGGCTCTGCGACCCGGGCGACCTGGCGGCGATCGACGATCTGGCCTTCCGGACCGGCATGCGGATCCGGCCGGTGCTGGTCGCGATGACACAGCTTCGTGACGCAATCGCGAGGTCGTATCACGATCGGCGGGTGGCGCTCGCGGAGGAATCCGGGGAGTTTCCCCACACGATCCTCGAGGCGGGGGACACCGCGCCGCTCCTGGCCGGATTGCCCGAGGGCCCGCCGCCGCTGGAGCTGGAGCAGGAAGCCCCGACCCCCGCCCCCGCGCCGACGCCCGAGCCCGCCCGCGCCTCGCGGCCCGCGGCGCCGGCCCGTCCGCGCGAGGTCAAGACGCGCACCATCCTGCGCGCCCTCACCCAGCTCCTGATCGACAAGGGCGTGGTGGGGCGCGAGGAGCTGATGGAGCGCGTGCGTGCCATGGGCTCCGACGAGAAGGACGGCGGCTGAGCGCGGACCGAGCGCGCCGCGCCGGCTTGACACCCTCGGCCCCTCGGGCGACGCTGCGACTCCATCGTCGGCCATGGAGGGGAGCGGAATGCGTCTCGAGTACGGCTTCGAGCTGGGACAGGTGTCGGTCCCGCGCTTCTCCGTCGAGGCGATCGAGGGGATCGGCAAGCTCTTCACGCTCGGAACGCTGGTGCTGAACGTGCTCGAGACCAAGCCGCGCGTGGAGCTCGTCTTCCATGGGCTGAACCCGGACGATCCGCGCCGGAAGATCGAGGCCTTCAAGGAGATCCTCGCCAGCTCCGAGGCGGGGAGCAGCCTCTCCTATCAGCTCGGCAAGGGCGGCTCGGTGCCGGGCTCCTCCGCCTACTACCAGTGGCTGAGCATCAGCGCGGGGCGCTGAGGTCCCGCTCGGCCAGGGCACAGCCCGCTCCGCTCCAGCGGTGGCGTCGCGCCAGGCTGGCGCGCACGAGCGCCGCGAGCGCAGCCCGCGCGCCGGCCGAGAAGGGCAGGGCCTGCGCGTAGCGCGCGAAGGCGCGCCGTCGCTCGGCGGCCGGGAAGACGTCGGGAAGCGAGGCGTTGAGCTGCGCGAGCGCCAGGAGCCGTGCGCGCTCCGAGAGACGCCGCCGGAAGCGCACCCCCTCCAGGTCGATCAGTCGCGGCGCGAAGGCGGCGTCTCGCGGGGAGAGCCAGACGTGGCTCGCCTTCAGGTCGCCGTGATCGACTCTCCGGCGGTGGAGTGCCAAGGCGAGCCCGGCCAGCGCCTGGAGCACGGGCGCGGCCGCGAGCCCGCGCTCGAGGGCGCGGTCGGCGGGGAACGCCGGCCGCAGGTCCTCGAGCAGGAGCAGCGAGCCCACCGGCAGGCCCAGCCGCCGCCGCTCCAGGAAGGCCAGGGGCTCGGGAGCCCCGATCCGGCGCGCGGCGAGGCCCCGCGCGGCGCGCCAGGCGCGGCGGGCCGGCGAGCCGCGCGCCAGATCGGCCAGCGGACGCGCGAGCCCCCGCGGCAGCACCTCCTTCACCACCAGGTGTCGGCCCCCGGCGAAGACTGCGGTCAGGCGCGAGCGCGCGTCGTGCTTGAGGACACGCGCGTCGCCCCGGGCCAGCGCGTCGGCATGGGCCGCGAGGGCCTCCACCACCGCCGCGGCCGGAAAGGCCGCCGTGCGCAGGCCGCGTGCGCCCTCCAGCGCGAGCGACGGCTGCTGGAGGCCCGGCCGCAGCGCGCGGCGCGTGCGGTTGGCGGCCCGGACGAGGCCCCGGAGCTCGCTGGATCGTCCCACGGCGCGGAGCGCCCCGCGCGCCGCCGCATCGAACGGCCGCTCCAGGCCGAGGGCGGCGGCGCGCAGCCTCACACGGTCCGGTGTCGAGAGCAGCGCGGAGAGCGAGTGATCGAGGAAGCCCAGGTCCGCGGCGCGGGCGGCGCCGCGTCGGTTGGGGCGGGCGGCCTGGAGGTCCAGGAGGAGCGGCCCCTCGGCGGTCTCTAGCAGGTTCTCGCGATGCAGGTCGCCATGCACGAAGCCCGCCGCGTGGAGGCGCGCCACGGCGGCTCCCAGCGCCCGCAGCGCCTCGCGCCGCTCGGCCGGCGGGCGCCGCAGCGCCGCGGCCAGAGGGCGTCCATCCCGCCAGGGAGTCACCAGAAGGAAGTCCCCGCCGGCGAAGCGCCCAAGCGCGAGGGGCCGCGGCACCGGCACCGCCACCGCGTCCAGCGCGACCAGGCTCCGCCACTCGCGCTGGGCCGCCGCCCGGCCGAGCAGCGCCTTCGTCCGCTCCGTCCAGGCCAAGGCGCCACGTCGCACACGAAAGTGTTTCAGGAAGAGCGGCCCCAGGGGAGGCAGGTCGAGCCGCAGATGGCGGCGGCGGCCGGAATCGCGCAGCAGCCGGGCCTCGCCGAGCGCGTGCTCCACGCGGCGCCCGAGTTCTGCGTCGCCCGCCAGCCAGCGGATCGGCGGAGCCGCCACGGAAGCGGGAGAGGAGGGGTTCAGCGCGGGCCGCGGCCCAGCCAGCCCGCGGCGAGCACCGCGAGCCCGAAGGCCGCCACCGAGCCCACGCTGGCCGGCGCCGACGGGCCGCAGCCGAGGGGCGTGCAGAAGCGCCCCCGCCACGCGGAGGCCGACGCCGCGGCCTCCGGCGCAGCCTCGGATGCGGAGGTGGCCTCCGCCCGGGCCGGGCGGGCCAGCGAGGCGGCCAGGAGCAGGAGGCCGAAGAGGAGAGGCGCGAAGAGCCGCATCGACCGAAGAATATCTCGCCGCCCTCGCGCGTCACAAGAGCGGCCGCGGAGGGCGCATCCGACCCGCCGCCGTGTTGACGTGTCACCCGGGGCGTCCGTATCTTGCGCGCGACCACGGGGAGGGGGAGGATCGCCGACCGATGCCTCGGGCACCGCTGGTGCAGCTCTCGCCGCCCCCCGGCCCGTCGGCCGGGGCGGGCACAGAGGGTCGAACCCGCCCCGACAAGCGCGCCCTGATCCTGGACGCCGCCATCAAGGTCTTCGCTCGGACGGGCTACCACGGCTCCCGCGTCTCCGACATCGCGCGGGAGGCGGGGATCGCCTACGGCCTGGTCTACCACTACTTCAAGAACAAGGAGGAGATCCTCCACACGATCTTCGAGGAGCGCTGGAGCGGGTTCCTCGACGTGGTGGAGGAGATCTCGCGCCGCGACACCACCAGCGAGGACAAGCTCGTCTCGGTGGCGGCGCTGATCCTGAACGGCTACCGCGTGCGGCCGGAGTGGGTGAAGGTGCTGGTGCTCGAGATCCAGCGCTCGTCGCGCTTCGCCGAGCCCGGCCAGATCCGCGCGGTGGGACGGCTCTTCGAGAGCCTGGCGCGCATCGTGCGCGCGGGACAGGAGGCCGGCGAGCTGCGACGGGACATCGACCCGGAGATCGCCTGCTACGTGTTCCTCGGCGGCCTCGAGCTGCTGATCACCAGCCTGGTCCTGGACCTGGTGCGTCTTCCCCCGGGCGAGGAGGAGGGGTCCTACTACCTGAAGGTCGCGCGCACGGTGGTCGACACTTTCGTGCGCGGGCTGGCCCCGCGAGAGCCGGCGCCGTGATCGAGGCGCGCGGCCTGTCGAAGCGCTACGGCGACCTCCTGGCGGTCGATCAGGTGTCGTTCACGCTCCAGCGCGGCGAGGTGGTCGGGTTCCTCGGCCCGAACGGCGCGGGCAAGACCACCACCATGCGGATGCTCACGGGCTTCCTGCCGCCCACCGACGGCACGGCGGTGATCGACGGGCACGACATGTTCCAGGACCCCCTGCGCGCGCGTCGCGCGGTGGGCTACCTGCCGGAGAGCCCGCCGCTCTATCCCGAGATGGACGTGCAGGGCTTTCTCCGGTACGTGGCCGCGATCAAGGGCGTGCCGCGCCGGGAGCGCTCCGCTGCGGTGGACCGCTCGCTCGAACGCTGCGGCCTCGCGCAGGTGCGCCGGCGGGTGATCGGCACGCTCTCCAAGGGCTATCGGCAGCGCGTGGGGATCGCGCAGGCGATCGTCCACGACCCGCCGGTGCTGATCCTGGACGAGCCCACCGTCGGCCTCGACCCGGTGCAGATCCGCGAGATCCGCCAGCTCATCAAGGACCTGGCCGCGGCGCGGCCCGGCCAGACCCAGCACACGGTGATCCTCTCCACCCACATCCTTCCCGAGGTGGAGGCGATCTGTCCTCGGGTGATCCTGATCCACCGGGGTCGCAAGGTGGTGGACTCGCCGCTCGACGAGCTCACCCGCGGCGGGCAGACGCTGGAGGAGATCTTCGCCCGCGAGACCGCGCGCGACGTGGCGGCGGTGACGGAGGGCGACGCGGCGTGAGGCGGGTCGGAACGGTGGCTTCGCGCGAGCTGCGCTCGCTCTTCGTCTCGCCGGTGGCCTACGTCGTGCTCACGCTCTTCGCGGTGCTCGGCGGCTTCTTCTTCCTCTCGACGGTGCTCTCCTTCAACGAGTACCTGATCCAGCTCCAGCAGTTCCAGGTGTTCGACGAGCTGGCGAAGCTCAACCTGAACGACCACGTGATCGCGCCGTTCCTGAGCACGATGTCCGTGGTGCTGCTGTTCCTGATCCCGGGCGTCACCATGAGCCTCTTCGCGGCGGAGAAGGCCAACGGCACCGACGAGCTGCTCCTCACGAGCCCGCTCACGATCTGGGACATCGTGCTCGGGAAGTTCCTGGCCGGTGCGGGCTTCGTCGCGATCCTGGTGCTGCTGGTGGGCCTGTTCCCGCTGCTGCTCTTCGTCTACGGCGATCCCGAGGTGGGGAAGACCGCGGCCGGCCTGATCGGCCTCCTGCTGGTGGGTGTCACCTACGTCGCGATCGGCGCCTTCGCATCCTCGGTCACACGGAGCCAGATCATCGCCTTCGTGCTGGCCTTCGTGATCCTGCTGGTGGTCTGGATGCTCTCGTTCCTGGCGGACCTCGGGGCCGCGGGGGGCGCGGTGGGATCGGGCGGCGCGGTCGGCGCGACCCTGCGCTGGATCTCGAGCGCCGACCACTTCGAGAACCTGGTGAAGGGCCTGATCGACACCGCGGATCTCGCCTACTTCGGCGTCATGATCGGGAGCTTCCTCCTGATGACCAAGACCGCCGTGGAGTCGGTGCGGTGGCGCTGAGGACGAACGGGCAGCCGAGCGGCAGCGCGCGGAGGCAGGCGTGAAGGCCTGGGCTTCGCTCCTCGGTGCGCTCGGCGCGGTGGCCTTCGTCTTCGGCCTGCTCTCGCTCTTTCTCTGGATCGCCGGCGCCCCGTCGGATCCCGCCTGGATCTTCGCCCACTTCGTGCTCGGCCTCGGGCTCCTGGCGATCGCGTTCTTCGGAAACCTGGACGCGTGGCGCGAGCGCCTGGCCTCGGGTGAGGGCCGACGGGCCGGGAAGTACGGCACCACCGCGATCCTCTCCACCGTGGTGGGGATCGCGATCCTCGGCATGCTCGGCTTCCTCTCCAACCGCCACCCCGTGCGCTTCGACTGGAGCGAGGCCCACGTCCACACCCTCTCCGACCAGTCGGAGAAGGTGGTGAAGGGGCTGCAGCAGGACGTGGACGTGACGGCCTTCGCGGCGCCGATGGACGCGGCGCCGATCCACGATCTCCTCGACAAGTACGCCTACGTGAGCACGCACTTCAAGGTCACCTACGCCGATCCCACGGCGCGGCCCGACCTGGTGGAGAAGTACAAGATCCGCCCGGAGAAGCTCGGGCACGGGCTCGTGCGCCTCGCCCTCGGCTCGGAGTCGGTGGAGGTGTCGCAGATCGACGAGCCCTCGATCACCAACGCGCTGGTGAAGCTCACGCGCAAGGGTCAGAAGAAGGTCTACTTCGTGGAGGGCCACGGCGAGCGCCCGATCGACGGAGCCGGGGCGGACGGGAAGGAGGGCTTCGCCCAGGCCGCGGACGCGCTCAAGAGCGAGAACTTCGTCACGGCGAAGCTCCTGCTGGCCGCCACCGGCGACGTGCCGGCCGACGCCAGCGCGGTGGTGATCGCCGGCCCGACGCGGCCGCTCCAGCCCGAGGAGCACGCGGCCCTGGAGCGCTACCTGGCGCGCGGCGGCTCGGTCTTCGTGATGATCGATCCGCGCGCGCAGACCGACCTCGGGAACGATCTCTCGAGCTACGGCGTGCAGATCGGCGACGACGTGGTGATCGACCGGGTGCAGGGCCTCTTCGGTCGTGCGGCCACCCCGTTCGCCGCGGAGTACGGGGATCATCCGATCACCCGGGATCTGCGCGAGGTCACGCTCTTCCACATGGTGCGCAGCGTGCGGCCGAAGCCCGACGCGAAGGGGCGCTTCACGGAGCTCGTGCGGACCGGTAAGGACTCCTGGGCGGAGCACGATCTCAAGCGCTTCTTCGACGAAGGGAAGGTCTCCGAGGATCCGGGTGACGAGCCCGGACCCATTCCGATCGCCGTCGCCGGAACGCCCGTCGTGCCCGAGGCCGCGCGGCCGGCCGCGGGGAAGGCCGCGGCGCCGGCGGCCGCCGAGCCGAAGGACGAGAAGGCGAAGGCGCCTGCGACCGCGCCCGGCGGCGAGGCGAAGCCGGACGAGGACGCGAAGCCTCCCGAGCCCCGGCTGGTGGTGATCGGCGATTCGGACTTCGCGTCCAACCAGCTGCTGGACGCCTACCGCAACCGCGATCTCTTCGTGAACGCCGTGGACTGGCTGGCCGGAGACGTGCAGGCGATCTCGGTGCGGCCGAACCGCTCCCGGGCCTCGAGGCTCGCGCTCTCCGCGGAGCAGTTCTCGCGCCTGCGCTACCTCTCGCTCTTCGTGCTGCCGGAGGCGATCGCCTTCCTCGGCGTGCTCGCCTGGTGGTCGCGCCGGCGCGCGCCGGGTCGCTAGGTGAACCCGCGCAACCTCGGCCTCCTGGTCCTGGTGGCGGCGCTCCTCGGCGCCTTCGTCTACTTCTACGAGGTGCGCGGCGGCGCGCAGCGCAAGGAGGCCGAGCAGGCGGCGAAGCATCTCTTCGCCGGCCTCGACGCCAAGAGCATCGACGCCATCTCGCTCACCACCGTGGACGGCAAGCCCGCCAGGCTCTCGCGCACCGAGAAGGGCTGGGAGGTGGTGGAGCCCCTCCATTATCCCGCCGACGAGCTCAACGCCGACGGCATGACCACCGCGCTGGCGGAGCTCTCCAGCGAGAAGGAGATCCCCTCGCCCGAGGCGCTCGCCGTCTACGGGCTCGACGCCACCGCGCGCGTGGTGCGCTTCACCGCGGCGGGCAAGGAGCACGTGCTCCGCGTCGGCAAGAAGACGCCGGTGGGCTCGGACACCTACGTCGCGGCCGACGACTCGCCCCGGGTGTTCGTGGTTCCCACCTATCGCGCCAACGCCTTCCTGCGGAGCCTGGACGAGCTGCGCGAGGCGCGGATCCTGCGCTTCGATCGCGACTCGATCGAGCGGATCGAGCTCTCCTGGCCGGGCGGAGGCGTCACGCTGGCGCGGCAGGAAGGGAGCTGGCGCCTCCAGGCGCCGCTCCAGGGAGCGGCGGACGCGTCGACGGTGGACACGCTGCTCGCGAACCTCGCCTACCTGCGGGCGACCGGCTTCGAGGACCAGCCGATCAGCGACGCGGAGGCCGGCCTCGATCCGCCGGACCTGCGGGTCGAGCTCGTGGGGAAGCCGCCCAAGGAAGGGGCGGAGGCGCCGCGCTACCACCTGGCGATCGGGCGCAGCGTCGACCACAAGACGCGCGTCGTCCGCACCGACGCCCCGACGCTCTTCCGCGTCGCCACCGATCGCCTCGACGATTTCCCCCACAGCGTGCTCGCCTACCGCGACAAGGAGATCGCGCGCTTCGACGTGCGCGACGCGCAGCGGGTCGAGCTCGCGTTCCGGGGGCCGCAGGGCGAGACGAAGCGCGTGCTCGAGCACGCGGAGTCGGGCTGGAGCGCGGGAGACGAGAAGCTGGTGGCGGGCAAGGCGGAGCGCCTGGTGGCGGAGCTCTCGCACCTGAAGGGCAAGGAGATCGTCGGCGAGGACCTGGATGCGAAGGCGCTGGCGACGCTCGGGCTGGCACCGGCGAACGTCACGCTGCGTGTGCTCCCGGCGCCGCCCAAGGAGGGCGGCGAGGCCCGGCCGTTGGCCAGCGTCGAGCTCGGGACCCTCGACGCGAAGACGGGGATTCCCGCACGCGCGAGCGACGGGCACACCGTGTTCCGTCTCGATCCCGCGCTGGCGGAGCAGATCCCGACGAGCCTCGACGCGTGGAGGAATCGCTTCGTGGAGCAGCCGGGGGGCGCCCGGCCCGCGACGCCTGCGGCTCCGGAAGAGAGCGGCGGACCCGCCGCCGGCGCGGGTGCCGCCGAGGAGCCCCAGCGCCCCTAGGGCGCGGGAGACGCGGGCCCGGCCGCGCCTAGCTCGTCCGACGCCGCCGCGCGACGCGCCGGGGGCGGCGCGGCGCCCTCGTCCCCGGCTCCACGCCGAGACGCGGATCGTCGCTGCGCGCAAGCTCGGCCAGCGCGACGGCCGTCTCCTCGAAGTCCGGGCTCGACTCCGCGAGGTAGAGCCACTTGGGGAGCACCGGATGGACCCGCAGCGCGGGATGCTCGCGGCACAGCGCCGGCTGCCGCTCGTGGTCGGTCGGCACGAGCAGGCCCTGCCAGGGGTCGCGTCCGCGGGCCGCCAGCGCGAGCAGCATGCGGCCGTGCAGGTAGACGGCGAGGCAGCCGAACATCGAGCGCTCGACGTAGCCCTCCTCGCCGCGCAGGTCCTCCAGCAGCCACGCGAAGCGGTGGGGCGCCCGGCGCGCCGTCCGCCGCCCTACGCGCACCCGTGGCCCCGCCGCCGGGCTGCGCCCTCGGCTCGCACTACTTCCCCGCCAGCGGGGCGACCACCGCCTCGGCGAAGCGCTCGAGCGTCGGCAGATCGCGTCCCTGGATCACCACGTAGCTGATGCCCAGGGCCTCGCGGCGTCGCTGCAGCCGATCCTGGATCTCGCGCGCGGAACCGGTCAGGAAGAGCGGACAGTCGGCGATCTGCGCTTCGCTCATCCCGGTGTTGGCCGCGAGGCCGCGGCGGAGCTCGCGCGGATCGTCGACGATCGCGGTCACGAAGCTGAGGGAGTTGAGCTCGATGTCCGCGAAGCGGCGCCCGGCGGCCTCGGCGCCCTCGCGCACCCAGCGCACCTTCTCGGCCATGCGCTCGGGAGCCAGGTCGGCGGCGGTCTCGGGGGTGATGCGCCCTTCCACCATGGTGGGGTTGATCCCGACGATGTCCGCGTGGCGACCCGCCAGCCGCAGCACCCGCGGCCCGCCACCCCCGATCAAGATGCGGGGCGGGCGCGGCGGCACGGGCTCCACCGCCCGCGCGACCTCCCGCACCGTGTAGTGCTTCCCGCCGAAGCTCGTCTTCTCCTCCGTCCACATGCTGCGCACGATGCGCAGCGTCTCGTCGAGTCGCTCGATGCGCACGCCCGGCCGCTCGTAGGCGATCCCGGCCTCGTCGTAGTCGGTCTTCATCCAGCCGGCGCCGATTCCGAACTCGTGGCGCCCCGCGGACAGGAGCTGGAGGGTCGCCGCCTGCTTCGCATACACGACCGGATGTCGGTAGTCGACGTCGTAGACCAGGCTCCCGAGGTGCAGTCGACTCGAGACGGCCGCCGCCGCCGCCAACAGCGTGGTCGGGTCCCACTGGGGCCCGAAGTGGTCGGGACAGAAGAGCGTGGAGTAGCCGAGCGACTCGATGCGACGCACGCGCTCGGCCCAGCCCTCGGCCGGAAGCGAGACGATCTGCACGCCGAAGCGGAACGGGCGGGTCATGGGATCCTCCGAGTGGGTCGGGGGTCCAGCATACCCGGTCTCGGCGCGCCGGCGCCGCCGGCGGCCTCAGCGCCCGGCCAGGAGCGCCAGCATGGCCGGGTGCAGCGCGCCGTTGCTGGCGACGATGGTGCGCCCGCTCGGGTCCGGCGGGCCGCCGGCGAGGTCGCTGACCCGTCCGCCGGCCTCCTCGACCAGGAGCGCGCCCGCCGCGACGTCCCAGGGCTTGAGCTTGAGCTCCCAGAAGCCCTCGAGGCGGCCGCTCGCCACGTAGCAGAGATCGAGGGCCGCGCTTCCGTCCCGGCGCACGCCGCCCGCCGACTTCACGAAGGCCGCGAAGTGGTCGAGGTTGTCGTCGCGCGCGCCGTGCACGTCGTAGGCGAAGCCCGTGCAGAAGAGGCCGCGCGTGAGCTCCCGCTCCTTCGACACACGGAGGCGACGGCCGTCGAGGAACGCACCGGCGCCGCGCACGGCGTGGTAGAGCTCGTCGAGCAGCGGGTCGTAGACCACGCCGACGATGGCCGCACCCTCCCGCTCGACGCCGATCGAGACGCAGAAGCGGGGGTAGCCGTGGGCGTAGTTGACCGTGCCGTCCAGGGGATCGATCACCCAGCGCCAGTCTGCCCCCGGGCGGTCCTGCCCGCTGCCCTCCTCGGCCAGGATCGCGTCGTGGGGTCGCTCGGCCTGGAGCGTCCGCACGATCAGCTCCTCGCAGGCATGGTCCACCTCCGTCACCAGATCGATCGGGGCGCTCTTGTGTCCCACGTCGAAGGCCGTCTCGTAGCGCTCCCGCTGGAGCCGCCCGGCGGCCCGCGCCAGGTGCTCGGCCAGCGCGAGCACGTCGTCGCGCTCGCTCACGCCGGCCCCGGGCTCGCCGGCGGGAGCCGGAACAGGCCCCGCGCGTTGGCGCTGGTGATGCGTGCCGCCTCCTCGAACTCGACACCATGAAGCGTCGCCAACGCCTCGCCGACCCGTGCCACGTGGAGCGGCTCGTTGCGCCGGCCGCGCAGCCCCTCGGGCGCGAGGAAGGGCGCGTCGGTCTCGACCAGCAGGCGCTCCAGCGGGAGCCCGCGCGCCACGTCGCGCAGGCCCCGATCCCGCTTGAAGGTGAGGATGCCGGAGAAGGAGACCCGAAGGCCGTGCTCGAGGGCGCGTCGCGCGAACTCGAGGCCCCCGGTGTAGCAGTGGAGGACGCCCTCCAGCGCACCGCCGCCCTCGCTGCGCCAGATCGCGAGCAGGTCCTCGTAGGCGTCGGGTCCGTCGTCGCGGACGTGGATCGAGACCGGACGATCGAGCTCGCGCGCGAGCGCGAGCTGCTCGGCGAAGGCCCGGCGCTGGAGCTCGCGCGGGGAGTGGTCGTAGTGGTAGTCGAGGCCGCACTCGCCGACGGCCACGACGCGCGTCGAGGCGAGCCAGCCGCGTACCGCCCGGCGCGCCCGGTCGTCCCAGAGCTTCGCATCGTGGGGGTGGACGCCGACGGCCGCGAAGACGCGGGGATCGGAGAGCGCGAGCGCCACCGCCGCGCCGTTCGATTCGAGCCCGTAGCCCGCGCCGACCGCCAGCAGCGCCTCCACGCCGCCGGCGAAGGCGCGCGCCAGCACCTCCTCCCGATCGGCGTCGTATTCCGGTGCCGTCACATGGCAGTGACTGTCGAGCCACATCAGGTCGCCGGCGCCTCGAGCCGCGGGAAGAGGGCCCCGCCCGGGCTCACCGAGGCGCCCGCCGGGAGCCGCCCCCAGGCGGCGGCGTCCTCGGGCAGCCGGGCGGTGCGCAGCAGATCGGGCACGCCGAGCCGCTCCGCGATCCGCTGCGCGCTCTCCGGCAGGAACGGCGAGAGGAGCAGCGCCAACACGCGCAGCGCCTCGCAGGCGGTGGCGAGGCTGGTTCGGACCGCTGCGGCGCCTCCCGGCTGCTTGGCCGCCTTCCAGGGAGCCCGCGCGTCCAGGTACTGGTTCACCTCGCCGGCGAACGACTGGAGGGCGGCCAGCGCCTCGTGCAAGCGCAGCCGCGCCACGTGCCCGGCCAGCGCCGCGGCGCAGCGCCCCGCGGCCTCCGCCACCTGCGCCTCCGGCTCGCCCGGCGCCTCGGGCGCCGGCAGGCGGCCCTCGCAGAAGCGCGCGACGAGGCTCAGCGTGCGACTCACCAGGTTGCCGAGGTTGTTGGCGAGCTCGGCGTTCACGCGCGCCACCAGCGCCTCCTCGGTGAAGCTCGCATCGAGCCCGAAGGCCATCTCGCGCAGCAGGAAGTAGCGGAACGCCTCGAAGCCGTAGCGCTCCTTCATCGCCAGGGGCGACACCATGTTGCCGAGGCTCTTCGAGATCTTGCGCTGGTCCACGTTCCAGTAGCCGTGCACGTTCAGGTGTCGGGGCGGCGGGAGGTCGATTGCGCGCAGCATGATCGGCCAGAAGATCGCGTGGGGCTTCAGGATGTCCTTGGCGATCACGTGCTCGGCGGCGCTCCAGCGCCGCTCGAAGGCCGGGTCGTCCGGATAGCCGAGGGCCGTCAGATACGAGAGCAGCGCGTCGAACCACACGTAGCAGACGTGGCTCGGATCGAAGGGCAGCTCGATTCCCCACTGGAGGCGCGTCTTCGGGCGCGAGATCGAGAGGTCGCCGAGCCCGCCGTCCTCGCGCAGCATGGCCAGAGCCTCGTTCCGATAGCGCTCCGGACGCACGAAGTCCGGGTTCTCCTCGATGTGGCGGCGCAGCCAGCCGAACTCGCGGCTCATCAGGAAGAACCAGCTGGCCTCGCGCCGCGGCTCGGGCGCGCGCTCGTGGTCCGGGCAGAGCCCGTTCACCAGGTCTCGCTCGGTGAGGAAGCGCTCGCAGCCCACGCAGTAGAGGCCCTCGTACTCCCGCTTCTCGATCAGCCCGCGGGCGTGGACGCGGCTCAGCACCTCCCGCACGTTGCGCACGTGGTCGGGATCCGTGGTGCGCACGAAGCGCGACACCCCGATCCCGAGCCCCTCCCAGGTGCTGCGGAAGCGGCCGGCGACCTCGTCGGTGAAGGCCGCGGGAGCAAGGCCGCGTCGGGCGGCCGCCTCCACGATCTTCTCTCCGTGCTCGTCCGTGCCCGTCACCAGGAACGTGTCCTCGCCGAGCAGGCGATGCCAACGCACGAGCGTGTCGGCCACGACGGTGGTGTAGGTGTGGCCGATGTGGGGATCGGCGTTCGCGTAGTAGATCGGCGTGGTGACGGCGAAGGCGCCACGGGGCGCGCTCATCGGGCGGCCGCGTCGTGGAGCGCCAGGAGCGCACGCTCGGCCACCATCTGCGGATTCGCGTTGCGTTGCACCAGTGCGCGGCGTGCGTCGCGCACGGCCGCGAAGGCGGCGACCTCGCGCGCGAAGTCGCGGGCGCCACGCCGCGCCGCATCCGACACGCGTCGGTGGAGCCAGGCGGTGGCGGTCTCGAGCAGGAGCTCGGCCGCCGGCGCCGCCTCGCCGCGGGCTCCCCGCAGCCCCTCCGCCCAGTCGAGGAGCTCCGGCAGGCTCGCCGCACCCACTCCCTCCAGCCGCTCCACCAGCGCCCGGGCGGCCTCCGGCGCGTCGGGCCCGAGCCAGGCCGCGGCCTCGGCGGCACGGAAGCTGACGCGCTGGCAGCGCGAGCGCAGGGTGGCGAGGAGCCCGGCGGCGCTCGCGGCGACCAGCACCAGCGTGGTGCGCGGCGGCGGCTCCTCGAGCAGGCGAAGCAGGGCGTTCTGCGCCTCCTGGTTCAGCCACTCGGCATCGGCGATCACGACGGCGCGCGCGCCGCCCTCGCTCGGGCGCAGGCGCAGCGCCGCCTGGAGCGCGCGGATCTGGGCGATGCGGACGCGCGTATCGTCCTCTCCGCGCGCCACGAAGAGGAGGTCCGGATGATCGCCCACGTGCCGGTAGAGCGGCCCCTTCTTGCCCGTGCCGTCCAGGGCCGGCTCCTCGCGCGCCGACGAGCGACGACAGGCGAGGCAGCGCTCGCAGGGCCTCGGCGCTTCCCCGCTGCAGACGAGCCCGCGCGCGAAATCGAGTGCGGCACGCAGCGGCGCCTCGCCGGAGCCGGAGATCAGGTACGCGGAGTGGACGCGCCCGCTCTCGAGGCTGCGCCGCAGCGGAGCGGCGGGATCGGCGTCGAGGCCGGCCATGGGTGGCCCAGTGTAGCGGCGCGGACCTCCGGCGCGCGACGCCCGCCGGAGCCGGCACGCTCCGCCGGCTGGCATCGGCCGGAGCGAGCCCCGATACTCGGCGCCCCGTGATCCCGATCCGCGACGACGTACCGACGCAACGGCGGGCCGTGGTGGTGGGCCTCCTCGTGCTGGCCAACGTCGTGGTCTTCGCTCACGAGCTCGCCCTCCAGGCCGGACCCGGTGGGCCGGCGGCCCTCGAGGCCTTCCTGCGGCGCTACGGCCTCGTGCCGCGCGTCTTCCTCGCCGGGGGGCCGCGCGCCTGGATCACGGCGCTGAGCTCGATGTTCCTGCACGGTAACGTGCTGCACATCGCCGGGAACCTCCTCTACCTCTGGATCTTCGGGAACAACGTGGAGGACCTCCTCGGTCATGCGCGCTTCGCGGTGTTCTATCTCGCGTGCGGCCTCGTGGCGGCGGCGGCGCAGGTGGCGAGCGCGCCGGCCTCGCACCTGCCCACCATCGGCGCGAGCGGGGCCATCTCCGGGGTGCTCGGCGCGTATCTCGTGAGCTATCCGAGCGCGCGGGTGCGCACCGTGATCCCTCTCGGATTCCTCTGGCCGACCGTGCTCGTGCCGGCCGTCGTCTTCCTCGTGCTCTGGTTCGCGATGCAGCTCTTCTCCGGACTCGCCACCGTGGGCACCGAGCGGGGCGGAGTCGCCTGGTGGGCCCACGTGGGTGGCTTCCTGGCCGGCGCGGCCCTCGCGCGGCCGATGCGGCAGCACCCGCCCACCCGCGCCCGCCTGTCGATCTGAGCGGAGCGCTGCGAGCCCTCGCCGCGCCTCAAGTGCCGTGCCGCGCCGGCCGATCTCGGGGCCGCGGGGCGACGCCTTCGTCACCGCACCGGGGGGGGCCATGGTCTTCAGCGGATTCGGTCGGGGACGGGGCCCGGAGCCGGCGCCCACGGAGGCGCCGCCGGCGCCGCTGCAACCGCGTGCCGTGGCGGCGCCGAGCCCGTCGCTCGGCGCCAGCGCATACATCGATGCGGGCTCCGAGTTCGAGGGGCGGCTCTCGTTCAAGGACACGGTTCGCATCGATGGGCGGCTGCTCGGCGAGGTCTCCTGCGAGAACACGCTCCTGGTGGGCGAGGGCGGCGAGCTCGTGGCCAAGGTCCAGGCCGGCGTGGTCGTGGTGGCCGGCCACATCACCGGCGACGTGGTCGCCGCGCGCAGGCTGCACATCGAGAAGAGCGGCCGCGTGGACGGTGACGTGCAGACACCGGCGCTCGTGATGGAGGAGGGCGCGGTGCTGAACGGCCGCGTGCGCATGAGCAAGTCGGCGTCGAAGCCCGGCGCCGAGCCGGCCGCGCCCGGCCGGCCTGCGACGCCTCCGACCGTGAGCGCGTGATCAGACCGCGACCAGGGCGCTGAAGCCCGGGACCTCCGCACGCAGCACGGGCTCGATCCCGAGCCGCAAGGTGGCGAGCTGCGCCGGGCAGCCGGCGCAGGCGCCCTCGAAGCTCACCCGCACGGTCCCGTCCTCGTCGACCTCCACCAGCTCCACGGTCCCGCCGTCCGCCAGGAGAGCGGGACGCAGGGCGTCGAGCACGGCCTCGACCCGATCGCGCAGGGGCTTTGCCAGGGCGGAGCCCATGGCTCCCGCATCGGCCGGCGGGCGGCCGGCGTTGAGCGGGCAGGGCGCGTTGAGGTCGGACGCCCGGCGGGATAGCCTCGCCCGGATGCGCGTCACGGTGCGGCTCTTCGGGGCGGTGCGGGAGGCGGCCGGGGTGAAGGAGCTCGCCCTCTCCTTGCCGGACGGCGCGCGCGTGCGCGACCTGCGGGCGCTGCTGGCCAGGGATCACCCCATCGTGGGACGGCTCGGCGATCGGCTGCTGGTCTCGGTGAACCTCGAGAAGGCCTCTCCGGACGCGGCCCTCGCCGACGGCGACGAGGTGGCGCTGCTGCCGCCGGTGGCCGGGGGAGCCGGGCGCTGCGCTCTGGTCGATCGGCCGCTCGACGTTTCGGCGGTGCTGGCGAGCGTGCGCGGGCCCGACGTTGGCGGGATCGTGATCTTCCTCGGCACGGTGCGCGATCACGCCCGGGGCCGCGAGATCCGCCACCTCGAGTACGAGGCCTATCCCGAGATGGCCGAGCGGGAGCTCGAGCGCATTGCCGACGAGGCCGCGCAGCGCTGGCCGGGGGCCCGCGTGGCGGTGGCCCACCGCGTGGGGCACCTCGAGATCGGAGACCTGGCCGTGGTGATCGCGGCCGCGGCCCCCCACCGGGCCGAAGCCTTCGCCGCCTGCCGCTACACCATCGACACCTTGAAGGAGCGGGTCCCGATCTGGAAGAAGGAGATCGCGACCGACGGCGAGTACTGGGTGGACGAGCACGCGTGAGGGAGGCCCACGGACGCGGCTCCGGAGCGGCGGAGAGCGGGCTCCACGAGCACCGCCGCGCCGCGCCCCGGCAGGTGCCCACCGTGGTGGTGACCGTGAGCGACACGCGCACGTTGGAGACCGACAGCGGCGGCGCGCTGGTGGCGGAGCTCCTCCAGCGCGCGGGCCATCCGGTGCTCGAGCGCCGGATCGTGCGCGACGAGCGCGACGCCATCGTGGAAGGCCTCGAGGCGGCGCTCGCCCGCGCCGATGCGCGCGCGGTGATCTTCACCGGCGGCACCGGAGTCGCGCCGCGGGACGTGACACCGGACGCTGTCGAGCCGCGGCTCGAGCGGGTGGTGCCGGGCTTCGGCGAGCTCGTCCGCGTGCTCTCGTTCCAGGAGATCGGGTCGGCCGCGCTGCTCTCGCGTGCGCTGGCCGGCCTGGTGGACGGCCGCGTGGTCTTCGTGCTGCCCGGCTCGCGAGGCGCGGTGCGGCTGGCGCTCGAGCGGCTGGTGCTGCCCGAGCTCGGCCATCTGGCGGCCGAGGCCGTCAAGCGGCGCTAGCGGCGCTCCGAAGACGACCCCGTGGCGCTCCGCCCCTGCTGCCTCGCCCTCGCTCTGGCCGTCGGCCTCGCCGCCGCGGCGACGGCGCGCGCGGGGCCGCCCTACGTGTGGATCGACGAACAGGGCGTCACCCACGCCACCGACGACCCCAAGGCGGTGCCGCCGGAGGCCCGCGGCAAGCTGGTCCCCGAGAGCGGGCTCGGCGAGCTCTGGGCGGACGGCGTCACGGGGCCCCCGCTGGAGACGCCGCCCGGCGCCTCGGGCAGCGAGGAGGACCGGGTGGTGCGCCTGCTGCGCGACGCCGCGGAGGAGCTCCAGCGCGGTGACACCGCCCGGGCGAGCGCCACGCTGGAGGGAGCGCTGCGCCTCGATCCCGGACGCGCCGAGGCCCACTGGTACCTGGCGGGTCTCGATCGGGAGCGCGGCCGCTTCACCAGCGCCGAGTCGCACCTGCGGGCCTTCCTGGCCGCCGCCGGCCCCGAGCTCGATCCCTGGCGCGCTCGGGCGGTGCAACGGCTCGCCACGCTCGCTGACGAGCGGCGCCTCGCCGACGCGCAGGCCGCCGGGCCGCTGCGGCTGGTGGCCCTGGCCGGCCCGCACTTCCGCATTCGCTACGACGCGGCCCTCGGCGAGGCCTCGCCCCACTACGCGCAGACCGTGGTGAGCGATCTCGAGGACGCACGCCGGGAGGTTGCGTCCTTTCTCGGTGTCACCCCGCAGGAGGCGACGGGCGTCGTCCTCTACAGCCGCGCGGCGTACGCCCGCGCCAACGCCGACCGCTTCAGCTTCCGCACGGTCGGCTTCTTCGACGGGCAGATCCACGTGGCGTCGGCGGCGCATCCCTCCCAGGAGCTGCGGGCGCTGCTGTTCCACGAGTACGTGCACGCGGTCTTCTACGACGCCACCGGTGGCGACCGGCCCTTCTGGCTGAACGAGGGTCTGGCCGAGCTGGCCGCGCGGACCGCATCCGGCGGCGCGCAGCGCCTGCCGAGCGAGCGCGAGGCCTTGCGACGCCGCATCGAGGACGGGAGCTGGGTGTCGCTGCGCAGCCTGGCCGACGGCTTCTCCGGCCTGGACGACGCCCGGGCCCAGGCCGCCTATCAGGTCTCGACGGCGGCGGCCGACTGGCTGGTGGCGCGCACCGACCTCTCGGCCCGCGGCCAGCTCCTGCGACGGATCGGCTCGGGAGCCCCGGTGGACGAGGCCCTTCGCGCGATCGTGGGAACGGACACCGACGGCATCGATGCGGCCGTGCGCCGGGAGATCCGGGCGGAGTTTCCGGAGGCCGGGACGGCGGCGGCGGCACGCAGGGCGCCGGGAGGCTGACGGGCGCGGCGTGGGCGACACCGCTCCGTGGGTGGCCGAGCCCGATCGTACGGATAACACTCCAGAGCGTCGAGCAGGTCGCGGCCGATCTTCCGCGCTCGCGCTAGGCGCCCGGAAGCGTGTCCGCGCCGTCGGTCCGGGTCGCCGCCATCAGCAGCTCCTGCACCGAGGCGCGGATGGTGCGCGCGGGCGCCGGGGAGCCGACCTCGAAGGCGAAGCGGCCGGACGTCGCGCGGGCGATGGCGGCGGCGGCGTCGAAGCCGAGCTGGCGGCCGGCCTCGGCGTGCACCGGCACGCCCTCCTCGAGCCAGACGCAGCCCTCCGCGGCGTCGGAGACCACCGCGAGCACTCCGGTCTTGCGGCCGGCCTCGAGCATCTGGAGCAGCGCGAACGCCGGGATCTCGGCGAGGTCGCCGTGCAGCCCCTCGCCCTCCGCCGGCTTGGCCCCCGAAGCCGGGCGCTCGGCGGCCGGCTGGGGGGCATCCAGGCCCGGCTCCACCTCGCAGAACGTGATGATGAAGCCGCCGATCTCGATGCGATCGCCCGGACGCAGGACGCGGGACCCCTCCACCCGCTCGCCGTTCACGAGGGTGCCGTTGGTGCTCCCGAGGTCCCGCAGCACGTAGCGCCCGTCCTCGAAGCGGACCTCGGCGTGGTTGCGCGAGGCTTCGCGGGACGGGACCTGGAGGCCGCAGCCGGCCCCGCGGCCCAGCACGCAGGCCTGATCCCGGCCCAGGCGCACCGGCGGCTGCGGCGGGGCGAAGAGGAGCGGCGTGGCCTGCGCATCCACGCACTCCGGGTCGGCAGGCGGCGGCGGGGCCTTTACCCGCCGGCCGGACCCGGTCCGAGCGGCGGATCGAACCGCACCGCATCGCCGGGCCGCCAGCCGAGCCGCGCCGCCGTGCCGGCCTCCACCTCGAGCACCCGGTCGGCGGGCTCCGGCGGCGCGAACTGCGGCAGCTCGGCGTCGTCGATCAGGGGTCCCAACGGGTGACGAGCCCCTTCGGTGATCGACACCACGCGATCGCTCTGGATCCACACGATGTCGATGTCGAAGCGCATGCCCTTCATCCAGAACGCGTAGCGATCGGCTCTCGGGTAGGGGAAGAGCATGCCGTGGTCCGGGGCGAGGCCGTCGCGACCGCCCAGCCCGAGCCGCTTCTTCTCCTCGGTGTCGGCCACCTCGGCCAGGATGCGATGCCCCCGGATCGTCACCGCCGCTTCGCCCGGCCTCGGCGCCGCGGGCGCGCGCCCGCAGCCCGCAAGCCCCCCGGCGAGAGCGAGAGCCAGGGCCAGGATCGGGCCGGCGGCTCGTGCGGTTCGCATGGGCCGCGAGCGTAGCGCCGCCGGCCGGGGACCCGGGTAGAATCCGTCCGGGGGAAGCCGATGGGTGCGCTCCAATCGCTCCTGGAAGACGCGCGGAAGCTCCTGCCGGGGACCGTGGCGCTGCGGCGGCGAATCCACGCGAGCCCCGAGCTCGGGCTCGAGCTGCCGCGGACCCGCCAGGCGGTGCTCGAGGCCCTCGATGGGCTCGGGCTCGAGATCACGACCGGCGGACGCACCAGCGCGGTGATCGCGACGCTTCGCGGCTCGCGGCCGGGGCCGACGATCCTCCTGCGCGCCGACATGGATGCGCTTCCGCTCCAGGAGGAGACCGGCCTCGAGTTCGCCTCCCGGGAGCCGGGCGCGATGCACGCCTGCGGGCACGATGCGCACGTGGCGATGCTGGCGGGCGCCGCGCAGCTCCTGGCCGCGCGGCGCGACGAGCTCGCCGGCAGCGTGAAGCTCGTCTTCCAGCCGGGCGAGGAGGGGCAGGGCGGCATGCGGGTGCTGCTGGAGGAGGGCCTGCTCGGCGCCGGGCCGCGGCCCGCCGCCGCCTTCGCGATCCACGTGAATCCCGCGCTGCCGGCGGGCACGGTGGCCGCGCGTTCCGGTCCGCTCCTGGCCTCGGCCGACGTGCTCTCGATCGAGATCGCGGGCCGCGGCGGCCACGCGTCGATGCCGCACCACACCCGCGATCCGATCCCCGTGGCGTGCGAGATCGTGCTGGCGCTCCAATCGCTCGTCACCCGCCGCGTCGACGTCTTCGATCCCGTGGTGATCACCGTGGCGCGGATCGACGCGGGAACCACCGACAACGTGATCCCCGCCCACGCGCGGCTGGTCGGCACGATCCGCTCGGTCTCCGAGCGCGCGCGCCGCGCGGTGCACGAGAGCGTGCGCCGCGTCGCGGCCGGCGTGGCGGCGGCGCACGAGGTGGAGGCACGGGTGCACGTGCTCGAGGGCTATCCCGTCACGCTGAACCACGCGGGCTTCGTGGACTTCATGCGCGACCTGACGGGCGAGCTCCTCGGCTCCGGACAGTGGATCGAGATGCCGACGCCCATCATGGGAGCAGAGGACTTCTCCTATCTCCTGCAGCAGGTGCCGGGCGCCATGGTGTTCCTGGGCGTGCGGCCCTCCGATCGCCAGCCCGAGCCTCTCCATTCCAACCGGATGGTGCTCGACGAGGACGCGCTCGCGTGCGGGATCGCGCTGCACGCCGCGACCGCGCTGCGCTGGCTCGCCACGTCCGCGCGATGAGCCTCTCGCCGCGCCTCGCCCGCACCTTCTACAACCTGGCCGACGCGCTGTTCCCGCCCCAGGACGGGGAGCCCGGTGCGGGCGACCTGGATCTCGTGCCCGAGCTCGCGCGCTGGCTCGCGGCCGTAGCGCCGTCCCGTCGCGCGCGCGTGCGCCGCGGCCTCCTGCTCCTCGAGTGGGCGCCCTGCCTGGCGCTGCGGACGGGCGGCTTCTCCTGGCTCCCGCGCGAGGAGCGGCGGGCCTGGCTCGAGCGCCTCGAGCGGGCACCGCTCGGTCTGCTGCGGGAGACCGGACGGGAGCTCCGCGACGCCGCCAGCGCGGCCTGGCTGCGACACGGAGACCTGATCGGGACCGGCTCTACTCGCCCGGCGTGACGTAGAGCTCGAAGTCGACCAGGCGCTCCTTCAGGTACTCGCGCAGGCGCTGTACCACCCGCGCCTCGAGCTGCCTCACGCGCTCCCGCGAGACGCCGAACTCCTCGCCGATCTCCTGCAGCGTCCTCGGGGTCTCGGCCAGGATGCGCTGCTCGACGATGCGACGATCGCGTTCGTCCAGTCCCGCCACGAAGGCATTCACGTGATCGAGGAAGGTCCGACGCAGCTCGGCGTCGCCCACCTGCTCCTCGGCCGACTCTCCGCCCGCCGGCACGAAGTCGCCGACCACGCTCCGGCTCTCGCCGCGATGCACCGGCGCGTCGAGCGAGAGGTCGCTCTCCGAGAGTCGCTGCTCCATGTCGCGCACGTCCGCCTCCGAGACGTCGAGCCGCTCGGCGATCAGCCTGGGCTCGACCTCGAAGCCGAGCCGCTCGAGCTCGCGCTTCTCGCGGTTCATGCGGAAGAAGAGCTTGCGTTGCGCGCGCGTGGTGCCGAGGCGCACCAGCCGGATGTTGTCGAGGAGGTACTTCAGGATGTAGGCCCGGATCCAGTACGCGGCGTAGGAGGAGAGCTTCACCCCCTGGTAGGGGTCGTAGCGGCGTACGGCCTGGAGCAGGCCGACGTTCCCCTCCTGGATCAGGTCGAGCACGTTGGTCCAGGCGCGTCGGTACTCCATCGCGATCTTCACCACGAGGCGCAGGTTCGCGAGCACCAGCCGTCGCGCGGCGTCGAGATCGCCCTCCTCGACCATTCGCACCGCGAGGCGGTGCTCCTCCTCGCGCGGGAGGGGCGCGTGCAGGCGCAGCTCGGCCAGGTAACGCGTGAGCGCGTCGCTCGGCTCGAGCGCGCGCGAAGGAGCCGGCAGCGCCGGCAGCGCGTCGGCCGCCGCGGGGGGGTTGCTGCGTTCGCGCGCGTCGTCGCGGAGAGTGCTCACGCCGGCCTCCACGGCCGAGGCGGGGCGCCGGGCCCGAAGGCGCGGGCGGGACCGCTCGCGCGATCCCGCCCGTTCCGAGCCGGAAGCTTACTTCTTGTGGAAGGTCCGGATGTAGGCGATGACGTTGTCGATGTCCTTGTCCGAGAGGGTCCCGCCCCAGGGCGCCATCAGGGGCGAGCCGCCGTAGGCGCCCGCGCCATTCTTGATCACGTTGTGGAGATCCTCGTCGGTGCCGACCTTGCCGTCCTTGTTCGTGTCGAACTTGAACTGGGCTTCGACGAAGTTGCGCGGCTTCGGATTGAGCGCGGCGCCCACGGGGCCGTCGCCCTTGCCGTCCTCTCCGTGGCATGTAACGCAGTTGGTCGTGAAGATCTGCTTGCCCGCCGCGGCGTTGCCGGCCGCGAGGGCCGCGCCGGGGGCGAGCCCGGCCACGACCACCAGCGCGCACAGCCCGAAGCCCTTGCGAATTCCGCTCATGACTCTGTCGTCTCCTCTACCGGGCACAGCCCCGGAAGCCGCGCGGAGGGTAGGGAGGCGTTCCGGGGCCGTCAAACGCTCCGCGACGGCCAATCGCGCATGAGATGCGCGAGCAGCCGCACGCCGACGCCGGTCGCGCCGCGCGGCTGGCAGGGTGATGGCTTGTCCGTGTAGGCGGTGCCCGCGATGTCGAGGTGCGCCCACGCGAGCCCCTCGGTGAAGTGCGATAGGAAGGCGGCCGCCGTGAGTGCGCCTCCGTCGCGTCCGCCCGTGTTCTTGATGTCCGCGACGTCGCCCCGGATGTGCTCGCGATGCTCCTCCCAGAGCGGGAGCCGCCACACGCGCTCGCCCGCGCGCTCCGCCGCCACGCGTACGCGCTCGAGCAGGCGCTCGTCGTTCCCGAACAGACCGGCCGACCACTTGCCGAGCGCCACCACGCAGGCTCCGGTGAGCGTCGCCAGATCCACGATCGCGGCGGGCGAGAACTGGGTGCGCGCGTAGTGCAGCGCGTCCGCCAGCACGAGGCGCCCCTCGGCGTCGGTGTTGAGGACCTCGATCGTGGTGCCCGACATCGCGCGCAGCACGTCGCCCGGGCGGTAGGCGTCGCCGCTCGGCAGGTTCTCGGCCGCCGCCAGCACGCCCACCACGTGGAGCGGGAGCCGCAGCAGGGCCGCCACGCGCAGCGCACCGATCACCGCGGCGGCGCCCGACATGTCGTGCT
Organism: Myxococcota bacterium; assembly: GCA_033853555.1. Lineage (GTDB taxonomy): Bacteria > Myxococcota_A > UBA9160 > UBA9160 > UBA9160 > JAWOLJ01. The sequence goes on from JAWOLJ010000008.1 coordinate 44,478, forward strand.
TCATCTCGTGCATCGAGGCGGCGGGCTTGATCGAGATGCCACCCGAATCGAAGGTGATGCCCTTGCCGACGAAGCAGAGTGTCGGCCGCCGTCGTGCCGGGCGCGCGGCGCCGCGACGCGGCGCATTGTGCTGCAGCACCACGAGACGCGGCGGGTTGCGGCTGCCCTGGCCCACGGCCAGGAGCGCGCCCATCCCGAGGCGCTTCATGGCCGGGACGTCGAGCACGTGGCAGGAGAGGCCCGCCTCCTTGGCCACGCGCTCCGCGGCCCGCGCGAGATCGCTCGGCGCGAGGGCGTTGGCCGGCTCGTTGGAGAGGTCGCGCGCGAGGTTCTGGCTGCTGGCCAGGATCTCGCCGGTCGCGGCGCCGGTGCGCGCCGCGCGCAGGTCGCCGCCGCGCTCGAAGAGCAGCGCGATCGAGGCCACGCGCGCCGGAGCGTCCTCGCGGCGCGTCCGGTAGCCGTCGAAGCGGTACGCCGCGAGATGCGCGCCTTCGGCCAGCGCCTCCGCCACCGGCGTCGGGCGCAGCCGCCCGAGCGCCGGGACCAGGAAGGCCAGCCGCTCCGCCTTGCGCCCGCTGGTGGCGGCGCCCACGGCCTGGCCCATGGCGCGGCGCAGGGCCTCGCGGTCGAGGCCGGACTCGGGGCCGAGGCCGATCAGGAGCAGGCGCTTGGCCGCGCCCCGCTCGGGGTAGAGGAGCAGGGTCTCCCCGCGCTTGCCCCGGAAATCCCCGGTCGCGAGAGCGGCCGCCAGGCGTCCACCGAGGGCGCGGTCCAGCGCTCCCAGTCGCTGGGGCAGCCGGCGCCGCGCGCCCTCCAGCAGGAAGAGCGGGAGCGCGAGGAGGTCCGCTTCCGCCCGCGCCGCATCCGTGCTCTCGACCGTGACCTGCATGCCGTCTCCTCGTGTTGAAGGGCGCGAGGCCCTCGCCTAGACTCGTTCCACCTTCGAACCGAGCGCGCCGCGGGGCTCTGGAGGGGAGGGACGGCCGGGGGGTCCGTCTCACGAGTCTCCGAAGCGATCTGCTCCCGCCAACGATCGGATTCCATGTTCCAGCACATCGTCCACGCCGGATTGATCGTGAAGCTCGTCCTGGCCCTCATGGCCGGAATCTCGGTCTGGTCGTGGGCCGTGATCCTCATGAAGTGGCGCGAGCTCGGGCGCGCGCGCGAGGATAGCGACGCCTTCCTCGAGATCTATCACGCCGGGTCGCTGGAGCGGGCCCACGAGGCCGCACGGGACCTCGACGCGAGCTCGCTCGCCACGATCTTCCTCGCGGGCTTCGAGGAGCTGTCGCGGCTCGCCAAGTACACCGGCAAGCCGGTGGCGCGCTCGCTCGACGAGAAGCAGCTCGAGGTGCTGGCCCGGGAGATCTCCTGGACGGCGCAGCGCGAGGAGCTCCGCCTCGAGCGCGGGCTCAACTTCCTCGCCACCACCGGGAGCGCCACGCCGTTCATCGGCCTGTTCGGCACCGTGGTCGGCATCATCAACGCCTTCGAGGCGATCGGGCAGACGGGCTCGGCGAGCCTCGCCACCGTGGCGCCCGCGATCTCCGAGGCGCTGATCGCGACGGGTGTCGGCCTCTTCTGCGCGATCCCCGCCACCATCTTCTACAACTTCTTCGTGGGTCGGCTGCGCGCGCTCACCACCGCGATCGAGCTCTTCACCGCGGAGTTCGAGGGCGACCTGCGGCGCCTCTCGGGCCTCTCGCCGGCCGAATCGCCGGCGCGGCGCGCGAGCTCCTAGCGTCGCCATGGGCGCCCTCGGTCCCGGCTCCAGCCGGCGGGCGATGTCGGAGATCAACGTCACGCCCTTCGTGGACGTGATGCTGGTGCTGCTGATCATCTTCATGGTGGCCGCGCCGATGATGACGCAGGGGATCGACGTCGATCTGCCGAAGACCACCACACAGCCGCTGCGCGTGAAGGACGAGCCCTTGATCCTGACCGTGAAGAAGGACGGCCACTACTACCTCGCGCGCACCGAGATCCCGGAGGCCGAGCTCCTGCCGAAGCTCAAGGCGATCTTCGAGAACCGCGACACGAAGGACATCTTCCTGCGCGCGGACAAGGACGCGCCCTACGGCACGGTCGCCAAGGCGATGGCCGCCGCCCGGGAGGCCGGCGCGACCAAGCTCGGCATGGTGACGGAGCCGGAGTAGGAGGCGCGGCGGGAGCCGAGGTCCCGGCGGGGGCGAACTTCCCGGCGACGCCGGGCGTCCATGGAAGGGACCTCGCAGGGTGTTCCCGGCGGGGGGCAACGACCGGCGCCGCCGGACGCGGGCTGGCGTGATCGGGAGCGATCCAGAACGACCGGGGGCGAGCTCGCCGGCAGGGTCGCCGGCAACGGATGGGGGGCCCGGACCGGCGTCCGGGGAGGTCGGGAAGGCAGACCCTTGACGGAGCGGGTGGAGGACGGTCCGGACGTGGAGCGTCATGCGCTCCGGCGCGCGCTCGCCTGGTCCCTGGCCGGGCACGCGATGCTGCTCGGCCTCCTGGTGCTGCACCCGGCGTTCCTGCGCACCCCGCACGAGCTGCCGGGCGTGGTGATGGTGGATCTGGTCGCGGCGCCCCCTGGCCCCGCCCCTCGCCCGGCGCCGGCGAAGCCGGCCCCGAAGGCCGCTCCGCCGCCGCCGGCGGCGCCCAAGCCCGTTCCGCCCCCCCC
>JAWOLJ010000009.1:0-8013 GCA_033853555.1 Myxococcota bacterium
GCAGCCGAGGAGGAGCGCCGCGTGGAGCCCCACCATGAAGGGATAGTGCAGGGCCCCGTGCTCCACGCCGCCCCGCGCGAAGCTCCAGGCGGCGTTGCGCCGCGCCACGCGGAGCTCCAGCAGGCGCTCGCCGCCGACGGCCAGCACCAGCAGCGCGTAGGCGAGCGCGCTCACCAGCGCATCCGCACGAGCTCCGCGCAGAAGCCCGGGCCCATCGCGATCATCAGCACATCGGTTCCGTGCGGGATCCGCAGCTCGTCCAGCGCCTCGCCGAGCACGAACAGGACCGAGGCGCTCGAGAGGTTCCCGATCTGGCGCAGCGAGCGCCAGCTCGCCTCGAGCGCGTCGTCCTTGAGCTCGAGGGCCCGCTGCGCCTCGAGCAGCACCTTCGGCCCTCCCGAGTGGAGGAGCCACGCGCCGATCTCGCCGCGCGAGAGCCCCTGCTCGGCGAGGAAGTCCTCGACGTCCGCGCGCAGGTGCTCGCGCACCAGGGCCGGCACCTTGGCCGAGAGCAGCAGCCGGAAGCCGCTCCCGGAGATCTGCCAGCCCATCGCATCCTGCGAGCCGGGGTAGAAGCGGCTGCGCGTGGCGATCACCCGCGGCGCGTCGGGGCCCGCGGCGGGGTGCGCGTCTCCCACGCCGACCACCGCCGCCGCGCCGTCGCCGAAGAGGCCCGAGCCGATCAGGTTCGGGATCGAGAGATCGTCGTGCTGGAGCGTCAGCGAGCAGAGCTCAACGGAGACGAGGAGCGCCACCTGCCTCGGCCAGGCGAGGAGGTAGTCGTGCAGCCGCGAGATCCCGGCCGCGCCCGCGACGCAGCCGAGCCCGAAGAGCGGGTTGCGCTTCACGTCGGATCGCAGACCCAGCCGATCCACCAGGCGCGCGTCGAGGGTGGGCACGGCGACGCCGGTGACGCTCACCACGTAGAGCGCGTCGACGTCGCGGGGCGCGAGCCCGGCGCGGGCGAGGGCGTCGCGAATCGCGGCCTCCGCCAGCTCGAGCCCCACCTCGATGAAGGCGTCGTTCTTGCGCCCGAAGTCCCGAAGCTCGGGATAGGCCTCGATCGGCAGCGCCAGGTGCCGCCACTCGACGCCGGCGGAGCGATGGAACGCCTCCAGGCGCTCGCCGATCTCCGGGTCGTCGGGGCAGAGGTGCTGGCGGAACGCGGCGGTCAGCTCGGCCTGCGAGTAGCGGTGCGGCGGAAGCGCGCGGCCCACGGATCGGATGTGCATGGCTCCTCCGGCGAGCTTCCGTTCGACGCGCGAGCCCCGTCCCCCGTTCGCCCGCGGCGCCGCGGCCCAGGACGCGGGCGGAGCGCGGCCCACGCGGGGTCGGAAGGAACCCAGGTTCCGGATGGGATCGGCGGGACGCAGTCCTCGGACGGCGAAGCCGCTCGTTCGGGGCTACGCAGCGCAAGCTGAAGATCCGGTTAACGTCGGCCCGGCTTCAGGCGCTGCGGGCCGGCGCCTCAGGCCCTGTGCCAGCCTGCCACGGGCCGCCCGCGCGGGAACGCTGCGGCGCCTCCAGGGCTCGATCGGCCCCGGCGCGCTCGTTGCATCCCATCTGCGTGATCGTCCACCCCCCGCCACGGAGGTCCGCCATGAGCGACCTCGACTCCCGCGCCGCCGCCGCCGGCCTCGAGCCCTCCCACATCGCCCAGCTCGACGCCGTGGTCGCCCGGGCGCACGCCGCCGCCGACGCCTTCCGCACGCTCGACCAGGCCGCCGTCGACCGCATCGTGTGGGCGATGGTGGTGGCCGGCCTCGAGAAGGCGGTCGATCTGGCGCAGGTCGCGCTCGAGGAGACGGGCTTCGGGGTGTTCGAGGACAAGGTGGTGAAGAACTACGTCGCCACCGAGTTCCTCTACGACTATCTGAAGGACAAGAAGACCGTCGGCGTGATCGGCGAGGAGCCCGAGCGCAACATCCAGTACGTGGCCGATCCGATCGGCGTGGTGATGGCGATCCTGCCGGTCACCAACCCCACCTCCACCGTGCTCTTCAAGTCGATCGTGGCGGCGAAGACGCGCAACGCGGTGCTGTTTCGCCCGTCGCCGCGCGCCGTGCGCTGCGCGCTCCACACCGTCGAGATCCTGAGCAAGGCGGGCGAGGCGGCCGGGATGCCCGCCGATGCCCTGCAGGTGATCCCCGACGCGCCGCGGGAGGTCACCCACTATCTGTTCCAGCACCCGCAGGTCGATCTCATCTGGACCACCGGCGGGCCGCGCATCGTCGAGCTGTCGAACAAGGCCGGGAAGCCCGTGATCAGCGTGGGCCCGGGAAACGCGCCGGTGTACCTGCACCGCACCGCCGACCTGCGCGGGGCGGTGGTCGACATCCTGATCTCGAAGACCTTCGACGACTCGGTGATCTGCCCGGCGGAGCAGACCTGCGTGATCGACGACGCGATCTGGGAGAAGGCGCTGGCCGAGTTCCAGCGCATGGGGGCGCGGCTGCTGGCGCCCGAGGAGGTGGAGAAGCTCGCCCGGATCGCCTTCCACGAGAACGGCGAGCCGAACCTGGCGGCGATCGGCCGCTCGCCGCAGCAGCTCGGCGAGCTCGCGGGCTTCGGCGTGGACGCGGCGGCGAAGGTGCTGCTGGCGCCGCTTCCCGCGGATCTCGAGGCGCTCGGCGCGCATCCGCTGGTGCGCGAGAAGCTGATGCCGGTGCTCGGGCTGGTGCGCTCGCCGAGCGAGGAGCACGGCATCGCGGCCTGCGATCTCGTGACCCAGCACGGCGGGCTGGGCCATACCTCGGCGGTGTACGCGCGGGACTCCGGCGTGGTGGACCGCTATGCCCGGCGGGTCCGCACCGGACGCATCCTGGTGAACGCCCCCACCGCGGTGGGCGCCCTCGGCGGCGTCTACAACTCCCTCACGCCCACGTTCTCCCTCGGCTGCGGCACCTGGGGTGGCTCGATGATGACGGACAACGTGAACTACCGGAACCTGCTGAACGTGAAGACGGTGTCCCGGCGCTCGACGCCGCCGCAGTGGTTCCGCGTGCCGAGCGACACCTACTTCAACGCGGGAGCGCTCTCGAACCTCCGCGAGCTGAAGACGCGCGTCGCGGTGATCGTGAGCGGCGCCGAGCTCGAGAAGCGCGGGGTCACCGAGGAGGTGCGGCGACACCTCCCGCCGGACGCGGCGGTGCACGTGTTCTCGGAGATCGAGCCCGAGCCCGACGAGGCGCAGATCCGCGCGGGCGTGGAGACGCTCCAGCGCATGCAGCCGGATCTCGTGGTGGCGGTGGGCGGCGGCTCGGTGCTGGACGCAGCCAAGGCGATGCGGCTCTTCTACGAGAGCCCGAACCTCTCGGTGAAGGAGCTCTCGCTCCCGTTCCTGGACGCGCGCAAGCGGGTGGCGCGCTATCCGCAGATCGCGCACCAGATGCGGCTGGTGGCGATCCCCACCACCAGCGGCACGGGCTCCGAGGTCTCGCCGGCCTCGGTCCTGACCGTGGGCCGGCGCAAGGTGACGCTGGTCGACTACTCGCTGGTGCCGGACATGGCGATCGTGGATCCGCTGCTCACGCTCTCGTTGCCCCCGCACGTCACCGCCGACACCGGGATCGACGCCCTCACCCACGCGGTGGAGGCCGACGTCTCGATCTTCGCCTCGCCCTTCACCGAGGCCTTCTGCGTGCAGGCGGCGCGGCTGATCCTGGATGCGCTCCCGCGGGCGGTGGCGGACGGCTCGGACCTGGAGGCCCGGACCGCCATGTCGAACGCGGCGACGCTGGCCGGCCTCGCGTTCTCGAACGCCTTCGTGGGGGTGAACCACGCGCTGGCGCACGCGCTGGGAGCCCGATTCCGTCTCTCCCACGGTCGCGCCAACGGGATCCTCCTGCCCCACGTCATGCGCTACAACGCCTCCCTCCCGAGCAAGTTCATGCCGGCCCCGGGCTACACCACCTACGTGGCGCCCGAGAAGTACGCGCAGCTCGCCTGGGTGATCGGCCTTGGCGGCCGCTCGGAGGCCGAGCGCCGGGAGCGCTTCTTCCGCAAGGTCGACGAGCTGCTGGACACGGTCGGGATCCCGCGCTCGCTGGCCGCCTGCGGGATCTCCCGGGAGGAGTTCGAGGCGGCGCTCCCCGACCTCGCCCGGGCGGCCTTCGAGGACCCGAGCCTACGCACGAACCCGCGCATGCCCCTGCTGCGGGAGCTGGTCGAGCTATTCGAGGCGGCCTGGCGGGGGCGCTGAGGCCGGGCCCGGCCGCCGCCCTGGCCCGGGCGATCGCGTGTCATTGCTCCGCGGTGTGACACTGCTCTGGCGCAGCACGAAATCCGTCTGATAGGATCGCGCCATGGCAGCACGCAAGAAGACCACCAAGAAGGGCACCCGGAAGCCCGCCAAGAAGGCCACGAAGAAGACCGCGAAGAAGGCGGCCCGGAGGGCCACCCGGAAGGCGGCCGGGAAGAAGACCAGCGCGAAGAAGGCCGGCACCCGGAAGGCCGCCCGGAAGGCGGCGGCGCCGGCGAAGACCAGCGCCGCCATGCCGGCCGCCGCTGCGGCGAAGCCGGCACCGCCGCCGTCGGCTGCCAAGCCCGCTGCGGCGCCGGCGGCTGCCAAGCCCGCACCGCGCCCGGCGCCGATGCCGTCCCCGGCCGCGCCGTTCGCGGCGGCGGCTGGCGCTCCGGCGGGCGGAGCGACCGCCGCCGACGTGAACCTCGGCCACATCCTGGCGCTGCGACCCCGCACCCACACCGGCTTCAAGCCCGAGGCGTTCCAGGAAGCGAAGCGCCTCCTCGCCGGTCAGCGCTACGCGAGCATCGACGACGCCGCGCGCGCGGTGGCCGAGAAGGCGGTGGCGCTCAGCAGCCAGGGCGCGCCGGATCCCTTCGCCAAGCCCTGACCCGACGAAGCCGCCCGCCGCCGGGCGGCGGGACCGGGAGCGGCGCCGCCGGTCGCGGGAGCCGCTCGCCCGGGCGATCCTCCCGTCGTGAGGGACCCGCAGCCGGAGAGTGCGGACGCCCGGCCCGCGCGGCCGCGGCTCGTCGCGGTCGGGGGCTGGATCGCCAGCGGGAAGAGCACGGCGGCTCGCGTCGTGGCCGAGACGATCGGGGCGGAGCTCCTGGTGGCCGACGAGCTGCGCGCGAAGGCCGCCTCCGACGGCAACGGCGCCGCCCGGCTGCCGGGCTTCTCGGACGCGCTCTACCCCGAGCTCCTGGCACGGGCGGAGGAGCTCCTCGCCGCGGGCCGCTCCGTGGTGCTGGACGCCACCTTCCGCCGGCGCGCCTGGCGCGCCGACGCGCGGGCGCTGGCCGAGCGCCGTGGCGCCCGGTTCCTGTTCGTGGAGTGCCGCTCGCCGCGCGAGGCGTGCCTCACGCGCCTGGGGCGACGCAAGGACCCGGGCGGCTGGGTCGAGCTCTTCGACCACTTCGTCGCCCACGAATGGGAGCCCGTGAGCGAGCTTCCCGGGGCGGAATGTCTCGTCCTCGATACCGATCGCCTCAAGACGGACACCTTGTCCGAGTTGAGAAGCCGGCTCGCGTGACTAGCTTCCGGCCGATGCCGATCCGCGCCGTCACCTTCGATTGCTGGAACACGCTGCTCTACGAGCCCGATCCCGCGCAGAGCCACGCGCAGCGCGTGGCGATCGTGTCGACATTCACGGGTGTCGACGAGGCCGCTGCGCGCCAGGCGCTCGACAACGCGTGGGAACGCCAGATGGAGCTCTGGACCGCCGGCGTGGCGAGCGGCGCGCGGGAGATCGCGGTCGAGACGCTGACCCGGCTCGGGCGCGAGGCTTCGGCCGCGCAGGCCGAGCGGCTCGCCCGCGAGCTCGCCGAGGCCGCGCTCGAGGCCGAGGTGCTCCCGCTCGCGGGCGCGCTCGATACGCTCGACGAGCTGGCCCGGGCCGGCGTCCGCCGGGCGCTGATCTGCGACACCGGCTTCAGCCCCGGCCGCGTGGTGCGCCGGCTCCTCGAGCGGGCAGACCTCCTCCCGCTGCTCGAGGTCCACGTCTTCTCCGACGAGGCCGGCGTGCCGAAGCCGCATCCGCGGGTCTTCCAGCAGGCCCTGGCCCCGCTCGCGGTGGCGCCCGATCGCGCGCTGCACGTGGGCGACCTGCGCCGCACCGACGTGGCCGGCGCGCGCGCGGCCGGCCTCGGGAGCGTCCGGATCCGCCAGCACTACGACGACCTCTCCGCGCATCCCGAGGCCGACCACGTCACCGACTCCCATGCCGAGCTCGTGACCTGGCTCCGCGCGCGCCGACCGGGTTGAGGACCGTCGGCATCGGCCGGCGGCGCGGAGGGCTCGGCGACTTCGAGAGCCGCTTGATCTACCCTCGAGAACCGGGGTGGGGGTTCCTTGTCCCGGCTCCGGGACGGGGGAGCGCGCTTGCGATTTCGCTTCGGCGAGCACGTACTGGACGTGGCCCGGCGCGAGCTGCTGCGAGGCTCCGAGCCGGTCGGGGTGGAGCCGCAGGTGTTCGACCTGCTGGTCCACCTGGTGGAGAACCGGGACCGCGTCGTCACCAAGGACGATCTGATCGCCTCGGTCTGGGGCGGGCGGATCGTCTCGGAGTCGACGCTCACCAGCCGCATCAATGCGGCGCGGCGAGCGGTCGGGGACAGCGGGCAGGAGCAGCGCCTGATCCGCACCATCGCGCGCAAGGGCCTGCGCTTCGTCGGCAGCGTGCAGTGCGAGGACGCGAGCGCGTTCGCGACGCCGCCGCCCGCCGCGGTGTCGGCGGCCGCGGCGCCGGCGCCCCAGCGCCCGACCCGCGCCGACGGCCGAGAGCGCCTCGAGCCCGGGTTCCCGCTGCCCGACCGTCCGGCGATCGCGGTGCTGCCCTTCACCAACATGAGCGGCGACCCCGAGCAGGAGTACTTCTCCGACGGGATCTCCGAGGACATCATCACCGCGCTCTCGAAGCTGCGCTCGTTCTTCGTGATCGCGCGCAACTCCTCCTTCGTCTACAAGGGGAAGCCGGTCCACCTGAAGCAGGTCGCCGAGGAGCTCGGCGTGCGCTACGTGGTGGAGGGCAGCGTGCACAAGGGCGGCGACCGCGTGCGCATCACCGCCCAGCTCAACGACGTCTCCACCGGCAGCCACCTCTGGGCGGAGCGCTACGACCGCGGCCTCGCGGACGTGTTCGCGGTGCAGGACGAGATCACCGAGAACATCGTCGCCGCCATCGAGCCGCAGCTCTACGCCGCGGAGAGCTTCCGCGCGCAGCGCAAGCCGCCCGAGAGCCTGGATGCCTGGGACCTGCTGATGCGGGCGCTCTCGCACTACTGGCGCGTGACGCGCGAGGACAACCTGGTCGCCCAGGCGCTGCTCGAGAAGGCGATCCGCATCGATCCCCACTACGGCCAGGCGCTCGGGCTGCTGGCCACGAGCCACACCTTCTGTGCCCACATGGGCTGGGAGGAGATGGCCTCGGTGGCGCCGATCGCCGAGAGCGCCGCGCGGACCGCGATCCGGGCCGACAGCGAGGATGCGTGGTCCCACTACGCGCTCGGCGGCGTCCACCTGCTCGCGCACCGGCGCTTCGACGACTCGCTGGCGGAGTACGAGGTGGCGCTGCAGCTCAATCCCAACTTCTCGCAGGCGCAGGGCTACTACGGGCTCGCGCTCGCCTACTGCGGGCGCTGGCAGGAGGCCGCCGAGGCGGCGGATCGCGCGCTCCTGCGCAGCCCGCGGGATCCGCTCTCCGCGATCTACCACGGCATCGCCGCCTACTCGCGGTTCGTCGGCCGCCAGTACGAGGAGGCGATGCGGCTCGCGCGCGAGGCCCTGCGCCAGCGCAGCGACTTCGTCGGCGCCCATCGCGTGCTCACCGCCTCGGCCGGCATGGCCGGCCAGACCGAGATCGCCCGGGCCGCGTTGCAGGAGCTGCAGCGCGCCCAGCCGAACGTCTCCCTCGCCTGGGTCGCCGCCAACATGCCGATCCAGCAGGACGCCGACCGCGAGCACTACCTCGAGGGCTTCCGCCGGGCGGGGCTTCGCTAACGCCGACTCTTCCGGCTCCGGCGGCGCATCAGGACGAGCGCCAGAAGACCCGG
>JAWOLJ010000010.1:0-17870 GCA_033853555.1 Myxococcota bacterium
CCGGGCGCCGCGCCTCGAGGCCCTGGGACCCGGCGTCGAGGTGCTGGCGCGCGTCGACGGGGAGCCGGTGCTGGTGCGCCAGGGCCGGATCCTGGCGGCCACCTTCCACCCCGAGCTCACCGACGACGTCCGCGTGCATCGGCTGCTGCTCGCTCTGGCGGCGGCGTGACGGCCTTCGCGCTCGACCCCGTCGCCCTCGAAGGCTCGCACGTGCGGCTCGAGCCGCTCGCGCGCGCCCACGTGGCGGAGCTCGCGGAGGTGGGGCTCGATCCCGAGATCTGGCGCTGGAACCCGCGGCCGCCCGTGGCCAGCGCCGAGGACATGGCGGGCTACGTGGAGGCGGCGCTGCGGCAGCAGGCGGCGGGCCTCGCGCTCCCCTTCGCCGCCCGGCACCTCGCCTCCGGCCGCGCGGTGGGCAGCACGCGCTTCCACCGCCACGATCTCGAGCAGCCCTGCGTCGAGATCGGCTACACCTGGATCGCGCCGCGCTTCTGGCGCAGCGCCGTCAACACCGAGGCCAAGTACTTGATGCTGCGTCACGCCTTCGAGCGGCTCGGCTGCGTGCGGGTGGAGTTCAAGACCGACGCGCTGAACGCGCGCTCGCGCGCCGCCATCGCCCGGCTCGGCGCGAAGCAGGAGGGGATCCTGCGTGCCCACATGCGCACGGCGAGCGGGCGCCTGCGCGACAGCGTCTACTTCAGCGTGCTCGCGACCGAGTGGCCGGAGCTGAAGAAGCGGCTCGAGGAGCGACTCGCAGCGGGCGGCTCGGCGTCCTGACCCGTTCGAAGAGGCCGAGCAGGCAGCCCGTCGCCTCGTCGTCGCCGAGCTTGGTCGCGAGCTCGGCCAGGACGGCACGAGTCCACACCACGGCCTCGGCTCCTTCCGACACCAGGGGCCTCGGCTCGAGGCGGCGCGTCAGCGCGGACTCCGCCACGCGTTGGAGCAGCTTCAGGTCGAGCAGCAGATGCACGGCGGCGTGTCGCACCAGCTCGGTGTCGGGACCACCGTCCGTCTCGCCGCGATACAGGTAGAGGCCGTGCTCGGCCAGGCGCAGGAAGCCGGTGAAGCGCGGGCTCAGCACGAAGCGCCGCGCGGCGTCGGTGTCCGGGAAGTCGCTCGCGTCGAGCACGACCAGCGCGACGGGGAGCGGAGCGCGCATCTCCACCGTGTCGCCTCCTCGGGTCGCGCGCCGCTCCTCACCCCTCGAGCAGCGCGCTCAGATCCTGGATCCCCCACGGCTTCTGCAGGAACCGCTTCACGCCCGCCTGCTCGAACTCGGGGCTCCGGTCGCGGCCGCTGCTGCCGACGATCATGAGCGCGGGACGGATCGCAAGGAGCCGCGGCACGAGCTGCGGGCCGTCGCCGTCGGGCATGGTGAAGTCGAGGAGCGCGACATCGAAGCGCGGCTCGCGCTGCAAGATCTGGAGCGCGGTCTCGTGGGTCGCGGCGAGCTGGCACACCGCTCCGGCCTCGAGGAGCACCCGCGCGCTCAGCACGCGCACCGCCGGGTCGTCGTCGATCACGAGCACCCAGCGACCGTCGAGGGCGGCCGACGCGCCATCGCCGGGGCCGCCCGGGGAGCCGAGCGTGCGGACCGTCTCGAGCCCGCCGGGACGCGATGCGGATTGGAGCCCGCCCTCTCGGTTTCTCCAGGACATCCATGGCCCTCCCGCTTGGCGCTCGTGGCACGCCAACGGAGACCGCTCACCCGAGGGGGACGATACGGCGAAGGATCCGTCCGCCAGTATCGTCGGATTCGTGGATTCGCTTCGCCGAAACCCGGTAATCGTTCCGGGGAGCCGGTCTGCGGTGGGCCGATGGTGACGCCGCTCACTCGTCGAGGGGCGTCAGGCCCTCGCGGATCGCGAACTTCGTGAGCTCGGCGACGCTGTGCAGGTCGAGCTTGGTCATGAGGTTGCGGCGGTGGGTCTCGACGGTGGTGGTGGCGAGGTGCAGCCGGCGCGCGATCTCGGGGGAGCTCAAGCCCTCGGCGATGAGCTGCAGGACCTCGCGCTCGCGCGGGGCGAGGGCTTGCAGCCGGGGCGACGCCATACCCTCGGAGCCCTCGGAGCCCTCGGAGCCCTCGGAGCCCTCGGAGCCCTCGGAGGGACGAAGCGCGTTCTCGATCACGCTTCCCGTCACGTCCGGGGCCAGGTACTTCTGGCCGCGTCTCGCGGCGCGCAGCGCCCTTCGCAGCTCGTCGTAGGCGTTGGTTTTGAGGACGTAGCCGCACGCCCCGGCCTGCAGCATGGCTGCTACGTAGCGTGGATCTGCGTGGCTCGAGAGCGCCACCACCTCCACCCCCTTGCACTCGCTCCGGATCTGCCGGGTCGCCTCGATGCCGTTCAGGTCCTTCATCGCGACGTCCATCACCACCACGTCCGGGCGCAGGCTGCGCGCGAGCTCCACCGCATCCCGACCGGTCGCCGCCTCGCCAACGATCTGGACGTCCCCCTCCCGTTCGAGGATCGAGCGCAAGCCCTCGCGCATGAGCTCGTGGTCGTCGACCAGCAGGACGCGGACGCTCACGGGGAGCCTCGCAAACGGTCGGTGTCGCGCGACGAGATCGGCACCTGGATCACGACTCGCGTGCCGCTCCCGACGACGGACTGGATCTCGATGTTTCCTCCGAGGTGCCGCACGCGCTCGCGGATCGCGAGCAGCCCGAAGCTGTGGGGGGCGGCCTCCGGATCGAATCCGACCCCCCGGTCCTGCACCTCCATGCGAACCCGCTCGCCCTCGCGTGCGATGCGGACGTGCACCTCTGCCACGCCCGCGTGCCGGGCCACGTTCATCAGCAGCTCGCGCAGCGCGCGGAAGAGGAGGACGCGCGTGGTCTCGTCGATCTCACCCCGAAGACCCGCCTCGTCCGAGAGCCGCACGCTCAGGCCGTAGCGCCGGCCGAGCTCTTCGGCGAGCCACTGCGCGGCGGCCTCCAGGCCCACGTCGTAGAGGAGCGGGGGGCTCAGCTGGAAGCTCAGAGACGAGATCCGCTGATGCGCCTCCGCCAGCACGTCCTCGATCTCGCGGCTCGCGATCGCGAGCCGCGGCCTCGGCAGCGAGGCGAGGTCGCGCAGCTTGAGCGAGGCCAGTGCCAGGAGCTGGCCCGCGTCGTCGTGCAGATCCGCCGCCAGCCTCCGGCGCTCCTCCTGCTCGGCCAGCACCGCCTGAGAGACCACGTCGCGCAGCGCACGCTCGGCGCGCTTGAGCTCCGTCAGGTCCAACAGGGCCAGATGCAGGGAGATCGGCCTCTCCTCCAAGGCCGGCTCCACCGATGCGACGATCTCCACCTCGACGACGGAGCAATTCGGCCGCTCGAGATCGAGCGCCAGGAGCCGACGCTTCGCCTGCTGCGCCAGCGCATACCGTTCGCGGTGCCAGGCGTCCTGGTCCCGGGGGGCGACGAACGCGGAGAGCTTCTGGCCGAGCAGGCGCGTCACGTCGCATCCGAGCAGGGCGCCGGCGGCAGCGTTGGCCGAAACGATCCGCCCTTCGGCGTCGAGGGTCATGTACGCCGTGGGCGCCGCGTCGTAGAGGTGTCGGTAGCGCTCGCGAGACTCCTGGGCGGCCTGCTGCGCCTGGAGCAGCTCGGCGTTCTGCATCTCGAGCTCGATCTGATGCACCTCGAGCTCGTGCACGAGCGAGCGAGCCTGCTCCGGAGTGAGCACGCCTGCGTTCGCCTTGGACCGTCCGCTGGGAGCGGCCTTTGCGACGCGACGTCGCGGCCGGGATGCAGCGCGCTTCCCGCGAGCCGCACGCGTCGACCGACCTCCCCGCTTCACGAGGTCGGCGGCCGAGGCGCGGATAGGTCGTGGATCGAGAGCAGGATCAGCTCGGCGGGCTCGCCGCCTCGGCCCGCCATGCGGCGAGCATTCAGGAGCATCCGCCGCCGTCCCGCTCCGGGTGTCTCGTGCTCCACCTGGAAGTCCTCGACCAGGGCGCCCTCCGACGCCACGCGCTGGAGGACCTGAGCGAGCTCCGGCATCCGCCATTGCCCGTCGGGGAGGTCGCCGAGCGCCCGCCCTTCGATCTGCTCCGGCTCGGTCGAGAACGCGGCGCAAAAGGGGCGGTTGGCGCGGATCACTTGAAGCGAGGAATCGAGAACCAGCAGCGGCTCGCGCACGGTGTCGACGATCTCGTCCGCCAGCGCTCGGGCCGTGTTGGAGCGCTCCACCTGCTTGATCTCCGTGATGTCGACGAACGTCAGGATCAAGCCCTCCACCGCGTTGCGCGCCGTGCGATAGGGACGGATCCGCACGGAGTACCACCGGGCCCCCGGGCCTGACGCCTCCTTCTCCGAGGAGTGCAGGCTCTTCAGGACGTCGTGCGCGTCCGTCAGCAGCTCCGGGTAGTCGACGAGCCTCGCGAGGTCGGCGAGGGGCCGCCCCACGTCGGAATCGATCAGCCGCACCACCTTCTTGGCCTGGGGCGTGAAGCGCTTCACCCGGAGCTGCTCGTCCAGGAAGATCGTGGCGATCTCGATGCTGTTGATCAGGTTGAGGAGGTCGTCCCGCGCCTCCTCCAGGGCCTGGACCTTCGAGGTGAGCTCCGAGTTGGCGGTGTGCAGCTCCTCGTTCAGTGATTGCGTCTCTTCCTTCGACGTCTGGAGCTCCTCGTTCGTGCTCTGGAGCTCCTCGTTCACCGATTGCACTTCTTCGTTGGCGGCGGCGAGCTCCTGGTTCGAGGCCTGGAGCTCGTCGATCATGCTCTGGAGCGCCTGGCGGCTGTGCTGGAGCTCCTGCTCGAGGTGCGCCACGTGATCTGCGTGAGCCCCGGAGCCGCCTCGAGCGGCCTCGCGCGTGCGACGCACCGGTGCCGGATCCTCGGCAGCCGGCTCGAAAGAGACGAGGAGCAGCGGGCGCGTGAGACGCACGTCGTGGATCCTTCGCACCGAGAGCTTCGCGTTTCGCCAGTCGCCGTTCGTCTTGACCCGGACCGGCTTCTGGACTCCTCCCACATCGCTCTTCATCGCGTCGCGCAGCGCCGCCGAGAGCGGATTGCGCAATCCCTCGCGAGCCATCTCCAGGATGTTCATGTTCGCCCGGCCCTGGGCCGGCTCGAGGAAGGCGCCGAGGCGCCCGTGGATCTGCTGGATCTGGCCTTGCTCGTCCACGGCCGCGGCCGGGGGAGCGAAACGATCCGCGAGCTGCCGGAGCATGAGATCCGCCAGCTCGACCGGCTTTCGCTGCATGCCGGCGGCCGCGGGCCCGGCGCCGCGCTGGCCGCCCATGATCTGGCCCGTCCAATGTCGAGCCAGGAGCGGCGGGGCGGCGTCGCTGCGCCGGAAGAGCCTGGAGTGCTTGTCGATGGGGTCGAAGTACTGCTCCAGCCCGGTCACGCTCTCGGAGGCGCCGAGGAGCAGCAGGCCGCCGGGGTTCAGGCTGTAGTGGAAGATCGGGAGCAGGTTCTGCTGCGCGGTCGGGACCAGGTAGATCAGCAGATTCCGACACGAGATCATGTCGACCCGGCTGAAGGGCGGATCCTGGAGCACGTTCTGCACCGCGAACACCACCAGGTCCCGGAGCTCCTTCTTCACCTGGTAGTGTCGGTCCTCCTTCACGAAGAACCGCTTCATGCGCTTCGGCTCGACGTCGGCGGCGATCCCTTCGGGATAGCGGCCCACGCGAGCGGTCTGGACCGCGCTCGGATCCAGGTCGGTCGCGAAGATCTGCACGTCCAGGTGCTTGCCGAGGCGCTCCAGCACCTCCAGCACCAGCATGGCGATCGAGTAGGCCTCCTCGCCTGTGGCGCAGGCGGGAACCCAGATCCGGAGGGCGGAGCCCTCCTCCCGTGTCGCCAGGAGGCCGGGGAGCCCCGTGCGGGCGAGCTCCTCGAAGACCTCGGGATCGCGAAAGAAGCGGCTGACCCCGATCAGCCAGTCCCGCCACAGGGCGTCGATCTCCTCCTCGTTCTCCTTGAGGCAGCTCGTGTACTCGCGCAGCGTGTGGACCCGGCGGACCGCCATCCGCCGCTCGATGCGCCGCAGCAGCGTGCCGCGCTTGTAGGCGGAGAAGTCGTGTCCGACCCGGTTCCGGATGAGCGCCATGATG
Source organism: Myxococcota bacterium (assembly GCA_033853555.1). Taxonomy (GTDB): domain Bacteria; phylum Myxococcota_A; class UBA9160; order UBA9160; family UBA9160; genus JAWOLJ01. The sequence continues at coordinate 6,051 of JAWOLJ010000010.1, forward strand.
CGCTCCAGCTCGGCGGAGGCGGCCTCGTAGCTCTCGCCGCCGCGCGGGCGCGAGAGCATGTCGCGCGCATGGGCGACCAGTCGCGGCGGCATCTCTGCGATCGGCAGGATCAGGTCCACCACGCCCGAGGAGACGGCGCTCGTCGGCATGCCGGGGAACTCGGCCGTCGCCGGATCCTGGACCAGCGTCAAGCCCGATTCCGCTCGGACCGCCTGCAGGCCGAGCGTCCCATCGGCGCCGGTGCCCGAGAGCACGATTCCGACCGCCATGTCCTGTCGCTCGCGCGCGAGCTCGCGGAAGAAGAAGTCGATCGGGAGCGGCGGGTGACCGCGCTCGATGGCCTGGTCGATCTTCAGCGTCTCGTTGCGGATGGCCACGTAGCGTCCGGGCGGGGCGACGTAGACGTGATCCGGCTCGAGCCGGGTCGCACCCGTGAGCTCGTGAACCGGGAGGCTCGTGCCCTTGGCGAGGATCTCCGGGAGGAAGCTCGGAACCTTCGGATCCTGGTGGGTGAGCACCACGAAGGTCATGCGGTCGCCCGGGGTGAGGCGCGAGAGGAGGTCTCGCAGGGCCGGGAGCGAGCCGGCCGATCCGCCGATCCCGACCACCAGGAAGGTGTCGTCGGACTGGGCCTCGGCCGTGACCGCGCCGGGCCTGGCGCGCTTCCCGGGCAAGCCGGCCTGCGCCGGCTTCATCGGGCCCTGAAGCTTCTTCTGGATCTGGGGCGCTCGCGCGCCCGCCTTCGAGGGGGGCGGCGCGGTCTTTGCGAGGGCCTTGGCCGAGCGCCCCCGCCGGGTGGCTTTCTTGCGGGTCGCCACCTCCCCATGTTGCGACTAAATCAGGGGTGAGGCCACCCCTTCCGTGCGGGGCGGGCTGGCTGCCGGGGCGCCCGCTGTGCTACCGAAGCGCCACCAAGCGGGGCCCAGGCGGGCCCCTCCAGATCACCTCAGCCCCCGACCGCTCCGGCCGGACCCGCCGGCGGAAGCGAACCGTTCGAGGGCTCGGGCGCGCGGCGCCCGTCCACGAGGAGGAAGCGTGCGGGAGTACGAGACCACGTTCATCGTCCAGCCCGAGATCTCGGACGAGGGTCGAGGCACCCTCGTCTCGAAGCTCGAGGGCGCGCTCGAGCGGCAGGGCGCGGTGCGCCTCATGCTCGACGACGTCGGCAAGCGCAAGCTCGCCTACGAGATCAAGAAGTTCCAGAAGGGCCACTACCTCACGCTCGCCTACCTCGACAACGGTGCGGCGGTGAAGGAGCTCGAGCGCCTCCTCCGCCTCGACGAGTCGGTGCTGCGCTTCCTCACCGTGCAGACGGCCGACGAGGTGACCGACATCGAGTCGCGCAAGACGGAGGCCGCCGAGCAGGAGCGCGTGCGCAAGCAGCGCGCCGCCGAGCGCGCGGCGCGCGAGGCCGAGGAGGAGCGGGCGCGGGAGGAGGCGATCCGGGCCCGGGGCGGGCCGTCCTTCGCTCGCGCGGAGGAGGAAGCCGTGGACGAGGACGAGTCCGAGGAAGAGGAGGAGTAGGCCATGGGCTTCGGCTACGGCGGCGGTCCGCGGGATCGCGAGCGGGACGAAGAGCGCGGCCCGATGGGGCCGAAGGCCCGGCTGCGCGCGAAGGCCCGCAAGAAGGCGCGCAAGCAGGCCAAGCGGATGTTCACGCGGCGCAAGGTGTGCCGCTTCTGCGCCGACTCGAACCTGCCGATCGACTACAAGGACCCGAAGAGCCTGAAGTTCTTCGTGTCCGAGACCGGCAAGATGATCCCGCGGCGCATCTCCGGGAACTGCGCGCGGCACCAGCGTCGGGTCACCGTCGCGATCAAGCGCTCGCGCCAGCTCGCCCTGATGCCGTTCACGGCCTCGGGCATCTGAGGGCGCGGCGATGGCGCACGTGAAGCTGATCCTGCGCGAGGACGTGGAGAATCTCGGAGACGCCGGCGAGCTGGTCTCGGTGAAGCCGGGCTACGCACGGAACTTCCTCCTGCCGCGCGGCCTGGCGATGCTGGCCACCGAAGGAAATCTGAGGGAGCTCGAGCACCAGAAGCGCGTGGTGTCCGAGCGGGTGGCGCGCGAGCGCAAGGACCTCGAGGCGCAGCGCGACCGCATCCAGGCCCACGTGGTCGAGATCGCGGCCCAGGCGGGCGAGGAGGGCAAGCTCTTCGGGTCCGTCACCGCGATCCAGATCGCCGAGGCGCTGGCGGCGAAGGGCGTCGAGGTGGACCGCCGCAAGATCGTGCTGCAGGAGCCGATCAAGGAGGTGGGCGAGCACACCGTGCCGCTCCGTCTCCGGAAGGACGTGGTGGCGCAAATCAAGGTGAAAGTGGTCGCGGCGGGGGTGTAGTAAGGAGCGCATGCCGCATGCCCGGCACCCGGCGACGGGGGCCGGCGACACGGGGCACCGGCTGGGGGGTTCGGTGGCGCGACCCGGGCGCAGGGAGCGGAGCGGGGGCTCCGACGTCCGCCTCGAGGGTGAGGCGGCGCGGGGCCGCGTCCCGCCCCAGGACCTGGAGGCGGAGAAGGCGGTCCTCTCCGCCGTACTCCTCGACAACTCGGCCCTCCACTCCGTCTACACCGAGGTCAAGCCCGACGACTTCTATCACCCCGCACACCGCATGGTGTACGAGGCGATGATCGGGCTGCGCGAGCACAGCTCCCCGGTCGACCTCCACACGCTCGCCGACGCCCTGGCGCAGCGGCAGCTCCTGGACGCGATCGGCGGCCCCGTCTTCCTGGCCGAGCTCGCGGACTACGAGGCCACCGCCGCCCACGTGGTGCACCACGCGCGCATCGTGCGGGACAAGGCCGTGAAGCGCAGCCTGATCGGCGCCGCGACGGAGATCGTGGAGCTCGGCTTCGAGCAGACCGAGCCCGCCGACCGGCTGCTCGATCTGGCCGAGCAGCGCATCTTCGAGATCAGCCAGCAGAAGGCGCGCACGGCGTTCCGCAGCCTGCACGACGAGATGCAGGACACCTTCGACTTCGTCGAGGCGCTGATGAACCGGGGGGGCGAGCTCACGGGCCTCCCCACCGGCTTCCCCGATCTCGACAAGCTGACCGGCGGGCTCCAGCCCGGCGAGCTGGTGATCCTGGCGGCGCGGCCCAGCATGGGAAAGACGGCGCTCGCGCTGAACGTCGCGCGCAATGCCGCGGTCGACCATGGACGCAAGGTGGCGGTGTTCTCGCTCGAGATGACGACGCGCTCGCTGGTGCTGCGGCTGCTCGCGAGCGAGGCGCGGATCGACTCCGGCGCGTTCCGCAGCGGCTACCTCTCGGTGAACGACCACCAGCGCCTGGTGAACGCGGCGGGGCGCCTGGCTCACGCCGACCTGTGGATCGATGACTCCGGCGCGGCCACGGTCCTGGAGATGAAGGCCAAGGCGCGAAGGCTCAAGGCCGAGCGCGGGCTCGACCTGGTGGTGGTGGACTACCTCCAGCTCGCCCACGGCGACGCCCGGGCGGAGCGCCGCGAGCAGGAGATCTCGGAGATCAGCCGCGGGCTCAAGGGCCTCTCCAAGGAGCTGAACATCCCCGTGCTCGCGCTCTCCCAGCTCAACCGCAGCCCCGAGGCGCGCTCGGACAAGCGGCCCATGCTCTCGGATCTCCGCGAGTCGGGTGCGATCGAGCAGGACGCGGACCTGATCGCCTTCATCTATCGCGACGCGGTCTACAACAAGGACTCCGACGACGAGGATGTGGCGGAGCTCATCATCGCGAAGCAGCGCAATGGGCCCACCGACACCGTGCGCCTGCGCTTCGAGGGCCGCTACGCCCGCTTCGACAGCCTCTCGGGCCGGAGCGACGGGCCGTCGGCTCGCGCCGCCGTCGCGCTCGAGCCGGCTCGCGTCGCGGAGGACGACATCTTCTAGTGGAGCTCCTGCTGCCGCATCCGCTCCCGCCGGGTGGCACCATCGGCATCGCCGCTCCCGCCGGCCCCGTGGATCCGGAGAAGCTCGCGGCCGGCGAGGCGTTGCTGCGCCGCGCGGGGTTCGAGGTGATCCATCGCGACGACCTGCTGGCGCGCCGGGGCTACCTGGCCGGCGACGATGCGCGCCGCGCCGGCGAGCTGATGGCGCTGCTGGAGGCGCCCGATGTACACGCAGTCGTGTGTGCCAGAGGTGGCTACGGCTGCCACCGGATGGTGCCGCTGCTCGATCCCGAGCGCGTGCGCGCCGCGGCGAAGCCGCTGGTCGGCTACAGCGACGTGACGACGCTGCTCCTCTGGCAGCGGCGCTGCGCCGGCCTCGTGGGCTTCCACGGGCCGATGCTCGAGCGGGGCGACGACGGCGCGCCGGATGCGCTCTCGGACCTGCTGGATCGCCTCACCGGGAAGGGCCCCGAGCGCTCGCTCCTCTCCGGGCGGCCCGGCGGCGGCGGCCGCACCCAGGGTCGCCTCACCGGCGGGTCGCTCACGAACGTGGCCGCAAGCCTGGGCACGCCCTGGGAGATCCAGACCGAGGGCGCGATCCTCTTGCTCGAGGACGTGGGCGAGCGGCCGTATCGCCTCGACCGCCTGCTGCAGCAGCTCCGCGCCGCCGGGAAGCTCGATCTCCTGGTGGGCATCGGGGTGGGGCAGCTCGTGGCCTGCGACGATCCCCGCTACCCGAGCCCGAGCGCGCTCGAGGTGGTGGAGGAGATCCTGCGGCCGTACGGGCTGCCGCTGGTGCTGGACCTGCCCTTCGGGCACGTGGCCGCGAACTTCGCCTGGCCCCTCGGCGCCCGGGCGGAGATCGACGGCGATCGCGGCGAGGTGGTGATCCTGGAGCGGGGAGTGCGCGGAGAGCGATGAGGACGAGCGTCATCCGGAGGAAGCTCGCGCGGGTGGACCGCGCGCTCGACAAGGCCATCGAGGCCGGGGAGACGCCGGGCGCCGTGCTGCTCGCCCGCATGCCGCGGGAGGGGCAGGTGCTGGAGCACGCGGCGGTGCGCGGCTCGGCGGCGCTGCGCCCCGAGCGCGTGCCGATGGCCCGGGAGACCCTCTTCGACCTGGCGTCGCTCACCAAGGTGGTGGCCACGACCACCGCGGCCCTCCTGCTGGTCCACGACGGGAGCCTCGCACTCGACGATCCCGTGGTGAAGCACCTCCCCGCCTTCGGCGAGCGGGGGAAGGAGGCGGTGACGCTCCGCCACCTGCTCACCCACTCCTCGGGGCTCAAGCCCTGGCGCGCCTTCCACGAGCTCCTGCTGGATCGCGAGCGCAAGACCGGGCAGCGCCTGATCGGGACGCCGGCGGCGCGGGACTTCGTGCTGGACCGCATCTGCCGCTCGGCGCTGGTGCACGAGCCCGGCGCCGCCGCGGTCTACGGCGACCTCGACTTCATCGTGCTCGGCGCGGTGCTGGAGGCGGCCTCGCGCCGCCCGCTGGACGAGCTCTGCCGCGAGCGCATCTTCGCGCCGCTCGGTCTCTCCCACACCGGCTTCCTGCGCCCGCCGGAAGGGGGCGGCGCGCCGCCCGACACCGTTCGACGTCGGTTCGCCGCCACCGAGGCCTGCCCCTGGCGCGGCCGGGTGGTGTGGGGCGAGGTGCACGATCCCAACGCCTGCGCCATGGGGGGCGTCGCGGGCCACGCCGGGCTCTTCGGCACCGCGGAGGATCTCCTGCGCTTCTCGTGCATCCTGCTCGACGTGGTCCACGGTCGGAGCGACGCCCTGCCGGCCGAGCTGCTGCGGAGCTTCTTCGCCCGCCAGCGCCTGCCCGAGTCCTCCGACTGGGCCCTCGGCTGGGACACGCCGACCAAGGGCGCCTCCTCCTCCGGCCAGCACTTCTCCGAGCGCTCGGTCGGGCACCTCGGCTTCACGGGCACCTCGCTCTGGATCGACCTCGAGCGCGAGGCGGTGGTGGTGCTCCTCACCAATCGCATCCATCCGATCGCCAAGCGCAGCCAGTTCAAGCTGCGTCCGCTGGTGCACGACCTCGTGATGGAGTCCTTCCTGGCGGACGCATGACGCCGCGCCACGTCCACTTCATCGCGATCGCAGGAACCGGCATGGGCTCGCTGGCGGGCCTCCTCGCGCGGCGCGGGCTCCGGGTGACGGGCTCCGACGAGAACGTCTACCCGCCGATGAGCACCGCGCTCCAGGCGTGGGGGATCCCGGTCACCCTCGGCTTCCGGCCGGAGAACGTGCTGGCGGATCGCCCGGATCTCGTGGTGATCGGAAATGCGGTGCGTTCCACCAACCCCGAGGCCCGCGCCGCCCTCGAGGCCGGTCTGTCGACGCTCTCCTTCCCCGATGCGCTGCGCGAGCTCGCGATCGGCGAGAAGCACTCGGTGGTGGTGGCCGGCACCCACGGCAAGACCACCACCACCACGCTGGTGGCGCAGCTCCTCTTTGCCACCGGCCGCGACCCCTCGTTCCTGGTGGGCGGGATCTCCGAGAACTTCGGCGGGAGCTTCCGCGAGGGAGGGGGGCCACACTTCGTGGTGGAGGGCGACGAGTACGACACCGCCTTCTTCGACAAGACGCCGAAGTTCCTGCACTACGCCGCGCGCACCGCGATCCTGACCTCGGTGGAGTTCGATCACGCCGACATCTACCGGGATCTCGCCCACGTGAAGTCGGCGTTTCGGGCGCTGGTGGAGGGCCTCCCCGCCGACGGGCGGCTCGTCGCGGCCCTCGACCACGAGGGCGTGGCCGACGTGGCCCGCGCCGCGCGCTGCCCGGTCCTCCCCTACGGCGTGGGCGAAGGCCCGGGCCTGCGCGCGCGGAGCCTCGAGCCGGGGCCCGCGGGCACACGCTTCGAGCTGGCGCGGGAGGGCCGCGCCCTCGGCAGCGCGCTCCTCCCCACCCACGGCCGCCACAACGTGGAGAACGCCGTCGGAGCGCTGGCCGCCGTCGAGTCGCTGTCCGTCCCGCTCGCGGAGGCGGCCGCCGCCCTCGAGAGCTGGCGGGGTGTGAAGCGACGGCAGGAGGTGCGGGGCGAGGCGCGGGGCGTGCGAGTGATCGACGACTTCGCCCACCACCCGACCGCGGTGCGCGAGACCATCGCGGCGGTGGCGGCCGCCCATCCCGGCCGGCGCCTGGTGGCGGTCTTCGAGCCGCGCACGAACACGAGCCGCCGCAAGGTGTTCCAGGCGGAGTACGCGCGCTCCTTCGACGGGGCGGCCCGGGTCCTGATCTCGGTGGTGCCCGACACCCCGATCTACAGCGCGACCGGGGAGGTCACGGAGAAGTTCTCCTCCGGCGAGCTGGCGCGGGATCTCGAGGCGCGGGGCATCCCGGCGCAGGCCATCGACGGCGTCGACGCCATCGTGGAGGAGCTGGTGGAGGGCTCGCGCGCCGGCGACGTGGTGCTGGTGATGAGCAACGGCGCCTTCGGGAACATCTGGGAGAAGCTCCTGGCGCGCCTGCGCGAGAGCGAGGCCTGAGGCGCACCGGCAGCTTCGCTGCCGGGCTGCGCCCTACGCTCGCCTTCGGCTCGCTGCGCGCTTCGCTTGCCGGACGTGCATCGGCACCGTCCGGTGTAATCCAGCGGTCAGGCCACCGATCGCACGAGATAGCGCCAGGCACGCAGGCGCAGCGCGGCGCCGAAGGAGAGCAGGCCCGCCTTGCGTCGGAGCGCCGCCAGGAAGTCCCGGGGCTCCGGGAGCTCGCTCCACACCGCCGGCAGGAACGTGGCGCGCCGTCCGCCCGCCTCGATCACCAGGCCGTCCACGCCCGGGCGCAGCCGGGACACGAGCTCCTCCTCCGAGGTCCAGCCGAGCGGCTCCAGGGGCCCGAGCAGCGAGAGCTCGATCTCGAGCGCAGCCACCTCCGCGCGCGCCAGCGGCGGGAAGCGCGGATCCCGCAGCGCCGAGCCCACGGCGTTCTCCGCCACGTCGAGGACCAGCGCGCGCTCGGCCTCCAGCGTGCCGAGGCAGCCGCGCAGGCGCCTCGCGATCCGGAGCGTCACGAAGCTCGCTCCCGGGGCGCGTAGCGGCGCCGGGAAGCGCCCGAGCTCGAGAAGCGGCGGCCGCCCGGTCTCCACGCCGTGGGCCACCGCCTCGTGGGCCACGCGCAGGAGCAGGCGGTCCTCCTCCCGTCCGTCCTCGAGGGTCTCAGGCGAAGGACCAGGCCCCATAGCCCACTACCTCGTCCCGACCTCCTGCGGTGTCACCCGAGCTCCGCAGGTCCAGCGTGGTCGCCCGCAGCCCGCGGCGCTGCGCCACCCGGAGGAGTCCCTGCAGCGGCACCCGGCCGCACGCCTGCTCCCAGGCGATCGCCTCGGGCCGAAGCTCCTCGATGGCGCGGCAGGTCGCGGCATCCACCCGCCGCGCCTCGTCGTAGGGCAGGTAGTGGCTCAGGTCCGAGCTCACCACCACCAGGGTCTCCTCGTCTTGCCACAGGAGCTCGATCAGCTCCGCCACCTCGTCGCCGCTCGCGTCCCCGACGGCGAAGGGCACCAGGCTGATCTCGCGGAGCACGCGCTGGAGGAAGGGAAGCTGCACCTCGAGGCTGTGCTCCCGCGCGTGCGCGGCCTCGAGACGCTGCACCCGGGGAAGCTCGAGCGCGAGATCTCGCGCCGCCGCGTCGACGGGCACGCGGCCAAGCGGCGTCTCGAAGCTGTCGGCCTCGCTCACGGCGATGCCCTCGAAGCGCATCCGATGCGCCGGGCCGAGCAGCAAGACCCGCCGCACGCGCTCGCGCAGCCCCGCGAGCTGGGCGTAGGCCGTCCCCGCGACCGGCCCGGAGTAGACGTAGCCCGCGTGGGGCGCGATCAGCGCCCGTGGCGCCCGCGTGGCCGCGCCCGCGGCGGCGAGGCAGCGCTCCACCACTGACTCGAGGCGAGCCGGATCGGCCGGATAGAACGATCCCGCGACGGCGGCGGGACGTACGGAGGGCATCGCTTCCTCCCGGGTCCGTCCAAAGCTCGGGCCTCGCCCGCCGGCCAGCAAGGGGCGACGCGCCACACCCTGGCGCCGATCGGGCCTTGAGCCCGGGCCTGGATCCGGTACATCCCGGGGCGGCGCGACCCGCCGAGCGGGCGCGCCCTCGAGATCGGCGGGGAGCCGTGGAGCGGCAGGTCCTCTTCATCCTCTCGACCAACTACGCGGGCTCGCACTATGCGTCGCTCCTGCTGGGGAGCCACTCCTGCGCCGCTCACCTCGGCGAGGCCAAGCGCCTGCGCAAGCCCGATCGGCCGAAGCCCGTCTGCTCCGCCTGCGGCGACGCGGAGTGCGCGCTCTTCCGCGGCGTCACGCACGAGAACCTGGACCGCCTCTACCAGCAGGTCTTCGAGAACGTGGGCCCCGGAATCACGCTGCTCGTCGACAACTCGAAGCAGCCGCGCTGGGCGCGCCGCTTCCTCGGGCGCACGCCCGGAACGCCCGGTGCTCCCGGTACTCCCTATCGCCTGCGCTTCCTGCACCTGATCCGCGATCCGCGGGCGCTGGTGCGCCGCTGGACGCTCGACCATCCGACCTTCGGCCTGCGCCTCGACGAGCGGCTGCGGCTGGCCCGCAAGGCGCCCGGCCTGGCGCTTCCCGTGCTGCTCTCGCCCCAGCGACGCGTCTGGGTGTACAAGTGGCTGGCGCAGAACCAGGCCATCACGCGCTTCCTGCGCGAGAACCGGCTCGACCACCGCGTGCTCACCTACCGGGATCTCGCGCTCGAGACCGAGCGCGAGCTGCGCCGCCTCGACGAGTGGCTCGGCCTCCCCTTCGAGCCCGGGCAGATCGAGTACTGGCGCTTCCCGCACCACGGCTCCCAGAAGGCGGCCTACGAGTGGGTGAAGCAGCGGCCCGAGCGCTTCCTCGACACGCGCTGGCGCGAGTTCCTCTCGCCGGCGGAGAGCGACGCCATCCGCCGCTCGCCCCGCATCGCCGCCTACCTGGCGGAGCTCGGGCTCGTCTTCGCCGAGGACGGGCTCACGCGCGCGGCGCCGGGCTCCGCGCCGGCCGATTCCCCGCGCGCGCGGACCGCGCCCGCGAGCCCGTAGCCGTACCAGGGCGAGAGCTCGCGGGCGATGCGCTCGTCGAGCCAGCGCACCTCCTCCGGGCGCAGATAGTCGGCGAAAGCGCCGATCCGACCCTTCCGGGTCTTGAAGGACTCGGGGTCCGCCGGGTCCCCCGGCCGGAGCCGGCCCGAGCCCGCGGCGTCCGACTCCTCCATCCGCCGCATGTTGTCGAAGCTCGCGAAGGCGACCGCCTCGCGCAGCAACGAGTCGGGCGGGTCCGGCACGCCCACGAAGGCGAGGATGCGCCGCAGCTCACCCGCGGTGTCGCGCTGGAGATCCTCGTACCGCACCAGGAGCAGCGCCGCAGGCACGTCCCGGTTCGCCGCCCACAGGTCGTAGAAACGCAGCATGGTGTCGACGCTCCCGCGCCGACAGCGGAGGAAGGAGGAGAGATCCTTCGAGTAGCGCTTCTCGCGCCGGCTCATCTGGAAGTAGGTGGAGACCACGAGGTCGCGCAGATCCCGCACCAGCAGCACGATCTTGCGGTCCCGGTACTCGCTCTTCACCGCCACGAGCTCGTCCGGGGTCTTGAGCTGCGGGTCGTCGTCGTGCTTCACGCGGATGCGCGGCATCCCCGGGTGTCGCTCCGCCAGGCGATCCAGCTCCAGGAGCTCGCCCTCCGGCGCGCCGAAGCGGAGCGCCAGGCTCTTGGCGAGCAGGAGGCGCAGCCAGGTGCGACCGGCCTTGGGGAAGGAGATCAGCACCACGTCGGCGCGGCGGTTCCAGCGCCGCCGGTAGACCGCGCGCGCGAGCGCCGTGCGCCGCAGGCGGGTGCGCAGGCGGAAGCCGAGGGGCGGCCGCTCGTCGAGCTGGAAGGCGGGAGGCTTCACCGGCTCTCGCCTGCGAGGCCGCGTCTCACTCCAGGGACTCGATCGCCTGCTTCGCGGCCTCGCGCACCTTCGGATCCGGGTGCTGGAGCAGGTTCTTCAAGTCCGGCACCACCGTCTCGTCGCCGGCGAAGCTCAGGGCGTCGATGGCCGAGAGCACGACCTGTGGCTCGGGATCGCCGAGGCCCCGCAGCAGCGCGTTCACGGCCTCGTTCGTGCCGACCCCGCCGAGCCGCTCCGCGGCGGCGGCGCGCACCTCAGGCGCGGGGTCGTGCAGCATCAGGTCCGCGAGCTTCGGCAGGTTGTCCGACTCCGAGCGCATGTCGGAGACGGCGCTGGCCCGCGTCGCCGGATCTCCGCTCTCGAGGTCTCGAGCGATTTCGGCCTCCCTCTGCTTCTGCTTCTCCTGGGCCTCCTGCCGACGCGCCAGCTCCTCGGCAGACGGGGCCTCTCGCTCCCGGCGCTCGCCGCGCCGGCGGCCTCTCGCGTCGGGCGCGCCCTCGGGGGCCTCGCCGCGCGCGACACCGTCCCGGAAGCTCCCGACGACCACGGCGCTCACCACGTGCCGTCCGCTCTCGGCTTCCACCTCGTAGGCGATCTGGAAGGCCAGCCCGTCGAGGGCCCGCCCGAGCGCCTCCTCCAGCGGGACCTCGCGGGCGTCCACGGTCAATGCATCCCCGGGTGCTACGGGATTCCGTACCACCACCGCGAAGTGGAGGGTCTCGGACAGACGGCCCAGGATGCGCATGCGAGGGGCCTGGTTCGCCAGCAGGGTGACGCCGGCGGGCGTAGCCCGCACGATCACCTCGCCCGCCGCAGGGAGCGCGAGGGTCGGGAGGGGAGCCGCGTTCTTGAACGGCGGCGCAAGCGAGGCCGGCGCGGTGGCCGGCGGCGTCTTGGCCGCAGAGCGGCTCTCCCGGCCCCCGCAGCCGACGGCCGAGAGGGCCAGCCCGAGCCAGAGCGGGAGCATGCGCAGGAGATCGCTGAGAGCCACGTCCGCTCCACGGGAATCGAGCTTGCCGATCGGAGCCCGAAAGGAACGGAGGGCGTCCGGGTCTCTCCCCC
>JAWOLJ010000011.1:0-50209 GCA_033853555.1 Myxococcota bacterium
TGGCGCGCGCGCTCCGGCTGGCGCTCGCGCCGGCGGCGGTCCTCGGCGCCTGGGTGGCCGGCGCGGTCCCGCTCCGGCCCCGGGCGAGCGCAGCGCTGGTGGGCGCGGGAAGCGGAGCGCTCGGCGCCCTGGCGGTGCACCTCGCCTGCCCCGCCGACGGGCTCCGCCACGTCCTCCTGGGCCACGTCCTCGGGCCGGCGGCCGGGGCCCTGCTGCTCGCCGGCTCGACGCAGGCGATCGGCTGGCTCGCGCGACGCGGGGCGCTCCCGACACTCGGGGGCTAGCGGCCACCGGTCCCTCATGCACCGGCGGCTGACGCCGCCGGGCGTCAGGCCAGATCGGCCCTCGCCGCGACCTCGGCGGCGGCCTCTGCCAGCGCGGGCACCTTCTTCTCGAACTCCTCGAAGCGCGGGTCCTGCGTCTGGCCGCGCACGAAGCGCACGTAGATCTGCTCCAGCACGACGGCCGTCTTCCAGAGACCGAAGCACTCGTACCAGCCGATCTGCGAGCAATCGACGCCACGGGCCCCTGCGTAGCGCTCGACCAGCTCGGCGCGGCTCGGGAATCCGGGAAGGGTGGTGGGGCCGGCCGGGTTCCCGATGCGGGCCGGCGGGTCGCCGGGCTCGGGCCAGTAGCCGAGGGTGGTGCCGAGATCGATCAACGGATCGCCGAGCGTCGCCATCTCCCAGTCGAAGACCGCCACCACGCGCCCGGGATCGGCGGCGTCGAGCATCACGTTGTCGAGCTTCCAGTCGTTGTGGACGAGGGTCGGCCTCGGCGAGGCCGGGAGCGTCGCGGCCAGGCGACGGCCGAGATGCTCCATCAGCGGGATAGCCCGCGTGCGCGCGCGCTCCCAGCGCTCGGTCCAGCCGCGCACCTGCCGCTCCGCGAAGCCCTCGGGCCGCCCGAGGTCGCCGAGCCCGACGCGTTCGAAGTCCACCTCGTGGAGCGCCACCAGCGCGTCGAGCAGCGCGAGGCCGGCCTGCCGCCGTGCCTCTGCGGTGTCGGGGAGCTCCTCCGGCCAGTCGCGGCGCACCACCACTCCGTGACGGCGTTCCATCAGGTAGAACGGCGCACCGATCACGCCGGGATCGTCGCAGAAGAGGTACACGCCGGGAGCCGGCGGGAACGCGGCGGAGAGCCGCGAGAGCACGCGGTGCTCGCGGCCCATGTCGTGGGCCCGCGGCGCCAGCGGGCCGAGCGGCGGTCGTCGCAGCACCGCCTCGAAGGGCGGAGCGTCCGGCGCCTCGAAACGCAGGCAGTAGGTGAGGTTCGAGTGCCCGCCGGGAAACTGCTCCACCCGCAGCGGGCCTCGAGCGCCGCGGAGGCGCGGCCGCAGCCAGGCCTCGAGGCGCGCGACGTCGAAGCGCTCGTCGGGGCGGATCGAGGCGGTGTCCCGCGCCTGCGTGCCCTGCTGCATCGGCTCCGTGCTGTCGCCTCCACGACGCGGCGGCTCGAGTCGACGCCGCGTCGCTCTCGTCGGGGGTTCACCCAGGATACGCGAGCGTCGCCGGGCAAGTCGACCGGGCGCCGCGCGCGGAGCCCGCGATTCGGCTTCCCTTCCCCCCCGGATTCGCTACACAGGATGCGCGCAACGCCCATCCCGGAGGCACTCCAGTGGTCGAAGTCGTCCGGCACGACGTCCTGATCGTCGGGGGAGGCGGCGCCGGGCTCCGCGCCGCCATCGCCGCGGTCGAGGCGGATCCCAAGATCACCGTGGGCCTCGTCTCGAAGGTCTATCCCATGCGGAGCCACACGGTCTCCGCCGAGGGTGGCGCGGCCGCCGTCGCCCGGGACGACGACAGCCTCGACATGCACGCCAAGGACACCGTGAAGGGGTCGGACTACCTCGCGGACCAGGACGTGGTGGACTACTTCGTGGCCGAGGCGCCCAGGGAGCTCACGCTCCTCGAGCATTGGGGCTGCCCCTTCAGCCGTGATCCCGACGGTCGCGTCTCGGTGCGCGCCTTCGGCGGCATGGCGACCAAGCGCACGTGGTTCGCGTCCGACAAGATCGGCTTCCACATGCTGCACACGCTGTTCCAGCACTCGATGCGCTTCGATCGCATCGTGCGCTACGACGAGCAGTTCGTGACGCGGCTCCTGGTGGACGACGGCGCGGTGCGCGGCGTGGTCGCGCTCGACGTGCGCGAGGGGACGCTGCGCGTCTACCTGGCCCGCGCGGTGATTCTCACCACCGGCGGCGCCGGCAAGTGCTTCCCGTTCACCACCAACGGCAACATCAAGACCGGCGACGGGATGGCGCTGGCCTACCGCGCGGGCGTCCCGCTGAAGGACATGGAGTTCGTGCAGTATCACCCGACCGGGCTCCCCGGGACGGGAATCCTGATCACCGAGGCCGCGCGCGGCGAGGGTGGGTACCTCAAGAACTCCGAGGGCGAGCGCTTCCTGGTGACGCGCGACTACGGCGTGGGCCAGAAGGCCGAGCTCGGGCCGCGCGACATGATCTCGCGCGCGATCGTCCAGGAGATGCTGGCCGGCCGCGGCATCAAGGGGCCCTACGGCGAGTTCGTCCACCTCGATCTCACGCATCTCGGCGAGAAGAAGATCAACGAGCGACTGCCGTTCGTGCGGCTCCTCTCCACCACCTACGTGGGTGTGGATCCCGTGCACCAGCCGATCCCGATCCGCCCGGTCCTGCACTACATGATGGGCGGCGTGGACGTGGACATCGAGGGACGGACCGTCCTGCCCGGGCTCTACGCGGCGGGCGAGGCCGCGTGCGTGTCGCTGAACGGCGCCAATCGCCTGGGCTCGAACTCCCTCACCGAGTGCCTGGTCTTCGGCGCGCGCACCGGGCGTCACGCAGTGGCGTATGCCCGGGGCGCCGGCGACGGGAGCGAGTCGCGGCTGCGCGGCCTCGGCGAGGAAGAGGCGGCGCGGATCGACGCGCTGCGAGGCAGCCGGCGCGGCGGTGAGAAGCTGGCGCGCGTCCGCCACGACATGCAGCACGCCATGGAGCAGGGCTGCGGGGTCTACCGCGAGCAGGCCTCGATGCAGCAGACGGTGCGCAGCCTGGCGCAGCTCAAGCCCCGCTACGACGCGCTCGCGCTCGACGATCGCAGCAGGGTCTTCAACACGGAGCTCGTGGCCGCGCTCGAGCTGCGCAACATGCTGGACGTGGCCGAGGCCATCGCCAACGCTGCCGCGGCGCGCAAGGAGTCGCGCGGCGCGCACACCTGCTCCGACTTCCCGAAGCGGAACGACCAGGAGTACCTGCACCACTCGCTGGTCTGGTTCGGGGAGGCCGGTCCGCGCCTGGACAAGAAGCCGGTGACGATCACCCGGTTCCAGCCCGAGGAGCGCAAGTACTGATGAGCCAGCTCCGGAAGAAGACCTTCGTGATCACCCGGTTCGATCCGGACAAGGACCAGGTGCCGAAGACGCAGAGCTACGAGATCGAGTGTCGCCCGGATTGGAAGGTCCTGGACGCCATCAACTTCATCAAGGACGAGGTGGATCCGACGCTCTCCCATCGCTGGTCCTGCCGCATGGCCGTGTGCGGGAGCTGCGGCATGAACGTGAATGGCGAGCCCAGACTGACCTGCAAGACCTCGCTCGCCGAGTACGGCGACGTGGTGGAGATCGAGCCGCTCGCGAACTTCCCGGTCGTGCGCGACCTGGTGGTGGACATCGACGGCTTCATGGAGAAGTTCGAGTCGGTGAAGCCCTGGATCATCCGCGCCAAGGAGAAGGCGCCGGAGGAGGGCACCTGCCGCCAGTCGCCCGAGGAGCTGGAGGCGTTCCGGCAGTTCAGCATGTGCATCAACTGCATGCTCTGCTACGCGGCCTGCCCCGTGGTGGCGAACTCCCCCGAGTTCCTGGGCCCGGCGGCCATCGCGCTCGGTCACCGCTACAACCTGGATTCGCGCGACGAGGGCGCCGCCGAGCGCAACGAGCGCTTCCGCGGCGAGGGCACGATCTTCGAGTGCTCCTACGCCAACGAGTGCAGCGAGGTCTGCCCCAAGAACGTGGACCCGGCGGCGGCCATCAACCAGGCCAAGCTGCTCGCCGTGCTCGACTGGGCCCGAGGCCTGGTGCTGCCGCGGAAGGGGGGCAAGTAGATGTCCCGCACCTGGAACCCTCACGCCATGCAGCCGCACGCCGCGGCCCGCACCCGCAGCGCGCCGCCCGGGATCCCCGACCGCTTCTGGTCGTTCCCCCGCATGCGCCGCTACCTGCTCTTCGATGCCACCGGGCTGGTGTACCTGCTGATCGGCTTCGTGATCCTGCGGGCGGCCTGGGCCCTGGGTGACGGGCCGGAGGCCTGGGGGCGGGTGCTGCACGACTACCGGAACCCGCTGTACCTGCTCTTCCACGCCATCACGCTCGTCTCGGTGATCTTCGTCGGCGTGCGGTTCTTCCGGCTGTTTCCCAAGGCCCAGCCGCCGCGCATCGGTCCGGCCACGCCGCCGCCCCGCCCGGTGATCCACGCCCTGCTCTACGCGGTGTGGGGCGCGGTGACGCTGGGGCTCCTCCTCGTTCTCGGAGGCGTGATCCCGTGAAGACGCTGCTCCTCAGGCTCGAGCCGGTGGTCTGGCTGCTCTTCGGCATGGGAATCATGCTGGGCACGATCCTGCTCCCGGGCTGGCTCCTGGTGATGGGCCTCGGCGCTCCGCTCGGCCTGGTGCCGGAGTCCGCGGTGGCATTCGATCGCGTGCACGCGCTGGCGGCCAACCCGCTCGGGCGCCTCGTGCTGCTCGGTCTGATCGCGCTCCCGCTGTGGAAGGGCGCGCATCACCTGCGCTCGCTCTCCGTCGACGGGGGCGGGCACGAGCGCGACGGCCTGGTGGGCGGCGTCCTCTACGCGCTGGCGCTGCTCGGAAGCGTGCTCGGCGTCGTGGCGGTCGCCCGCCTCTAGCGCGGGGAGGGAAGGTGTCGACGCCCGGCGGCATGACGGTCCCCTTCTGGAGCCTCTTCGGCTTCATCGCCTGGACACTCCTCCTGCTGGCGTCGATCGGCGGAGCGCGGGTGCTGCAGGTGCTCCAGGGGCACAAGCGGCCGAGCGAGTTCCTCTCCGGCGTGCCCCACGGCGGCGATCGCTACTGGCGCCTGAACCGCGCTCACCTGAACTGCCTGGAGAACCTGCCGCTCTTCGCCGCGGTGGTGCTGACCGGTGGCATCATCGGCGCCGAGTCGCCCACCCTGGATCGCCTCTCCGTGGTGTACCTGGTGGCCCGCGTCTGCCAGTCCGTCGCGCACATCTCCTCGGGGAGCGATGCGGCCGTGAACGTCCGCTTCGGCTTCTTCGGCGTGCAGCTTGTCTGCCTGGTCTGGATGATGCTGCAGGTCGTCCAGGCCCAGGGCGCGTGAGCCTCCCAGCGACTAAAGCCACGGTCGAACCTAGAGAAATCCTGATCTACGGTCTCGGCGTCATCAGCACATCATCCCCCGGAGGCCGATGTGCCGTCGACCAGGGTCGGAAGTGGCCCATTGGGAGAGGGAAGCGCAGCCACCTCCGGTGGCCGGACGACGACCTCGCCATGCCCTCTACCGACCCCGGGGGACCCCCCGGATTCGCTTCGGGTCCCATCAACCCGTCACGTGGGGACCCTGCACGGGGCCCATCCCTCGCGCGGGCGCCTGCGAAAACTCGCTCGCGCGCGCGCCTTGGAGCCGCGCCATCAGGACGCCCGGCTGCACGAGACCACAAGCGCGGCCTTCAGCTCCTGATCGCGCGAACTACCTCGGAGGCAAAGCCGAGCTCGCTCACCTGCTCGCGGGTCGCCAGGTCGAAGCCCGTCGCCTCCAGGAAGGGCGCCAGCCGCACGGCCCGACAGCCGCCTAGCCACGCCGGTCGCATCCGGTAGACGAGCTCCCAGAGGGCGTCGGTCCAGCGCTCGCTCCGGGTCATGTTCACGAGCACGAGGCGTCCGTCCCGCTTCAGCACGCGCTTGAACTCGGCGAGCACGGTGGCGAAGTCGCCCACGGGAAGGAGATCGAACATGTAGTTGTTAACGAGGACATCGAAGCTCTCGTCGGGGTAGGCGAGGTGGTAGGCGTCACCGATCTCCAGCCGGTAGCCGCTCACACCCACCGCTGCCGCCCGCTCGCGAGCGCGCGCGAGCATCTCCTCCGTGATGTCGATCCCCTCGTTTCGGCCATGCGGGTTCCTCCTCGGAATCTCGACGAAGGTCAGACCAGTTCCCACCGCCACTTCGAGCACCGCCCCGCCGTCGCGGATGGCGGCGAGCTCGAGGCAGCGAGTCCGCGCCTTCGCCTCCGCGCGCCGGGCCCAAACGTCGTAGTGTCGGGCCAGGCCCCGATAGACCTTGGGTACGTCGCTCTTCGGGATGCGAGCCTCAAGGATTTCGGGATCGGACGGGGACATGCGCTGCTCTCCTTCGGAGGGGTCCGCTCAGTCGAGAACGAGGTCCAGGATGCGCTTGGTCACGGCGGCGCCGAGCCAGGAGCCCGTGGCGAGCAGCGCCAGGACGGCGAATCGGGCCAGGGTGGGGGTGTCGAACGGCCACTCGCGTACCGCCTCGATGCGCGTCTCGTAGGCGAGAAGCGCCGGCAGCCGAGCGGACTCGGCGCCGCCGCCCGGGCGGAGCGCAATCTCCTTGACTCGGCCGATCTCCGAACGAACCCGTGTGAGCTCGCCCTGCTTCGCCTCGCGCAGCCGAGCCCGGAGGCTGCGAGCCGGCTCCAGGAAGGCGAGGGTCGCGAGGCAAAGCGTGACTGCGAGCACGGCGAGCGGTGGCCAGAGGCGCTGCGCGTCGAGCGCGAGCAGCGAAGCGATGGTGCCGCCGCCCGCCCACAGGAAGGCGCGCCGGAGGCCCTGGCGGGCGATGGGCTCGAGGGCGCGCGGGTCCAGGAGATCGATTTCGGTGATCTCCCGCGTGATCCGTCCGAGCACCCGGCCGTCCACCACGGTCTCGTAGGCCGCTCGCCCGACGAGGGCGAGGAGCACGGCGCTGGTCACCATGCCCCACAGCATTCGTGCGTCCCACGCCAGCGGTCGCAACAGGAGGGACGGATCGCCCATGGTAGCGGGCACGAGGGCGAGACCCAGCAGCGCACCGATCGCCTGGGCCTGGCGCAGGCGGCGCCGGTGCGGGGCTCGCTGCTCCTCCACGATGCGAGCGAGCTCTTCCCGCGAGCAGCAGGTGAGCGGCTGGAGCCGACGCAGGTCCAGAGGCGAACACCGATCGATGTACCGCTCGGTCGCCAGGAAGAAGGCTATCAGGACTGCGACCACCCCGTGGATCCGGGTCTCGATCGCCAGCGAGAGGGGCTGGCTCGCGTCGAGGAGCTCGTCGAGGGAGCCGAAGGCGGCGCACCATCCGACGTAGAGCGCGGCGAGCGCCGTGGCAAGGCCGACTGCGAGCCACAACGGACCGAGTGGCTGGGATTCGATCGCGTGCAGCGCGCGCTCCCAAAGCCTCGCAATCATGACTGCGAGCGCGACGTCCTCATCGCCGACCTCCGCGATCTCGCGAGGGGCGCCCTCGGGCCGCGCAGCGGCCGGTGTCCCGGTCGCCCGCGAGCAACCGCAAGGCGCCTCGGTCGGCGGCTCACTCACAGGCGCAGCTGCCACTCCCTGCGGCCGCGCCGCGTCCGGCCGCGGGCGCAGCCGTGGCTGCAGCTCCCGTCGGGCACGGGACTTCCTGGCCCCTGGGAGCACCGAGCTCCTCGTCCGAAAATCCCTGGGCCTTCGAGCGAATGGACCGCGCGATTCCGATCGCCACACCGATCGCCGCCTCCGGCGCGCCTGCGGAGCGAGCGGCCTCGCCGTAGTGGAGGGCGTCGGGGGCCGAGTTGGCCGCCGCGGCCGCGGCGAGCCGGCAGAGCTCGGCGACGTGCGACGCGCCGTCGCCACCGGCCTCGACCCGCGGCTCACGTCCGAGAAGGGAGGCGGCCTTCGCCCGGATCGTCTCCGTGGCGGCCTGACGCCCTCGCAGCCCATCGGCGAACGCGCGCTCCATCTGATCGCTCGAGATTCGAGCTGCGGCGGCCATCGCGGAGAGCTTCTCCGCGCAGGTGCGACAACCGGCCCCCATAGCTGCCGCCAAGGCGACCAGGATCTTCTGCTGATCGTTGAGACTGACGTGCTCCGGCATCGAGACTTCCTCCCGAGTGCAAGAGCTCTTTGGTAAAGCAACAAACGTGCCCTTTGCGTTGCTCTCCGGTCAGTCGGTCCTAGCGTTCATCCATCGAGCCGCCGAGTGGGGCCCTTGCACACGGCCCGTCCTCGCCCTAGGGAGGGAGCGCGGGTGGCTGCCGGGTAGTGAGAGGCTTACGGCGAGCCAGGAGACTCCCGACGCTCGGGATTCCGGCGAGCAGTCCGAATGCGGACCCGCGCAGCGCGGCTGGTGCCGCGACGGCGACGGCTCCGTGGGTAGGTGCCTCGGCGATTCCGATCGCGATGCCGACGACGACGAACGCCAACGCAAGCAGGGCGGAGCGGCGCGCGGGGGTTCTGAGCGCGGGCGCCCGGGCACAGGTCAGGCGCGATCCGGGCCGCGGCCGGGGCGACCCTTGTTGCGCCGACGAGGGCGGCGCGGATCCAGCCCTTCGGGAAGGTCAAGGGGCGGCGTGGCGCCGCGATGAGCGCCCGCCGCGGAAGCGGTTCCAGTCGATGCCGAGCTTGCGCATGCGCGCGCGCAAGGTGTGGGGGTTGATCTCGAGTACGCGCGCTGCGCCGTCCGAGCCCTCGATCCGTCCCTTGCAGCGCGCGAGGGCTGCCTCGATGTGGAGCGCCATGGCACGGTCGAGCGGCAGGATCGGGACGCTCGCATCTCCCCCCGCCGCGGTGTCGTCTGACACGAGGCGTCCTTGGGACACGGTTCCCTGGCGCGCACCCGACCCGAGGGCCTTGGCCACCTCGAGCCGTTCGCCGCCGCCGAGGATCACGGCGCGGTCGAGCACGGCGGCCAGCTCGCGCACGTTGCCCGGCCAGTCGTAGGCCGCGAGCAACTCGAGATCGCCTTCGGTGGGAGCGAGCGGTCGCGTCCCGAAGCGCTGGCACGCCCGCAACGCGAAGTGGGTGGCCAGCGCCGGGATATCCTCGAGGCGGTCCCGCAGCGGCGGGATCTCGATCGGGAAGACCGCGAGCCGGTACCAGAGGTCCTCGCGGAAGCGGCCCTGCGCCACCATCACGCGCAGGTCGCGATGGGTCGCCGCGATCACGCGCACGTCGACGTGGACGGGTTGCTCGCCGCCCACGCGCTCGAAGGATCCGTCTTGGAGGACGCGCAGGAGGCGCACCTGCGCGTCGGGCGGCAGCTCGCCCACCTCGTCGAGGAAGAGCGTCCCGCCGTCGGCCCGCTCGAACCAGCCCCGGCGCTGCGAGGTGGCGCCGGAGAAGCTCCCGCGCTCGTGGCCGAAGAGGTCCGAGTCGATGAGCCCGGCCGGGATCGCGCCGCAGTTCACGCGCTCGAAGGGCCCCGAGGCGCGCCGCGAGCGGTTGCGCAGCGCGCGCGCCACCACCTCCTTGCCCGAGCCGGTCTCGCCGAGGAGCAGCACCGGCACGTCCGAGTCCGCGACGAGCGCCACGCGCTCCATCACGCTCGCGAGCCCGCCCTCGGCGCCGACCACGGCCTCGCCGACGTCCCTCCGCCCAAAGCGGGAGAGCAGGGCGCGGCGATCGGCCTCGGCCGCCTCGCGAAGGGTCTCGAGCTCGTGGAGGCGCTTGTCGTTGGCGAGCGCCGCGGCCAGGGGCTCGAGGAGCGCGTGGAAGCGCCTCTCAAGAATCGAGACGGGTGCCTGCCGCTCGCCGGCGGCCAGGATGGCGACGCCGAGCACCGCCTCGCCGCTGGCGCCGAGAAGGGGCCCGACCAGGTGCTCGCCGCGATCCGCGGGAGGGAGCACCGGCCCCAGGCGCTTCCGGATGGCGCCAGCGGGCCCGCGTAGCACCTCGCGCCTGCGGGCCCAGGCAAGGAGCACCTCCCACTGCTGCGCGTCGAAGCTGTCGCGCAGCGAAGCGGGGCGCTTTCCGAGGCAGCCCAGGGTGTCGAGCGCGAGCCGGGTGAGGTCCAGGGCGCGGACGCGGATCGAGGCGGCCGGCAGCTCGCGCGCGATCCGCGCCCCGAGCGCATCCAGCGCCTCCTGAATGCCTGGGTGCCGTCCGACCTCGCGCCAGGTCTCAAGGAGCAGGGTCTCGAGCTTGTCCATGGGCCGCTGAATAGCACGGCATGCCGAAGACCAGCAAATACCACGAGTAAATTTGATGGAACGATCGCTCGCGGGTGGCGCGAGGCCTTCTGCACGCTCCGCAGCCTTGGCACGCTCCTTGAGTAGCGGGCGCGCATGCCCGAGCGACCGCGCTTGCTCCTCGTCACCGGCGCGACAACGATGCCGCCGCCGCGCCACCGGCGTGGACTCCGGACCTGGTGCGCCTGGTACGCCGGACCGGAGGCTCCTGCGCTCGAGCCCTGCGATCGCGCGCTGAGCCATGGCACCTGCGCGCCTTGCCGCGCTGCGCAGCTCCGTGCGTGGGCGACCCGCCGCCGCGCGGGTCGCGTCGGACCGCCACATGGCGCCCGGGCCCTTACCACTGACACCGCAAGGAGAACCGATGGAACCGAAATCCTGGGGCGTCGTCCTCGTCAGCGCGTTGGTCGCATGGAGCGGGCTGACGGGAGCGGCGCACGCCGACGAGTTGGACGACCTGCGACGCGCCGTCGAGGATCAGCAGCGGCGCATCGAGCAGCTCGAACAGCAGCGGCAGGCCGAGCAGGAGCGGAACAAGGAGGGCAGTGAGTCGCAGCTCATTGCCGGATGGGACAACGGATTCTTCCTCGGCTCTGCAGACGGCAAGAACACGCTCAAGATCCGGGGCGACTTCCAGGCGGACGGGCGCTTCTTTCCCGACTCCCACGTCTCACAGGCCGATCAATTCCTGATGCGCCGCGTCCGACCGATCTTCGAGGGGACGCTGCTCGGCTGGCTCGACTTCCGCGTGATGCCCGACTTCGGGGGCGGCAACGTGCGGCTCTACGACGCCTACGCCAACGCCCGCTTCCTGGGCGAGGGGGGCCAGGCGCTCCAGCTCCGCGTCGGCGAGGACAAGGTGCCCTTCGGGCTCGAGCTCCTCCAGTCGCCCACCTCGCTCCTCTTCGTCGAGCGGGCGCTCACCAACAACCTCGTGCCGAACCGCGACATCGGCGCGATGGTCCACGGGGCGGGGCTCTTCGGAGGCCGTCTCGACTACCAGCTCGGCGTCTACAACGGCGCCGAGGACAACAGCGTATCGACCGGCGATCTGAACCACGGGAAGGACGTCGCCGTCCGTCTTTTTACCTACCCGTTCCGGGGCACCGAGCTGGGGCCTCTCGAGGGGCTCGGCATCGGCGTGGCAGGCACTTGGGGGAGCCAGGACAACAACAACGTCCTGCCGACCTACAAGACGGCCGGACAGAACACCTTCTTCAGCTATCTCGGCACCACGCACCCGGACGGCTCGCGCTACCGGCTGTCGCCCCAGCTCTACTGGTCGTGGGGCCCCGCCGGGCTTCTCGCCGAGTACGTGCGGGAGAACCAGCGCGTAGCGAACGGGGCTGCGAGCGCCAGCCTCACGAACCAGGCTTGGCAGGTGGCGGTCTCCTACGTCCTCACCGGCGAGGCCGCGTCGTTCAAGGGCGTGACTCCGAAACGGCCCTTCGAGCCCGGGACCTGGGGACCCGGAGCCTGGGAGCTCGTGGCCCGCGTCGATCAGCTCCACGTCGATAACGACGCGTTCCCCGTCTACGCGAACCCGGCAACCTCCGCCCGCGAAGCGTTGGAGTGGTCCGTCGGCGTGAACTGGTACTGGAACAAGTGGGTGAAGTTCGTCGTGGACTACGCACAGACAACCTTCGACCTCGGCGCATCCTCGGGCCACCGAGACACCGAGCATGCGGTGCTGACCCGCGTCCAGCTCGCCTTCTAGCCGATCAAGGCCTCGGTGCCGACCAGCTCCCATCATGGTCAGCATATGACACGGGATTATCTGATGGATTCGTAGCCTGCCGGTCCCGGGACGCTCTCTGGAGCCGCCGACGCCCCGGGCACGCCCCTTGCATAACCCGCGCAGACCCGGGCCCCGGCCCGCTGCGCTCAGTGCCCGCTCCCTCGCAGACGAGGGCCGGCGAGGCAACAGGAGTCCACTCGGATGCAGCGATCGACTCTTTCCCAGCGCCTCGCCGGAGCCCTGGCCCTGGCCGTCGGCCTTGCGGGCCTCGGCGCCACGGCCGGCCACGCCCGGGAGGTGAAGCTCCTCAACGTCTCGTACGACCCCACGCGGGAGTTCTACCGCGACTACAACGCCGAGTTCGCGAAGTACTGGAAGCAGCGCACCGGCGACGACGTCACGGTCGACATGTCCCACGGCGGCGCCGGCAAGCAGGCGCGCGCGGTGATCGACGGCCTCGAGGCCGACGTCGTGACGCTGGCACTGGCCTACGACATCGACGAGATCGCCGCGCAGAAGGGTCTTTTCCCGAAGACCTGGCAGTCCCGGCTTCCCTTCGGCAGCGCTCCCTACACCTCGACAATCGTGTTCCTCGTGCACAAGGGGAATCCGAAGGGGATCCGCGACTGGGGGGATCTCGTGAAGCCCGGTGTCCAGGTGATCACGCCGAATCCAAAGACCTCGGGAGGCGCCCGCTGGAGCTACCTGGCGGCCTGGGCGTACGTGCTCGAGCGCGAGCTCGGCGACCTGGCGAAGCTTCACGATCCGAAGCAGCAGGCGGCGGTCCGCGCGGCGCAGCTGAAGGCCAAGGAATTCGTCACCAAGCTCTACAAGAACGTGCCCGTCCTCGACTCCGGGGCCCGAGGATCCACCAACACCTTCGTGCAACGCGGCATCGGTGACGTGCTGCTCGCCTGGGAGAACGAGGCCTTCCTGGCGATCGAGGAGCTCGGGCCGGACAAGTTCGAGATCGTCGTGCCCTCCGTGAGCATTCTCGCGGAGCCGCCGGTGACGCTCGTCGACAATGTGGCCGAGAAGCACGGCGTGAAGGGCGTGGCCGAGGCCTACCTCGAGTATCTCTACTCGCCGGTCGGCCAGCGCCTCGCCGCGAAGCACTACTACCGGCCGGTCTTTGCGACGTTCGCGGACCCGGCGGATCTCAAGCGCTTCCCCGACGTCCAGCGCGTCAGCATCGACGAGGTCTTCGGGGGTTGGCAGAAGGCCCAGGAGACCCACTTCAACGACGGCGGCGTCTTCGACCAGATCTACGCGCCGTGACGGCGTTCCGGGTCACTCCTCTGACCCTCGAGGCACGAGCCCGATGAACCTCTCCCGCAGGAAGCGCGTGCTGCCGGGCTTCGGCCTCACCATGGGCTACACGGTCTTCTACCTGAGCGCGATCGTGCTGATCCCCCTCTCGGCCATGTTCGTCCGGGCGGGAAGCCTCGGCTGGGCGCACCTCTGGGAGGCCATCTCGTCGCCGCGCGCGCTGGCGTCCTACGAGCTCACCTTCGGGGCCTCGCTGGTCGCCGCTGCGATCAACGCGGTCTTTGGCTTCGCGGTGGCCTGGGTGCTGGTGCGCTACGCCTTTCCCGGTAAGCGCCTCGTGGATGCAGTGGTGGATCTCCCGTTCGCGCTGCCCACGGCGGTCTCCGGCATCGCGCTGGTGACGATCTACTCGCGCGAGGGCTGGATCGGCCGGTATCTCGAGCCGCTGGGGATCCAGGCGGCCTACTCGCGGCTCGGCATCACGATTGCGCTCACCTTCATCGGGCTCCCCTTCGTCGTGCGCACGCTCCAGCCGGCGCTCGACAACCTGGACACGGAGGTCGAGGAGGCGGCGGCGACCCTCGGCGCGAGTCGCCTCCAGACGCTCCGGCACGTGATCGTGCCCGCGGTGCTGCCGGCGATGCTCACGGGCTTCACGCTGGCGTTCGCGCGCGCGGTCGGCGAGTACGGCTCCGTCGTCTTCATCAGCGGCAACATGCCGATGCGCACCGAGATCGTGCCGCTGCTCATCATGACCAAGCTCGAGCAGTTCGACTACGCGGGGGCCACGGCGCTCGGTGCCTCCATGCTGGGGATCTCGTTCGCCATGCTGCTCGCGATCAACGCGCTCCAGTGGTGGGCGGGGCGTCACCGGAGGATCGCCTGAGATGGCCGCGTCGATTCAGGCTTCGGTCACGGCTCCGCGCCGCCGCGCGCGCCCGGCGCTTGCCGAGGCGCCGCTCGTGCGCGGGCTCCTCATCGTCGTCTCGCTCGCCTTCCTGGCGCTCTTCCTCTTCCTCCCGCTGGCGGCGGTCTTCACGGAGGCTCTGCGCAAGGGCGTGGGGGCCTATCTGGCGAGCTTCGGCGACCCAGCGGGGCTCGCCGCGATCCGGCTCACCCTGCTCGTGGCGGCGATCGCCGTGCCCGTGAACCTCGTCTTCGGCCTGGCGGCCGCGTGGGCGGTCGCCAAGTTCGAGTTCCGCGGCAAGCGCCTCCTCATCACGCTGATCGACCTCCCGTTCTCGGTCTCTCCAGTCGTGAGCGGCCTGATCTACGTGCTCCTCTACGGCACGTACGGCTGGCTCGGGCCCTGGCTCGTGGCGCACGACCTCCAGGTGATCTTCGCGGTACCTGGGATCGTCCTCGCCACGGTCTTCGTGACCTTTCCGTTCGTGGCGCGCGAGGTGATCCCGCTGATGGAGGAGCAGGGGACGGAGGAGGAGCAGGCGGCGCTGACGCTCGGGGCCAGCGGCTGGCAGACCTTCCTGCGCGTGACGCTCCCCAACGCGAAGTGGGCCGTGCTCTACGGCGTGATCCTCTGCAACGCGCGGGCGATGGGCGAGTTCGGCGCGGTCTCGGTGGTGAGCGGCCACATTCGCGGCAAGACGAACACGATGCCGCTCCACGTCGAGATCCTCTACAACGAGTACAACTTCGTCGCGGCCTTCGCGTTCGCGTCGCTGCTCGCGCTGCTCGCGCTCGTCACCCTGGTGGCGAAGAGCCTGGTCGAGTGGCGGGCCGAGCGGGAGGAGGCCGAGGCGGAGCGCAGCGGCGCCAGAGCGCCCCAGGAGACGCTCGGATGAGCATCGAGATCGAGGCGGTGACGAAGGACTTCGCGCGCTTCCGCGCGCTCGACGGCGTGTCGCTCGAGATCGGAACCGGCGAGCTGGTGGCGCTCCTCGGCCCGTCGGGCTGCGGTAAGACGACGCTCTTGCGGATCGTCGCCGGTCTCGAGCAAGCGGAGGCCGGCCGCATCCTCTTCCACGGAAGCGACATGACGAGCGTTCCGGTTCGGCAGCGCGGCGTCGGGTTCGTGTTCCAGCACTACGCGCTCTTCCGGCACATGACGGTCTTCGAAAACGTCGCCTTCGGCCTCACAGTGCGCGGGCGAGGGCAGCGTCCGCCGAAACAGGAGATCGCGCAGCGCGTCGAGCGGCTGCTCGAACTCGTGCAGCTTGCGGGCCTGGCGGGGCGCCACCCGGCCCAGCTCTCGGGCGGCCAGCGCCAGCGCGTGGCCCTGGCCCGCGCCCTGGCGGTCGAGCCCAAAGTCCTGCTCCTCGACGAGCCGTTTGGCGCCCTCGACGCCAAGGTCCGCAAGGACCTGCGCCGCTGGCTGCGCCGCCTGCACGACGAGCTCCACGTCACCACCGTCTTCGTCACCCACGACCAGGAGGAGGCGATGGAGGTGGCCGACCGCATCGTGGTGATGGACCGCGGTCGCGTCGTGCAGGTCGGATCCGTGGATGTTGTGTACGAGCGACCCGCGTCGCCGTTCGTCTTCGAGTTCCTGGGAAGCGCCAACGTCCTTCCAGTCGAGGTGCAGAGGCGTGAGGTGTTCCTGCCCGGAAGCAAGCGGCCGCTCGTTACCGACAGCATCCACGAGAGCGGCCCCGCCGCGCTCTACGTGAGGCCCGCGGATCTCCGCGTGGGGCAACCCGACCAGCCTGGCCTCGAGGTCGTCGTGAATCACGTCCTGCGGACGGGCCCGCTGCTTCACGCGGAGGCGCGGGCCGTCGCAAACGGGGTGACAGTCCAGATCGAGGTGCCGCACCTGCACCACGACACGCGCGACTTCGTGCCCGGTGCGAGGCTGCACCTGCGATTGCTTCAGTTCAGTCTCTACCCGACGCCCGCCCCGTCGCAGGCCGCGACTGGCCACGACGCGATCGGCGTCGCGGCCACGCGGCGCCGCACGATTGCGGGGTAGCGCTCCCCGTCCGCCGCGGCGGGCTGTTGAAGATTCATGGGCAATCCCCGTGATTCCTTCGTTCGACGAGTTTGATTGAACCCCTGGCTTGCAAGGTCGCATCTGCGAGCGGCGTCCCAAGCGTCCGGCCGCGGTTTGGGTGCCGGCGGCGCCATCCCCCCGCGGCGTGGAGCTGGTCGGCCGGCGATTCCGATACGGCCTACGGGCGAGACTCCGCCCGCTTCGGGTGTGCAGTCACGACGGTGGTGACTGCGCACCAAACACGCCCTCGCGACGCCACCGACCAGAGCCGCGCTACCCCGGCACGGGTGCAATTGACACACACCCGTCAGCGTCGGAGACGGGCCCAAGTCCTGCGCCGTGGTAGGATCGCGGCATGCCCCGCACTCGTCACTCCTCCGCGGTGACCCGCCGCGTGCGCCGTTGGGTCGAGGTCACCGAGTATCACTGCGCTTGGTGCGGCCAGTGGTTCCAGCCCCGTCAGCCGACTGCGCGCTACTGCCGGCCGAGCCATCGGATCGCGGCCGATCAACAGCGGCGACGGCTCGGCCTTCCAACCCTCGCCGAGGAGGCGCGCATGCGCCGGCAGGCGGCCGCCGTCGCGAGCACCCCGGCGGCACCGACCAACTCCCCGCCACGCTGAGCTGCCTACGCCTCGGCCTGCCACGGACCGCGGCATGACGGCGGTTGGTCTAAGCGACGAGGGGAGGAGTGGGTAACACCACGCGCGGCGCGCCTCCCGCGCGCGTGTCAGTCGTGGTCAATCGAAGATCGCCTCGGCCGGATCCTTCGGCGCAGGCGGTGCCGTCGGTCCTGGCCTGGCCGCCTCCTGGCGCTCGCGCGCCGGCGCCACCACGAGCTCGGCGTCGTGGTCTTCGCTGCTGGCCCTCCGCGTGTTCTCCAGCGCGAGCACGCGGGCGGCCCCGAGGCGCCCGGCGTAGTAGACGCGCCCGCTCTTCGACGTCCGCCGTCAGGAGCGAGCGATCACCACCAGATCGCTGCCGCTCATGCGACCACCCGCGAACCCGGGAAGGTGAGGAAGACGCGCAGCACCGTGCCCACGGTCTCCGGCCCCTTCCCGTCCAGCCTCCCCACCTCCGCGGCCGTCATCACCGGGAGCGGCTCGTCACCGAGCGCCTCCCAGGCGCGTTCGTAGCGGCGTAGCTCGTCGGCGCTCGCTTCATCGAGGGCGAGCCACAGGTGCCCTTGGGCTTCGGTCTCGACGAGCCGGGCGAGAACGTTGGGACCGGGCGGGGCCGGCGCGTGAGGCTCGGGCGAGTCGGCCTCCTCCGGCACCAGCTCGAGGAGCCGCTCCCGCTCGGCGCGGATCGCGGCGCGCAGGGCATCGTCGAGCACTCGGCGCGGCTCCACGGCGAGCGCGGTCCCCACCCGGTAGACCTTGGCGCCGCGGGCCAAGAGTTCGTCGAGGATCGCCTGGGCGCTCACTTGAACAGCTCCGGCTCGGCCTCGTCGTTGCCGGGCTCGGTCGACTCCGGTCCCCCCGCAGCATTGCTCGCGGAGGGTGGCGCGACGGGCGCGCTCCGAAGATGCTCACCCGGGCCGAAGGTGCTCAGCGTCTCCGGGTTGAGCATCTTCAGGGGAGCTTGAGCATCTTCGGGGGGAAGTCGCCACGCCCATCCCCCCTTCATCCCCTGCTTGGAGACCCGAACACCCAGGCGCTCCCTTGCCCGACGGAGGGTCGCAACATGGACCCCGGCCGCCCGCGCCTCGGCCTGGACCTCGCGGACCGGCCGGGCGCCAGCCGCGAGCGCCTCGCGCAGGAAGTCGCACGCCTCGTCGATCGCTCCGCGCTCGCTCGCATCCGGCGGCGCCGCCAGGAGAGCACCCGCCGACACCTCCCGCGGTCCGGTCCACTCGACGGCCGCCGCCGCGGAGCTCGCATCTGCCACGAGGCGGAACCCGAGGCTCGGGGCGAGAGGCCCCAGGTTGGACTTCACGTGCGCGAGCACCCGGCGGCTCTCGTCGTCCGGGTCGCGGGCCACCAGCAGGACCGACCGGGCCGCGCCGGCGATCCCGATGCTTCCGCCGCCGCGATAGAGCGCGTTCGATCCGGCCGCCTTGTTGAGGTGTCGCACCACCAGGACCGCAGCACACTTGCGCTCGGCCAGGGCCGCGAGCGGGGCCAGAGCGCGCCGTACGTCTTGATCCCGGTGAGCGTTCACGTCATGGCCGAGCACGGCCATCAGCGGGTCGATCACGACGAGTACCGCGCCCACCTCGACGATCGCGGCCTCGATTCGGCCGAGGCCTTCCGGGATCGTGGGCAGTCCATGATCCGCCGTCGCCTCGAAGGCGCGCACGCGCTCGAGGTCGGCGCCCGCGGCCTGGAGCCGCGGCACGATGGTGTCGGCCAAGCCGTCCTCCGCCGAGGTCAGCACCACGCCGCCGAGCCGGCCCGCGGAGCCATCGGGCAGCGGCTGGCCCGTCGTGACTCGCGCCGCCAGGTCGAGCGTGACGGTGCTCTTCCCGAGCCCCGGGTCGCCGTCGAGGATCGAGACCTTCCCAAGCGGGAGGCGCCCCGGCCACAGCCACTCGACCTGCTCCGGCTTCACGCTCGCGAGCCGCACGAGGCCCGGGATGCCGGGCTCCTCGGGCTCGCGCAGCGCTGCTGAATCGGCGAGCGTGCAGAGCGCCGCAGCGTCGCCCATCGGCTCGCTCGCCGGCACTCCGCCGCGCGCCGCCCGCCCGTTCAGGTAGTCGCGCAGGTCGCCGCCGGCGCCGAGTGCCTCGGGCAGGTCCAGCACGCGCACCGGAACACCTTGCGCGAGCCACCAGGCCGCCACCTTCTCCACACCGTCGCGGCCGGCCTTGTCGAGGTCGCGCACCACCACCACCTCGCCGGCGTGGAGGCCGCCGAGCCACTCGCGGTGCGCCTCGTGGCCTGCGAGCGCGCTCGCGCCACCGCTGCCAGTGACCACGTAGGGAAGGCCAGCCTCGACGGCGGCCAGGAGGTCGCTCTCGCCCTCCACGTCGAAGAGCCGAGGGATCGCGCTGCCGTTGCGCTCGCGCAGCGCGGGCGAGATGACGAGCGAGACCGGCCCCGTGTTCTTGCGGACCCACTTCCCCTTCTCGTCGAATCGCGGCCGCCCATTGCGGTCGAGCGCCCAGCACTTCCAAACCCCGTCCGCGATCGTCGGGAAGGCGAGCCACTCCTGGCCCTGCCACGACACGAGCTTGGCGCCGACACGATCCAGGGTCGTCCCGTCACGGAGCCGCCGCGTGCGCTTGAGCGCGGCGATCTGCGCGCTCGCGGGCTCGCCCAGCACCTCGGGCGGCGGCGCCTTCTGGAGGGCGGTGCGCTCCGTTGCGGGAGGCGCCACCTCGGCGAAGAGATCGGCGAGCGAGAGTCCGAGCGCGGCCACGATCTGCTCGACAGTGCAGCCCGCAAAGCACTTCACGAGGATGCGGCGGCCCGTTCCCTCGCTGACGGATAGAGACGGCGTCCGGTCGTCGTGGGCAGGGCACGTCCACGAGCCGGCCGCAGCGCCGCGCCGGCATCCGCGAGCCTCGAGGAGCTCCTGGAAGTCGTCGATGCTCACGACGCGGCCCCGGCGGCACCCAGAGCCTCGATCTCGGCGTCGATCCGCTCCAGGTCCGACGCGAGCTCCGCCTGGGCGGCGTGCACGGGGCCGACAGTGCCTCCCAGGCGGTCGAGCGCGGCCAGGATCTCGTCGCGGCGCGCGCGCAAACGCCGTAGGGCGAGGGCCCGCATCACTTGCCCTCGGCGGCGGGGCCCGACAGCCCGGCCGCGATGAAGGCGTCGATCACGCGCTCGTCGTACCGGACGCTGCCGCCGATCCGGACGAACCTGGGCGGTAGCCCAGCCCAGCGGCGGCGCCGCAGCGTCGCCGGCCGCCAGCGCAGGCGCTCAGCCGCCTCCGTCTCGGTCAGGAGCCGCCCCGGCGTGGTTGTGTGTGAGCTCGTCACGTGTGCCCCCCTGCGATCTGGGGCTCACGGTGTGGACGGCTGTCGGCGGAGTCAGGCTACAAACCCTGCCGATTCGCGGGGGGTTTCTATCCCGACCGCTGGATCGCGCTACGGGAGCCAGAGGAGAGCGCGGAAGGACTCGAACTCGCCCCGAAGGAACGTCCGGCGTTCCTCGGTGGACTCGTGGGCCAGCTCTGCCTTGGCGATCGCCACGAGCTCGTTCAGGGCGTCGCCCACGCGCACCGGGGCCGGAGGCCCATGCTGCGGAGCGGGGAGCGGGCGCAGGCGGGCCACGCGCCCGAGCACCTTCTTCAACGGGTTGACCATCTTCGTCCGTGTCTCATCCGCGACGAGCGCGCTGGACCCTCCCGCTCCTGACCGGGCGAGGTAGCGCAGCAAGTCCGCGGCGAACCACAAGAGCCCTCCACCGACCGTCGTCGAGACCGGCTCCAAGCGAGCCTCCGCGACAAGCACCGCGCAGTGAAGCGCGAGCTGAGCCTCAACTTCCCCGACGCCACGAGGTCGTCCCTGTCGGCTGGCCGCAGCGGAGAGCGGAGCCAGCTTGTCGCTGCCGAGCCGCAGCCACGCATCGAGCGAGTGAGCGCCTACGACCTGGCGGATGAAGGGGTCAGCCGCACGCAGCGCCGAGCGCGCCGCATCGAACGACTCCTGAAGGGCACGAATCTGCTCCTTCCACTGTTCTCGTTCGTCAGGGGTGAGCTGGCCGCGTAGCGAGCTCGCGACCTCGCTCTCGATCTCAAGAATGCGCTCGCGTGCCTCGTCCCGCCTTAGCAGCACGAATGGCGCGAGTTGGTCGAGCAGCTCTTCGAGAACATCTTGGGCAGTAGGCTCGACGACATCGGGCACGTCGCACCTCCACAGGGTGCATCCGCAGGTAAGGAAGGCGAGGCGGCAGGCGCGTGCGGAGCGCGCTCTTCGGGTCGCGAACCCTATCCGCCTGGCTGAACGTGCCGCGTTCAGGCGGCGGCGGATTCCTCCTCGTCGTCGCCTTCCAGCCGCGCGAGCTCGGCGAGGAACATCGCGCGGGAGTGGCTCGCCGGCGAGAGGTGGTGCGCGGGAAGCCGCGCCAGCCCCGCGAGGTCGACGAGGCGATCCTCGTCGCGCTCATCCCACTCCTGGCACAGCGCCGCCGACTTGCCCTTCATGAGCACGCGCCCTGCAGCGTCGCCGATCACCGCTACGTCGACCAGCTCGAGTGCGTGCTTCGCCAGCGCCGCGCCTGCGGGGCTCTTGGTGCCTGCCTTCCGATCGCGGTGCCCGCGACAGAGAACGCGCACCGCTGGTAGGGGGTGGCCCCGCGCCGCTCGGTTTCCGTAGAGCATCGGTTAGGGCGGCGGCAGGAGCATAAGGGAAGCGGTCTCATCGGAGCGAGGGCCGAGGCGCGATCAGCGACCACTGGGTCACCACTCGTCGGCTCGGCGCTTTCTCAGCCGCGCTGGCCACTCGCCAGCGGGATTACCGGGGCCGCGGGAGACGGAGCGAGGTCGGCTGCGATCCGCGCAGCAACGATCTCGCTCGCCTCGTGCACCACGTCGGAGCGCAGGTGCGCGTAGCGCTGCGTCATCGCCGCGGTCTTATGGCCGAGGAGCGCGCCGATCAACGGGAGCGAGAGCCCGGCCGCCGCCCCGACGCTCGCGTGCGTATGCCGCAGGTCATGGAGCCGCACGTCGTCGAGGCCGGCGCGCTTGCGCAGGCTCCGCCAGGCGCGCTCGAGGTGGACCGGACCCTGGCTGCAAGGCCCCGGGAACACCCACTCGCTCGTGCGCGGGAGGCCTGCCAGGAGCTGCACCGCCGGTGCACCCAGTCGGATCGTCTTCCGGCCGGTCTTCGACTCGGGCAGGTTCAGGAGGCCGCGCTCGAGGTCCACGTACTCCCACCGGAGGTGCGCGATCTCGTTGCGCCGCGCGCCAGTGAGCGCCAGGAGCCGCACCACGGTTACCGCGGAGGCCGCCGCGGGCCGCGTGCGCTCGGCCTCGGCCAGGACCACGCCGAGCTGCGCCAGCTCGGCGGAGCCCAGGAACCTCTCGCGCCGGCGCTCGCGGTAGCGCTCGATGCCCCGGCACGGGTTCGCGCCCTCGGGCCGCAAGCCCCACAGCTCCGACAGGCTCACGAGCTTGGAGACGACGGCAATCGCGCGGTTCGCCTCCGACGGCGTCGCCACGTGCTCGTGGTGCAGCCGCAGCACGTCGGCGCGGGCGAGCTCGGCGATCGGCTTCTGCCCAAGGGCGGGGAGGATCCACTTCTTCAGGAGCTTCTCGACCGAATCCGTCCAGCGCGGCCGTCGCTTCGGCCGCCAGTGCTCGGCGAGGGCGCGCTCCGCCACCTGGGCGACCGTTGGAGAGCCATGCGGGGCACGCTTGGCCTCGAGCGGATCGCCCCCGTCCGCTACCTCGGCCAGGAACTTGATCGCGCGCTGGCGGGCGATCTCGGGCGTCAGGATGGGGTAGCGCCCGAGGGTCATGCGTCGCAGCACGCGCTGGCGGTTGCGGTACTGGAGCACGTAGCTCTTGACCCCGCCTCGAGAGCACCGCACGCCGAGGCCCATGATCTCGGAATCCCAGACAAGCCGATCGCGCTCGCCCGGCTCGAGCGCCTCCACCACGCGCTTCGTGATCTTGCTCCCCATGGGCCCTCCACGCCTGCCGCATCCTCGCGGCGTCAGCGGCAAGCATCTACACTCGGCGCTACGCAGTCAAGTGAACGGGGCTCGATCCTCGTCGGAGAAGGGCCTAAGAGGGCGTCACACCAACATGGATCAACATCAATCGCTACACAGAAACACGACGTCGTCCACAGGGCGCGTGAGCCTCCCGCTCGAAGGCGTACGGGTGGTCGAGCTCGGCCTGTGGGTGGCCGGGCCGGCGGCGGCCGCCATCCTGGCCGATTGGGGGGCCGACGTGCTCAAGGTCGAGCCCCCGGGAGGCGATCCCTTCCGCGGGATCTTCCAGGCGCTGGCCGGCCTGCGCACCCCGGGATCGCCGCCCTTCGAGCTCGACAACCGCGGCAAGCGCTCGCGAGTGCTCGACCTGAAGGGCGAGGAGGGGCGCGCGGAGCTCGAGCGCGAGCTCGCCGGCGCCGACGTCTTCGTCTCCAACTACCGGCGCAGCGCGCTCGCGCGGCTCGGCCTCGAGCCCGAGGAGCTGCGCCGGCGCCATCCCCGGCTGGTGGTCTGCCACGTCTCCGGCTACGGGTCGCGCGGACCGGAGGCCGATCGGCACGGCTACGACGTGGCCGCCTTCTGGGCGCGCTCGGGTGCCGCCCTCTCGATGACGCCCGAGGGCGCGGAGATCCCCCTGATGCGCGGGGGCTTCGGCGACCACACCACGGCCCTGGCCGCGGCGGCCGGGATCTGCGCGGCGCTGGCGGCCCGCGCCCGGACCGGCCGCGGCGAGCTGGTGGAGACCTCGCTGCTGCGGACCGGCGCCTACGTGATGGGATGGGACACCGCGGTGCAGCTCCACTACGGGAAGCTCGCCCCTCCCGAGCGCCGCAGCGCGCCGATGAACCCGCTGATCAATCCCTACCGCGCGGGCGACGGACGCTGGTTCTGGATCATCGGCCTCGAGGCCGACAGACACTGGCCGGCGACGGCTCGCGCCGCCGGCCATCCCGAGTGGCTGGCGGATCCTCGCTTCTCGGGCGCCGCCGAGCGGCGGCGTCACGCTCGCGAGCTGGTCGCGCTCCTCGACGAGGTCTTCGCGCGCCACGGGCTCGCCCACTGGGCGGGCGTCTTCGAGCGGGAGGGCGTGTGGTGGACGCCCGTGCAGTCCACCGCCGATCTGGTGCGGGATCCCCAGGCCGAAGCCGCCGGCGTGTTCGTCGAGCTCCCGCCCGCCGACCCCGGCGCCCCGCCACGCCGGAGCGTCGCCTCGCCGGTGGACTTCGGGGGAGAGACGCCGCGCCCGCGCGGGCCGGCGCCCGATCCGGGGGGCGCGCCGAAGGCGCGCTCCTGAGGGACGATCGGCGGCGCGCGGGAGCGCTCACGCTGCCGGCGGCTCAGCCCCGCGCGCGGGCCCAGGCCTGGAGCTCGCGGATCCGGGTGTAGCCGCCGCTCCCCTCCACGATCCCCTCGCTGCGCGCGTCGTGGATGCAGGCCACCGGGCAGAGCGGAACGCAGCGACCGCAATCGATGCAGTCCTCCAGCACCACCACGAAGCGACCGAGGTAGTCGTCCTCGACGCGATGGATGGCGTCCACCTTCCCGGGGCAGGCGTGCTCGCAGGCGCCGCAGCCGATGCAGGTGTCGTCGATGTAGAAGTGGCCGGGCCGCTTCGCCACGGCGCTAAGGCGCGAAACGCGTCACGAAGGAGGCCGACGCGTTCACGAACTCCTGCAGGCTCTGGTTGTAGCGGAAGTACAGGTCGGCCCGCAGCACGTCGTCCGAGCGCAGGAAGATCGGCGTACCGGCGTGGCTCAGGTGGTTCAGCGTCTGCGTGAGCGCGGGCCGACCGCGCCCCTGGGCGATGCTCTCGATCATGCGCCGCCAGGTGGCGAGCTCGGCCTCGAGCGTGAAGTCGGCGCGGCCGGTGTCGGCGGAGCCGACCTCGCGCACGTCCACCGCCGCGAACTCCTCGAAGGTCACCTGCACCGTGAGGGGAGCGCCGCCGGGCCCGCCGTCGAGGACGCAGAAGCCCGCCACGCAATCCACGTAGCCGAGATGCTCGTGGCGCGCGCGGTCGGCGTTCATGCGCTCGGCGAGGCGCTGAAACCACTCGAGCGAGGGGAACCGCACGGCGACCTCCACGGGCGCCGGCGCCACCGGGCTCGCCGCCGTCACGCCGCGCCCCACGGCGCCTGGAGCGGGATCGCGCAGCGCTCGCGGCGCTCGAAGCCCGCCCGCGCGCAGCGGGCGAGGTACTCCTCGATGAAGAGCGTCCACAGGCGGGCCATGCCCTCCATGCCCTGGTCGATCTTGTCGAGGCCCCCGCCGAGGAGCACCGCCACCGGCTCCACCAGCGCGGCCTCGGTGAAGGCGGTGAGGATCACCTGCTCGCCCACGTCCGCGAAGCGGTGCATCTCCTGCGTCGCCTGCTCCCGATCGGGATGGGCGTCCAGATACGCCTTCAGCTCCATCACGCCGTAGGAGACGTGACGCGCCTCGTCCTGCAGGCAGCGGCGGAAGATCTCCTTGTCCACGTGGGTCTTCGCGATCATCTCTCCCGAGCGGAAGATCGAGAGGACGAGCCCCTCGCCCAGCAGGTTCAGCAGGAACGTGCCCATGGTGTGGGTGGGCGCCTCCAGGATCGCCTTCAGCGCCCACTCGAAGCCCGGGGACGCATGGAGGAGCCCGCCACCGGCGATCGCGCGCTTTCGAAACACCTCTTGGTGTCGGGCCTCGTCCATCATCTGCGTGGTGAGGAAGCTCTTCACCTCCAGGAAGTCCTGCGGGATGCGGTAGAGCCAGCGGGCCGGGAAGTCTCCCGCCACGAACTCCACCTCGGTGAGGAAGGTGCAGAGCTGGCAGGTGGCCTTCTCCAGGTCCTCCGGCAGCCGCTCGAGCTCGCTCCAGGGGATGTCGCGCGTGGCGTTCCACTGCCGCGCCTTGGCCTCCTCGTAGAGCGTGAGCACGTTCTCGGCCCAGAGCTCTCCGCGATCCACGATCGTGTAATCGTCGACGACCGGCATCTCGGAGCGATACGGCTCGCGCACCGAGCCGCGCGGAGCGAAGCTCTTCCAGTCGGCCACCGCCGGCAGCTCGCCGTAGCCCGGCACCTGGTTCACGTCGCCGTAGGTGAGGCCGCGGGAGGAGGGCTTCGCCCGCCGGCCCCAGTGCGCCTGCGAGGTGTCGAGCCAGTGGAGGGAGTAGCGGCCGCGCGCCAGGCGCTCGGCGTTGCGCTGCAGGATGGCCGCCCACTCGGAGTGGTGCCGAACAAAGGCCTCCTCGTAGCGAGCCACCTCCTCGTCGTGCAGGCCGGTGGCGGGCAGCGGGCGCAGCGTATCGATGGAGGCGGGCTGGGCCATGGGCGGGGTCCTTCCGGCGGGGTTTTTATTGATAAAACGCACAATAAGGCTACGCCGCGGTTGTCGCGGCCGTCAATCGGAAATATCCTGCGGAGCTCCCATGGGTTACGACGAGAGCACCCGGCGTCGTCGGGGCCGCGGGGCGCGCCCCCGGGCCCGCCGCCTGGACCCGGCCGAGCGCCGGGCGGGGCTCCTCGAGTGCGCGCTCCGGGTCTTCGCCCGCCGCGGGATCGCCGCCGCCCGGCACGCCGAGCTGGCGCGGGAGGCCGGCGTCTCGGTCTCCGCCACCTTCTTCTACTTCCCGAGCCGGACCGCGCTGGTGGAGGCGGTGCTGGACGAGGTGGCGCGCTTCCTGCTCGAGATGGCCGAGGAGATCCATCGGCGCTCCGATCCGGCCGATCGGCTGGTGCTCGCCCACGCGCGGGCCTTCGCGGAGTCCGTCGACACCCATCCAGATCACGCGCGCGTGTGGCTGGACTGGAGCACCGCCATCGGCTCCGAGTTCTGGCCGCGCTACCTCGAGTTCCAGGACCGCATGCTCCGGGTGGTGGCGCGCACGCTCGAGCGCGGGCGCCGCGAGGGGAGCCTCGCCGCCGACGTGGATCCGTCGGAGGACGCGCGCCTGCTGATCGGCGCGGCGCACATGGTGGCGCAGATGAAGTTCACGCGGAGCCCTCCCGAGAGCGTGGATCGTTTCCTGCGCACGCTGGTGCGCGCCACCATGGGCCTCCCGCTGGGCCAGGGCTGAGGCGGCGGGGAGGCTCAGGGCAGCGGACGCGGCGGCGGCCCGACGCCCTCCACGGGAACCTCCAGCACCTGGTACTCGAAGCTCCCGGGCAGGATCGTGCCGCGCTGCTCCCAGTGCCGGGAGCCGGATTCGAGCACCACCACGTAGGGCGCGGGGCCGTGTAGCTCGCCGCAGGCCTCGGGGAAGTCCACGCCCACGCGATAGACGCCGCTCGGGGGCCGCTCGAAGAGCACGGTCTCCTCGTGACTCGACCGGGTGTCACAGCGGGCGTCGGCCAGGAGCCGCCCACCGGAGCGGCTCGGGCTGTTGGCGAAGTAGACGGTCTCCTGGAGCGGATCGGTCACGTAGAGGTCGAGGTCCGCCTCCGGGCCGAAGGCCAGTCGCACGCGCAGCGCGCCGGCCGGCGGCGGCCCGCCGGCGGCGAGCCGCGCCGCCAGCGCCTCGCTACGCGCGGCCAGGTCGTCGGGGGCGGGCGCGGGCGACGCGGCGGCGCAGCCGAGCGCGAGCGCCGCGAGCAGCGAGACGCAGCGTGTCACGGGGCCTCCGTCGGGGCGGGAGTGGACCGGGCTCGGGCAAGCAACCTACCATGAGCTCCCGCCCCGGAGGATCTCGCATGCGCCTGCCGCTCCCGGCCGATCCGACACCGGGCCGCGTCCCGCTCGGGAGGCGGCGGCCGGCGCGGCCGGCGACGCTCGCGCTGCTCCTCGCGCTCGCGACGCCGGGAGGGGCGCGGGCCGCGCGCTTCGCCGGCGTGGTCGAGGCGAGCGACGGCAGGCCGCTGGCCGGCGCCATGGTCACGCTCTCCCACGGCGATCCCATCCACTCGCTCACCGTCTTCAGCGACGAGCGCGGTCGCTTCGAGACCCCCGAGCTGGCGGAACCCTCGCCCTGGATCGTGCGCGCGCGCAAGCCCCTGTTCCGCGACCTGCGGCTCACCGACCAGGCGCTCCCGGCGAGCGGCGAGCGCCGGCTCGAGCTCCGGCTGGAGCCCGAGACGGATCCCGCCGAGATCGTGGCGCAGCTCCCGGCCAACCGCTGGTTCTCGCTGGTGCTGGCGCGGATGCAAAGGCCCGAGGAGCGCGAGGAGCTGGTGCGGCAGTGCACCTAC
Organism: Myxococcota bacterium; assembly: GCA_033853555.1. Classification (GTDB taxonomy): domain Bacteria; phylum Myxococcota_A; class UBA9160; order UBA9160; family UBA9160; genus JAWOLJ01. Next base: position 27,896 of record JAWOLJ010000011.1, read on the forward strand.
TGCCACCAGCAGGGGAGCCGGCAGACCCGCATCCACCGTGACACCGGCGAGTGGCAGAAGGTGCTCGCCCTGATGCACCGCATGGGAGGGACGCTCGACCCGGAGCTCCGAGCGCAGGTGCCGGCGCTCTTCGACGCGGCCTACGACCCGAAGACCGCCATTCCCGCCCTGATGGCCCGGCTTCACGAGCCGGGCTTCCTGCCCGAGCCCGCCCCCGAGGTGCGGCGCGCCGTGATCGAGGAGTGGGAGATCGGGAGCCCGGCCTCGCTGCAGCACGACGTGGCCGTGCACCCCGACGGCACGGTCTACGTGGTGGACCAGCTCCAGGACGAGCTCTACCGGCTCGATCCGCGCGTGCCGGGCGGGAGGCGCGAGGCCTTCCCGGTGCCGCGGGGCGATCTCCCGCTCGGCGGCTTCACCGGCGGCAAGATGATCCTCCCGCCGAACGCCAACTCCCACGTGGGGCCCCACTCGCTGCAGGTGGCGCCCGACGGAACGATCTGGGTCACGCTCGCATTCGGCAACGAGATCGCCGGCTTCGATCCGCGGACGCAGCAGTGGGAGGTCCATCGCCTCGAGGAGGGGCTCTACCCCCACACGCTGCGCTTCGACCAGAAGGGCCGCATCTGGTTCTCGGTGGCGGTCTCGAACCACATCGGAATGCTCGACCGCGCGAGCGGGAAGATCACGACGATCCGGCTGCCCGCGGCGAGCTTCGGGCAGGACCTGGCGCTGCGGAGCCTGCCCCTGGTGTTCTGGCTCTCGCGCCACTTCGAGTCGTTCCAGCCCACCTCCGGCGAGGGCATCGATCTCCCGGTGCCCTACGGCGTCGACGTGGCGCCCGACGGGAGCGTCTGGTTCAGCCAGCTGAACCAGCACCGGATCGGGCGCATCGACCCCGAGACGCTCGCGGTGGAGATGATCGACACCCCCTTCAGCGGCCCGCGCCGCCTGCGTTTCGACTCCCGGGGGCGCCTCTGGATCCCGGGCTTCTCCTCCAGTCTGGTGGCGCGTTTCGATCCGCGCACCCGCGAGTTCAAGAGCTATCCGTTGCCGACGGTGCCGAGCGGAAGCGAGACGCCCTACGCGTTGAACGTGGACCGCCGGAGCGACACCGTCTGGATCTGCGGCACTGCCAGCGACTCGATCCTGCGCTTCGATCCCACGAGCGAGCGCTTCACCACGATCCCGCTCCCGAATCGCGTCACCTACACGCGCGAGATCGACTTCGACGCCGAGGGTCGCCTCTGGACCTCGAACTCGAACCTCCCCACCTGGCAGGTGGAGGGCGGCTACCCGCGGCTGATCCGGATCGATCCCGGGATCGCGGCCACCGCCAAGGCGACGCGCTCGGCGGAGGGCGCCGTCGCGGCGCTGGGCGCGGACGGGCGGCGGATGCGGTGACCGCCCCGACGGCCTGCGGTCCCGCGGGCGGTCGCGCCCTGCAGGGCCTGCGCATCCTCGACCTGACGCGCATCGTGGCGGGGCCCTTCGCCACGGCGATCCTCGCGGACCTCGGCGCCGAGGTGATCAAGGTGGAGCGTCCGCGCACGGGCGACGACTACCGCTACGGTCCCTCGCGGCCCGGCCAGACCTCGCTCTCGTTCCAGAACACCAACCGAGGCAAGCGCTCGATCACCCTCGACGTGAGCCGACCGGAGGGCTGCGAGCTCTTCCTGCGCCTGGTGGAGCGCGCCGATGCGGTGGTGGAGAACTTCCGCGCGGGTTGGCTCGCGAGGCAGGGGCTCGCGCCCGAGACGATCCAGCAGCGCAATCCGCGCTGCGTGGTGGCTTCGCTCTCGGGCTTCGGCAGCACCGGGCCGCGGGCCGGAGAGGCCTCCTATGACATCGTGGCCCAGGCGGCGGGAGGACTCCTCGCCATGACGGGCTTCCCCGACGGTCCGCCGGTGCGCGGCGGCGGGGCGCTCGCGGACTTCGTGGGCGGGCTCTGGCTCGCCAGCGGGCTGCTGGCCGCGCTGCTCGAGCGCGAGCGCACCGGCCGCGCGCGAACCCTCGACCTCTCCAACCAGGATGCGATCTTCGCCATCACCGACTCGGCCGCGACGATCTTCCACGGGCTCGGAGCGCGGAGCCCGCGCGTCGGGAACCAGCATCCATTCACCGCGCCCTACGATGCGCTCGCCACGCGCGACGGCTGGGTGGTGGTGGGCACCGCCAGCAACAAGCTCTTCCGCCGGCTGTGCGCGGCGATCGGTCGGCCCGAGCTCGCGAGCGACGAGCGCTACCGGAGCCACCGCGGTCGCGCCGCCCGGCGAAGCGAGCTGAACGCCCGGGTGGCGGAGTGGGCCCGCGACCGCACCTGCGACGAGGTGCTGGCGATCCTCGGACCGAAGGGCGCCGACCTTCCCTGCGCGCGGGTGGAGAGCCCGGAGGACCTGATCGCGGACCCGCAGCTCCTGGCGCGCGGGATGATCGAGCGCCAATCGCATCCGCAGCTCGGCGAGATCCTCTTCCACGGCAATCCGCTGCGGCTCTCCGGTGCGGAGCCGCGAGCCCGGGCGCTCGCGCCGGAGCTCGGCGCCGACAACGAAACCGTGTACGGAGAGCTCGGCCTCGCGGCGGAGGAGCTGGCGCGGCTGGCCGCCGCCGGCGTGGTCTAGCAAGGCGCCGGACGCCGCAGGCGTCCCGGCGCCGCGCAGCGAGCCGCAGGCGAGCGGAGCGCCGCAGAACCCGCCGTCACGGCCCGAAGATCACCGCGCCGTGGTGACCGAGCGGGAGCACGATCCTCGGCAGCGCCGGCACCACCACCACCGGCGGCGGGGGCGGCGCCACGACGTAGGGCGGCACCGCCGGGACGGCGTAGTAGGGCGGCGGCGCCACGAAGGCCGGAGCGTACCAACCGGCGTAGGCGCGGGGCCCCACCCAGCCGTAGCCACCGAAGGGGCGATGCCAGCGCCAGTCGTCGCGGTCGTGATGGCTCCAGCGATGCCCCCAGTCGTCGTGGTCGGCACGCGCCGCGCCCGGCGCGGCCAGCGACAGGACGGTGAGGCCCATCACCATCGCGGCGAGCGGGAGCCAGCGGGAGCGGAGAGAGCGGCGAGAGACCGGTCGCGTCATCGACAGGGCCTCCTCGGACCCTGCACCCTCGAACCCACCGGGAAGCGCTCGGTTGCGCGCGCTTTGCTGCCAGGCGAGGCGCCGGGCGAAACCATCGGGGGCGCGCCGGGTTGGCGGGAGCCGTCGCCGGGAGGGGCGGCTCGCTCGTCACTTCAGGTCCGCGCGATTCCACCAGCCGCCGCCGAGTGCCTGGAACAGAGCCGCCGTGTCGGCGTATTGCTCGGCCTGGGCGTCGACGAGGCCGAGCGTGGCCTGCTGGTAGGCTTGCTCCGCGCCGAGCACCGCGAGGTTGCTGGCATAGCCGGCCTCGAGCTGCGTCCTCGCCAGAGCGAGCGTGACCCCGGCGGCGTCCCTGGCGGCGGCGGCGGCCTTCAACGCATCGCCGTCCTCCTGGAGCGCGTGCAGGGTGTCGGCGACGTTCTGGACCGCGGTCAGCACCGTGCTCCGGTATTCCTCGGCGGCTCGATCGAAGGCGGCTCGCGCAGCACGCTCTCGATGCAACAAGGCGCCGCCGCGAAAGAGCGGCTGTGTCACGCCGGCGGCCAAGGTCCAGAAGCCCGCGCCGCCGGCAAAGATCGAGCCGGCGGTCAGCGCCATGGTCCCGACGTCGGCGGTCAAGGCGAAGTTCGGCAGCCGGTTGGCGACCGCGACGCCGATCTCCGCGCTGGCCGAGTGCAGGTTCTCCTCCGCCTGCCGGACGTCGGGCCGTTGCTCGACGAGACGGGACGGCACGGTGACGGGCAATTCCGCCGGCAGCCTCAGGCTCGACAGCTCGATCGCCTGCGAAGGCTCCTCGCCGGGGTATCCCCCGGCCAAGGCCGCGAGCAGATCGCGCTGTTGCGCCAGTTGCTTCAGCAAGGGCGGCAGGATGGCCTGGCCTTGAGCGAGCTGGGACTCCTGCGCGGCGACATCGAGCCGGCCCACGTAACCCCTGGCGTACTGAACGCGCACGATCTGCAGCGTGCTGGCGTCGATCGCGATGAGCTCGCGAGTCGCCTCGATCTCCGCCCGCAACAGCGCCTCTCGAATCACGGCAGCCACCACGTTCGCGCTCAACGTGACGTGGGTCGCGATCAGCGCGAATCGCTGCTCCTCGGCTTGCGCTGCCAAGGATTCCACCGTTCGGCGGTTCAACCCGAACACGTCCGGAACGTACGACACGCTGACCTGCGGCGTGTAGAGGCTGAAGTACAACGCGCCCGAGGCGGGTGTCGGCGCGACTGGCTCCGAGGTCTTGTTCTCGCTCGCCGAGAAGCCCACGTCGACGCTGGGAGCGTAGGCACCGCGCTGGGCCAGGACGTTCTCGCGCGCCACGATCAGCGCAGCCTGAGCGGCCTTGAGATCGGGATTGGCCTTCAGGGCACGCTCGACGAGATCGCTGAGCGGCTTGCATCGAAACAACGTCCACCATTCGCCCGGTATGTCGCGTCCGGCCACGAACTGGTCCGGCAGCGGAGCTACGGTGTAGCCCGAGAGCGCCGGCGGCGCCGGCTTCTCGAAGTCGGGCCCGACCGCGCAACCCCAGCACAGGATCGCGATCGGAATCAGCCTCTTCATCGGTCGCGCTCCAGGAGCAGCATCTTCAACGCAGGCACCACCAGCAGCAACATCAGCGGTCCGATCATCATTCCGCCCACGATCACGGTGGCGAGCGGCCGCTGCACTTCACTGCCGATGCCGCGCGAAACGGCGGCCGGAAACAGGCCGATGCCGGCAGACAGGGTCATCATCAACAGCGGGCGCAGCATGTTGGATGCGGCTTGCAGCATCGCGTCCATCGGACTGAGGCCGCGCATCCGGGCCTGGTTGTAGTTGTTCAGCAGGAGAATGCCGATCATCACCGAAACGCCGAACAGCGACACGAAGCCGATCGCCGCCGAGATGCTGAAGTTCAAGCCGGCCACCAGGAGCGCCAGCACGCCGCCCGCGATCACGAATGGCATTCCGGAGAGCGCCAGGAGACTCTCGCGCAGGTTGTTGAACAAGGCATAGAGCAGTCCCAGGATGAGGACGAGGGTGAGCGGGACGATCACCGCCAGCCGCGCCTTGGCGGCCTGGAGTTGTCCGAACTCGCCGGCCCACACCAGCCGGTACCCGCTGGGAAGGGTCACGTGTTCGGCGACGCGCTGCTGTGCCTCGGCGACGGTGCTGCCCAGGTCGCGTCCGCGCACGCTGAATTTCACGGGAATGAACCGCTGGTTGCTCTCGTGATAGATCCACGCCGCGCCCGTGTCCAGCGTGATCGTCGCCAGCTCGCTCAGGGGAATGTAGGCGCCCGTGGGGGTGGCCACCTTGAGCCTGCGGATGGTCTCGATGCGGTCGCGGAATTCGAGGGGATAGCGCACGGCAACGTCGAACTGCCGGTCGCCCTCCAACACCGTGGTCGCGGCCTTGCCACCAAGGGCGGCTTCGATGACCGAGTTGACGTCGCCGGAATTGAGGCCATGGCGCGCCGCCTTGACCCGATCCACCTGGATGTTCAAGTTCGGCTGGCCGAGCACCGGGAACACGCCGAGGTCGGTGACGCCGCGGACCCGGCTCATCTCGTCGCGGACCAGGCCGGCCAGCCTGGTCAAGACCTCCAGATTCGGGCCGACGATCTTCACCGAGTTCGCGCCCTTCACGCCGGAGACTCCCTCCTCGACGTTGTCCTGGATGTATTGGGAGAAGGTGAAGTCGATTCCCGGTAGCTCGCGCTCGAAATCCGCGTTGATCTCCTCGGTCAGCTTCTCCTTCGTCACGCCCCGCGGCCACTGGCTCGGGGGCCTGAGCGGCGCGAATAGCTCGACGTTGGACAGGGGCGATGCGTCGCTGCCGTCGTCCGGCCGCCCGTGCTGGGACATCACGGTCACGACCTCGGGATATCGCAGAAGGATCAGCCGCATCCGTCGCGCGGCGGCCTCGCCGTCGGGGAGCGAAAGCGTCATCGGCATCGAGGCCCGGATCCACAGGTTGCCCTCCTCCAGCGCCGGCATGAACTCGCTGCCCAGGCTCGTCGCCAGCAGCCCGGCTCCAGCGACGAAGGCGACGCCGGTGGCGACGATCATCACCCGATGCGCCAGCGCGAACCGCAGCACGGGGAGGTACGCACGGTGCAGCATGCGGACCACGAGCGTCTCCGTTTCCTCGACCTGCTCGCGCAGGAGCAGCGAGGCGAGGACCGGCGTCACCGTGAAGGTGGCGATCACCGCTCCGGCGAGCGCGTAGGCGTACGTGCGGGCCATCGGGCCGAAGATCGCGCCTTCGACACCCGTCATCGTGAAGAGCGGAACGAATGCGGCCACCACGATCAAGACGGAGAAGAACACCGCGGTGTCTACCTGGAGCGCGCTGATCAGAATCAAGCGCAAGCGGTCCGTCCAGCCCCGCACGGGCATGGAGTGCGGAGCCGATTGCGTCGGGTCCGGCCCCCAGACGCCTTGCGCCAGGTTCTCGAGCAGCCTCTCCTTGGCGGCCGCGGGCTGCTGAAGGTTGTGGAAGACGTTCTCCACCAGGATCACCGCGGAATCCACGATGATGCCGAAGTCGACCGCCCCGATGGAGAGGAGATTCGCGCTCTCACCGCGAATCACCAGCACGATGACGGCGAAGAACAGCGCGATCGGGATGTTCAGACCGACGATGATGGCGCTGTAGAGGTCGCCCAGGAAGATCCATTGGATCAGGAAGACGAGAAGGCAGCCGAAGACCAGGTTGTGCAGAACGGTGCGGGTCGTGACCGCAAGCAAATCCCCGCGATCGTAGATCGGAACGATCCGGACTCCCGGAGGCAGGCTGCCGTCGCGATTCATCTTCTGGATCTCCGCCCGGACCTCGGGCAGCAGCACGTTGGCCCGCTCGACGCGGCTCATCACCACGATGCCGGCCACCGCGTCGTCCTCGTAGTCGTGCCCCCAGATCCCGAGACGAGGCACGTAGCCGACGGACACCTTCGCCACGTCCTTGACCAGCACGGGCACGCTGCGGGACTGCGTCAGCACGACGTTCTCGATGTCCTCGGTCCGGTAGCCTCGCGTCAGGTCGTCGTCGCCGCCGTCGTCGATGAGGCCGACGCCCCGAATGTTGATGGACTGCTGGCCGATGCGGATCTCGCGCCCGCCGACGTTGCCGTTGGCGGCGTCGAGGGCGCTCAGGATCTGCGGAATCGTGAGGTCGTAAGCCTCGAGCTTGCGGGGATCGACCTCGACCTCGAACTGCTTGGTGGGTCCACCCCAGCTGTTGACCTGGACGATGCCGGGGATGGTCTTGAGCCGGCGGGCGACGATCCAGTCCTGAACGGTCCGCAGATTCGTGATTCCGAAGTGCTTCGGGCCGACGACCTGGTAGCGAAAGATCTCGCCGGTCGTGCTGTTCTGTTGGATGGTCGGCGCGAGGCCGCCGGGCAGGCTGACGTTCTGTTGCAACGCGATCGCCGCCTGTGCGTAGGCGAAATGAAAGTCCACGCCGTACTTGAAGACGACGCGCACGAACGAGAGACCGTAGAAGGAGGTCGAGCGGATCACGTCGATCCCGGGCGTCGTATAGAGACCGATCTCGATGGGGCGTGTGTAATAGCGCTCGATCTCCTCGGCCGACAGCCCGGGCGCCTGCGCCGTGATCTCCAGGATGACCGGCGTGGGATTCGGATAGGCCTCGATGTTGAGTGTCTCGAAGGCGGCCAGGCCCGCGGCGGCGAACAGGAGCAAACCGAACACGACGATCGCGCGCCGGGTCAGGCAGAATGCGAGCAGGCCCCGGAACACGACGGGTCAGTCGCTCGGCGGCGCGTTCAGCAGGTTGCTGAGGAACACCGCGCCATCGGTCACCGCCAGCTCGCCGCGTTGCACGCCGTCGAGCACCTGGTACTGGCCGTCCGCCTGGAGGCCGAGCCTCAGGGGCCGCTGCACGAAGCGATGTCGGTCGGTCGTCACCCAGGCCGTCATCGTCCCGTCCCCTTCCCGGACCACGGCGTTCGTGGGCAGAGCGGTGGCCTCGAGCGGGCCCTGCACGCGAATGCTCACGCTCGCCAGCATGCCCGCACGGAGTGCGTCCCCGGGATCGGCGATCGGGCAGCGGATCGTCACACGGTGCGTGTTCGGATCGACCGTCGCGTAGATCTTCGAGATCGTGCCGTCGAAGGCGCGGTCGGGATACGCCAGGGCCTTGACGACGACGGGCTGCCCCAGTCGCAGCAGCGGGCTGTCGCTCTCCGCGACCTTGGCGACCGCCCATTTCGTGGCCGGTGCGGAGCCGATCCGTCCGCTCGAAATCAGACGATCGATCTCGGCACCGGTCTTGCCGAGAGCGCGAAGGGCATCGCGTGCGGACTCGAGCGCGGCCGCGGCGGCCTGATGATCGGAGACGGCCTGCTCCAGCTCCCGCTGCGCCACGCCGCCATTCGCGCCGTAGAGCTGCCTCGCGCGCGCGAGCGTCTTGCGGGTGAGCACGAAGGTCGCCGCCGCAGCGACCAGGGTCGATTCGGCCTGGACGATCGCCGGGTCCTCGTCGAAGCCGATGGTTCCGACCGCCTCCTCGTGGAGCGAGAACCGATGGGTACCCACCGGCTCGATCGTGATCGCGGACAGCTGGCTGGGGGACAGCTCGACCGAGGCTTCCCCCGTCGAGCCGGGGTGCGAGCCCGATTCGCGCGGAGGAGTCGAGTCGGCGGGCCGCCCACACGCGCCGAGGAATAGAACGGCCGCGAGACTGGTGGTGATCCATCTCACGGCGCGAGAAGGTAGGCGGCCCTCGACGGGCGGTCTGTGCGACGCGTTCCAGGAGTGACGTAGGAACGGTTCCTACGTGCGGCGACCCGAGCCGCGTCGTTCCCGGGCCAACCACGCGACGCTGGGACGCCCGTGCCTGCGTCCGCCTCCGGCCATCCGACTCACTGACGCTGGCGCTGCTCTTCCCAGCAAACCGCCTCGCGCAGCAGCTCGCTGGCCTTGGTGAGCTTGAGCTTCTCCTTGATGCGGGCGCAATAGGCGTGGACGGTCTTGAAGCTGACGTGGAGCTCGTCGGCGATCTGTTTGGTGTCACGGCCCTGGCCCAGCAGCTGGAAGACCTCCAGCTCGCGGTCGCTCAGCACGGTGACGGGCGACTCGCTCAGCGGTGGCGCACCGCCGACGAATCGCTCCGCCAGCCGCGCGTTGACCCGATCGCTGAGGTGGAGCTTGCCCGCGAGCACGCGGCGAATCGCCGTGACGATCGTCTCGGTCGTCTCGCGCTTCGTGATGTAGCCGCGCGCCCCGGCCCGCAGAGCGCGCTCCGCGTACAACATCTCGTCGTGCATCGACAAGACGATCACGGGAGTGCTCGGCAGCAGCTGCTTGAGGTCCTTGATGAGCTCGATGCCGGAACGGCCCGGCAGCGAGAGGTCCACGATCACCACGTCGGGCTTCAGCGAGAGGACGTTCCGGAGCGCGTCGGCCGCGTCCGAGGCTTCGCCGCAGACGGCGAGATCGGCCTGGTTGTCCAGGTGCTCCGTCAGCCACTCCCGCACCATCGGATGGTCATCCACCAGGAAGATGCGCTTCTTCATCAGGGCACCGTGCACGTGACGACCGTCCCTCCCGTCGTCGCGCGGCGAATGGTGAACGTCGCACCGATCATCGTGGCGCGATGGGCCATGACCCGCAGGCCCATGCCGTGACCCGTCGGCAGCGGCTCGGGCAACCCGACGCCGTCGTCGGCGATCTCCAGCACCGTCCCGGCTTCGGTCTTCGCGAGCTGGACGACGATCCGTTTGGCATTGCCGTGCTTGACGGCATTGTTGATGGCCTCCTGCGCGATCCGGTAGAGGTGAGTCGCGGTCGTCGGGTCGGGAATCAAGACCGGTACGTTGCAGACGAACCGGCAGTCGACTCCGAGGCACTCCGAAGCCGTGTCGGCGAACTCCTCGAAGGCCTCCATCAACCCGGCCGTGGTCACCTGCACCGGCGCGAGGCCCCGCGCCAGCCGGCGCGCCAGATCGATGCAGTCTTCGACCAGCGCCAGCGCGGCGCCGGCGGCTCGTGCGGTCGTCGCTGCATCGCTCGAGCGTTCCATCAGGGCCTTGCATGCCAATGCGGCTGCGGTCAATTGCTGGCCCAGACTGTCGTGCAAGTCGTGCCCGATGCGTTGGCGCTCGGCTTCGCTGACGCTGAGGAGCGCCTTCTCCAGGCGCTCGCGCTCGACGATCTCCGTGCACAACGCCGCCGTCCTCTCCTGCACGCGTTGCTCCAGCTGTCGATGGAGTCTGCGCACGTGGGAGAGGATCCACACGACGACCAGGAAGAACACGAGGAGGATGGCGGCATTCCAGCTCACCACCGGAAGCCGCGACCCCGCGACCTTGGGCAGGCCGTTCATGGCGAAGGAGGCCGCGGCGCTGGCTACGGCGAACGCCACGCCGGGCGAGCGACCGAGAAACCACACGGCCAGGGCGATCGGGATCAGATAGAAGACGTCGATCGAGTATTCCAGGCCGGTGAAGTAGTCCGCCACGGCCACGCCGAGCTCGATCGCAAGCAGCGCCGCGACGAGGGCCGGGCGGGACCTCCACTGGATGGTGGGCAGACGGCGCTTCACGGTGCTGGAACGACTGGACGGCGGCGCGCTCATGCTGGACACGTCCTTCGACCGGTCGATGCGCGTTGGACCTCTTCGGCGGGAATCGGCGCCACCCGTTCGCCCCGCTTCCAGTCGGGCTCTCGGGGATCGAGGCCCTCCGGGCCGTCCTCGGTGCGCCGGCGTCGCTCCTGGATTGTAGTGCCGAAAGGCGCGGCCGACGCGGCGCCGGCCCCTCGCACGCGCCCGCACCCGATGCTGGGCTCCCGGCAGCCCTCGGCCCTCCGGCGGCCCGGGGCTCAAGCCGTCCTTAAGGGAGCGCCCAGGAGCTCTCGAGGTCGAGAATCGCCCCCGGCCGTCGATCACCCGGTAGGCGGATCGTCGAGCAGGCGCGCGGCGAGGTGCCGCCGGTGGTGCGCGCCGTCGCCGAGTGTGGCGCGGCTCCAGAGCGCGCGCTTGAAGTAGAAGTGGACGTCACAGTCCCAGGTGAAGCCGTAACCTCCGTGGAGCTGGACTCCGCGCCGCACCGCCACGGGGTAGACCTCGCTCGCGATCGCCTTGGCCATGCGAGCCGCGACCTCGGCCTCGGGCGCGGCCTGATCGAGCGCCACCGCCGCCGCGAGCGCGTGGGTGCGAGCGAGCTCGAGCCCGATCAGGGTGTCGACGATCGGATGCTTCACCGCCTGGAAGGATCCGATCTGCCGGTCGAACTGCTTGCGCCCGATGGCGTAGCGGCGCGTGAGCTCCAGCACCGCCTCCGTGCCTCCCACCATCTCGGCGGCCAGCGCGGCGTAGCCGCGCCGGCAGGCGACGCGCAAGGCCTCCAGCCCGGGTCCCTCCAGGCAGGCCTCACGCGCGACGCGGATTCCGTCGAACGCCACCCGCGCCGTGCGCCGCGTGGGATCGATCCCGATCTCGGGCTCCACGGCCACACCGGGCGCGGGAAGCTCGACGGCGAAGAGCGCCGGGGTGCCGTCGGGCGTGCCGAAGGGAGCGATCACGAGACCCGCGCTCGCGGCCGAGAGCACGCCCGTCTTGAGGCCCCGCAGCACCCAGCCGCCCTCCACCGGCTCGGCCGTGGCCGCCACGTGCTCCGGCTCCCAGGAGGCGACCGGCTCGCCGAGCGCGAGGGTCGCCAGCAGCTCGCCGCTCGCGATGGCGGCGCCGAACCGACCTCGTTGTGCGTCGCTTCCCGCGGCCTCCAGCGCGAAGGACGCGAGCACGCTCCCCAGGTACGGCCCGGGGAGCAGGCGGCGTCCCATCTCGTCCAGCACCAGCGCCAGGTGGAGCTGCCCCAGGCCCGCCCCGCCCGACGCCTCGGAGAGCGTGAGACCGATCCAGCCGAGGGTCGCCATTTCCTTCCAGAGGCCCGGGTCGTAGCCCAGGGGGTCCGCGGCCAGGCGGCGCACCTCGGAGAACGGGCAGCGCTCCTCCAGGAAGCGCCGCACCGACTGGCGCAGGATCTCGTGCTCCTCGGTGAACCCGAAGTCGACGGGAAGCTGGGGATACATCCCGGCCGCTCCTACTTGCTCTTCGGGAGACCGAGCACGCGCTCCCCCACGATGTTGCGCTGGATCTCGCTGGTGCCGCCGCCGATCGTCATGCCGAAGGAGTTCAGGTAGGCGCGCGGCCACTCGGCGCGATCCATCGCGCGCGGATCGCCCAGCCAGAGGTTCGTCTCGGGGCCGAGGATCTCGCACGCGAGCTCCGCGAGCTGCTGATTGAACTCCGAGTAGACCAGCTTGCTCATGAAACGCAGCGCCTGCGGGCGCTCGGCCACCAGCTCCGGGATGCGCACCCGAAGCGAGCCGAGCCGGAGCGCCTCCTCGGTGATCCAGAGCTGCACCATGCGATCGCGCAGCACCGGATCCTCGGCCGCTGGTCGGCCGTCGCGCCGCGCGCGGCGCGCCAGGTCGGCGACACGGCGTAGCGACTCCGCGGACGCCGTGGCCTGGCCCCCGCCGGAGCCCTCCGACGCGCCTCGCTCGAAGAGCAGGGTGGTCATGGCGATCTGCCAGCCCTGGCCGAGCCGGCCGAGCAGCGCCTCCTCCGGCATCGGCGAACGGTCGAAGATCACCTGGTTGAAGCCGCCCTCGCCCGTCATCTTGACGAGCGGCTGCACCGTCACGCCCGGTGCGTCCATCGGGAACAGGAAATAGGACAGGCCCTCGTACTTTCCGGCCTGCGGGTCGGTGCGCGCCAGCAGGATCATCCACTTCGACTGGTGGGCGAGGGTGGTCCAGACCTTGTGGCCCGTGACCTCCCAGCCGCCGGCCGTGCGCTCGGCGCGGGTCTGGACCGACGCCAGATCGGAGCCGGCGCCGGGCTCGCTGAAGCCCTGACACCAGATCTCCTCCGCCGAGAGGATCGGCTTCAGGAAGCGTCGCTTCTGCTCCTCGCTCCCGTGCACCAGGATGGTGGGCCCGGCCCATTGGAGCCCGATCACGTTCACCAGGAACGGCACGCGCGCGCGCGCCATCTCCTGGCTGACGATCCGCTGACGCTTCAGCGGGTCGCCGCGCCCTCCGTACTCGGCGGGCCAGTCGAGCCCGAGGTATCCCGCCTCGTAGACCTTGCGCTGCCAGTCGCGCAGGAACTCGAACTGCCGATCGCTCTCCACCTCGAGGAAGCTCTGGGGAAGCTTGAAGCCGGGATCGGGCGGCCGGTTGGCCTCCATCCAGGCCCGGGCCTCACGGCGAAAGGCGGCGTTCTCCTTCGACTCCACTTCCTCCGCCAACGGCGGCATGGGGACCTCCGACCCATCGGGCGACGTCCGGGGAGTATACGAGAGAGGGCGCCGCAGCCGCTCGCAGGCGCCTCCGCGCTTGACCCGGGACGCGGGCTCGCCGACCCTGCCGCCGTGTCGGAGGACCGCGCCGCCCGCATCGCCCGCAAGCTCCGGGAGGGCCTCGACGCGGTGCACGTCGAGGTTGTGGACGAGAGCCATCTGCACGCCGGCCACGCGGGGGCGCGCGGCGGTGCCGGGCACTATCGCGTGCTCGTGGTCTCTCGGCGCTTCGAGGGCCTCTCGCCCGTCGCCGCCCAGCGTCTGGTGTACGCGACGCTCGCGGAGGAGATGCGAGCGGAGATCCACGCGCTCTCGATCCGCGCGCTCTCCCCGGCCCGCTGGTCCGGGATCGCCGGCTAGACGAAGTCTCTCAGCCAGCGCTCGAGCGGCACGCTGAATCCGGCGGCGTTGCGGTGACCCCCGCCGCCCCACTCGGCCGCCACCGCCGAGACGTCGTCGTCACCGATCGAGTAGAGCGAGACGTCGACGCGATCGCCGAGCAGGCGATAGACCAGCCCCCAGGCCCGACCGAAGGCCGCGCGCTTGGCGAGCTCGTGTCCGATCGAGCTGCGCAGGTGCTGCGCGTTCACCGCCTCGATCCGCCGCTTGCCGAGCCAGACGGGGTGCGCGAAGTGGAGTGTGCGTTCCATCTCGGTGCGGTTGGCGCGCACCAGGGTCGCCCCCTCGTCGGCCAGGTCCTCGATCGGAGTGGTGGCCAGGGCATCCCACACCTCGAAGCGACGCGGATGGGAGCCGACGGCGGCGTTGACCTCCTCGGAGCGCGGGAGCTTCCAGCGCCAGAGATCCTGGTCCTCCACGTAGCCGAGCAGCGACGGCACGGACTCGTCCGGGTGGAAGTGCCTCCAGGCCAGCACCGCGCCGCTGTGCTCGAGATCGAAGCGCACCAGATGGCCGCCGCCCCGAACCTCGCGGGCGAGCTCGGGGTCGCGCTCGTAGCGCGCGCGAGAGGAGACGTGGTGATCGAGCACGACGACCTGCGCCGCATGCTGAAGCAGTCCGAGGAGCGCCGCGTTGTCGGGGGCGATGTCCACGAAGACGACGAGATCCCCTTCGTGGTCCGCGGCCACCAGGGGATCGTCGTGTCCGCGCGCCACGTACTCCGCGGCATCACCCCAGGCGCGCCAGACGGCCCAGGCGGCGCCGAAGCCGTCGGGACAGCCCGCGTGATGAAAGCAGATGCGTCGCATCGGGCTCATGCTAGCGGAGGCGGCGCACGGGATGCGCCCCTTCCCGGCTCACCCGCCCACCGCGTCGAGGATGGGCTCCCCGGCTGCGCGCGCTCGCGCCACGCGGCTCTGCTCGTCGCTCCCGAGGCGCCGCATCGCGAGGAGCAGGCAGGCCAGGGCGAGCAGGTTCGCCAGCAGGGCGCAGAGCATCGCACGGCGCAGATCGCCGAAGGCCACCGACAGACGTCCCACGGTGTAGGGGCCGAGGGCCATTCCGATGAAGGTGACCACCAGGATGTAAGCCGCCGACGCCGTGGCCCGCATGCGCGGGAGCACCATGTCCTGCACCGTCGTGGCGCCGACCCCGACCCAGAGCGAGGTCAGGATGGCGAGCGGGAGGTTCAGCGCGAACGCCAGCGGCACGTTCGAGGTGGTGAGCGTCACGAGGGCCACCGGCAGCGGGAGCACGGCAGTGAGCACGCCGACCCAGAGCCGGCCGTTGGGAGAGCCGGCGCGCCAGCGGTCCGAGAGGATGCCGCCGAGCGAGACGCCGAGGAAGCCCGCCACGGCGGCGGTCCCGCCCACCACCAGTCCCGCCTCGGCCGCCGAGACGCCGTGGACCCGCATGAAGAAGGGCGGCGTCCAGTAGCCCACCCCGTAGCCGGTGAAGGCGAGGAGCGAGAAGCCGAGGAAGGCCCAGCGGAGGCTCGGCGTGCGGCAGATCAGCTCGTAGCTCGGCTCGTCGCGCAGGCGCAGACCCTGCGCCCAGGAGAACGCCGCGTAGACCCCGACCGCCAGCGCGATCCACTGCACGGCGGGGCCGATCGATTCCGCGAGCGCCCATGCCGCGAGGGCCAGACCCGCGGCCGCCAGGAGATTGGTGCGCAGCACGGCAGCGTCCACCCGCTCGAGCCACAGGTGGACGAGCGTGAGCGGAGGCAGCACCGCGCGCAGCTCGCGCAGGAAGACCCGGAAGGGATGGGGCTCGGTCGGGGCGAAGATGCCGTCCACCTGCCCGCGCAGCGGCTCGCGGAGCGTCGCCACCCAGAGCGAGAGCAGGACGCCCGGCAGCCCCACCACGAAGAACGCCACCTGCCAACCGCGCAGCCCGAAGGGCGCGCTGCCGGCCGGATGCAGCGCATCCCACGCCTGCACCACCAGTCCGCCCACGGCGAGGCCGAGACCCGCCCCGAGGTAGACGCCGCTCGAGTAGAGCGCGATGGCGGTGCCGCGTCGCTCGGCCGGGAACCAGTCGGAGAGCAGCGAGTAGGCCGCCGGGCTCGCGCTCGCCTCGCCGATCCCGACACCGACGCGTGCCGCCCCGAGCTCCCAGAAGTTGTGCGCGACCCCGGAGAGCGCCGTCATCGCGCTCCAGCCCGCGAGGCCGAGCGAGATCAGCCGGCTGCGTCGCCAGACGTCGGCCAGCCGTCCGAGCGGAATGCCGAAGAGCGCGTAGAAGACCGCGAACGCCGTGCCGTAGAGGATCGCCGTCTGGTCGTCGCGCAGGCCGAGATCCGCCTTGATCTGCTCGTTCAGGATCGAGAGGATCTGGCGATCGAGGAAGTTGAAGACGTAGACCAGGGTGAGGACTGCGAGCACGTAGCGCGCGTAGGGCCCACCCACCGGCGCCGCCCCGGGCGCCGGCGCGGAGCGCGAGGACGCGGCGGGCGCGGGCGAGGAGGGCGGCGGCGGCATGGCCGGCGCATTCTACGCGCCGGGAGGGGGCGAGGGCGAGCGCCGCGCGCGCGAGGAGGCATCCCACCTGCCGGTGTTTCGACTGGGCCGTGCGCTGATCTTCCCGCCCGCCGAGGAGGCGGAGCCCGGCGGCCTCCTGGCGCTGGGCGGGGACCTCTCTCCCGAGCGCCTCCTCCTCGCCTACGCCAGCGGGATCTTTCCCTGGTACTCGGCCGGCCAGCCCATCCTCTGGCACTCGCCGGATCCGCGCTTCGTCCTGCGCCCCGCGGAGCTCCACGTTCCGCGCCGCGCGCAGCGCCGGATCCGGCGCGGGCGCTACCGCACCAGCCTCGATCGAGCCTTCGGGCGCGTGATCCGCGCCTGTGCCGAGGCGCCGCGCGCCGGCCAGGACGGCACCTGGATCACGCCCGAGATGATCCAGGCCTACGAGCGTCTCCATGCCGAGGGCTACGCCCACTCCGCGGAGGCCTGGGAGGGCGAGGAGCTGGTGGGCGGCGTCTATGGCGTGGCGCTCGGCGGTGTCTTCTCCGGCGAGTCGAGGTTCACGCGGCGCCCCGACGCCACGAAGCTCGCGCTCGTCACGCTGGTGCGTCAGCTCGCCGCGTGGGGGTTCGTGCTCTTCGACGCGCAGACGCCGAGCGAGCACGTGCGGCGGCTCGGCGGCCGGGAGTGGCCGCGCGCGCGCTTCCTGCACGAGCTCGGGCGCGCGCTCGCCCTGCCCACGCGGCGCGGGCGCTGGACGCTCGAGCTCGAGGAGCCGCCGAGCGCCCCGCCGTGAGATCGGCCGGTCGAGCGGCTCAGGCGCGTCCGAAGCGCCGGCGCAGCCAGTCGACCAGGAGCCGGTTCAGCTCGTCGGGCCTCTCCTGCTGCGTCCAGTGCCCGCAGGCCCCGATCATCCGGGTCTCGAGATCGGGAACGAGCGCCGGCATCCCTGCCGCCAGCGCCGGCGGGAGCACGGGATCCCACTCGGCGGTGATCATCAGGCTCGGCACCTCGATCCGGGCTCCGGCGAGCCGCGGCGTGGTCTCCCAGTTGCGATCGAGGTTGCGGTACCAGTTGATTCCGCCGCGGAAGCCGGTTCGCTCGAACACCGCCACGTAGTGCTCGAGCTCCTCGCGCTGGAGGAGCGCCGGCCCGAGATCGGGGAGCTCGGCCAGGCGGCGGAAGGGGTTCATGTCGCCGAGCGCCGGGTCGATGGCCGCGCGCGCCTCCTCGGGCGACAGCCCGCGCCGCATCAGCTTCTCGAACACCCGACGCGGGTTCGCGTCGAGCACGCCCTCGGCGGTTCCCGGCTCCTGGAACCAGAGCATGTACATGCGCTCGTCGTGGCCGCCCACCATGGCGCGCAGGAGCTGCGTCGGCGGGAGCGGAGCGCGCGGGAGGTAGGGAGTGTTCACGCCGACCACGCCCGCCGTGCGCTCGGGATGGAGGAGCGGCATCAGCCACGCCACAAGCCCGCCCCAGTCGTGTCCCACGAAGACCGCGCGCTCGAGACCGAGCGCATCGAGGAGCCCGACCAGGTCGCTCGTCAGGTGATGGATGTCGTAGGACGCGATCGGCGCCGGACGGTCGCTCGCGCCGTAGCCGCGCTGGTCCGGGGCGATCGCGCGGAAGCCGGCCGCAGCGAGGGCCGGCAGCTGATGGCGCCAGGAGTAGGCGAGCTCGGGAAAGCCGTGACACAGAACCACGGCGGGGCCGCTCCCGGCCTCGTGCACCGAGAGCTCGATCGGCGGCGCCCCGACGCCGGTGGGAAGCGGGCGCGCGGCCAGCCGCAGCCGCCGCGGGGCAGGGAACTCGGGCATGGCTCCTCCGCCCGCGCTCCGACCCCGGCGCGAGCCCGCGGAGGATAGCCGGGCCGCGTCAGGCCGGGGCCGCGGCCGATGCCCGCTCGGCCCGCACCAGGAGGGGACCCAGGCGGAGCAGCCAGAGGGTGAAGGCCAGCATCCAGGGCAGCGCCGCCCAATGGGAGAGCACCGGCGCCAGCGACCACACGCTCCCGAGGAGCGGCAGCGTCACCCGGACCAGCGCGGCGACCTGGATCGAGGCAAAGGCCAAGACCACGCTCGCGTCGGCGACGATCGGGCGACCCCGGTGACCGAGCGCGACCCGCGTGCTCATGCCGAGGACCAGCGTGGCGAAGCCCCCCACCGCCAGCGCGTGGCGCACCGGCAGCTCGAGGAGGGGCGCCAGGCCCGGCCGCACGTCGGCCAGCGCGCTCACCGCCAGGCCGAGCGCCACCCAGGCGAGACCGAGGTACAGGATCGCCATCATCGGCTGGCGCAGCGCCGGCCCGGGTCGCCAGGCGCGCAGCTCGAGCGCGAGGCCGACGGCCATCGCGGCGTCGAAGGGGGCCAGCCAGGGTCCGGCGTTGCGGTCGAGCGCCAGGGCGACACCAAGCCGGATCAAGCCGAGACCGACCCAGCCGGCGAGGGCCCCGATCGGACGCGGGGCGTAGGGACGACGCAGCAGATTCGCGGTGAAGAAGGGCACGATGCGTTGGCTCACGCCGGCCACCAGGAAGAGCAGGTGCCCGCGCAGCGCGATCTCCACCGCCGCGCGGTGCAGGCGCGGCGGAGCGCCAGCGAAGGCCGCGCCATCGAGCGCGGCGGCGACCGGCGCCAGGGCGAGCGCGGTCAACACCAGCGCCGGCTGCAGCCGGCGCGGGTTGCGGGTCTCGCGCAGCGCCCGGGCGAAGAAGAAGAGGGCGTCCGCGTAGGCCGCCACCTCGAGGGCGGCCGCCAGGGGGAGCAGGAACGGGAGGCGCACGAATCCCGCCACGAGCGCGAGCTGCGCCGTCGCGAGCAGCGCGACCCAGGCAACCACACGCCGCGGTGTCGGCGCCCGGGCGTCGATCCAGCGCGGGAACGCGGTGCCCAGGAAGCCCAGCGCGTAGCACGCGAACATCCCGAAGAAGAGCGAGTGCGCGTGGACCCACGCCGGTGGAACCCGAGCGGCCGCCGGGAACGGAACGCCGCTGCGCCGCGCCTCGGCCAGCGCGAACCACAGCCCGACCAGCAGCAGCGCGTCGAGCGCGCCGGCGGCGAAGAGCGGCCGGTAGGGAACCTCGAGCAGGCCCGAGCGCGCCTCGGTCACGCGCGTCCTCTCCGTCGGGTCGCTCCGGGCTCGCTGGCGCGCGGCCAGGGCGGAGGAGCCCCTCGCCGCAGCGGCGCACCCACGAGCTCCGACAGCCGGGTCCTACCGAACGTCTCCTCGATCGTGGCGTAGGCGTCGTCGAGCCTGCGGTGGAGCGCGCACAGGATGCCGCGGTGCTCGGGGAGGTCCAGCGGACAGCTCCGGATGCGACGGATCGGATGCACCGCGTTCAGCACCTCGAGCACGGCGATCGAGCTCGGCGGACGCGCCAGCGCGAAGCCTCCACCCACGCCGCGCTGCGAGCGCACCAGGTCGGCGCGCACGAGCTGCTGGAGCACCTTCGCCAGATAGCCTCGGGGCACCCGCGTCTCGGCTGCGACCTGCTGGACGGTCCAGGCCGCGCCGGGGCGGCTGGCCAGGAAGGCCACCGCTCGCAGCGCGTACTCGCTGGTCCGGGACAGCATCGGGCCGGCTCGCTTTCAGGACAAGAGTATCCTAAAATCCGTTTTGGCCGCCGTCAACCGGGTCCCTGGAGGAGCGCATGCGCACGCTCTATCTGCTCTGCATCACCCTCCATCTGCTGGCGGCAGCCACCTGGGTCGGCGGGATGCTGGTCTTCGTGCTGGTGTTGATGCCGGCGCTGCGCAGCGAGTCCGCGCGCGCGGTGGCGCCCGCGCTGGTGCAGGAGATCGGGCTGCGCGTGCGCCGCGTGGGATGGGCGAGCCTGCTGACCCTCGCCGCGACCGGATCGCTGCAGCTCGCGTGGCGCGGTGTCTCCGTCGCGGATCTCCGGGCGCCGGGACCGGTCGGGAGCTGGGAGCGCCTGCTGCTCGCGAAGCTCGCGCTCTTCGGCGTGCTGGTCGCGCTCCAGGCGCTACACGATTTCCGGATCGGACCGCGTGCCGGCCGCATCGCCCGCGAGCGACCGGGCTCGCCCGAGGCGGAGCAGGCGCGGAGGCTGGCCGGCTGGCTCGGACGGACGAGCTTCGCGCTCACCGTGGGGATCATCGGTCTCGCGGTGATGCTGGTGCGCGGGCTTCCCTGAGCCGCGCAGCCGCGCCCGCTGTTCCGGCGGGCATCGTCTGGTAGCCTCGCCCTCCCGCCCCTGCGGTCGCGCGCGAGGAGCCGATGTCCGCCCTGCAGCCGCCCTCCGCTCCCCACACGGCGATCGCGTTGCGGGAACTCGCGCTCCGGCTCTCGCCCGTCGAGGCCTTCGAACGGCTGCGCGAGGACGACGATCCCTGGCTGCTGGAGAGCAGCCTGCGCGAGCCGCGCCTCGGTCGCTTCTCCTTCACCGGCGCCGCGCCCTGGGCCGTGCTGCGAGCCTTCGGCCGGCGTCTGGTGCTGGAGGTACGGCGGGCCGCCCGACCCGGCCTGGCGCCGGGGCGCTACGAGGAGCGCGGCGATCCGTGGACGGCGCTGCGCTCGCTCCTCGGCCGCGCGCCGGATGCGGAGCGCCTGCACCCCGGCCTGGAGCGGCTCCCCTTCGTCGGCGGAGCGCTCGGCAGCTTCGGCTACGAGCTCGCCGCGACCCTCGAGGCGCTGCGCTTCCACGGCGCCGACGGCCTCGGCTTCCCGGACCTCCACCTGCTGCTGGTGGATCGCGCGCTCGTCTTCGACCACGCGACGGGGGCGCTCTTCGCGAGCGGCATCGGTCACGGCCGCGACCGCGCCGAGGCGTGCCGCCGCGCCGAGGCGGCCGCCGCGGCGCTCGCTGCCCGCGTCGCCGCCGCGAGCGGCCGCTCACCGACACCGGAAGAGGACGGCCCGGCGCCGCCGGTCGCGCCGTTGCGCCCGGAGGTCTGCATCGGAGAGCCGGCCTACGCCGCGCGGATCGCTCGCGCGCAGGCTCACATCGCCGCCGGCGACGCCTACCAGATCTGCCTGACCCACCGGCTGGAGCTCCCCTTCGCGGGAGACCCCTGGTCGCTCTACCGCGCGCTCCGCCGCCGCAGCCCGGCGCCCTTCGCCGCGTACCTGGAGCTGCCCGAAGGCGCCCTGGTCTCGAGCTCGCCCGAGCGCTTCCTGCGCGTCGGGCGCGACGGTTCGGTGGAGAGCCGGCCCATGAAGGGCACGCGGCCGCGCGGCAAGGACGCGGAGGAGGACGACGCGCTGCGCCGCGCGCTGGCGGCGAGCGCCAAGGACCGGGCGGAGAACGTGATGATCGTGGACGTGATGCGGAACGATCTCGGGCGGGTGTGCGCCACCGGTTCGGTCGAGACGCCGCGGATCTGCGAGCTGGAGAGCTTCCCCCAGGTCCACCACCTCACCTCGACGGTGCGCGGCACGCTGCGGCCGGACCTGGATGCCTTCGACCTGCTCCACGCCTGTTTCCCGGCGGCCTCGATCACCGGCGCGCCCAAGATCCGGGCGATGGAGATCCTCGAGGCGCTCGAGCCGGTGCGCCGCCACGTCTACACCGGGGCGGTCGGCTACCTGGGCTGGGACGGCGACGCCGACTGGAACGTGGCGATCCGCACCGCGGTGGTCACGCCCGGCGCGATCCACCTGTCCGCCGGCGGCGGCATCACCGCCGATTCGGACCCGGTCGCCGAGTACCAGGAGACGCTCGACAAGGCGTCGGGCCTGTTCGCGGCGCTCGCGGACCTCACCGGGGCGCTGTTCGCCGCTCCGCCGCTGGCCGCGGGGCGATGAGCGGGAGCGGGGGTGCGGCCGGGCGCGAGCCGCGGCTGCCGGAGCGCGCGGTGTGGGTGAACGGGCGGCTCTGTCGCGGCGCCGAGGCGGCGCTCACCGTGTTCGACCGCGGGGCCCGCGACGGCGAGGGGCTGTTCGAGAGCTTGGCGGTCCACGGCGGCGAGCCGTTCCAGTGGCAGGCCCATCTCGAGCGGCTGGTGCTCGCGGCCGCCGAGCTGGGATTCCCGGTGCCGCCCTCGCCCGACACGCTGCGCCGCGGGCTCGAACAGGTGCTGGAGGCGAACGGGCTGC
>JAWOLJ010000012.1:0-7404 GCA_033853555.1 Myxococcota bacterium
ACCGACGCCTACGGACACGGCGCGCCGGCGGTGGCGCGCGCGCGGGTGGCGGCCGGCTGCTCGTCAGTCGCGGTGCTGACGCTGGCCGAAGCCGGGGAGCTGCGCGATGCCGGCAGCGCGCCGCCGCTCCTCGCGCTCGGCGGCGTGCACGACGCCGAGGAGGCGGACGAGGCGGTGGCGCGCGGCGTCGCCGTGGCGCTCCACGGCGGGGCGCCGCTCGCGCTCCTCGCCGAGGCGGCCGCCCGCCGCGGCCGGCGCGCCGACGTGCAGGTCGAGGTCGACACCGGAATGCGTCGGATGGGGGTGCTTGCCGAGGAGGCGCCGGAGCTGCTGCAACGGGTGCAGGAGGAGCCGCGGCTGCGGCTGGAGGGCGTCTACACCCACCTCGCCTGCGCCGAGGACCCCGATCCGGGCTTCAGCCGCGCGCAGCTCCGGAGCTTCGCCGAGGTGCTGGCGGCGGCGCGCGCTCGCGGCGTGCGGCCGGGCCTCGTGCACGTGGCGAACTCGGCGGCGCTCCTGGCGCCACCGGATCCGGGCTCGGGCGAGCCCGCGACCGACGCCGTGCGGCCGGGCCTCCTGCTCTACGGCGCATCGCCGGCCGCCCATCTCGTGGCCCCGCTGCGCCCGGTGATGACGCTGCGCACGCGGGTCGCAGCGCTCCGCCGCGTCGCGGCCGGCGACTGCGTGGGCTATGGCGCCACCTTCCGCGTCACGCGGCCGGGCCTCGTGGCGACCCTGCCCGTGGGCTACGGCGACGGCGTGCCCTGGTCGGCGGCGAACCGGGGGAGCGCGCTCCTGCGCGGCCGGCGCGTTCCGTTCGCGGGCCGTGTCTCCATGGACTTCGTGACGCTCGACGCCGGCGACGGGCCCGTCGAGCTCGGGGACGAGGTGGTGCTCTTCGGCGAGGCCTCGGGCGGCGCGCGCCTCCCGGTCGAGGAGGCCGCGGCCGCGGCGGGCACGCTCGCCTACGAGCTCCTGGTGCGCGTCGGGCGCCGCGTGCCGCGGGTCGTCGTCGGCGATTGACTTTCGGAGGACGCGCCGGAACCTTGTCGCACCGGCCCACGCCCGCGCTTCCAGGAGGTGCCATGTCCGCGCCCGCTCCGCGCGTCACGCGCGCTCTGCTCTCGGTCTCCGACAAGACGGGTCTGGTCGAGCTCGGGCGCGGGCTCGCGGAGCTCGGAGTCGAGCTCGTGGCGTCGGGCGGAACGGCGGAGGCGCTGCGCCGCGCGGGCCTCAGCGTGCTGGACGTGGCGACCCTCACCGGCAGCCCCGAGATGCTCGGCGGGCGCGTGAAGACCCTCCACCCGAAGGTGCACGGCGGCCTCCTCGCGCGGCGCGACAACCCGCAGGACGAGGCGGATTGCGCGGCGAACGGGATCCGACCGATCGATCTGGTGGTGGTGAACCTCTATCCCTTCGAGGCGACCGTGGCGAAGCCCGGCGTCTCGCGCGAGGAGGCAATCGAGCAGATCGACATCGGCGGCCCCTCCATGCTGCGCTCCGCGGCCAAGAACCACGCCTTCGTGGGCGTGCTGGTAGATCCCGCGGACTACGGCCCGGCGCTGGAGGAGCTGCGGGCCTCGGGCGGCGCGCTCTCCGAGGCGACGCGCCGGCGCCTGGCGCGCAAGGTCTTCGAGCGCACCGCCGCCTACGACGCCGCCATCTCGAGCTACCTCTCGCGCGAGGAGGCGGAGCCCGGCGATCCCTTCCCCGGCCGCCTGCGCATCGACCTGCCGCGCGCCGCCACGCTCCGCTACGGCGAGAATCCCCACCAGCGCGCCGCCCTCTACGGCGGCTTCCTCGATCTGGTGGAGGCCCTCCACGGCAAGGAGCTCTCCTTCAACAACGTGGTGGACGCGCAGGCCGCGCTGGCCCTGATCCTCGAGTTCGATGCGCGAGAGTCCGCCACCTGCGCCATCCTGAAACACAACACACCGTGTGGTGTCGGAAGCGGGGCGACGCCGGCCGAGGCCTGGAAGCGCGCCTTCGCCGGCGATCCCGACTCGCCCTTCGGAGGCATCGTGGTGCTGAACCGTCCCTTCGATCTCGAGATCGCCCGGGCGGTGGACGAGATCTTCACCGAAGTGCTGATCGCGCCGGAGTTCACGCCCGATGCGCTCGAGCTGCTGCGCAAGAAGAAGAACCGGCGGCTGCTGCGGGCGAAGCTCGAGCGCATCGAGCGCTCGGAGCTCGACTGGAAGCGCGTCTACGCCGGCGTGCTGGTGCAGGAGCCGGACGTCGCGAGCGAGGACCTGGCGAGCGCGCAGGTGGCGACCGCGCGCAAGCCCACGGAGGACGAGCGGCGCGCCCTCGCCTTCGCCTGGAAGGTGGTGAAGCACGTGAAGAGCAACGCCGTGGTCTTCGCGGCGGCCGACCGCACGCTGGCGCTCGGCGGCGGCGCCACCTCCCGCGTGGACGCGGTGCACGTGGCCAGCGAGAAGGCCGCACGGGTGGGCACGCCGCTCCTCGGGAGCGTGCTCGCGAGCGACGCCTTCTTCCCCTTCGCCGACGGTCTCGAGCTGGCGGCCGCAGCCGGAGCGACGGCCATCGTGCAGCCGGGCGGCTCGACGCGCGACGCCGAGGTGATCGCCGCCGCGGACCGCCTGGGTCTCGCGATGCTCTGCACCGGCGTGCGTCACTTCCGGCACTAGGCGGCGGGGGGCGGCGGCATGCAGGTGCTGGTGGTGGGCTCCGGCGGACGCGAGCACGCGCTCGCCTGGAAGATCGCCCGCAGCCCCCAGGTAGAGCGCGTGCTGGCGGCGCCGGGGAGCGACGGCATGGCCCGCGAGGCCACCTGCTTCCCCGAGCTGCGCGCGGGCGACGCCGCCGGCCTCGCGGCGCTGGCGGGCCGCGAGGGCGTCGGGCTGGTGGTGATCGGTCCCGAGGATCCCCTCGCCGCGGGCGTGGCGGATCGGCTGCGCGAGGCCGGTCTCGCGGTCTTCGGGCCCGCGCAGGCCGCTGCGCGCCTCGAGTCGAGCAAGGCCTTCGCCAAGGAGTTCATGCGCCGCCACCGCATCCCGACGGCCGGGTTCGCGGTCTTCGACGAGGTCGCGGCCGCCCGGGCCCACGTGCGCTCCCTCGGCGGCCCCTGCGTGGTGAAGGCCGACGGCCTCGCGGCGGGGAAGGGCGTGGCGGTCTGCGACGGCCCCGCCGACGCCGAGCGGGCGCTCGACGAGATCATGGCCCGGCGTCGCTTCGGCGCGGCGGGCGCGCGAGTGGTGATCGAGGAACGGCTCGTCGGCGAAGAGGCCTCCTACTACGCCGTGACCGACGGCACCACCATCGTGAGTCTCGCGGCGGCCCAGGATCACAAACGCGCCCTCGACGGGGATCGCGGCGAGAACACCGGCGGCATGGGAGCCTACTCCCCGGCCCTGGTGGTCTCCGAGGCGGTGGAGAAGCGCGTGCTCGAGGAGATCGTGCGCCCCGCGATCCGGGGCCTCGCCGCCGAGGGCATGCCCTACACCGGCGTGCTCTTCGTGGGCCTCATGGTGGACGCGGCGGGGAGCCCGCGGGTGGTGGAGTTCAACGTGCGCTTTGGTGATCCCGAGACGCAGCCTCTCATGCTGCGGATGGACGGCGATCTGGTGCCGCTGCTGCTCGGCGCGGCGCGCGGCGGGCTCGAGCGCGCGCCCGCCCTCGGCTGGGCCGACGCCGCCGTCTGCGTGGTGCTGGCCTCCGGGGGCTATCCGCGGGAGTTCGAGACCGGGCGCCCGATCGAGGGCATCGAGGAGGCGGAGCGCGACCCCGACGTGGTCGTGTTCCATGCCGGGACGCGGCGCGGTCCCGGGGGCGGATTCGTGACGGCCGGTGGACGCGTGCTCGGCGTCACGGCGCGGGGTGCGAGCGTGGCCGCGGCCCGCGCGCGGGCCTACGCCGCTGCGGATCGCATCCGCTTCGAGGGCCTGCACCGACGCGGCGACATCGCCGCGCGCGCGATCGGCCGGTGACGGCGCTCCCGGAGGCGCTGCTCGAGGCCGCGCTCGCGCGCCTGCGTGCAGGCGGGCTCGTGGCCTATCCCACCGAGACCCTCTGGGGGCTCGGCGCCGACGCTCGCGACGACGCGGCCCTGGCGCGGCTTCGCGCCTGGAAGGGACGCGGGGCCGAGCAGCCGATCTCCATCCTGGTGGGCGAGCCCGAGGAGCTCGAGGGCCTCGGCTTCGTGCTCGGCCCGGCGGCGCGCGAGCTGGTGCGGGGGCACTGGCCCGGTCCCCTGACGCTGGTGCTTCCCTGCCGGCGCCGCTTTGCCGCCGGCGTGGCGCGGGAGCAGGACGGCGCGGTGGGCGTGCGCTGCTCGCCGCACCCCGTGGCGCGCGCCCTCGCGCGCCGCGTCGCCGTGGCGGGCCTCGGCCCCCTCACCGCCACCAGCCTGAACCGCAGCGGTGACGTGCCCGCCCGCACGCGAGCGGAGGCCCGGACGCTCTGCCGGGGCGCGGACGATCCGCTCCTGCTGGACGATCCGAGCGCGCCGGAGCCCACGGGCCTCCCGAGCACGGTGCTGGACGCGACCTGCACGCCGCCGCGCGTGTTGCGCCGGGGGGCCCTGGACGAGGGCCGCCTCGCCGCTGCGCTCGGCGCGTCCGCGCACGAGGAGCCCGCTTCCCGATGACCGAGATCCGCCCGTTCCGCGGACTGCGCTACGACCCCAAGCGTGTCGAGCTCTCGAGGGTCCTGGTGCCGCCCTACGACGTGATCGCACCCGACGAGCGCGCCGGCTTCTTCGGGCGCGATCCGCACAACGCGATCCGCCTCGAGCTCACCCGCGACCCGTCCGAGGAGGCCGGCACGGATTACGCGGAGGTGCGTCGCACGCTCGACGCCTGGCGCGCGGAAGGCGTCCTGGTGCAGGATCCGCGGCCGGCGCTGTACGGCCTGCGGCAGCGCTTCACCGCTCCCGACGGAGGCCGGCTCACGCGCGAGGGCTTCTTCGCGCTCCTCCACCTGGAGGACTACGCCCGCCGCGTCGTGCGCCCCCACGAGCGCACGCTCGCCGGCCCGAAGGCCGATCGGCTGAAGCTCCTGCGCGCCGCGCGGGCGAACCTCTCGATCGTCTTCCTGCTCTACGAGGATCGCGAGCAAGCGCTCGCGCGGGCGCTCGCGCCGGCCTTCGCCGCCGGGCCGGACGCCGAGGGCGTGGACGCCGGGGGCGTCGAGCACGCCCTCACCCGGATCGACGACGTCGGCCTTCACCAGGCGGTGTCGGAGTTCATGCGCGAGCGGCCGGTGGTGATCGCGGACGGCCACCACCGCTACGAGACGGCGCTCACCTACCGGGACGAGCGGCGCCGGGCCGGGCCGCCGGATCCCGAGGCGCCCTTCGAGTGGACCCTCGCCTACTTCGCGAACGCCTACGCCCCGGGGAGCCTGCTGCTCCCGATCCATCGCCTGCTGGTGGGGCGGCCCGCGCCGCCGGCCGAGGCCTGGTCGCGCCTGGTGGGCTGGAGCGAGCGACGCGTGGTGGCGGGTGGAGCGGAGGCGATTCCGGGGCTCCTCGCCCGCGAGCTCGCGCCGCTCGCGCCGGCGCCGGCCTTCGCGCTCGACGACGGCTCCGGCTCGCTCCGGATCTTCTCGCGCGCTCCCGCGCCGGACGGCGAGCTCGCGATCCGCGTCTTCCATCGCGAGGTGGTGCAGGGAGCCCTCGGCCTCGACGAGGCGGCGATCCGCGAGGGCGCGCTCGACTTTCCGAAGGACACGCTTCGCGCAGCGCGCGACGTGCGGGCCGGACGCGGGAGCCTCGCCTTCTACCTGAACGCGCTCTCGCCGGACGACGTCTTTCGCGTGACGGCCGCCGGCGAGGTGCTGCCCCAGAAGTCGACCTTCTTCCTGCCGAAGCTTCCCACGGGCCTCGTGTTCCGCCTGCTCGAGGAGACGCCGTGAAGGGCCGCCGCCGGGGCGAGCCCACCGCGGTGGGTGCCGTGCTCCCGCGCGTCCTCGACGAGCTCGGCCTCGCGGGCGCGCGCGCGGCGCTCCGCGCGGCGGCGTGCTGGGAGGCGGTGGTCGGGCCCGAGGCCGCGCGCCACTCGCGGCCGGTCGCGCTCCGCGCCGGCGTGCTCGAAGCGAGCGTGGACTCGAGCGTGTGGTCGCAGGAGCTCGCGCTGCGCCGGCCCCAGATCCTGGCGGCGCTCCGCCGCGAGCTCGGCGACGCGGCGCCGAGCGAGGTGCTGTTCCGGATCGGGTAGAGCCGATCCACCAGTCCCGCGTTCCCGCAGCCCGCGAAGTCGAGGGTGCGCCCGTCGGTCCGCTCGGAGGGACGACGCACGCCCGCCGCAAGCGCGGAGTGACCCACCTGAAGTGGGTAGAGACCGAGGGCCGCGCGCGGATCGTGGCCCGCTGCGCTGATCGGTCTCTGCCCAGCCGTCCTCCGGAGCAGTCCTCGTTGCATCTCTTGCACCGGACAGTGCATCTGACAAGACCCGGGTGCGGCGTGAACGACCCTGCTCTGTTTACACGTCGCGAAGATCGCCCTAAACTACACCGAAATGGATCGGATGCTTCAGCCCGATCTTCCCTTCCATCGCGACACGCGCGGCGGACGCCGACTCGGCGCCGGACGCAAGCCGGGACCGAAGCCGGCCGTGCGCCATCGCTCGCGGCCGGAGTTCTCGGGACGCTTCCCCTGCCACGTCACGCTGAAGGTCCTCCCGGGCCTGCCCTCCCTGCGAAGGCTCGAGGTGGCGCGCGGGGTGATGCGATCGTTCGCTGCGGGCGCCGAGCGGGGTGCGTTCCGCCTCGTCGAGTTCTCGATTCAGGCCGATCACCTCCACGCGATCGTGGAGGCCGAGGGGCGGGAGGCGCTGGGCCGTGGCATGAAGTCGTTGGCCGCCCGCTTCGCGCGGGCGGTGAGCCGGGCGCTCGGGCGGACGGGGGCGGTCCTGCGCGAGCGCTACCACCGGCACGTGCTGCGCACGGCGCGGGAGGTGAGCAATGCGCTCGGCTACGTGCTGACGAACGCGCGGCGGCATGCGGCGAAGCTCGGGCGCGCGCTGCCGCGCGCGGTGCGGATCGATCCCGCCTCCTCGGGAGCGTGGTTCGAGGGCTGGAGGCCAGGGATTCCGAAGCCCGAGGCCCCGGGCCCCCCGCCGGTGGCGCGGGCCCGGACCTGGCTCGCGCGGGTGGGGTGGCGGCACTACGGCCTGCTCGACCCGGCGGAGGAGTAGTCCGCGACGGCTGCCCCGCGCCCGTCCAGCGCCGCCCGCCGCCCGTTCTCCTTCCCGCAGCAAGTCTCTGTGTTGTTCTGCGGCCCCGGGCTAGGCGACGGGCTTGGACCCGCGGTGGAACGCCACGCGTCCGAAGAAGGTGCGCCGCGCCGCGACGCGCTCCACCGCCTGGAAGCCCGCCTCGACGAGCTGCGCCGCCACGCGGGCATCGCTGTTCTCGCGCCACTTCTCCGCGCCGCGGAGCAGG
>JAWOLJ010000013.1:0-30035 GCA_033853555.1 Myxococcota bacterium
TGCCGGACGAACCGCCGCATCGGACTCCTCGCCACCGCCACGCTCGTCCTTGCAGCCTTGGCGGGCTCGATCGCCGGGTGCAGCGTCGTCGGCAACATTGCGCGGGGCGGCGTGCAGCGAGTGAATCCCAACCCACCCGTCGCGGACGCGCGCTCCCACATCCTCATCTTCGCGTTGGACGGTGTCGGCTACGACCAGCTCATGCTGGCCATTCGCTCGGGAAAGGCCCAGCACCTCGGGGAGCTGCTCGGCGCCGAGGCTGCGAACGGGGTCTTCGAACACGCGTACTCGATTCCGAACGCCATCAGCATCCTCCCGTCCACCACCATCGCCGCCTGGTCCTCGGTCTTCACGGGGCGCCCACCGGCAGCCACCGGGGTTCCTGGCAACGAGTGGTTCGTGCGCGAGAAGATGAAATTCCATGCGCCTGCACCGGTCTCCATCGCGGATACCTCCGACACGCAGAAGATGATCACCGAGGATCTCGTCGGAAAGCTGATCCAGGTCCCCACCCTGTACGAGCTGCTGGGAGTCCGCTCGAACGTCTCGCTGTCGCAGGTCTATCGCGGCGCAACGCTCTACACGACGCTCGAGCCATCGGCCATCGTCGACGTGACCGCCGCATTCTTGAAGGGCGTGGCGGGCGCAGAGTCGATCGAACGCAGGATCTACGCCGACATCGATCGAGACTCGGTCACGAGGCTCGTCGCGGAGATCGACGACCACGGGCTTCCGGATCTTCAAGTCGTCTACTTCCCGGGGATCGACCTCTATACGCATCTGGCTTCCCATCCGCTGGCTCAGCAGGTCGACTATCTCGAGACGGTGACGGACCCGAGCATCGGCAGGGTGCTGGACGCCTATCAGGGGCTCGGCGCCCTGAACGACACCTACGTGATCGTGATCGCAGACCACGGCCATACACCGGTGCTCAACGATGCGCGCCACGCCCTCGGCACGACGAGCAAGA
This sequence comes from Myxococcota bacterium, assembly GCA_033853555.1. Lineage (GTDB taxonomy): Bacteria > Myxococcota_A > UBA9160 > UBA9160 > UBA9160 > JAWOLJ01. The sequence continues at coordinate 971 of JAWOLJ010000013.1, forward strand.
ATGCTCCGACCGCCGTGATCGTGCGGGCGGGCTTCCGGTTGCGCCCGCTCGTGCTCGATCCTGGACCGGACCAGCAGGACTACCAGGCCGCGGTCGCCTACCAGGGCGCCATGGCCTTCATCTACCTGGCGGATCGCTCGACCTGCGCCCGCAAGGGCTCGCGGTGCGACTGGTCCCGGCCTCCCCGCTTCCGGGCCGACGTGATGCCCGTCTTGCGCGCCTTCTATCGGGCCAATGCGAGCGGCAGACCGGTCCATCGGCTCAAGGGGACCCTGGACCTGATCTTCTCGCGTGAGCCGACGGCGGGTGGCGCCAGCGCACGACCCTTCGAGGTGTTCGATGGCACGAGGCTGGTTCCCATCCAGGCGTACCTCGCCAGGCATCCCAGACCCGACCTCGTCGATCTGGACGAGCGGATGCGCTGGCTGGGCTCCGGTCCCTATGGCAATCGGGCGGGCGACATCGTGCTGCTGGCGCGGACGGGGCTGAATCGATCGATCGGGGACCGCTACTACTTCTCGGGTCCGTATCACTCGTGGCACGGAAGTGCGTCGGAGCAGGACGGCCACATCCCCTTCATCGTCGCACGCAGAGCGGACTCGGGCGCCACCCTGCGGGCCCTGGTGACGGAGGTGGTGCGCGACTCGCCCACTCAGTTGAAGCTGGTGCCGCTGGTGCAGAGGCTGGTGAGACGATGACGCTCCAGGCGAGCGGTCGGGCGCGGTGGAGCCTCCCGGGGGTCACATGCTCGGGGTCACCGTGATCAGCACCAGCTCCACCCGCCGGTTCTGCGCGCGCCCCTCCGGAGTGTCGTTCGGCGCGACCGGGCTCAGCGGCCCGAAGCCCACGGCGGCGAGCCGGGTCGCCGCGACGCCATCCTTGACGAGGGCATCGACCATGGCCTGCGCGCGACGCTCGGAGAGCTGGCGGTTGTACTTGAAGTCGCCCCTGCTGTCGGTGTGCCCGACGACAGCGACGTTCAGGTCGGCATTCGCCTTCATCATCTCCGCGACCCGCTTGACCACGTCGGCCGCGCTCGGCGCGAGCTTGTCGCTGTCGCTCTCGAAGAGGATCCCGCCGCTGATCACGACCCGGCCATCGGTCTTGAGGGCCTCCCCGATGTCGTCCGGCGACGCCTTGGTGATGTCGAACCTCGAGGCCTGACCGATCTTCCCGGGTGCCTCGGCCGCCGACGAGGCGAGTGCGCCGGTCACAACGAGGGCGATGGCAACGAGAAGAAGCGACTTCCGGTCGTAGCGAGCCATCCTTCAGCCCTCCAGACCACGGAGATCCCGTCGAGGGTGGACGGGCACCCGTGGCTCTCTGCGCCCCGACGGAACCGCCCTTGCATTGCGCGTGCCGGAGGCCCGGGAGCCCCGTGCGATGACGACCCGTGGATGTGTGGACGCCTGCGAAACGGCGCCCACGCATCGTCGCATCACTGCGAAGCTCAACCCCGAGGCAGACTGCCCCAGGCCTGGAACAGAGTGCCATACGGGTCCGTCCGTCCGGCGCTCAGGGGAGCCGGCCAACGACGACGTACTGCTCGGGAAGCGCGGCGTCGATCACGCGCGCCATCAGGCCGCCCGCGGACAGCTCGCGCGCCACCTCTTCGGGCGCGATGCGGTGCTCGGGCGGCGGGCCGCGGTCGGCGTCGCGCCGGAAATCGACGACGATCACCTGGCCACCCGGCCTGAGGGCCGCCACCAGGCGCGAGGCATAGGCCGCGCGATTGGCGATGTGATGCCAGGTGTCGACGATGAGCACGCGATCGACCGATGCGGCGGCGAGGCCCGGGTCGTCGGGAGCCACCTGTCGCGCCTCCACGTTGGCGAGCCGCTCGCGCGCCGCGCGCTCCTTCAGGTAGCGCACCATGTCGGGCTCGATGTCGAGGGCCAGGACCTTTCCGCTCGGGCCCACCGCGCGCGAGAGGTGGGGCTCGAAGTAGCCCGTGCCCGCGCCGATGTCCGCGACGGTCATCCCGCTGGCGATCTGCATCGCGGCAACGACGAGATCCGGCTTCTGCCAGGAGTCGCGCGACGGGTCGTCGAACTGCCTGACCCATTGCTCGGCGTGCTCGAAGCGGTGCGCGTAGGCCGGCGGCTCGGGCGGAGGCTTCGACGCGCAGCCGGCGAGCGCCGCGCAGAGGCTCAGCCCGAGAAGGAAGCTACGCATGAGCCGAGACGTTACCCCAGGGCCTCTTGCGCTACCGGCGGCGCGCCCGGCGCCCGAGCCGCGCGAGGCCCGCGATGCCCGAGGCCCTTCGGGTCCGTTCGCCTGTGTCCCGAGGACGCGGCGAGAGCGCGCCACGGACCGAAGGCGAGCGGGCCGCATTCGCGTTCGAGCCACTCACGTGCCGCACGGCATGCACCCGCGGGACTGTGTCGTCACCAATCGGAGTCGGTTCCCGTGCTCGAGCGGGCTCGAGGCGTGTGGCGCACGAGAGCGCGGGGCCTTCTCGCCACAGACGCGTCGGCGCGCAGACACGACGCGAGCGACGCCCCATCGGCAGCGCCGGTGCAGACGAGGTCGGAGCGGCTCGACGGAGTGTGGGTTGCGCCCCTCGGGACGGCGCAAGGGCCGTCGAGGACGTGGCGGCGGTCGGTCGGGCGCGTGCCCTCGGCCGTGTGGTGAAGCGCCTCGGCGGAGGGCGACGCATCCGGCGCTCCCTGCGCCGTGCGAGGATGGCAGGGCGTCACACGACCTGTGGCAACGCGCGCCCGAGGAGCGCTGCCCCTGCGGGCGTCCCGGCTCTCCGAAGCCGCTCCGGTTCTGGCTCGGTTGATGCAGGGAAGGCCCGTACGATCGACGCCCGCGATCAGGAGGGAGCCATGGAGACATCGAAACTCCTCGAATCACTGCAGGGATCGCTCGGCACGACGATCCCCACCGTGCTGGGTGCGATCGCCATCCTGCTCTTCGGCTGGATCGCCGCCCTGGTCGCGCGAGCCGGGATCCGCAAGGGCCTCGGCATGCTGGGCGTCGACCGCCGGATCCAGTCGAGCACCGGCCACGGTGTCGAGCTCGAGAAGATGGTCGCCGCAGGCGTGTACTACCTGATCCTGATCCTGGTCCTGATCGGCTTCTTCAACGCCCTGCAGCTCGAGCGGGTCTCCACCTCGTTGCAGTCGCTCGTGGACCAGGTCTTCCGCTACGCGCCGCAGATCGTGGCCGCGGGCGCACTGCTGCTCGTCGCGTGGGTGCTCGCGAGCGTCCTGCGCACGATCGCCACGCGCGCGCTCGCCGCGACGCGCCTCGATGAGAGGCTCTCCGCCGAGGCCGGCATGCGGCCGATCAGCCAGAGCCTCGGGAACGTGCTCTACTGGCTGGTGATTCTGCTCTTCCTGCCGGCGGTGCTCGGCGCGCTCGAGATGCGGGGACTGCTGGCGCCGGTCGAGGGCATGGTGGACCAGATCCTGGCGATGCTGCCGAACGTCCTCGCGGCCGCCGTGATCGGAGTGGTCGGCTGGTTCGTGGCCCGCATCCTGCGTGACCTCGTAGCCAACCTGCTCGCCGCCGCCGGTGCGGATCGCGTCGGCCAGGAGGCCGGGCTGCGAGGGACGATGACGCTCTCGCGACTCGTCGGGCTCGTGGTCTACGTCTTCGTGTTCGTCCCCGCCTTGATCGGCGCATTGAATGCGCTCCGGATCGAGGCCATCTCCGGCCCGGCGACGGAGATGCTCGGGGCCTTCATGGCGGCGATCCCGAACGTGTTCGCCGCCGGGCTCATCCTGGTGGTGGCGTATTTCGTGTCGGGCTTCATCGCGAAGCTCGCGACGAGCCTCCTCGGCGGCGTCGGCTTCGACACGCTGCCCGAGAAGCTCGGCATCGCGCAGGCCTTCCAGGGTGCGGTCACGCCGTCGCAGCTCGTCGGCCGCATCATCGTGTTCTTCGTGATGCTCTTCGCCACCGTCGAGGCGGCGAACCGCCTCGGCTTCGGCCAGGTCGCGAAGGTGGGCTCGATGCTGATCGAGTTCGGCGGCCAGGTGCTGCTCGGGATCGTGATCATCGGGGTCGGCTTCTGGCTCTCGAACCTGGCGCAGGATGCGGTGCGCCGGGTGAACGGTCCCACTGCGGAGCCGGTCGCGCACCTCGCCCGCTTCGCCATCCTCGGCCTCGTGCTCGCCATGGGCCTGCGCGCCATGGGCGTGGCCGACGAGATCGTGACCCTCGCGTTCGCCCTGACGCTCGGCTCGGTGGCGGTGGCGGTCGCCCTCTCCTTCGGCCTCGGCGGGCGAGAGGCGGCCGGCCGCCAGATGGAGCACTGGATGAGCCGGCTGCGCGGCGAGGGTCATCGCAAGTAGGCGAGCGCCGAGCGGAGGCTCCGCTCGGCGTGAGAGGAAGGAGGGATCGACATGCACTGGGTGTGGTTCGTCCTGATCGGCCTCGTCGCTGGCTGGCTGGCGGGGCAGCTCATGAAGGGCAGCGGGTTCGGCCTCGTCGGCGACATCGTGGTGGGCGTGGTGGGCGCGCTCCTCGGCGGATTCCTCTTCGGTCTGGTCGGCCTCTCGCCCGGCGGCAGCCTGCTCGGGAGCCTGGTCGTGGCCACGATTGGCGCCGTGGTGCTGCTCTTCTCGTTGCATCTCCTCAAGCCCCGCACCGCCTAGCCGCGGCACCGGCCGGGCGCGGCCCGGCCGGTGCTCCCCGGTCCGCCGGCCCGGCGGGCCGGCCTGTCCGCTACAGCCCGGTGGAATCTTGCAGCCGGCTGTAACTTCGTGGTAGCGTGCGCGACCATGCCGCTCTCCCGGCGCGAGCGACGCAAGCTCGAGGTGCGAGGCCGCCTGCTCCAGGCGGCCGAGGCGTTGTTCGACGCCCAGGGCGTGGCGGCGACCCGCATCACCGAGATCTGCGAGCGCGCCGACGTGGCGGAGAAGACCTTCTTCAACCACTTCGCCGGCAAGCAGGACCTGCTGCGCGAGATCGCGGCGGAGGCGCTGGAGCGGCTGCTGGTTCGGCTGGAGGAGGCGCGCAAGCGGCCGGGCACGACGCGCGAGCGGCTGCTCGCGTTCTTCCGCTGCATCGCGGACAACGTCGATGCCGCCGGGCCGATGCACCGCGAGCTCGTGACCGAGATGATCCAGGTCGGTCACCAGGCGCGCCTCGAGGGGGCGCAGGCGCGCGCGCTCAAGAGCGCCTTCGGTGCGCTGGTGGCGGATGGCCTCGCCGCCGGGGAGCTCACGCGCGCCCATCCGGCGGAGACCCTCACAGAGACGGTGCTCGGCGCCTTCTACGCCTTGATGTTCAACTGGGCCCACCTGGAGGGCTATCCGTTGCGGCGGCGTGCCCTCGCCGCGGCCCGCTTCCTCGGGGACGCGATGGCGGCGCCCCCGCCGCGGAGACGTCGATGAGCTCCCGCGACCGTGAGCACACCGAGCTGCCGATCCCGAACGGCTGGTTCGCCGTGGCCTTCAGCCGCGAGCTCGCGCCGGGCGAGGTGAAGCGCATCCGGTACTTCGACGAGGACCTGGTGCTGTTCCGCACGCGCAGCGGCGCCGCCAGGGCCCTCGACGCCTACTGCCCGCACCTGGGAGCGCACCTCGGCGAGGGCGGCCGCGTGGTGGGCGAGACCCTCCGCTGTCCCTTCCACGGCTGGCGCTACGACGGGAGCGGCGCCTGCGTCGAGATCCCCTACTGCGAGAAGATCCCGCCGCGGGCGCGCCTGCGCGGCTGGGACGTGCTGGAGCGCAACCATCTGATCTTCCTCTGGCACCACGCGGACGGGAAGCCTCCCGAGTGGGAGGTGCCGGCGATGCCGGAGCTCGAGCGGCCCGACTGGACGGAGCCGCGCACCTTCGAGCTCCAGGTCCCCGTCCACATGCAGGAGATGCACGAGAACAACAACGACGCCGTGCACTTCCAGTACGTGCACGGGAGCGTGATCGTGCCCCAGATGGAGATCGAGCTCCGCGAAGGAGGCCGCGTCATGCACATGGTGACGCGTCAACGCCGCGAGACGCCCTACGGCACCTTCGACACCACGCTCGAGACGGATTCCTGGGGCCTCGGGCTCGCGGCGGTGCGCATCGTCGGGATCGGTGACGCCGGCCTGCTGATGTTCTCCTCCACCGCGCCCGTCGATCGCCGCAACACGCATTCGCGTTGGGTCTTCACGGTGACGCGGAACCTGGCCGACCTGGCCGGTGAGGACTTCGTGCAGGGCTTGTCCACCGGGGTGATGCAGGACATGCGGATCTGGGCCAACAAGGTCCACCGCGCCAAGCCCGTGCTGTGCGAGGCCGACGTCCATCTGGCGGAGTTCCGACGCTGGGCGCGGCAGTTCTACTCCGATCCGCAGTGAAGCCACGAGGGAGGAAGCGATGGATCGCTATCTCGTGATCTCCTCCGATTGCCATGCCGGGCTGCCCCCGGAGCGCTATCGCGAGTACCTCGAGCCGCGCTACCGCGAGGTCTTCGACGCGGCGCTTCCGATCCAGCTCGAGGAGACCCGCAAGGCCGCTGCGAAGTTCCTGGTGGCGGAGGTGAACGCCGTCTGGCGCAAGGGCCGCGAGCGGGAGCTCTCGGGCGCCTGGGACCACCACGAGCGCACGAAGGTGCTCGACCACGACGGGATCGCGGCGGAGGTGCTCTTCCCGGACGGCATCACCGAGATGAACATGCCACCCTTCGGCGCCGGGCTCTCGCTGCCCACGGATCCGCCGATCGTGCCGGAGCTCCAGTGGGCCGGCGCGCGCGCCCACAACCGCTGGCTCGCGGAGTTCTGCCAGATGGCGCCGGAGCGCCGCGCCGGCGTGGCGATCGTCCCGATCTGCTGGGACGTGGACCTCGCGGTGCGCGAGATCGAGTGGGCGAAGCGGCACGGGCTGCGCGGCATCCTGATCCCGTCGCGCTGGGGCAAGCTCGACCCCTACCACCACCCGAGGTACGAGCCGATCTGGCGCGCCTGCGAGGAGCTCGAGCTGGTGGTGCATCTCCACTCCGGCGCCGCGCCCATGGAGGACTACGGCGACCACCTGGGAATGATGGGGATCTACATCACCGAGGTGTGCTGGTGGTCGGCGCGCCCGATCTGGTTCCTGATCTGGGGCGGGGTCTTCGAACGGCACCCGCGGCTGCGCCTCGCGATCACCGAGTCGACGACGATCTGGGTCCCGGAGGCGCTCGCGCTGATGGACCAGCGCTTCGCGGAGACGCCCTACAATGCGAAGCTCGGCGAGTTCCGCAGCCATCTCAAGATGAAGCCGAGCGACTACTTCCGGCGCAACGTCTTCCTCGGCGCCTCCTGCATGCCGCGCCGGGAGGTGGAGCTGCGCCATCAGATCGGCCTGCACAACATCATGTGGGGCTCGGACTACCCGCATCCCGAAGGAAGCTGGCCCGAGACCCGCAAGCAGATGGTGGAGAGCCTGCACGGCGTCCCCGAGGCGGAGCTGGAGGCGATGCTCGGTGGCAACGCGGCGCGGGTCTACGACCTCGACCTCGAGAAGCTCGCGCCGCTGGCGGCGCGGATCGGTCCCGAGAAGGCCATGTTCCGCGCCTGACGGCGGCGGGGAGGGTGCCATGAGCCGGCTTCGCTACGTGAAGTCCCTGGAGCAGGTGAAGCGCGACGCGGAGCGCAACCCGGAGTTCCTCTCGAGCACCGTGCGCTCGATCCGCGCGGTCTACGAGACGAGCCCGGCGCTCGCGGCGGCCGTGATTCCGAAGCCTCTCTCGCCGGCGGCTCGGCCGGAGGTGTGCGTGACCTTCTCCCACGTCGCCATGCACGTCTCGCCCGAGCTCACCATCTCGATCGGCTCGGCGGTCTTCGGGGTGCGGGCGTCGTACGACGGCGTCGAGGGCATCTGGCTCCTCACCATGCCGATGACGAGCGAGCAGGCGGTGATCCCCGGCCGCGAGACCTACGGCGAGCCCAAGAAGCTGGCCGCGATCGACTTCCAGCAGGAGGGCGACCGCGTGCGCGCCGTGGTGACGCGGATGGGCGTCGCCTACCTGGAGGCGCGCGGGCGGCTCGGTGTGGACCTCGGCCCGAGGGAGCTGGTGGAGCACGGCTACTGCGTGAAGGCGCTGCCCTCCTGCGAGAAGGGCAAGGCCTTCGACGGCGACCCGCTGCTGGTACGGCTCGAATGGCGCCATCATCACGCGCGGGTGCAGCGCATCGAGGACGGTGAGCTCGTGCTGCGCCAGTCGGCCTTCGATCCGGTGGCGGACCTGCCGGTCCGCCGGCTCGTGCGCCTGGAGTACGAGGAAGGCACCACCGCGAGCAACGGGCGCGTGTTGCGCGCGCTCCCGGGCGAGTGGCTGCTGCCGTTCCTGCACCAGCGCTACGACGACCCTCGCGCCGAGGGCATCGAGGTCCCGGAGGCCTGATCCGGCGGCCCCCGCCGCAGGCGCCCCGCGGAGCGAGCGATTCCGCAGCCGCTCCTCGCGGCCCTCTGATAGTCTCCTGGGCCGAGCGCCCCTGCCGGGGCGCCGCATCGCCGCGGGGGGAGGGCCGTCCTGGATGAAGATCCTCGACCTGATCCACGATCGTCTGCCCGAGAAGTACGCGCTCCACGAGAAGTACCTGAACGGACAGATCGTCCGCGTGCTCCGCACCATCGGGTTCGACGTCACCTACACCGAAGCGTGTGGGCAGTACCTGTTCGACGCGGAGGGCCATCGCTATCTCGATCTGCTCTCGGGCTGGGGAGTGTTCGCCATCGGGCGCAACCACCCCAAGGTCGTGGAGGCGCTGAACGACGTCCTGCACAGCGGCCTCCCCCACCTGGTGCAGATGGACGTGACCATCCTGGCGGGGCTCCTGGCGGAACGGCTGCTGGCTCGGATGCCTCCCGGCCTCGACAAGCTCTTCTTCTGCAACTCCGGGACCGAGGCGGTCGAGGCTGCGATCAAGTTCGCGCGCTACGCGACGAAGCGGTCGAAGATCGTCTACGTCGATCGCGGCTACCACGGGCTGAGCTACGGCTCGCTCTCGATCAACGGGATGGAGGAGTTCCGGGAGGGCTTCGGGCCCTTCCTCCCCGACTGCGTGCGCATCCCCTTCGACGACCTGCCCGCGCTGGAGCGGGCGCTGGCCAGCCGGGACGTGGCGGCCTTCGTGGTGGAGCCGGTGGTCGGACACGGCGTGCACATCCCGAGCGCCGGCTACCTGCCGGACGCCGCAGCGCTGTGCCGGAAGCACGGCACGCTGCTGGTGGCCGACGAGGTGCAGACCGGGCTCGGGCGCACGGGACGCTTCCTCGCCGTCGAGCACTGGGGCGTCGAGCCCGACATGGTGTGCCTGGCCAAGGCGCTCTCCGGCGGCTTCGTGCCGGTCGGCGCGGTGGCGTGCCGCCGCTGGATCTTCGACAAGGTGTTCGACCGCATGGATCGGGCCGTGGTGCACGGCTCCACCTTCGCCAAGAACAATCTCGCGATGGCCGCGGCCCTGGCCACCCTCGAGGTGATCGAGGAAGAGAAGCTGGTCGAGAATGCCGCGATGCTGGGCGGGCAGCTCCTCCAGGACCTGCGGGCGCTGGTCGACCGCTACGAGTTCCTGAAGGAGGTGCGCGGCCTCGGCATGATGATCGCGCTCGAGTTCGGGCGTCCCGAGAGCCTGCGCCTGCGCGCCGCCTGGAAGCTCCTGGAGACGGCCAACGAGGGTCTGTTCTGCCAGCTCATCACCGTCCCGCTCTTCACGCGACAGCGCATCCTCTCGCAGGTGGCCGGACACGGGATGAACGTGGTGAAGTTCCTGCCGCCGCTCACTCTCACCCAATCGGACCGGCACTGGATCGTGTCGGCTTGCAGCCAGGTGATCTCCGACGCGCACCAGGTGGGCGGTGCGATGTGGGACCTCGGCAAGCAGCTCGCCGGCGCGGCGCTCGGGATGAAGAAGAGCGGCTGAGGCGGGACGCCGGCCGCGAGGGGGGAGGGACATGGAGCCGAGAGTCGCGGTCGTGACCGGTGGCGCGAGCGGCATGGGCCGGATCCAGGCCCTGCGCATGGCTCGCCGCGGCACCCGGGTGGCGATCCTGGACCTGAACGACGCCGCGCTCGAGGCCACCGCCAGGGAGAGCCCCAACCTCCGCGCCTGGCGCTGCGACACCTCGGATCTCGCGCAGGTGGAGGAGGTGTTCGGGAAGATCGAGACGGAGCTCGGCCCGATCGACCGCGTGGTGCACTGCGCCGCCATCATGCCCACCTCGCCCCTGATGGACCAGCCCACCGCGCTGATCCAGAGGATGATGGCCGTGAACTACGGCGGCACCGTCAACGTCACCAAGACGGTGCTCCCGGCGATGCAGCGGCGCGGGGGCGGCGAGCTCGTGATCTTCGGCTCGATCGCCGGCTCCGTCCTGGCGCCTCATCTCGGCTCTTACTGCGCCACCAAGGCCGCCACCAACGCCTTCGCCGAGGTGCTGATCGAAGAGACACGCGGGAGCGGCGCGCACGTGATGCTGGTCTGCCCGCCGATGGTGAACACGCCGCTCCTCAAGCAAGCCACCGAGAACTCCAATCCCAAGAACATCCGGGTCTCGATCGAGAAGGGTCGGCTCGCGGATCCCGAGTTCATCGTCGACGAGGTGGAGCGGGGCCTGGCGCGGCGCCAGGAGATCCTGATCCCGGGCGCGGAGGCGAAGATCACGATGTGGATGCGCCGCTTCTTCCCGCGCCTGCTGTGGAAGGTGATCCATCGCTCCAACCAGTGACGGGCTCGTCCCGAGGGGTGAGCGCGCGCACGAAGCGGCGCCGGGTGTGCGCACGAAAGCCGTGGCGCAGGTAGAGCGACGTGACGCGGGCGTGGTCGTCCTCCACCTCGAGATCGACGGCCCGGGCGCCGGCCTGCGCAGCCACGGCCAGTGCCGCGCGCAACAGCGCGGTGCCGGTGCCACCGCAGCGCGAGCCGGGCTCGACGTAGAGCTCTTCCAGCCAGGCCGCGCGCCCGCCGTGCTCGAGCGTCCAGACGAACGAGAGCGCCGCGACGCCGATCGCGCGCCCGCCCTGCTCGGCCAGGAGCAGGCGCCCGCGCTCCGGATGCGCGAGCAGGCCCTCGATCGCCCGGCCGAGGGCGACGTCCTCGATCGGGATCCCGTGCTCCCGGAGCTGCGCCCGGAGGAGCGGCCGCAGGACTTCGCCGTCTCGAGGCTTCGCGACACGAATCGTGGGCGGTTCGGTCTGGGGCATGATCGCTTGGATGCCGGCGCCGGCTGCGGAGTGGCAGGGCGCCCGAGGCCGGCGCGCCCGGCCGCGCGGGCATGACCGCGGTCATGCCCGCCGGAGCTCTCGCGCCCCATCCTCGTGGGCCATGCTGCGCGCCGAGCTCCGCCCTCCCTATCGTCCGGACGGGCGGTATCCCATCGCGATCGTCAACGTGACGAATCGCTGCAACCTCCGCTGCCAGCACTGCTTCGTGTTTCGCGAAGCCAATCCGAACCAGGCGCCGACCTCGATCCGCGACGAGCCGTCGGAGGACGAGATGCTGTCGGCGCTCGCCGCGCTGCGCGAGCGCCACGCGATCTCGAGCGTCCTCTGGATGGGGGGCGAGCCGCTCCTGCGCCCGCGGCTCCTGGCGCGGGGGCTTCCGCTGTTCTCGCGCAACACCGTCACGACCAACGGGACGGCGCCGCTCGTCGACTTCGGGCCTCGGGTCCTCTACGTGGTGAGCCTCGACGGACCCGAGGACCTGAACGACGGGATCCGGGGGCGCGGCGTCTTCGGGCGGGTGATCCGGACGCTCTCCCGCATTCCCGACGACTTCGCTTCGCCGGTGCAGGTGCAGTGCGTGGTCACGCGGCGCAACGAGCGCCGCCTGGAGGAGCTGGTCCGTGCCGTGCGCGAGACCCGCGCGGGGTGGATGACCTTCTCCTTCTATGTTCCGCGCGCCGGCGATCGCGGCCCCGACGCCTGGGACAGCAACGAGGAACGGGCGTCCGCCGTGGAAGAGGTGCGGCGGCTGAAGGCCGCCTACCCGGGCTTCGTACGCAACTCCACGCGCAGCCTCGAGCTGATGCTGCCACCGCATGCGGAGCGCGTGACGGCCGTGTGTCCCGCCCGCGAGCGGATCCTCCCGCTCTATCTGGGGGCCGATGGCTTCACCACGCCCTTTTGCTGCTACGGAAATGACGTGGACTGCGCGCGCTGCGGCGCGTGGGTGGTGTTCCATCTGGCCGCGCTCCAGGAGCGCGCCGCGGCAGCAGCGGATCAGTAGCGGTCGGGCCGCAGCATGGCGTCGGTCCCGCCGTCCACGAAGAGGACGCTCCCGCAGCAGAAGGCCGCGTCGGGACCGAGCAGGAACGCGATCGCCGCCGCGACCTGCTCCGGCGTCCCGAAGCCGCCCGTCGGAATCGGAAAGTTCCGGATCGCCTGACCGAACCGGGGATCGTCGAGGCCCGCCTGAAGAAGCGGCGTCATCACCGCGCCGGGAGCGACGGCGTTCAGTCGGATGCCCGCCCGCGCCCAGTCGGCGCCCGGCGCCTGGCGACGCACCCAGCGTGCGAGGGCGAGCTTCGAGCCGGCGTAGGTTCGCTGCCCGTCGAGCCCGCGGGCGAGTTGCCGCGCAGCCTCCTCGTCGCCCTCCAGGCAGGCCGCCGCCAGCGGCGTCTCCATCCCCGGCAAGACCGCCGAGTTCGAGGAGACCGCGACCGCCGCCGGCTGCGTGCCGGCCGCGAGGAGATCGCGCAGCCCCTCGAGCAGCGCGCGGGCGCCGAAGTAGTTGAGCGACACGATCGTGCTCCAGGGCTCCACTTGCGGGCCGACGCCAGCGCACGCCACGAGCCCGTCGAGACGGCCGCCGCAGAGCCGCCGCACGGCCGCGATCGCGGCGGCGCGACCCTCGGCGGTGGCGAGATCGGCGACCACCTCGGCGTCGCGGACGTCGATTCCGATGATGCGATCGCCCGCCGCCGCGAGCCGCCGGCGCGTGGCGGAGCCGATGCCCGAGGCCGAGCCGGAGATCGCGATCAGGCGCATGGAGCCTCCTCCAGGGTCGTCCGGGTGCGAGCGGAATCGCCGAGGCACCGCGCCCCGCGCTGCAGATCGCGAACGGCCGCCCGTCTGTCAAGCGACCGCCGCTGCCGCACGCACACGCAAGGCCGCCCGAAGCGGTTGCCCCTCCAGGGGCTCGACACGTAAGCCGGACTTAAGGAGTCCTCCCCACGCTTCCTCCGTCTCGAACGGGAAGGGAGAGCTTCGATGAAGGATCGGGTCCTGGTCTGGGATCTTCCGCTCCGCCTCACCCACTGGGTGATGGCCGGGAGCTTCGCCGGTGCGTTCCTGACCGCGGAGAGCGAGCGTCTGCGCGACGTCCACGTGCTCTTCGGCATCACCTTCGCCGGCGCGATCGCGTTTCGCCTGCTCTGGGGCCTCGTTGGCACTCGTCACGCCCGCTTCTCGGCGCTCCGCTTCGGCCCGGGAGCGCTGCTGCGCTACCTGCTGTCGCTGGTCCGGGGACGGCCCGAGCGGCACGTGGGACACGGTCCGGTGGCGGTCGTGATGATCCCCGCCCTCCTCGGCCTCGGGGCCGCGGCGGCGGCCTCTGGATGGGCGGTCTACACCGAGCGCGGCGGCGAGTGGCTGGAGGAGACCCACGAGGCCGTGGCCTTCGTCCTGCTCGCGGGCGTGATCTTCCATGTGGCGGGCGTGATGCTGGTGAGCCTCCTCCAGCGCGAGAGCCTGGTGCTCCCGCTCGTCACCGGTCGCAAGCCCGCCGCCGCGGGCGCGGGCATCCGAAGCTCGCGACCGCTCGTGGCTCTGCTACTCGTCGTGACGCTCGGGGCATTCTGGCTGCCCGCGCTCGCCGGACGCGAGCGGCGGCTCGCCGGGCGCGCGGAATCCACCCCGATCGCCGAGCGTCGAGAGCATCACGGCCCGCGGCATCACTCCGTGGACTAGCGCAAGCCACGCTCGGAGAGATCGGAGTCCGATGCGCGTTCTCGTGGTGGAAGACGATCGGCTGCTCGGCGACGCCCTTCGCGTCGGCCTCGGGCGGGCCGGCTTCCAGGTCGAGTGGGTGCAGGACGGAGCGGCCGGGCGGGGGGCGCTGGCGAACGACCGCTTCGCAGCCGTGGTGCTGGACCTCGGCCTGCCGGAGCTGTCCGGGCTCGAGCTGCTGCGGCGGCTGCGGGCGGCCCACGACCCGGTGCCGGTGCTGATCCTGACCGCGCGCGACGCGATCCCGGATCGGATCGCGGGCCTCGATGCGGGCGCCGACGACTACCTGGTGAAGCCCGTGGATCTGGGCGAGCTGGCGGCACGGCTTCGGGCCCTGATCCGGCGCGGCTCCGGCCGCGCGGCGCCCGTCCTGACGATCGGTCCCCTCGCCATCGATCCCGCGGCCCACACCGTGACGTTTCGCGGTCGCGCGGTCGAGCTCTCCGGGCGCGAGTTCGCGCTGCTCCACGAGCTCGCGCGTGCGGCCGGACGGGTGCTCTCGAAGGAGCAGCTGGTCGAGCGTGTGTACGGATGGGGGGAGGAGATCGAGTCCAACGCGGTCGAGGTCCACGTGCATCACCTGCGTCGGAAGCTCTCGCGCGAGACCGTCGTGACGGTGCGAGGCGTCGGCTACCTGGTTCCCAAGGACCTGGCGTGAGGCCGGCGTCCTCGCTGCGCGCGCGGCTCCTGTCCGGCGTGCTGGCGGCGGTGGCGGCGACCTGGCTCGTCGTCTCGGTGGCGGGATACCTGCGGGCCCGCCGCGAGCTCGGCGAGCTCCTGGATGCCCACCTGGCCCAATCGGCGGCGCTGCTGATCGCGCAGCTCCCCGCGGACGCGGAGGCGCTCGAGCTCGATCTCGAGCACGCGCCCGAGCTCCACCGCTACGCCCGCAACGTCGCCTTCCAGGTCTGGCAGGAAGGGCGGAAGCTCCGGCTCCATTCGCTCTCGGCTCCGCAAGAGCGGCTCTCGCCGATCGAGCGTGGCTTCAGCGACAGCACGGTGTCGGGAGTGCGTTGGCGCGTCTTCAGCGCCTGGACCGCCGGAGGAGAGGCGTTGGTGCAGGTGGGGGAGCGCAGCGAGGCGCGCGATGCCGTCGCCCGGCAGATCGCGCTGCATCTCCTGGCTCCGCTCCTGGTGGCGCTGCCACTGCTCGGGGTCGCGCTGACGGTCGCGGTGGGTCGTGCCCTGGGTCCGCTGCGCGCCCTCGCCGAGGCGGTCGCATCGCGCGATCCGGGGCGCCTCGAGCCGGTCAGCGTCGCCGGGGTGCCGCGCGAGGTGGCGCCGCTGGTCGAGCGCCTGAACGCGCTCTTCGCCCGGATCGCCGCGTCGCTCGAGAAGGAGCGCGCCTTCACCGCCGACGCCGCGCACGAGCTTCGCACGCCGCTGGCCGCGATCCGTGCCCAGGCCCAGGTGGCGTACGAGTCCTCCGAGGACGCCGAGCGGAGCCGGGCCCTGGAGCAGGTGATGGCCGGCTGCGACCGCGCCGCACGGCTCTCGGAGCAGCTCCTGACCCTGGCGCGGGTGGAGGACGCCGCCTCGCGCCGAGGCTTCGAGCTCTGCGATCTGCGAGCGCTCGCGCGCTCGGTGCTGGCGGAGCTGGCGCAGGACGCCCACTCACGCGGGGTCGCATTCGAGCTGCACGCCGAGGCGCCGGTCCGGGTGTCGGGGGACGCGGGGCTCCTTCATGTCGTGCTCCGCAACCTCGTCGACAACGCCATCCGCTATGCAGCGGATGGGCGGGTGGTGCGCGTCGAAGCCGGGTGCGTGGAGCGGAGCCCGGTCCTGCGCGTCGTCGACCGGGGCCCGGGAATCCCGGCCGGCGACCGCGGTCGCGTGCTCGATCGCTTCCATCGCCTGGCCGGGAGCGGTGAGGCGGGAGCGGGCCTCGGACTCTCCATCGTGTCACGCATCGCGTCGTTGCACGGCGCGAGGCTTGAGCTCCGCGAAGGACCCGCGGGGCGTGGCCTCGAGGTCTCGCTCGCGTTCCCTCCGCCGGATGCGGACTCCTCTTGGCCTCCGGTCTGCCGATGAGGTAGGTGCCGGACCGGGAGGGGAACGTGGCGACGGCGGTGGACCAGCGCGGGATCGAGCCGGACGTCGAGCCGGGCATCCTGCGGCGCGCTTTCGCGCGCATCGTGGCCTGGCGCCGGCTCGTCCTCGGCGTCTACGCCCTGCTCATGGTGCCGAGCGTCTGGCTCGCGGCCGGGGTCCGGCAGGACAACTCGATCGATCGCCTGATCGTGCGCAGCGATCCCGACTACGTGGCCACTCGCGAGTTCGAGAAGGTCTTCGGCGCGGGAGAGTTCGCGCTGCTGGTGGCCGAGGCCGAGGACCCGCTCGCGCCGGCGGTCGTGGCCCGGGTGGATCGGATCGAGCGCGCGCTGCAGAAGATCCCCGGCGTGAGCGCGAACTCCGCCCTCTCGATCTACCGGCGGGCGCACGCGGGCTTCGAGGCCACGCCCGAGGCGATCGAGGGCTTCCGTCGCTTCGCGACCGGCACCGATCTGTTCCGACGCCAGGGGCTGATCGGGGACCACACGCTCGCGATCGGCCTGCTGCTGAACGTGGACGGCACGAGCGGACGCGCGCGCGCGCTGGCCGCGATCGAGCGTGCGGTCGCCAGCGTCAATCCCGGCGACGACGCATCGGTGACGGTGCACGCCCTCGGCGAGCCGTTCGTGAACGCCTACCTGGACCAGACCCAGAGCGGCGCCTGGCGCTACTTCGTGCTCTTCGGGGTCTTCGTGGTGGTGCTCACCGTGGCGCTCTATCGCTCCGCGCGGACGCTCGCTGCGTTCCTGCTCACGCTGGCCGCCTGCCTCGCGCTCTCGATGGGCTACGTGGGAGCCACCGGCGGCACGCTCACGATCGTGTCGCCCATGGTGCCCATGACGATCCTGGTCACCGCCCTGTCGAGCCTGGTCTACCTCCAATCGCGCTTCGTGGACCGCCCGCCGGATCAGCCGGTGGACCAGCACCAGATCTTCGCGCTCGAGAACAAGTTCGTGGCGTGCACCGCGTCGATCTTCGCGACCGCGGTCGGATTCGCCGCGCTCGGCGTGTCCCAGATCCGCCCGATCCGCGAGATGGGGATCTGGGTGGCGGTGGGTCTCGCGTTCACCTGGCTGATCGTGTTCACGCTGTTTCCGGCGCTCCAGCGCTGCCTGCGCACCCCCAGTGGACAGGAGTGGCGCACCGCCGCCGCCGGGATCGAACGGTTCGTGGGCTGGCTCCCGGCGTGGAGCCATCGCTGGCGCTGGCCCCTCGTTCTGTCGGCGCTCGGTCTCTCCGCCCTGGGTGCCGCCGCGCTCTTCGGCCTTCCGGGCCTGCTTCCGCCGATGCGCGTCCTCACGGATCCCGTGGAGTACGTGAGCCCCGCCTCGCCGCTCTATCGGGACATCCGCCGCCTCGGCCCGTCGCTCCCGGGGCTCTCGCTGAGCCAGGTCTGGCTCCAGGGCGAGATCGGCAGCATGTCCGAGCCCGCGGTGCTCGATGGGCTGCACGACTTCCAGCAGGCGCTCGAGGCCGAGCCCGGGGTGGGAGCGGTGGTGGGGCCGACCACGATCCTCCGCACCATCCGCTACCTCGAGGGGGCGGGCGACGGTTGGCCGCACGACCCCGCCTCGCTCGACGATCTCGCCGCGGAGCTCGAGGGGATGGCGTCGGTGGAGCCCATGCTGGGTCGCTTCGTGGAGCCGCATGGTCTCGGCCAGTCCCAGCTCACCGTGATCACGCGCTCGGCGGAGTACGAGAGCTTCCAGCAGCTCGACGCCGCGATCGGGCGGACCTGGCGCGCGGCGGTGGAGCGCCATCCGGCGCTGGCACCGCTGCGGCTGCGGATCGTCGGGCTCACGCCCCTGCACGCGAAGATGGCGCAGAACCTGGTTCCGACCCTGGTGGAGAGCTTCGCGCTCACCGTCGGGGTGATCTTTGCAGCCTTCCTGCTGGTGTTCCGCAACGGGACCGCGCGGCTCATGGCGATGATCCCCTCGATCTTCGCCATCCTCGTGATGTTCCTGGTGATGCGGCTCGCCGGCCTGCGGCTCAACATCGCGACCATCCTGATCGCGTCGACGGTGCTCGGCACCTCCGAGAACGATCAGATCCACTTCTTCTATCACTTCCTGGAGGGCCGACGCGACGCCACGGTGGAGGTCGCCCTGCGACACACGCTGCGGGTCGCGGGCCGAGCCATTCTCTTCGCCACGTTGATCAACGCGGGCGGCTTCCTCGCCTTCGGTGTCGCCGAGCTGCCGCCGATCCGCCAGTTCGGGTTGCTGGCGGCCCTCGCCTTCGCGCTCTCGATGGTCGCGGACTTCACGGCGCTGCCGGCGGCGCTGTGGATCCTGTTCCGGGCGCGCCCGGACCCCGAGCGACGGGTGGGCTCAGCGCGGGCCTAGCGATGCGGCCGTGGTGCAGCGCAGACGCGAGCCGCGGCCGAGGAGCTCCGCCAGCAGCGCGCGATCGTCGCCTCGTAGCATGTCCTCCCCCGAGAGACACGCGCAGAGGTGGGGGACCGCGGGGATCGGATCGCCCAGGGCCACGTAGGCCTCGGCCAGCCGCAGGTGGTTCTCCACCACGTCGGGCCGACGCTCCACCAGGTCCTGGAGCATCGCCAGTCCTTCCTCGCTGTCGCCGTGCGCGAGGAGCCGTGCCGGAGCGATCACGTAGAGCGTGCCGAGCAGCCGGGTCGCCGCGCCGTCGCGGAAGTCCGGATCGAGCTCGCGGCTGCGGCGGGCGTAGTGCTCGACCTCGTGCACCAGCCCGGCCCCGCGCAGACCGAGAGACTGCACCAGCCGGCCGGTGATCGCCGCACGCGCGAACGTGTAGGCCGCCGTGTCCTGCTCGTGCCGGCGCACGCGCTCGTAGGCATACTCGCGGTCGTCCAGGGAGTCGCGGCCCGCCGCGATCAGCGCCTCCAGCGCGTCGTAGACGCGCAGGGCATCGTCGCCTTCGGCGGCCTGCACCAGCGCAGCGTTCACGGGCGGGCGGGGGCTCGCGCAGCCGAGGGCGAGACCCGCTGCCAGCCCGAGGGCCGCGGCGAGCGCGCCCACTCGTCCGATTCGCCCGATTCGCCGCATCACGGCTTCCCGTACGCCGCGACGAGGCCGGCGTACTCCGAGGACCGGGCCGGTCGCAGCGAGACGATCCCCACCTCCCCGCAGGCGCTCTCCCCGTCGCCCTGGCAGAGAGTGGCGAGGCTCTCCCGGAAGCGGCGGCGCTCGGCGGCGCTCGCTTCGGGGAACGCCGCCACCACCATGGGAGGCAGCTCCGGGCTCTGCCACACCGTTCGCACGCCCTGGCTCCCCTGGAGGTGCGAGAGATCGGCGAGCTGCGCGTCGTCCACCAGGCCGCAGACGGCCTCGTCGCTCAGCACCTTCTTGGTGGTCTGGAGCGGCCGCTGGGTGGGAACGAGCGTGAAGTCCGCGAGGGTGAATGCGCCGTGCGCCACCACGCGCTCGACGAAGCGCCGGTCCTCCACGTGGTCGCTGGCCAGGGTCTGTCCCTTGCAATCGGGCAGGCCGCTCGCGCGGCGACTGATCAGGTAGTACTGGTGACCGCCCGCGAGCGTGACGGCGACCTGGCCCACCACCTCCAGCCGGTACTCCGCGCGCAGCGCGAGGAAGGCACCGAGCGAGAAGATGCCGAAGTCCGGCTTCTCGGCGCCGATGAAGGCCTCGGCGTCGTCGCGCCGGGTGAAGTAGCGGCCCTGGGCGTCGGCCCAGCCGTTGCGCTCGGCGGCGAGAGCCACGAAGTGGTCGAGGTAGGGCTGGACCAGCGACGGGCTTCCGACCCCGTGCTCTCTCAGCACCAGGATGCGGATCGGCCCTGCGGCCCGTGCCTGCGCAGGGGCTGCCATCGTCGCGAGCGCAAGAAGAGCGCACGCGACCCCTCGGGTCGTCTTCTGCCCCCGCATCACCCCCCATCTGATCGGGCGAACCGGCGCCGGGTTTAGCAGTCGCGCGGGGGGAGGCACGCCGCGAAGCTCCGCTCGCGGAGCGGCGGCGGGCCGTTTCGACACGAAGCTGCGTGCCGGCTGCCGCTTCCTGAAGCGCGGCGCGGCGATGGGGAGGCCGGATGCGTCCGCCGGCGAATGGCGATCCGCATCACCTGCCGGCCCTGGCGGGGCACGGGACAGAGAGCGGAGTGGTTCATGCGGTCCCTGCATCCCCTGCTGTTCCTCGCCTCGCTCGGGGTCCTCGCCCTGCCGGGCCTCGCGTCGGCGGAGCCGATGCGGCTGGACGATCCGCGCCCGCGCTGGGTCTCGGTGCGCTTCGAGATCTCTCCCGAGGATCAGCCTGGACGGCTCGATGCGCAGTACGGCGACGCGATCCCGGCCTGGCTCGAGCCGGACGGGGAGAGCGGTCGCGTGCGCGTCACGGTTCCCGCGCGCTGGGTGGAGAGCCGTCTGCTGGCGGATCAGGGCGCCCGGCCGGGCAGTCTCAGCGACTTCGTCTGGCTCTTCGACGCACGCACGGGCGACGTGATCTCCGCCTCGCTCTCGGGCTGGCTGCGGCGGCGCCTCGGGCTCGGCCCCCTCGGCTTCGAGACGCGGGTCGAGATCGAGACCGAGCTCACCACGCTCTCGCCCGCCGGCTTCCACGGCCCCGAGCGGCTCCTCGGCCAACGCATCTTTGCGTATTGTGACCCGCGCCAGGACGCCCGCTGCACTCCCGTCCGGCCGGTGCCCTACGATTCCCGCACGGGCTACGTGAACGCCGTGGGGTTCGTGAGCGGACGCGCCACGCGCGTCACCACGCGCAGCTTCTCTCCCCTCGGTGAGGCCCGCTTCAGCGAGCTCGAGGTCCGCGCCCCGCGAAGCGCCGGGTGGCCCGGTGCCGTCCCGCAGGCGCCGGCGGTGAGCGCAGCGCCGCCCGCCGGCTCCACCACCGCACGGACTCCGTAGGAGCGGGCGGTGTTCGGGGCCGCCGCCTCGCCGAGGCGGATTTCCGCGCCTACGTCGGGGGCGGCGCGTCGGTCCGGCTGAGTCGCCACTCCCCATTGCCGAGGAGCTCGAGCAGGACGTCGTGGAACTCGACGAGCGAGGGCCGGGCGCCCACGCTCACCACCTCGATCTTCGCGGCGTCGAGCTCCCGGTAGAGCCGCGACTCGTTCGCGAGGTCGAGCGCGCTCGTGGCCTCGTCCAGGAAGGCCCACACCGGCGGGTCGAGCAGCAGGCGTGCGAAGGCGATCTTCTGGTGCTCGCCGAGCGAGAGCAGGTCCTTCCACTTGAGCTCCGCGTCCAGGCCCCCGACGCGCAGCGGCAGGTCCGCCAGATCGACGCGCTGGAGCACCGCGAGGAGCTCCTCGTCGGAGACCTTGCCTGCGCGCGGATAGCAGAGCTGCTCGCGAAGCGAGCCGAGCGTCATGTAGGGGCGCTGCGGCAGGAACATGAGCTCGGAGAGCGGCGGCCGGACGATGCGACCGCCTCCGAGGGTCCAGACGCCCGCGATCGCGCGCAGCAGCGAGGTCTTGCCCACCCCGCTCTCGCCCACGATCAGCAGACGCTCCCGGGCGGCGAGCTCGAAGGAGAGGTCGCGAACCAGCAGCTTGACGCCGTCCGGCGTGTAGAGGGTCAGGCCCTGAAGGGCGATGCGGGGCTCCTCCACCGTCTCGATCGGCCGGGCGGCCGCCTTCGCTGCCGCGCTCCCGGGCGCCACGGAGAGTGCTCGCTTCTCGGCCGCCTCGGCGTAGGTCCCCAGCCGCTCCACCACCGCGGCCAGATTGCTGAGCGAGTTGAACTGGTCGACGATCAGGGAAAGCGAGGTGCGAAGCGTCAGGAACGCGGCGCTCGCCTGGATGATCTGGCCGAACTCGACGGTTCCCGCGAAGAAGGACGGCGCGAGCACGAGAACCGGAACCAACGCCAGCAGCCCATCGTAGGCGTAGGTCAGGAAGGCGACGTTGCGCTGCCACAGGACCATCAGCTTCGAGTTGGCGATCGCCGCGTAGAGGCGTCGCCGGAGCTCGCTCCCCTCGCGGTCCTCGCCGCCGTAGAGCGCGATCGCCTCCGCGTTGTCGCGCAGGCGCACCAGGCTGTGTCGGAAGTCCGCCTCCCGGCGCCGCTGCATGAAGTTGATGCCGATCAACGGCCGGCCGATCACCACCGTCAAGAGCGAGCCCAGGCCCACGGAGGCCGCGAGCACCGCCACGAGATAGGGCGAGATCAGCCAGAGCACGACGATGAAGGAGATCCCCGTCACGATGCCCCAGAGCACCTGCAGCACGAACGAGACCAGAAAGCCCGGGAAGGCGTTCAGGTCCTCGCTCACGCGCTGGTCCGGATTGTCGATGCCGGGATCCGAGCTGATGCGGTAGAAGGCCCTCGCACGCAGGCTCCGCTCGAGGAAGCGCTCGGTCAGCCATTGCCGCCAGTCGATCATCAGGCGGCCCTGCACCCAGCCGTCGAAGGCCATGACCGGGGCCGAGAGCAGGCTGTAGACCACGGTCAGCAGCGCGGTGTGGAAGAAGAGGCTCCCGTTCCGCTGCGTGAGCGCCGTCATCATGTCGCGGTTCACGTAGCTGAAGAAGACGTTGAAGCCCTTGATCGAGCCCGTGAGGACCAGGCTCAGGGCCAGCAGTCCGAGCGGCACCCAGCGGCGGTCCGAAATCCAGTACGGCCGGCTGAGAGTCCAGAGCCTCCGCCAGAACAAGCGGTCGAATCGATTCATCGCTGGTCTCCAGAAGGTCGCGGGCCCGGCTCGGGGCGGAGCGCGGAGAAGAACGGTCGGCCCGGCTGCGACGGCCGATGGTACAGCAGGCCCCAGGGGGAGAGGCGACGGAGGCGGGACGTCCGGAATCTTCGCCGCCGCCTGCCACAACCCATCCGGCCGCACCACATACCTCCGAAGGCTCCGCCCGTGGAGGGTGAGGGGAGCCGGAGGTGGACGGAATGCGGCACTTGCTCCTCGTCTCTCTGTTGGCCCTCGCAATTCCCGCGACCGCCGAAGCCGGAAGGATCCACGTCCGGGGCGCGGGAAACGGCTCGGATTCCACGGATCTCAGCCTGAATCACGGGCAGAATGACTCGCACGGGCATGGCCACGGGCTCGGGCTCGGGCTCGGCGGCGGGTCGATGGACTTCCCGCCCGGACCGCCGACCGGCTTCCCGCCGGGTCCGCCGCCGGACCTGCACCCGCCCGGCCTCGGGCTGGGCCACGGCGGCTTCCCGCGGACGCGCTTCGGCAACCACTTCCCGGCGCCGGGGCCCGAGCCCGGGACGGCCGTGCTGCTGGTGGGCGGGCTCCTCGGCCTCGCCTGGAAGTCCAGAGCACGCCGCTAGGGCAGCTCCGGTGCGCCCCGAGCCGGGGTGCGCCTTCGAGTCGCGGCCCGGCCCCGAGAGGGGCCGGGCTTTTTCTTTTCGCGTGGCGAGCCGAGCGAGCGCGGGGTTCACCCCTTCTCAGAGTGCGACGCGGCCCTCGCCCTCGAGCCGGCCGAGCAGGCGCAGCAGCCCGTCCAGGATGGTCAGCGGATGGGGCGGGCAGCCGGGGACGTAGAGATCCACCGGCAGCGTGCCCTCGATCCCGTCTCCGACCTCCGGATGCCCGAGATACGGGCCCCCCGAGATGGCACAGGCGCCGACGGCGATCACGATCTTCGGCGCGGGAACGGCGTCCCAGGTCTTGCGCAGCGCGAGCCGCATGTTCCCCGACAGCGCCCCCGTCACGAGCAGGCCGTCGGCGTGGCGCGGAGACGCGACGAGCTGGATCCCGAAGCGCCCGAGGTCCCAGCCGATCGTGCCGAGCACGTTCACGTCCATCTCGCAGCCGTTGCAGCCCCCGGCGCTCACCTGCCGCAGCTTGAGCGAGCGGCCGAAGAGGCGCCGGAGCTCGCGATCGAGGGCGCCCGCGAGCTCGAGCTCCCGCGCCGGCCCCACCACCAGGCCCTCGCGCCGCCGGCTGGCCAGCCGGTGCTCCGTGGACCAGGCGATCGCTCCCTGCGGGCAGGCGTCCATGCAATCGGTGCAGAACAGGCAGCGCCCGAGATCGATGGCGGGGCCGTCCGCCGAGAGGGCGCCGGTCGGGCAGGCCTCGACGCAGTCGTGGCAGCCGTCCCGACACTTCTGCGCGTCGATGACGGGAAGCCCTCGGAAGCGCTCCGGGAGCGGCGGCGGCGCGGCGGTGGGGTAGCGCAGGGTGCGATGGCCCTGCCGAATGCGCGCGCGCACGAGCTCGATCATGCCTCCCCCCTGCGCCGAAACGCGGCGCCGCTCACAGGTCGTGCCCGCAGTAGGACAGGTTGAAGCTCTTGTTGCACAGCGGAAAGTCGGAGATCTGCTGCCCGCGCAGGGCGTAGGCGACACCCATCCAGTTGTGGAACGAGGGATCCACGACCTTGTAGCGCTCGAAGCGTCCCGAGCGATCGGTGAGCGCCACGTGGCAGAGCTCACCCCGCCAGCCCTCCACCAGCGCGACCGCGATCTGCTCGGGGGCGGGCGCGCCGAGGGGGTTCCGCACCTCGCCCGGCGGGAGCGCGCGCAGCTGCTCGCGCACGAAGGCGAACGAACGCTGCACCTCCAGCCAGCGCACGTACGCGCGCGCAAAGACGTCGCCGGTCTGCCAGGTCGAGACGGGGATGTGGGCGAAGCGGAAGAGCCCCGACGGCTGATCGTGTCGGGCGTCCCGGGGCAGGCCGCAGGCGCGGGCCGCGGGGCCCACCATGCCGAGCTCGCAGGCGATCTCCCGCGGCAGCGGGCCGGTGTCCTCGAAGCGCGCCATGACCGACGGGGTCTCCCACAGCAGATCGATCGCCTCGGCGGCGTCACGCTCCGCGGCGTCGAGGCGTCGCAGCAGGTCGTCCACGTGGGCGGCCTCGAGGTCGAAACGCACGCCGCCCGGCCGGATCAGGCCGCGCCCGAAGCGGCTGCCGCAGAGCGTCGCGGTCAGGTTCAGCAGATCGCCGCGGATCCGCCCGCAGAAGGAGGCGGTCGGCAGGAAGGCCACGTCGTTCGCCAACGCCCCCAGGTCCCCCACGTGGTTGGCGAGGCGCTCGAGCTCGAGCGCGATCCCGCGCAGCGCCTGGGCGCGCGGCGGCTTCTGGCAGCGGGAGAGCGCCTCCAGCACCTGGCAGTACGCCGTGGCGTGTCCGACGCTGGTGTCGCCGGAGAGGGTCTCGGCGTAGTGGATGGAGCGCACGCCCGGGCCACCGACCAGCGCGCGCTCCACTCCGCGGTGCTGGTAGCCGAGCGCGATCTCCAGGTGGAGCACCTGCTCGCCGTGGCATTGGAAGCGGAAATGGCCGGGCTCGATCACGCCGGCGTGGACCGGTCCGACCGCGACCTCGTGGACCTCCTCGCCTTCCACGCGATAGAACGCGTCGGCGTCGAGCCCCGGCGGGCCGCTCGCCGGGCGCGCGGCGCGGGCTGCCGGCGGGCGGTGAGGGGCCTCGTGGCGCACGGGCTTCGGCCAGGGATGCCCCAGCGCCCGGAGCCCGAACTGCTCCGCGATCTCCCGCTCGAAGAGGTGCACCTGTGCACAGCGGGGTGTCAGCGACTCGAAGGAGTCCCCGGCGATGCGCGCCCTTCCCAGCCGCAGTCGCCCGTGGCGATCGTCCGCCAGCACCACGTAGAGCCGGACCGTCTCGGCATCGGGATCCGCCCCGGCGAAGAGCGCCACCACCCGCTGCTCGCGGGCGACGGCGTCCAGGATCTCGCGCTGGAGATCCGGCAGGGCGAGCTCCGGCACCGCCGCGCGGGCGAGGGCGCGGCCGTTTCCGATCACGGCCAGGACCTCCGCCGGCGCCGAGGGGAGTCCGCTCCCGCTCATCGGGTGACTCCCAGGAAGGCCGAAGCCTGGCTCAGCAGCGCGCGAAAGGGTGCGGGCATCTGCAGCCCGAGAAGGAGCACCAGCCCGAGCGACACCAGGGCGGGAAGCCCGGTCAGCACGCCGTCGCGATAGGGTGTCGCCTCCGCCGCGGCGGAAGGCCGGCCCTGCACCACGGTCAGCACCGTGCGTCCCATTCCCATGAACACCACCAGCAGGAGGAGCAGGAAGCCGCCGCCCACCAGGAAGCGCTGGGCGGCGAAGGCGCCGCTCAGGATCATGAACTCGCTCACGAAGGGCCCGAAGGGCGGTGAGCCCGTGATGGCGAAGAAGCCGAGCAGGAAGAGCGTCCCCGAGAGCGGGAGCCTGCGCATCGCCCCCTGTACCCGATCGCTCGACTTGCTGTCGAAGGCGCGATGGATGTTGGCGGCCGAGAGGAAGAGCACGCCCTTGGTGAGGCCGTTGTTGATCATGTGGAAGAGCGCGCCGGTGAGGGCGAGCCCGCCGATCCCCACGCCGAGGACCAGGATCCCCATGTGCTCGACGCTCGAGTAGGCCAGCATGCGCTTGAAGTCGCGCTGCCCCAGCACGAAGACCGCGCCGAGCGCGATCGAGAGCAGGCCGAAGAGCACGAGGAGCCGGCTGGCGTAGGCGCCGGCGCCGGCGGCCTGGCACAGGTGGAAGACGCGAAGGATCGCCAGGAAGGCGCAGTTGGTGAGCCCGCCGGCGAGCAGCGCGCCGACCACCCCGGGGGCCTCGCCGTAGGCGTCGGGCTTCCAGGTGTGCATCGGGGCGAGCCCCATCTTGGTGCCGTAGCCCACCAGCAGCAGCACGAAGGCCGCCTGCAGCCAGACCCGGTTCAGCCCCGGCGCGCGCTGCAGCAGGTCGCCGAAGAGGAGCGACGAGCCCTGGCCCAGCGAGGCGTACGCCAGGAAGAACGAGCCGAGCAGAGCGATCGCGATGCCGACCGAGCAGACCAGCAGGTACTTCCAGGTCGCCTCGATCGAGCGCGGCGTGCGGTTGAAGTAGATGAGTGGCGCCGTCGCGAGCGTGGTGGCCTCGATCGCCACCCACATGATCCCCAGGTGCTGCGACGCGATCACCAGGCTCGCCATGGCCAGGAAGAGCAGCAGGCAGGAGACGAAGACGCGGTTGCGAAGCTCGCTCCGGACACGGAGGTATCCCAACGCGTAGACCGCGCAGATCAGGAACAGCACGCTCAAGAGGAGCAGCACCAGACGTCCCGGCGGATCGAGGCGGAGCCAGCCGCCGAACGCGCTCTCCTCGGGATCGGCGATCGCCGCGAGCGCGAGCAGCAGGTGCAGCGCGGCCGCCGGCACCAGCACCACCGGTCGCGCGCGCTCGGAGGGGATCACGAACGCCACGGCCGCCGCCAGCAGCGGGACCCCGATCAGGGCCTCGAGCCACATCCCGCTACTCCCGGAGCGACGCCAGGCGTCGCGTGTCGAGCGAGGCGAACTCGCGATTGATGTGATGGATGATGATGCTCACCACGAAGATCCCGACGAAGACGTCGAGGAGCACGCCGAGCTCCACCAGGAAGGGCATCGCCTCCAGCAGCAGCATCCCGAAGACGAAGATCCCGTTCTCGAGCACCAGGTAGCCGATCGCCTGGGTGATCGCCTTGATCCGCGTGGTGAGCAGGAGAAAGCCCGTCAGCACCGTGGAGAAGGCCGCCGGGACCAGCAGGAGCCCGCGGTGCGCCGGAGCCAGCGGGAGCTCGGAGGCGAAGGCGATCGAGAGCACCGTGCCGAGAGCCCCCAGCAGCATGGTGGGCGCGAGCCCGATCAGGGGCTCCACCTCGCGCTTGATCTGCGCGTCGCGGAGCGCGCGGCGGAGCATCTGGGGGATCACGCTGCCCTTGAGCAGCACGGTGGCGATGGCCATCGCCCCCGCCTCGAGGCCGCTGCCCCCGTGGAGCAGCAACGGCAGCACACCGAGGAGCACCCCCTGCAGGGCCGCAGCCTGGATCAGCGCACGGATCCGGCTGGTGCCCAGCAGGAACAGGTTCACCAGCAGCACCGCCACCAGGAGCGCGTTCGTCGCCGAGAAGGTCAAGATCCTTCCTCCGTCAGGCCAGCGTCAGGAAGAAGCCGAACGTGCAGAGCACGCCCGCCGCGATGAGGAGCGAGGGAACGTGGCGCAGCCGGAGCCTCGCCATCACCGACTCCACGCCCCCGATCGCCACCGCGAGGCAGAGGAGCCCCGCCACGAAGACGCCGGCGTCGAGCAGCGGGTCGCCGAAGCGGAACGGGAGCAGGAGCGGCACGAGGAGCGCCGAGAGCACGAGCAGCTTCAACGCCGCGCCGTAGAGCACCAGGCCGAGGAGCGGTCCGCTGTGATCGAGCACCATCACCTCGTGGATCATCGTCAGTTCGAGGTGCGTCGCCGGATCGTCGAACGGCACGCGACAGTTCTCTGCCAGCAGCACCGTAAAGAGGCCGGCCGCCAGCAGCACCGCGCTCGTCCCGACCGACGGCGCGAGCATCGTGCTCAGCGAGACGCTCCCGGTCTGCACGGCCAGCGTCAGCATCGCCGCGATCATCGCTGCCTCGGCGAGCACCGCGAACGAGACTTCGCGCGCCGCTCCCATCCCTTCAAATGCAGACCCCGTCTCCATCGCCGCCCACGCCGTGGCGAAGCGCGCCAGCGCGAGCAGATAGAGCATCAAGATCACGTCACCGCGAAAACTCAGCGTGCTGCCGGCAGGCCCCAACGGCACCAGCATGCATGCGCCGAGCACCGCCACCCACGCGACGGCCGGCCCCACGATGAACGCGGGCGACGCCAGCGTGCTCATCACCACCTGCTTGTGCCAGAGTCGCGCCAGATCGTAGTACAACTGCAGCACCGGCGGTCCGCGGCGCCCCGCGACCCAGGCCTTCACCTTGTTGATGATGCCAGGCAGCAGCGGCGCCAGGAGCAGCCACACCGCGAGCCGAACGACGAGTCCCGCGAAGGTCATCATCGCGCCCCCGCCTCGAGCACCACGGCGCCAAGCACCGCGAGCGCGCCCACCATGTACAGGATGTACGCCTGCAGACTCCCGTGCTGCAGCCGTCGCGCACCGTTCGCCGTCTGCATCAGCAGACCGCCGAGTGGGGCGATGACCGCGTCGAGCACGGTCTCCGGAATCCGTTCGAGGCGGCGCGCGCGCTGCGGCAGCATCCCCCGCGGCCGGCGCAGGGCAAGCTGAGGCCGCACAATCCACCGGAACCATCCGGTGACAATCGCCGCGAACGAGGCGCTCGAATACTGCATCCGCGCAGTCGGCGCGGCGTAGCCGCAGTCCCAGGTCAGCGCACGACGCGCTGACGCGCCACGCAAACGCCGCCACGCCAGGAGGCTGACCGTCACCAGCAGCACCGCGAACGCAGGTTGCACACGGCCCATCATCGCCAAGGGTGCCGGCA
>JAWOLJ010000014.1:0-23862 GCA_033853555.1 Myxococcota bacterium
GATTGCGGTTGGCGAAGTTCATGAGCCAGGGGAGCGTCGAGCCGATGCGCCCGATCAGGTCGGTGCGCGTGGTGAGGCGCCGCCGCCACGGGACACCCTCGCGGCGTGCCCGCGCGAGCTGCTGGCGGCGCATCAACGCCGGAAAGTCCACGTCCCACTCGTGGGGCGGCGTGTAGGGGCAGTGGTTGAAGCACTGCTTGCAGTGGAAGCAGAGCTCGTTCACGCGCTCGAAGCCCGCGTCCGACACGCCTGCGACCTCCTGCTCGCTCGCGTCGATCAGCTCGAAGAGCGTGGGGAAGGACGGGCAGAGCGGCAGGCAGCGCCGGCATTGGTGGCAGATCTCCGCGACGCGCCGCAGCTCGCGGCCGATCCGCGCGGGGTCCTGGTAGGAGGAGTCGTCGTAGCGCCAGTCGGCGGAGGGGGTCTCGGGAAGCGTGACCTTCATTGGACCTCCGCGGGCGGGGAGCAGCGAGCCGGGGGCGGCGGCCGCGCGGCAGCCGTCGGCCGCGCCGAGGCGGGACCGCGGGCTCGTGCCGCGAGCCCCGCCTCGACGCGGGCGAGCTCGTGAGCGCGAGCGCGGCTAGAGCTTGGCCAGGGTGTCGAGCGCCTTCTGGAAGCGTCCGGCGTGGCTGCGCTCGGCCTTGGCCAGGGTCTCGAACCACTCCGCCACGTCGTCGAACTTCTCGTCGCGGGCGGTGCGGGCCATCCCCGGGTACATCTCGGTGTACTCGTAGGTCTCGCCGGCCACGGCCGAGGCCAGATTCTTCTCGGTGTTCCCGATCGGCTTGTCCGTCGCCGGATCACCGGCGGTCTTCAGGAAGTCGAGATGGCCGTGCGCGTGGCCGGTCTCCGCCTCCGCCGTGTCGCGGAAGAGGCCGCCCACGTCGGGGTAGCCCTCGATGTCGGCCTGGCGCGCGAAGTAGAGGTAGCGGCGATTCGCCTGCGACTCGCCGGCGAACGCGTCCTTCAGGTTCTTGTGGGTCTTCGAGCCCTTGAGATCCCGCATGATCCCTCCCGGTGCATGATTCTTCGGGTCGTGTAGTCACGATCGGTGGTCACGATAGGCCACGAGCGCGATCCTCCGGAAGAGCCGTCTGGATCGCGTCTCAAGCCAGCATCAATCTTGACCGACGCTCGGGCCTCGGTCAATCGTCGCAGAAGGAGGTGGCGCCATGGCCGATCGCGAGCGTTCCCACGCGGTGCGGAAGGAGCGGGACTCGATGGGCGAGATGGAGGTCCCGGCCGACGCGCTCTGGGGCGCCTCGACCGAGCGCGCCCGCCGGAACTTCCCGGTGAGCGGCGAGCGCTTTCCGCGCCGCTTCTTGTGGGCCCTCGGTGTCGTGAAGCGCTGCGCCGCCGCGACGAACGCCGAGCTCGGAGGGCTCCCGCCTCGGCTCGCCGAAGCGATCCAGGCCGCGGCTCGCGAGGTGGAGGAGGGCCGTCTCGACGCGCACTTCGTGGTGGACGTCTTCCAGACCGGCTCGGGCACCTCCACCAACATGAACGCCAACGAGGTGATCGCCCACCGCGCGCGCCAGCTCCTCGGGCCCGAGGCGCCGCCGGTCCATCCGAACGATCACGTGAACCTCGGCCAGAGCTCGAACGACGTGATCCCGACCGTGCTCCACGTGGCCGCCCGCCAGGCGATCCAGCAGGAGCTCGTGCCCGCGCTGCAGCGCCTCCATGGCACCCTCGCGGAGAAGGCCCGCGCCTTCCGCGACGTGCTGAAGATCGGCCGCACGCATCTCATGGACGCGACGCCCATGCGTGTCGGGCAGGAGATCGGCGGCTGGGCGCGGCAGGTGGAGCTCGGCGTGCTGCGGGCCGGGGCCGCGGCCGAGGGCCTGGCCGAGCTCGCCCTCGGCGGAACGGCGGTGGGCACGGGGCTCAACTGTCCGCCGGGCTTGGCCGCCCGCACCATCGCCCGGATCTCCGAGGCCACCGGCCTGGCCTATCGCGAGGCCCGCGACCACTTCGAGGCCCAGGGCGCCCGCGACGCCGCCGTGGAGGCGAGCGGAGCGCTCAAGACGGTTGCAGTCTCGCTCTTCAAGATCGCGAACGACCTGCGCCTCCTGGCATCCGGACCGCGCTGCGGTCTCGCCGAGCTCAGGCTCCCCGAGATCCAGCCCGGGTCCTCGATCATGCCGGGCAAGGTCAACCCGGTGATCTGCGAATCCGTGACACAGGTCTGTGCCCAGGTGGTGGGAAACGACGCCGCCATCGCCGTCGCCGGCCTCTCCGGCCAGCTCCAGCTCAACGTCTTCCTCCCGCTGATCGCGCGCAACCTCCTCGAATCGATCCGGCTCCTCGCGAACGTCTCGAACGTCTTCGTGGAGAGGTGTCTCGACGGCCTGCAGGCCGATCGCGCCCGGGCCGAGGCGCTGGTGGAGGGGAGCCTCGCCCTGGTGACGGCGCTGGTGCCCGCCATCGGCTACGACGCCGCCGCCGCTCTCGCCAAGGAGGCCGCCACCACCGGCCGTACCGTGCGGGCGCTATGCCTGGAGAAGGGCGTGCTACCGGCGGAGGAGCTGGCGCGGCTGCTGGATCCGGCGCGGCAGGCGGGGGGCTGAAGGGTCGCTGGCCGAAGCTCGCGGCGCCTCAAGAACCGGGGTCGTACGAGTAGAAGCCTCCTGGCCGTCGTCGCAATACGACGTAGTCGCCGCGCATCAGGCAGAAGTACCAGCGGATCTCGCGCCGATGGAGAGCGAGCAAGAGCACCGGCTCGTACCCGCGTCTTGCCGCATCGCTTCACCACGAGGCCTACCGCGCCACCCTCCGCAACAACCCCTCCACGAACCCGATCTGGTAGACCAGGAAGGCGCCGAAGCCCAGGCTCAGCGCGCCCGAAGCGGCGGTGAGGGGCCGGCTCCAGCGCGGCGAGGCGATGCGGCTACGGAAGGGGAGCGCGATCCCGAGGGAGATCGCGACCATTCCAAGGAGCGTGCCGATCCCGAAGACCACGAGGTACGCAGCGGCCCAGAAGGGCTCGCGGATCGTGGTGAGGACGAGGAGCGCGACGGCCGAGGAGCCAGCGAGGCCGTGCACGAGCCCGACTCCGAGCGGTCGCAGGAGAAGCCGGGGCTCGCTCGCCTGGTGGGGGTGCGGGGCCCGAGCCGCCAGCTCGGGTGCAAGGCCGGGCCAGACTGCCACGAGGTTGAGCCCGCCGAGGAGCACCAGCATCGCGCCCACTGCGAGCTCGAGCCCGAGCGCGAGACGCGGCGGCACCACGAGGCCCCCGAGCACGATCGCGCTGCCTACCAGGAAGACCGTGACACCGTGCCCGAGGCCCCAGAGCGCACCCACCTGCATCGCGCGCCGGAGTGTGGGCTCGCGGGAGAGAATCGTGGTCACGGCCACGACGTGGTCGGAGTCGGTAGCGTGGCGCACGCCCAGCAGGAACCCGAGCGCGAGGACCGACGCCAGCTCCGTCATTTCGCGCGGCCCGGACGGCGGCGCGGCGTCGCGAGCTTCACGCGCAGGACGGCGGGATCGAGGTCCACTCCGACGGGGCAGTGGTCGGAGCCCATGATCCGGGGACGATGCCACGCGTCGCGCAGGAAGGGAAGCGCGCCCTCCGAGGCCAGCACGTGGTCGATGCGCCAGCCCACGTTGCGCTCCCGCACGCCCCAGCGCTGACTCCACCAGGTGTAATGTCCGGGGCCCGGCTGGAAGCGGCGGAAGGCGTCGGTCCAGCCGGCGCCGATCCAGCGCTCCAGCTCCGCCCGCTCCTCGGGCAGGAAGCCGCTCGTCTTCTGGTTCTCGCGGGGGCGCGCGAGGTCGATCTCGCGGTGGGCGGTGTTGAAGTCACCCATCACCAGCACGGGCGCGCCGCCGCGGCGCAGGGGCTCGAGCCGCTCGAAGAGTGCGCGGTAGAACTCGAGCTTGAAGGGCACGCGGGAGTTGTCGCGCTCCTTCCCGCTGCCGTTCGGAAAGTAGACGTTGGCCACCACGAGGCCGCCGAGGCGCACGACCTGGAGGCGCCCCTCCACGTCGAAGCGCGCCTCGCCGAGCCTGGTCTCGAGCGTGTCGGGAGAGAGGCGGCTGTAGAGACCGACGCCGCTGTAGCCCGGGCGCTCGGCCGGGAAGAACGACGAGTGCCAGCCGCGCGGCCGCGCGAGCGCCGCCGGAAGCGACGCCTCGGCTGCACGCACCTCCTGCACACCGAAGAGCGTCGCGCCGGAGCGCGCGAGCACCGAGGCGAAGCCTTTCTCTCCGCAGGAGCGCAGCCCGTTCACGTTCCAGGAGACGATGCGCAGGCCGTCGGCGGCCCTGCTCATACCGGGATCGCGCCGCCCCGCACCGTCGAGCCGGCGTCGCTGGCGAGGAAGAGGAGGACCGCGGCGATCCGCTCGGGCGGTGTCCACAGCCGGAAGTCCGCCTGCGGCATCGCGGCGCGGTTGGCCGACGTGTCGATCGTGGTGGGGACCACGGCGTTCACGCGGATGCCGCGCTCCGCCACCTCCTTCTGGAGGGTCTCGGTGAGCACGAGGATCGCCTGCTTCGAGGCCGCGTAGGCGGCGAGGCCCGGCGGGCGCTCGAGCGCCGCGCGCGAGGCCACGTTCAGCACCACCCCGCGGCCGCGCGCCAGCATCCCGGGGAGGACGGCCCGGGTCAGCGCGACCGCCGTCCGCAGGTTGATCCGGTACATCCGGTCCCAGACTTCGAGCGACGTCTCATGGATCGGGGAGCCGCCCGCGAAGCCTCCGACGCCGTTCACCAGCACCTCCACCGGCTCGCCGGCGGCGGCCGCGGCGGCGGCACCCGGCGCATCGGACACGTCGGCCGCGACGAGCCGCAGGCGCCCGTCGCGCAGGGCCGCGGCCTCCTCGCGCTCGAGCGCCTCGCGCTCCGCCTCCACCACCCAGGGGACCGTCACGCGATCGCCGGCCTCGAGGAACGCTCGCACCACGGCACGCCCGAGGGCGCCCGAGCCTCCGCTGGCGAGAACGTTGCGTGCGTCCGTCATGCGCCTCCTCGCGCGAGACCGAGAAGGCCGAGCCGCTCCAGCGCCCGCGCTGCGGCCCGCCGCAGGCTCGCGTCCTCGGGCTCGCCGTGCGCGCGGCGGAGCGCCTCGAGCGCGCCCTCGGGCAGGGCCTGGGGCCGCTCGGCGCCGATCTCGCCGAGCGTCACCGCGGCGATGCGTCGCACGCCGGGGTCGGGGTCGCGGCCGAGCGCCTCCACCAGCCGCGCCGCCACCTCGCGTGGGGGATCGAGCAGGCCGCCGAGCGCGGTCGTGGCCGCACGGCGCACGTCGCGGTCCGCGTCGCGGCTCGCCTGGAGCAGCGTGCGCGCGGCCTCGGGACGATCCGGAGCGAGCTCGCGCAGGGCGAAGGCGGCCATCCGTCGCACCAGCGGCGACTCCGCCGCCGCCGCGAGCCCGAGGAGCACGCCCAGCACCTCGCCGTGCAGGCGGCCCATGTCCACCAGCAGCCGCGCGGCGGCCCAGCGCACGTCGCCGTCCGGGCTCGCCAGCGCCTCCACCGCGGCCGGGAGGAGCTGCGGGCTCGGGGGCCGCAGACGCGCGAGGGTGTAGGCTGCCCCGAAGCGTCGTCGCGCGTCGTCGCCGCGCAGCGCTCCCCGCAGCGCCTCCTCCACCTCCCGATGTCGCGACGCCAGCCGCACCAGCGCGTCCGAGGCCGTGCGCGAGACGGCGTTCACCGGGTCGCCGAGCGCGCGCGCGAGGTCCTCCAGCAGGAGGACGGCGGACGGGTCGTCGACGGCGGCGAGGCAGGCCGCGCGCCGCTCGCCCGGATCGTGACTCGCGAGGCGCGCCAGGAGCGGATGGCTCACGAGAGGCGCCAGCGCGCGGCCAGGGGCGACGCAGCGGGATCGTCTCGGCGTACCCGACGCTCGCGCTCGAGCTTGCGCAGATGGGCGGCCACCGAGTGCGCGGCGGCGGGATGCAGCACGCGGGGCACGTCGGTGTAGATCCGCTCCACGAGCTCCGGCACCCGGGTCGGTCCTGCCACGAGACCGGCGAGGATCTGCTCCTCGCGCAGGCGGCGATGGGCGAGGTACTCGCGGAGCTTCGCCGGCCCGTCCTCGATGCAAGGGCCATGAGCGGGGTAGATGCGTCCGGGGGCCAGGGCCAGCAGGCGCTCGAGCGACGCCAGGTAGTCCGCGAGGTCGCCGCCGTCCTCCGGGATCACCGTGGTGCCCACGCCCAGAACGTTGTCGCCCGAGAACAGCGCGTTCTCCTCTTCCAGCAGAAAGCAGAGGTGATCGGGCGCGTGGCCGGGCGTGAAGAGCGCCCGCAGCCGCGCGCCCTCGGTCTCCACCACGTCGCCGTCCCGCAACGGAGCCAGGGCGGGCGCGAGGCCGGCGTCCTCGGGCACCACGAGCTTCGAGACGCGCAGCGAGCCGAAGCGGCGCAGCACGTCGGCGAGACCGCCCGTGTGGTCCGGGTGCCCGTGGGTCAGCACGATCTCCTGGATGCCCTCGCAGCCCGCGCGCTCGAGCGCGCGCTCCAGCACGGGGAGGTACTCGGGTCGACCCTGTCCCGTGTCGAGCAGGATGCGGTGTCGGCCGCGCCCTACCAGGTAGGTGTTGGTGCCCGGGCCGGTGAAGATCCCGGGGTTCATGCCGAGGGCGACCGCGACGCGCTCGGACCACGCGTCCACCGAGGCCAGCCGGACCCCGAGGAGCGGGGTCGCCGCCGGCTCCGCGCTACTCACCGGCCACCGTCATGCGCGCCACCCGGAGCGAGGGCGCGGCCACCGCGCCGAGGCGCAGGAGATCGCTTCCCACCGCGTCGATCGCGGAGAGCATCTCGCCGAGCTGGCCCGCGATCGTGATCTCCTCCACCGGGTGCACCACGCGTCCGCCTTCGATCCACAGGCCCGCCGCTCCGCGCGAGTAGTCGCCGGTCACCGGATTGAAGCCGTGGCCGATCAGCTCCGTGACCAGGAGGCCGCGCGGCGTGGCCGCGATCAGCTCCTCCAGGGAAGCGCTCCCGGGCTCGAGCCAGAGGTTCGTGGGACCCACGCCCGGCGCGCTCCCCGCGCCGCGGGACGCGTTGCCCGTGGAGCGCAGCCCGAGCTTGCGCGCGGAGTAGCAGTCGAGGAGCCAGCCCTCGAGAACTCCCCCGTTCAACACCATCGTGCGTCGAGCGGACTGACCCTCCCCGTCGAAGGGGCGGCTCCCGAGCCCTCCGGGAAGGCGCCCGTCGTCCACCACGGTGACGGCCGGGCTCGCCACCCGCTCGCCGAGGCGGCCTGCCAGGAACGAGGCCTCGCGATACACCGCATAGCCCGAGACGCAGGCGAGGAGATGCCCGAGGAGGCTCCGCGCGGTCAGCGGATCGAAGATCACCGGCACCTCGCAGGTCGGCACGCGGCGGGCGCCGAGCCGGCGGAGCGCGCGAGAGGCCGCGCGTCGGCCCACCGCGGCGGCGTCCTCCAGGTCCGCGAGCCGACGCGCCGCGGTCATCCACCAGTCGCGCTGCATGCCGCGGCCGTCGCTCGCCAGGGGCTCGCAGAAGAGGCCGTGGGAGGCGGCCTGGTAGCTGCCGCGGAAGCCGGTGCTCGTGCCATACGCGACGGAGTGGAGCTCGGAGGAGACCTGCGAGCCCTCGCTGTTGGTGATGCGCGGGTCGGCGGCGCGGGCCGCGGCCTCGGCGCGCCGGGCCTCGGCGATCCGGGCCTCGATCGAGACCGCGCGATCGCCGGGATCGAAGAGCCCGAGGTCCGGAGTCTCCGTGGCGAAGCCGTCGGCGGGCAGCCCGGCGTGCGGGTCCGCGGCGGTGGCGCGGGCCAGCGCCACGGTCTCGTCCGCCATGCGCTCCACCGCCTCCGGGGCGAGGTCGCTGGTGGAGGTGACGGCCACGCGCAGGCCATTCGGGCCCGCAACGAACGCGCGGATCCCGAGGGTCCGCTCGCGCGCCTGCGTCACGAACTCGATCTCCTCGCCGCGCACCCGCGCCTCGGAGCTCTCCCCCTCCACCAGCAGGGCATCCGCCGCCGCGGCGCCGGCGCCGCGCGCGCGGGCCAGCGCGCGCTCCACCACGTCCAGGGGCTGCAGGGCCGAGCTCATCCCTCGGTGCCTCCGACCGTGAGCGCATCCACGCGAAGGGTCGGAAGCCCCACCCCCACCGGCACGCTCTGGCCGTCCTTGCCGCAGGTGCCGACGCCGCGGTCGAGCTCGAGATCGTGGCCGATGCGCGAGACGCGCAGCAGCACGTCGGGCCCGTTCCCGATGAGTGTCGCCCCCTTGAGCGGCGCCCCGATGCGCCCGTCCTCGATCCGATAGGCCTCGCTCGCGCTGAACACGAACTTCCCGCTCGTGATGTCCACCTGGCCGCCGCTGAAGGAGACCGCGTAGAGGCCGCGCCGGACCGAGCGGATGATGTCCGCGGGGTCGTCGCGTCCGGCCAGCATGAAGGTGTTGGTCATGCGCGGCATGGGCAGGTGGGCGAAGCTCTCGCGCCGCCCGCTTCCCGTCGGCTCCATCCCCATCAGCCGCGCGTTCAGCCGGTCCTGCAGGTAGCCGCGCAGGATGCCGTCCTCGATCAGCACATTGCGGCGGGTGGGCGTGCCCTCGTCGTCGACGTTGAGCGAGCCGCGCCGGCCGGGAAGCGTGCCGTCGTCCACCACCGTGACGCCCGGGGCCGCGACGCGCTGGCCCAGGCGGCCGGCGAAGGCCGAGGTGCCCTTGCGGTTGAAGTCGCCCTCGAGGCCGTGGCCCACCGCCTCGTGCAGCAGCACGCCGGGCCAGCCCGGACCGAGCACCACGTCCAGCGTCCCCGCCGGGCAGGGCTCGGCCGCCAGGTTGAGCGTGGCCACGCGCACGGCCTCCGCCACCAGCGGACGCCAGGCCTCGGGCTCCATCACCGCGGCCAGCTCGCAACGCCCGCCCATGCCCTGGTAGCCGACCTCGCGCCGCGTTCCGGAGGCAGCGATCACCTGGACGTTCAGGCGCACCAGGGGCCGCACGTCGCCCGTCAGCGTGCCGTCGCTCGCCGCCACCAGCACGATCCGCTGCTGCGACACCACGCTCGCCATCACCTGCTTGACGCGCGGATCGAGGCCTCGCGCGTAGGCGTCGATCTCGCCCAGCAGCGCCACCTTCCGCTCCACCGGCACGTCGGTCGGCGGGGTCGCCACCGGATAGAGATCGCGCGCCGACGCCGCGCTGCGTACCGGAACGCTGCCCGGCCGACCCGCCTCCTGTGCCACGGCCCGGGCGGTGGCCGCCGCGAGGCGCACGCTCTCGGGGGTGATCTCGTCGGAGTGGGCGTAGCCCTGCTTCTCGCCGGCCTGCACGCGCACGCCGACGCCCTGCACCAGATGGCGATCGCCGCTCTTCACCAGGCCCTCTTCCAGCACCACGGAGTCGTCGGTGGAGTACTCGAAGAAGAGGTCCGCGTGGTCGACGCGGCGTTCGAGCGCCGTCCCGAGCAGACGGGTGAGGGCCGGCTCGTCCAGGCCGAAGCGATCGCGGAAGAAGCGGACGGGGAGCGGCGAGGGGGCCTTGGCGTCGTTCATGCGGGCGGGGCGTCCTCCAGGGTCCGGGGCAGCTCGGCGAGCGTAGCAGCCGGCCCCACCTGGAGCGCCCGCAGCCCCGCGGCCCGGGCGCCGGCCACGTCGTGGTCCGCGTCGTCGCCCACGTAGAGCGCCGCGGACGCCGCCACGCCGAGGCGCTCCAACGCCAGCGCGAAGATCCGCGGATCGGGCTTCGCGGCCCTCGCCTCGCCCGGCAGCAGCACGAGCTCGAGCGGGGCGGCCAGATCGAGGGCCTCCAGCAGGGCGGGGAGCCGGTGATCGAAGTTCGACACCACGCCGAGACGCAGGCCGCGCCGCCGCAGCGTGTCGAGCACCTCGCGCGCCCGCGGCGCCGCCTCCCAGGCGGTGGCGCTGGCGAAGTCCGCGAAGAGCGCTTCGAAGCAGGCGTCGAAGTCGCGGAGCCGCGCCGTCCCGTCGGTGGCCCGCAGCGTCTGGCGCACCACCTCGCGCCACCAGCCCCGCTCGAGCGCGGGGATCTCCGCGGCGGTGGCGTGCGGAAAGACCATGGGTGGCGCCGCGCGCAGCACGCGATGAAAGGCCTCGTCGAGCCGTGCCGCGGGCAGCGCGACCCCGAACTCCCGCATCCGACGCGCGTAGGTGTCACCCGCCGGCCTGCGCAGGCGGATCAGCGTCCCGGCGGCATCGAAGAGGACCGCGTGCAGGGCCATCCCGGGCTAGTGCGGCTGGCTCGCGGCGCGGGGGCGGCGCGCCGAGGCGATGAAGGTCGCGGGGAGGTCGCGCCCGGCGGAGAGCGGAGCCACGGTCTCGATCCGCAGGTCCTCGAGCCCCGCGTCGCCGAGCCAGCTCCGCACCTCCTCCTCGGCGAAGCCGAGCCAGAGCACTCCGAGCTCCTGGCGCATCCACTCGCGGTCGTGTCGCACGAAGTCCACCCACACCACGCTCCCACCGGGCTTCACCACGCGGGCCATCTCGCGCAAGGCATCGGGGGGCGACGGGACGTAGTGGAGCACCATGTGGGCGAAGGCCGCGTCCATCTCCCCGTCTTCGAGCGGGAGCGCGCCCGCCTCGCCGGCGCGAAGCTCGACGCCGGAGACGCCCTCCCGCGCGAGCTTCTCGCGCGCCGCCTCGAGCATGCGGGGAGAGTGGTCGATCGCGACCACGGAGAGGCCGAGCCTCGCCAGCTCCAGCGCCAGGATGCCGGTCCCGGTGCCCACGTCGGCCACGCGAAGCCCGGGCGGCACCAGGCGGGACACGGCCCGCGCGCGCAGGGCGTCGTCGTTCAGGATCTTGCGCAGGGCGTCCCACTCCGGCCCCACGGCGTCGAAGAAGGCGCGGGCGCGCGCGGCGCGCGACTCGAGCACGCGACCGAGCGCCTCGCCGTCGCGCTGGAGCACGGGATCGTCCGCCAGGCTCCGCCGCGCCAGCGACCAGGCCTCGCGCCAGCGCTCGTCGGGAAAGCTCGCGAAGCGGTAGTAGACGAAGGTCCCGTCCCGCCGGTCGCGCAGGAGCCCGGCCTCGCGCAGGATCCCGAGATGTCGCGACACGCGCGACTGCGCCATCCCGAGCACGTCCATCAGCTCCTGCACGGCGAGCTCCTCGCGCTCGAGCAGCGCGAGGATGCGCACCCGGGTCGGATCGGCCAGGGTCTTGAAGAGCTTCTGCAGGGCGTCGGCGCTCATCGTCGGCGCCGCCTTCACTGGACCAGCGGCCGCTGCGGGGTGCCGCGCAGGTGGACCGTTGCGCTGCCGTCGGGTCCGAGGCGAAGGCCGGCGCCCGCGAGCATCGGACGCAGCGAGGCATCGCGCACCTGCACGTGGAGCTCGAGGTCCAGGGGTGCGAGCTGGAGCGTCGGCGCGCGCCCCACGCTCCCCTTGACGTCGGCCGAGAGCATCGGTCCTTCCAGGCTGAACGAGCGAACCTCCACCAGGGCCGCGTCGGTGAATCCGAGGTCCCCGCGCACGCTCGTGTAGGGCAGAGCCACCACCACTCCCGGCAGCGCGATCGAGCCGTCGCGCGCCTCGACGCGGGCCTCGCCACGCGGGCCATCGGGGAGCAGGCGCAGGTCCACCTGGGCCTCGGCGCGTCCGTCCAGCGCGAGGTCCGGGGCGAAGCGCTGGAGCGGGAGCCGCGCCAGGGCGGGCACGCCGAGGTGCCCGGCGAAGGCCGGCGGACCGGCGGGTACCAGCGTGCCCCGCGCGCTCCCGAGCGGTGCTGCGAGACCCACGTACAAGGCCGGCCGACCGCGCAGCCAGGCGAGCGAGAAGGCCGGGCGCACGCTCGCCTGGTCGAGCTCGAGGTTGCGTCCGTCGGACCAGCGGACGCGCACGCCCGAGGCGCGGAACCCGGGGAGGGGGAGCCAGGTGGTGCCCAGGTGCCCGACGGCGACGTCGGCGCCGATCAACGCGCCGATGCGCGCCGCGGTGCTCTCGCCCAGGCGATCCCAGGGAAAGCTCAGCACGAAGAAGAACGTCGTCAGAACCAGGGCGGCGGCGATCAGGCCGAGGCGCCGCACGCCCGCCGGGAGGCTCGGACGCGCCGCGGCCGCGGCGCCCGGCCGGGACCCGGGCCGCGCCGGCATTCAGCGCATCTCCGGCCGGGAGGACGCCATGGCGAAGGCCTCCACTCAGACCGGCTCGAAGGAGGAGACGGTGAAGGTCACGTCCATGAGCTCGGGCTTGTCGGCGCGCGTGCGCAGGTGCAGCGACTTCACGGAGAGCACCTGCGGCGCCGACTCGATCCCCTGCAGGTAGCTCACCACCTGGGCCAGCGTCACGCCCTTCAGCACCACCTGCACCCGGGTCTCGCGGTAGCGCTTGCTCGAGGAGGCGGCCTGCGGCTCCATCGAGTCCACCTTCACCGCATTCTGTGTCGCAAGGCTCTCCAGCGTGGTGAAGATGTTGCCGCGTGGGCCCTGCTGGATCCGGCCCTCGACCGCCGCGAGCCGGCCGTTGACCTCGTCGTAGTCCTCGCGCAGGCGCATCACCGCCTGGAGCTCCTGCCCGGCTGCGTCGGCCCGTGCGCGCGCGCTGTCGCGCCAGAGCAGGAAGGGCCGCACGCCGATCAGGTACAGCAGCACCAGCGCGAGCAGTCCGCCCGCCGCTCCCACCAGCAGGCGCTCGCGCGGCGCCAGGTCCGCCGTGGCGGCGCGCAGCCGGGCCCAGAGCTCGTTCATCCCGTCGCTCCCTCGCCGACCTTGGACAGGCTGATCGTCACGCTGAAGCTCTTGCCCCCTCGCTTGGGGTCGGCCTGGATCTCGCTCACCTTGATCTCCGAGAACGGAGCGAACTTCGAGAGCTCGCTCTTCAGGCGGTCCACGGCTTCGAAGCTCTTGGAGTAGCCCCGGATCAGGATCACCTGGCGATCGATGCTGAGCTCCTCGAACACCACGTCGAGGTCGGCCGGCACGCGGGCGGAGATCTCGGTCAGGAGATCGAGCGCCGAGAGGTTGCCGCGATAGACCCCGAGGAAGTCGGCGCGCTCGTGCGCCGAGCGCACCGCGTCGCGCATGGCCTGGAGCACGTCCCCGGGCACCGGTCGACCCGGGAAGGCCGCGCCATACACCGCCGCGAGGCGCGTCTCGGCGGCGTGGGCGCGGCGCGATTCGACGAAGATCGAGCTCCCGAGCGAGAGGGCGAACAGGAGCAGCGCCAGCCCGGCCAGGCGCGTGGTCCAGGAGAGCTCCCGCCGGATCTCCCGCAGATCGAGGCGCGGCGCGAACTCGTCCTGCCGGAAGTTGATGCGCGTGCGCGCCTGGAAGGAGCCGCGCAGCGCGAGCGCCAGCGCCGGCGCGAAGAGCAGCGGATCGCCCGCGGCGAGGAGCGCGCTGCCGGCTCCGCCCGGCGGAAAGGAGAGCCGCGCCGCGGGCAGGCCGGTCCGCTCCGCCAGCACCTCGTCGAGCCGGTGCAGCCGGGCGCTCCCGCCGAAGAGCGTGATCTCGTGAACCTGCTCCACCGCCGGCCCGCCGAGCGCGCCCTCGAGTCCGGCCAGCGTACGCACGATCTCCCGCGCCAGCCGATCGAGCACCGCCAGGGCCGCGGCCGAGTCGGGCCGGCCGCGCACGCCGAAGACCCCGGACTCGCACTTCACGCGCTCGGCGTCGCTCTCGGAGATCCCGCGCTCGCGGGCGAGGGCCTGGGTCACGGCGAAGCCGGCGACGCGGAGCGTGCGTGCGGCGACGGCCTTCCCGTCGCGCAGCACGCAGAGCGTGGTCTTGCGATGCCCCACGTCGAGCAGCACGCGCGTCCCGGAGAGCGGCGCCAACGCCGCCAGGTTGGCGAGCGCGAGCCCCTCGGCCTCGAGGATCCGCGGGTCGATTCCCGCCTCGCGAAGCCCGTCCAGCGTGCGGGCCACCTCGGCCCGCTGGACCACGATGGCGGCCACCTCGCTCCGGCTGGCGTCGCCGCCCACGATCTCCCAGTCGACGAGGAGCTCCTCCAGCGGGAAGGGCACCAGCCCCTCCACCTCGAAGGGCACGGCCTGGGCCACGCGGCGGCGGTCGCGGAAAGGCAGGGAGAGGCGCCGGCTCGACAGCCGATCGCCCTCGAGCGCCGCGACCACCCATTCGGTGGGGAGCTTGTGCAGGCGCAGGAACTCGCGCAGGCGCGCCGAGAAGGAGCCACCGACGGGCGATCCCTCCCCCGGCGACGCGGGCTCCTGGGGCAGCGCCCGCATCTGCAGCACATCGACGCCGCGGAGTGTCTGGCGGAGCTCCACCGCCTTCACCGAGTGGCTGCCGAGGTCGAGGCCGAGGATCCTGCGGAGGCTGATCTCCACGCGCGCCAACCTTACCGCACGCGCCAGGCCAGGAGCAGCGGCCGGCTCGGCCTGGAGCGGTCCACCCAGGCGTCGGTCGTGCGGCGGATCTCGCCCACGTGCGCCTCCGCCACCACGTGAAAGACGTTCGAGACGAAGCTCGGCGGCGGGAAGATCTCCCCCGTCACGAGCTCCCCGATCTTGCGGGTGCAGGCGGGGTTGGCCGCGTCGTCGGCGCAGATCAGGTCGCCCTTGTCGCGCGCCTTCAGGATCGCGCCGACCTCGTCCGGGGTGACGAGGCGCAGATCGGCGCCCACGCCGTGGTACAGCAACCCGAGCACGTGGGGCGGGGCGGTATTGGGATTGATCCCGCCGCCCTTGCCGTAGGGATAGACCGTGACGTAGTCGGCGAGGGCGTCCACCAGGCGGCCATCGAAGCCGGCGACCTGCCGCAGCTCGTCCAGCGAGAGGAGCGGCCGATTGGGCGGCGTCACCGGCGGATCGCGCCGGGCGTAGAGGTCCGACTCCGCTCCGCCGGCGATCCGGACGTCGTCGGCGTCCATCCAGTCGAGGAGGTTGCG
Organism: Myxococcota bacterium; assembly: GCA_033853555.1. Classification (GTDB taxonomy): domain Bacteria; phylum Myxococcota_A; class UBA9160; order UBA9160; family UBA9160; genus JAWOLJ01. Next base: position 14,795 of record JAWOLJ010000014.1, read on the forward strand.
CGCGAGATCGCTGGCGTCGTAGCGCTTGTCCTCCTTCTTCCCCGGCATCTGGTCGATCACGCGCTGCAGCGCCGCGGTGAGGAAGAGCTCGGCCTTGTTGCCGTCGCCGATGGGCTTGCCCTGCGCGACCAGCGCGTTCAGATCGAGCTTCGCGCCGGCGTCCTCGATCCGCAGGCGCAAGGTGGCGCCGTCGTCGGACACCGGGATCGCCACCCCCGAGAGCAGCGCCCAGGGGTCCGCCTCGCTCTCGATCGAGAGGCCGTTCCGGGCCTCCTGGAGGCGGTCCTCCAGCAGCAGCACCTGCGCCAGCCGCACTCCGCCTCGCGCCAGCGCGTCGGCCCGCGCCGCGTCGTCGCGGTGTCGCACCAGGATCGCGTCCACCGTGGCGCGCCGCATGAAGGTCGCGATCCCGGCCGTCAGGAGCAGCCCCACCACCAGCACCAGCACCAGCACCACGCCCTGCTCGTGACGCCGCAGCGGCGGGCTCGTCCTCATTGGCAGCCCTGCACGCCCGGGAAGCTCGCGGCGTAGCCCGAGAAGCATTGGTTGGCGATGGATTGGATCACGGCCTGGGAGACGCCGGTTCCGTCCAGGAGACCCGGGTTCCGCGCGAGGCACTGGGCGACCGTCACGCACTGGCCCGGCTGATCGCCCGACTGGTCGTCCGGCTGGCTCGTTCCGGGACCGGGCTCGGGCTTCTGGCCGGTCAGGAACGCCATGTCGAGCGGGCGGAGCGGGAGCCAGACGTGGCGTACGTACGGGCCGCTCGGGGGGGTGCCGGGGGCTGCGTCGGGCGACGGTGCGAGCGCCACCTGGATCTCCGCCGCGAGCGGGAGCTTGCTCGCGTCCACGATCTGGGAGGAGTCCCACTCGCTCTTCCACTGCCCGCCGTCGTCCAGGAATCGCACGCCGAAGCCCGCGAGCCCCCGCGCCAGCACGAGGTTGCCCGGAGCGTCCGGAGGCGGGATGTCGCGCTCCAGGCTCTGCGGCAGTCCGGGCTCCGACCAGCGCAGCAGCGTGAGGGTCCCGTCCGCGTCCTGCACCAGCGAGTAGGCGATGCGGTCGAGATCCGACTCCGGGACGTCGCTCGCCCGCTGGGTCCAGCGGCGCGACACGAAGAGGAGTCGGTCCGCGCCGGCACCCTGGCGGGACTCGGCGAAGAACACCCAGGGGAAGGCCAGCGGATCCACGTCGTCCGGCTTGACCATCAGGATCGTTCCCTCGAGGTCGCGAGCCACCCGGTCGAGAAGGCTCGCGGCGCGGCGCTCCTCCCGCAGCTGCTCCGTCGCGTGGGCGCTCGAGCGCGAGAACTGGCGGTAGTAGGTCACGGCCACCGTGACCACCAGGAGCGTGAGCCCCATCGCGGCGAGGAGCTCGATCATCGTGAAGCCCTTCGAGTGCGCGGAGCGCCGCGGGCTCATTGGCCGGCCTCCGGCTCCTCGCCCGGCGTCGAGGGCTGCGACGTGCCGTCCGGCGAGCTCGGCGACTCGGTCGGGGCGGCGGCCTCGGCCGCCTGCGCGGCCTGGTCGAGGGCCTGGAGCAGGGGCGCCGCGGCCTGGGAGTCGAGCGCGTAGCTGGTGCGCACCACCGAGCGCTGGTTCCCGGGGTCCCCCCATACCACCTCGACCTGGAGCTGGCGCAGCGGCGGGGCATCACCACCGGGTGTCGGCGCGAAGAACGAGGCGTTGGCGGGCAGGGGGGCGGCGGGCGTGGTCCCTGCGGCGGCGCCCGTCGCGCCGCTCGGGGTGCCGGCGCTCGTGCCGCTGCTCGCGCCGGCCATGCCCCCGGTCCGGCTCCGCCCGGCGAGGCCCGGGAAGCTCCCGCCCTGCGCGGCGCGCTGGGCGGCCAGTCGGCTCGCGAGCGCCTGCGCGCCGCTCCCCGCAGCGCCCGAGGAGCTCGCGGCGCCCGACGAGCCCGAGCTTCCGGTCGCGCCCGGGGCGTTGCCGGGGCTCGCGGTGCCGCCCCCGGCGCCCGCGGGAGCGACGCCACCCGCCAGCGCCGCCTCCGTCACGGTCGGCAGGTCGAGCGCCGCCACCCGGGTGTGGATCTCGAACTCGTCCTCCTGGGCCTGGTCGTCGCCGATCGCCGGGAGCGCACCGACCTGGGCCGCGCCCTCGAGGTCGCTCATCCGCGCGTCGGCGATCATCTCCGCCCGCAGCCGGTGCGCCGCCTCGCCCTCGGCGTGCAGACCCTGGATCGCCGCACCCCCCAGCACCGTGAACCACACCCCGAGGATCAGGACCGCGGCCAGCACCTCGAGCAGCGTGAAGCCCGCTCGTCTGCGCTCCGCTCCGGCGACGCTACTTCGTGTCGTCATTGTGGATCCTCACGCTGTCCTCGAGGGGCTCCACGTCCACCACCACGCGGTGGCCGTCTTCGTCCGTCAGCACGATCGAGGTGGGATCGGCCGTCCCGTCCGGGGCGAACGCCACCACCACGTTGCCCGACGTGACGCGAGCGGTCGCCGTGCGCACCTCGGCGAAATGGATCTCGCGCTCGAGGCCCTCCACGCGCCCGAGCTCGCTCGGGACGGGCAGGAACTCGCGCTTGGCTCCCTGCGGCGGCGCGAGGTCGGGCTCCTCGTCGTCGCCGGACGCCGCCGCCGGCGCCGCCGCAGGGTCCTGCGGCAGGCCCAGGGCCTCGGCCTCGGTCACGTACCACTCCACGCGCCAGGCCTCGCCCTCGAGATCGATGAAGACGCGGTGAGGGATCCCCGTCACCAGGGTCTGCTGGCGCGCGTACTCGAGATCCGCGCCGAGCCGTCGCGCCTCCTCCCGCACCAGGCGGCCCGAGCGCACGCTCATTCGCGGCATCACCAGCCCGGCCATGAGCGCGATGATCAGCACCACCGCCAGGAGCTCGATCAGCGTGAAGCCCGGGCTCCGCGGGCGCGCGCGAATCGGAGCCCGGCGGCGCGGCGTCCTCAACCCTGGCCGCTCTCTTCGGCCCAGTTTCCGATGTCGGCGTTCACGCCCTGGCCGCCGGCCTGGCCGTCGGCGCCGTAGGACCAGAGGTCGAAGGAGTAGGGGTTGTGCTGCCCCGGGGCGGCGTACTGGTAGGCGTTGCCCCAGGGATCGAGCGGCACCTTGCCGCCCTGCAGGTAGCCCTCGGGCGGGTAGTTGCGAGGCTGCGGCTCGCCGGTGGGCTTGTGGACCAGCGCATCCAGGCCCTGCTCCGTCGTCGGGTAGCGGGCGTTGTCCAGGCGATACACCTCGAGCACGCCCTCGAGCTGCTTGATCTGCGTCTTGGCGGCGCCGACCCGCGCCTTGTCCACCTGCGCGAAGATGTTGACTCCGACGATCGTGACCAGGAGCCCGATGATCAGCACCACGGCCATGATCTCGATCAGCGTGAAGCCGTCCCTCCGGGCCGTGCGTCGATGGCGGACGCTCCGGGCGGCGAGGGCGGGTTCGTCGGCGTTCCCACGGAACATGTCGGGCTCTCCTCTCACTTGAGCGCGGACGTGATGTTGAGCAGGGGGACCAGGGTGGCCAGGATGATGAAGAGCACGAGCCCCACCATCAGCAGGATCAGGAGCGGTTCGAGGAGCGCGGTGACCCGCGTCATGGTGGTCTCGACCTGCTCGTCGTAGGTCTCCGCCACCTTGGCGAGCATGGACTCGAGCTCGCCGCTCTGCTCGCCCACCTCCACCATGTGCGTGACGAGCGGAGGGAAGTGCCCGCTCGCGCGCAGCGGCTTCGCCAGGCCGGCGCCGCCGATCACGCTCTCCTTGGCTACGTCGATCGCCGCGCCCATGACGCGGTTGTTGGCGACGTGCTTCGCGATGTCGAGCGATCGCACGATCGGGATCCCCCCCGAGAGCAGGGTCGAGAGCGTGCGGGTGAAGCGCGACACTGCGAGGAGACGGCTCATGCGGCCGACGATCGGCAGCCGGAGCTTCCAGTGGTCGTAGACCAGGGCGCCCCGCTCGGTCCGAACCGCGGCGCGGAGGCCGAATCCCAGCGCGACCAGCACGAGCGCCACGGCCCACCACCACGAGCGGGCGAAGTTCGAGAGCGCGATGATGGCGCGGGTGTAGAAGGGGAGGGGCTGGTGCAGGCTCACCAGGAGCTGGGTGATCTGCGGCAGCACCACCGTGACCAGCGCGGCCACCACGAACATCGCGAAGAGGAACATCACCGCCGGGTAGATCAGGATCGAGCCCACCTTGTTGCGAAGGCGCACCTGACCCTCCAGGTAGTCGGCCAGCCGCGCCAGCACCTGCTCCAGCGCGCCGCCGGCCTCGCCGGCCCGTACCATGCCGACGTAGAGGTCGGAGAAGGGGCCGGCCTGGGCCAGCGCATCGGCCAGCGCCGCGCCCTCGTTCACGCGATCGCGCACCCGCGCCACCACGGACTTGAGGCGCGGGCTCTCCACCTGCTCGGTGAGCGCGCCGAGCGCCTCGACCAGCGGCACGCCGGCGCCCACCAAGGTCGAGAGCTGACGGGTGGCCAGCGCCAGGTCCATCCCGGAGATGCGACGGAAGCGATCGAGGGAGAGCTGTCGCGAGGGAGCCGCGCCCGCGCCGGCGTCCTTGGCGGCGCCGCCCTCTCGGATCTCCGTCAGCACGACGCCGTCGCGACGCAGCTTCGCCCGCGCGGCGCGCAGGTTCTCGGCGTCGACGAAGCCTCGAGTCGCCTTGCCGGTGGTGGCGACGCCCTTGTAGCTGTAGACGGGCACGATCCCGATGGTCCTCGTTGCTGCGGCGCGGGGGAAGCGCCGCGGTGGGGCGCGCTCCGCTTGCCCTAGATCTGCGCCACCACTCCTTCTTCTTCGGTGGCGCGCAGCACCTCGGCGACGGAGGTGAGGCCCGCCAGCACCTTGCGCGCGCCGTCCGCGCGCAGGGCGTGCATGCCCTTCTCCATCGCCTTGCGCTTGATGCTCTTGGCGTCCACCCGCTGGGTGATGAGCCCGCGGATGTCGTCGTCCACCATCATGAGCTCGAAGATCCCGAGGCGGCCCCGGTAGCCCGTGTGGTGACACCGGTCGCAGCCCACCGGGCGGAAGACGCTGGCGGGGCGCGCGATTCCGATCTCGGCCAGCTGCTGCGGCGTCGGCTCCCAGGCCTCCTTGCAGTTGGGGCAGAGCACCCGCACCAGCCGCTGCGCCAGCACCGCCACCAGCGAGGAGGCCACCAGGAAGGGCTCGACCCCCATGTCCACGAGCCGCGTGATGGCGCCCGGAGCGTCGTTGGTGTGCAGCGTCGAGAACACCAGGTGGCCGGTCAGCGAAGCCTGGATCGCGATCTCCGCGGTCTCGAGGTCGCGGATCTCGCCCACCAGCACCACGTTCGGGTCCTGGCGCAGCACCGAGCGCAGGCCGCTCGCGAAGGTGAGGCCGATGCGCGGGTTCACCTCGATCTGGCCGACGCCGGGGAGCTGGATCTCCACCGGGTCCTCGATCGTGATGATGTTCTTCTCCTCGGTGTTGATGCGGGAGAGCGCCGCGTAGAGCGTGGTGGTCTTGCCGGAGCCGGTCGGGCCCGTCACCAGCACGATGCCGTTCGGCCGTGCGATCAGGCGCTCCCAGATCTGGAGCTGCGCCTTGGTGAAGCCCAGGCGCTCCAGGTTCAGCATCTCGGTGGTGCGCGGCAGGAGCCGCATCACCACGCGCTCGCCATGGGCCACCGGCACGGTGGAGAGACGGACGTCGTAGTCCTTGCCCGCGATCTTGAGCCGGATCCGCCCGTCCTGGGGCAGGCGCTTCTCCGCGATGTTGAGCCCGCCCATGATCTTGATGCGCGAGGTGATGCTCGACTGGAGCGCGCGCGGGAGCGGCTTCATCGGCTCCTGGAGCAGATCGTCGATCCGGAAGCGCACCCGGATCTCCTTCTCGAAGGGCTCGAGGTGCACGTCGCTCGCGCGCTCCTTCACCGCCTGCTGGAGCAGCGAGTTCACGAGCTTGATGATCGGCGCCTCGTCCGCCGCCTCGATCAGGTCCTGGGGCTCGTGGCTGATCTCGTCGGCCAGGGCGTCGAGATCGGTGGCGGCGTCCTCCGCCAGCTCCGCGGCCGAGCCCACGGCGCGGTCGTAGACCTGGTTGATGGCGGCCAGGATCACGCGCTCGCTCGCCACCTCCGGCAGCACGTCGGCGCCTTCGAAGAGCAGGCGCAGGTCGTCGAGGGGCGCGGTGTCGAACGGGTTGGAGACGGCCACGCGCACCGCGCCATCCTCGGCGCGGCCGAGCGGGAGGAGGCCGTGGGCCTTGGCGAACGCGATCGGCACCCGCTCGGCCAGGGCCTCGTCCAGCTCGTCGAGCGGGATGTCGCGCCGCACCGGGAGCGCCAGCGCGCGGCCGACGGCCGCCAGCATCTCCTCCTCCGAGACCGAACCCTGCTCCACCAGCACCGCTCCCAGGGAGCGGCCGGTCTCGACGGCCCGCTCGCGAGCCTCCTCGAGCTGCTCCTCGCTCACGCGGCCCTCGCGCAGGAGCAGGCCACCGATCTCGGCGGGCATGGCGAGCGGAGCGGCGGCGCTCACGGCGATTGCGCCTCCATCGCGACCGTGGGCGCGAGGCCGTACGCGTGCCGGATGACGTCGGCCGCGGCGTCGGCGGCCTTTCGATCCGAGTAGGGGCCGAGGTGGATCTCGTAGAGCACGCCGCCGCCGCTCTCGGCGGTGACGAGGGTGCCGTCGTAGCCCGCGTCCAGGAGCTCGGTGAGCAAGGCGGTGGCGGCCTTCTGATCGCGATAGACCGCAGCGAGGATCACGTAACGCGGGCCGTGGAGCGCGGCCTCGGCGGCCGTGTGGGCCGCCTCGCGCTTCTGCGACTGCTCCTCCTCGATCTCCTTCATGCGCTGGAGCGGGTACTCCTGCTCGTGCTCCTTGATCTGACGGCGCACCGGGTTCTCGATGTGGAGCGGCTCGTACGGGATGCCGTAGTTCACCGCCTCGCGGCGCTTGGCCTCCTCGGCGTCCGCCTGCTGCTGGGTCAGGTTGATGCCCTCGACGGTGCGGCGGCGGAACTCCTCCCGCTTGCGGATCGTCTGGCGCTCCAGGTCCTCCGGCTCGCGGATGATGTGGGGGGTCAGGAAGACCAGCAGGTTCACCTTGGCGAGCGAGCGGCTCGTGGTCTTGAAGGCCCAGCCGAGGAACGGGATGTCGCCGAGCCAGGGCACCTTCGAGACATTCTCCTGCTCGTTGTCGCTCACCAGGCCGCCGATCACCACCGTCTCGTTGTCCTTCACCACCACGACGTTGTCGACCTTGCGGTTGGAGAGGGCGACACCGACCTGGTTCGGATCGAAGCCGCTGCTGGCGGTCAGGGACTTGTTCACGTCGGAGACCTCTTGCGTGATCTTGAGCCGCAGGCTCTCCCCTTCGGTGATCTGCGGCTCCACGTCGAGCGTGATGCCGATGTCCTTGCGCTCGATGTTGACGGAGGTGGCGAGGCTCGGCTCGGTCGTGCCCGGCGTGACCGGCGTGGTGATGCCCTGCGCCGATTGCACGCGGCTCGAGGGCAGCGGGATGTTGTTTCCGATCTTGATCTCGGCCTTCTCGTTGTCGGAGGTCAGGATGTGGGGAGCGGACAGGATGTTGGCGTTCCCGTCCTGGGCGGTGGCGCGGATGATGCCCTGGATCAGCGAGCCGCCGACGAACTGGCCCGGAATCGGCTGCCCGTTGGCGTCGAGGGCCGGCTTCAGGGTATTCCGGATCGCATTGGCGAGCAGACCCGCGAGCGCGCCTTGCGGCGCGAGGCTGGTGGCCGGGATGCCTCCAGCGCCTGCGAGGCTGCTCGACGCGGAGTCCGTGATCGATCCGACGGTGATGTCCGTGGCCCCGTTCACCACCCGGCCGAGCCCGTTGAACCCGAGATCCTCGCTGTTGTTGACGTTCACCTCCATGATGAGCGCCTCCACCAGCACCTGGGGCCGGCGGATGTCGAGCTGCTCGATCACCTGGGAGAGGGTGTTGAAGCCCTCCTGGCTGGCCTGGATCACGAGCGAGTTCGTGCCCTTGTCGGCGGTGATCGTGACGCCCTCGGCCAGCTCGGAGACCGTCGCGCGCATCGCCTGCGCCTGGGCCGCGGGGACGCCGGCCACCGGCACCGTGCCGCCCCGCGCGCCGGTCGTTCCACCCGTCGCCGAGCGCGGCGTCCCGCTCACCATCGCGTTCAGCGTGTCGGCCATGTCCTCGGCGTCGGCGTTCTTCAGGTAGTAGACGTGGATGCGCCCCCCGCCCGTGACCGGCACGTCGAGCTTCGCCACGAGCTGGCGGATGTCGTCCAGCCGCGAGCGCGAGGCCAGCACGATCAGCGAGTTGGTGCGAGCGTCGGTGATGAGGCGGATGCGGTCGCGGCGCACCTCGCCGCCGCCCGGCGGCAGCACCTGGCCCGGAATCGGCGTGGGCATCGGCGCGCGGGCCCGCGCGGCCCGGAGCGTCCCGACGCCGCCCTCGCCGGCGCTCGCGACGTCCGCGCCGTAGATGTCGCCGAGCTGCTGGGCCAGGGTGGCGGCGTCGGCGTGCTGGATCTTGATGACCGCGAGCTCCTCGCGATAGGTCTCGACGTCGATCGACTCCAGGATCGAGAGGATGCGCCGGATGTTCGAGGCGGAGTCGGTCAGGATGATGGTGTTGGTGGGGGCGTAGGAGACCATCGCCGCGTCCTTCGAGACCAGCGGCTTCAAGGAGTTGGTGATGGCGTCGGCGTCGATGTAGCGCAGCGGGATCAGCCGGGTGACGAAGGAGTCGGTGCCAGGGGTGGGGCGGCCGCCCGTCACGGTCTCGACCGGCGACTCCTTGGCGTCGCGCACCGGGATGATCTTGATGGTCTCGCCGGGCCCGGGGACCGTGGTGAATCCCTTCACCTGCAGCACCGACTGGAACACGGCGTACGCCTGGGCGATCGGGATCTTGGTGGGGGAGACGATCGTCACCCGCCCCCGCACGCGGTCGTCGTAGATGAAGTTCTTGCCCGTCAAGCGGGCGATGGTGTCGATCACCACGCTCAGCTCGACGTCGTTGAAGTCGAGCTGGACGAGGTTGTCCTCCACCGCGGCGCCCGAGCCGAGGGGCGCGGCGCCCGGGCCGGGGGGGGCGGCAGCCGGGCCGGGCGCCGGAGCGCCCGGC
>JAWOLJ010000015.1:0-3862 GCA_033853555.1 Myxococcota bacterium
CGCGTGGCGCGGCGCAGGAAGACCTCGATCTCGCGCCCGGCCTGGAGATCGCCCGTCCGATCGGCGGCGGCCAGTCCCTGGCGCAGGGCGTCGCTCGCGCCCACCGCGTCGCCGGCCGCGAGAAGCGCGCGGCCGAGATCGCGCCAGGCCGCCGTGTAGTCCGGACGGAGCTCCACCGCGCGCCGGAACGCGCCGGCCGCCTCGCCGGGCCGCTCGAGGTCGGAGAGCGCGCGGCCGAGGCCGAACCACGCCGTGTCGTCCCGCGGGTTCCGCTCGAGAAAGCTCCGCAGGCGCGCCGCGCGCTCCTCGAGGACCTTCGGATCGGCCGTCATCGCACGGGCGAGGCTATCGAAGGTATCCTCGCGCCGCCGCGCGGGGGCGCGGTCGGAGAGCGTCCCTTGATCCGCTTCCTGCTGCGTCGCATCGCCTTCGAGCGTCCGCTGACCACCGTCTCGTTGCTGCTCGGCGCGATGCAGTTCGCGCTCGGCGCGTGGGTCTGGGTGGTGCCGCTCGGCGGCGCGCGACCGCACGCCGCGAGCGCCGCCGCCTGGGTGATCGGCCTCGGTGCGGGCAACGTCGCCCTGGTGCCGGTGTTCCGGCGCTGGAACCGCCACCGGCTGGGCCGCCGCGTGGTGCGCGCGTACCTCTCGCTCGGCTTCGTCACCGCCGCGCTCGGCGGAGCCGTCACGGCCTGCTGGCTCGTCTTCGCCACGCTGGGCGCGCTCCTCGGCGCGAGCGGCGGGAGCGCCCAGGCCGCCGTCGCCGCCTTCCGGGGCCTCAGCACGGCGAGCGTGACGGCGCTGGGCGGACTCCTGGCCTGGGGCTTCGGCGTGGGGCACCGGCGCCTCGAGGAGACGCAGATCCGTGTCGAGCTGCCGGGGCTCGCGCCCGGGCTTCGGGGGCTGCGCCTGGTGCAGCTCAGCGACCTCCACATCGGCAACGCGATGGAGGGAGCGACGCTGGCGCGTCTGGTGGCGCGGGCCAACGCCCTCGCACCCGACGTCCTGGTCCTGACCGGCGACGTCTTCGACTTCGACCCCGCGGTGATCGAGGACGGCGCGCGCGAGCTCGCGAAGCTGCGCGCGCGGCTCGGCGTCTACGCCGTGCTCGGGAACCACGACCGCTACGCCGGAGTGGGTCGGGTGGCGGCGGCCTTCGCAGCGCTGGCGCCCGAGCTGCGCGTGCTCCGAGGCGAACGCGTGCGCCTGCCCTGCGAGGCGCCGCTCTGGCTCGCCGGCGTCGACGATCCCGGCACCGACTGGACCCGGCGCAACCTCGACGACCCGATCTTGCGTCGCCTCGCCGAGACGCGACCGCAGGACGCGCCCGAGATCCTGCTGGTGCACCGGCCCGAGGTCTTCCCGCTGGCGGCGCGCCTCGGCTGGCGCCTCGTCCTGGCCGGCCACACCCACGGCGGACAGCTCGCCCTTCCCGGCACCGGAGGGCGCCTGAACGTGGCGCGGCTGATCACGCGCTTCGATCGCGGTCTCCACCGGCTCGGCGATTCGACCCTCTACGTGCACCGCGGCTGCGGCGTGGCCGGTCCCCGCATCCGCCTCTCCTGCCCCCGTGAGATCGCGACGATCGAGCTGGCGTGACGCTGCCGGCCCCAGGCGCCCGTTAGATCTCTTTCTCCAGCACGTCCACCGTCCGGTGTCGCCGGAAGCCGACCTTCTCGTAGGCGCGAAGCGCGGTGCGGTTGGCGGGCGAGAGCAGGAGCAGGGCGGCGCGGGCGCCGGCCTCGAACTCCCGCTCGAGCGCCCAGGCCACCAGGGCCGAGCCCACTCCCCGATCGCGCAGCGCACCCGCCACGCCCACGAAGGCCACCCACGGACGCTGCGGCCAGTGCGTCTCGAGCTCCGCGAAGGCCACGACGCGGCCGTGCTGCCGCGCGACGGCGTGGCGGTGCCGGCGCCCGGCCAGCAGCCGCTGCATGCGCTCGGGGCTGCGGGCCTCGAAGCCGCAGGCGGCGTAGATCTCGAGGATGGCGTCGGCGTCGTCGGCCTGCGCCGGTCCGAACTCGAGGCCCGCCACCGGGGGCCGCACGGGCTTGGGGCGCGCGGTGCAGCGCATCAGGAAGTGCTGGCGCAGCGGCCGGAAGCCGAAGCTCGCGAGCAGCGAGTAGCCCGCGCGGTTGCGCGAGCCGATGCCGGCCGAGACCAGCTTCACGCCGAGCTGCATCCCGCGCGCGATGGCCGCGCGCAGCAGCTCGCCGCCGAGCCCGCGCCCGCGCTCGCGCCGCTCCACCAGGGGCGCCAGCAGGCCCGCGAGCGGGTCGCGGGGCCGGCGCAGGAAGCCCACCATCCCGATCGGCTGTCCGGCCTCGCCCTCGGCCACCAGCACGTGCTCCTCGGGATCGATCTCCAGGTGGTCGAACTCCGCGAAGAGCTCCTCCTCGCGTTCCCAGAGCGGATTCAGCACGAAGTCGTTCTCCGTGCGCGTGCCTGCCGCCGAGAGGGCGGCCAGGGCCGCTGCATCGTCGGGCCGGAAGGGGCGGATGCGCACGGGGCCTCCTGCGACGCAGCCCCAGCATAACGGGCCGCCGCCTCCGCCGCGGATTCGCGCCGGCTTTGACACCCGAGTCGAGCCTTCCTTAGACTCCCCCTGCCACCAAGAGCCAGACGTGGATCAGCGGTCGGCTCCCCGCCGCCGGGCGGCGCGAGCCCAGGAGGAACCCCCCAGTGAGCAAGCAGGCCAAGGCGGTGATCTGCCGGGAGTGGAACAAGCCCGTGGTCGTGGAGACGGTCACCCTCGAGTCGCCGCGCCGGGGCGAGGTGATGGTGAAGATCGCGGCGTGCGGCGTGTGCCACAGCGACCTCTCCGCCACCAACGGAACGATTCCGCTTCCGCCCCCGCTGGTGCTCGGCCACGAGGCCGCCGGCGTGATCGCCGAGGTGGGCGAGGGCGTGACGGACGTCGCCGTGGGCGATCACGTGGTGGTGTCGTGGATCGCCATCTGCGGGCGCTGCCGCTACTGCGTGATGGGCCGCCCCGCGCTGTGCGAGAACGGCCAGCGCGCGGCGCTGACGCTTCCCGACGGCAGCCGCCGCCTCAAGGACAAGGACGGCAAGGACCTGAACCACTTCGCCGGCGTCGCGGTGATGGCGGAGTACGCGACGCTCCCGCGCGAGAACGTGATCAAGATCGAGAAGAACATCCCGCTCGACAAGGCGGCGCTGGTCGGCTGCGCGGTGATGACGGGCGTCGGCGCCGCGCTCAACACGGCGAGGGTCGAGGCGGGCTCCTCCTGCGTGGTGCTCGGAGCGGGCGGCATCGGCCTGAACGTGATCCAGGGCTGCGCGCTGGCCGGCGCCGAGAAGATCATCGCGGTGGACATGGCGGACAAGAAGCTCGAGTTCGCCCACCAGTTCGGCGCCACGCACACCATCAACCCGAAGAACGAGCCGAACGGCGACGCCACCGGCAAGATCATGGGCCTGACCGGCGGCGGCGCGGACTACTCCTTCGAGTGCATCGGCCTCGGCACCACGATCGCGCAGGCCTACAACTGCGTGCGCAAGGGGGGCACCGCCGTGGTGGTGGGCGTGTCCAAGGCCACCGACACCGTGACCCTTGGCGCCTTCATGATGCCCTTCACCGAGAAGGTGCTGGTGGGCTCGATGTACGGCTCGGCGCGCCCGAGCGTGGACTTCCCGCGACTCCTGAACCTCTACAAGTCGAACCGCCTGAAGCTCGACGAGCTGGTGAGCGCGACCTATTCGATCGAGGACGTGAACCGCGCCTTCGCCGACATGCAGAGCGGCAGCAACGCGCGGGGCGTGATCGTCTTCTAGCTCGCGGGCGAGCGGAGGCGCCGCGCATGGCCCGTCCCCCGGCTCGAGGCCGCCCGCGCAAGCGGGCG
>JAWOLJ010000016.1:0-15674 GCA_033853555.1 Myxococcota bacterium
CGGCCCGCGGCACGCGGCCACCGAGGCGTACCTGGATCGCCTCATGAAACGCCCGGCCTTCCAGAAGGCGCTCCAGACCTGAGGCCGCGCCCGGGGTCGGAGCGCATCCGTGGAGCGACCCGCTCGCCACGCGGCCACCGAGCTGCTGCGCCGACGCGAAGGTGGGAGATGGGCGTGCTTCTCCGACACCTGCTGGCGATCGCAGTCCTGCCCTTCAGCGTGACGGTGCTCGTCCCGGTCTGGCTCGCCGGGCGCTACGGAATCCGCCCCTCTCTCGCTCCCTCCTCCGGTGTCGCTCTGCTCCAGGCCGCCGGTCTCGTCATCCTCGGTGCGGGTCTGCTGCTCTTCGCCTCCTCGCTGCGTCGCTTTGCCACCGAGGGTCGGGGAACGCTGGCGCCGTGGGATCCGCCGCGGCGGCTGGTGGTGCAGGGTCCCTATCGCTACGTCCGCAATCCGATGATCTCCGGTGTGAGCTTCGTCCTCGCGGGCGAGGCCATGCTCCTGACCTCCCTCCCCCACGCCGTCTGGGCCGTCGTCTGCGTGGTGCTGAACCTGATCTACATCCCCCTGGTCGAGGAGCCACACCTCGTGGATCGCTTCGGCGAGCCCTATTGCGAGTACTGCCGGCACGTGCCGAGGATCGTTCCCCGACTCACGCCCTGGTCGCCCGGGCCGGGCTACACTCGTCAGCATGGTCCTCGAAGTGGCGACGCTGAAGCTCCGCCCCGGTGAATCCACCGCGTTCGAAGCGGCCTTCCGGGAGGCACAGGTCCTCCTCGCCTCGAGCCCGGGCTACCAGCGTCATGAGCTCCGGCGCTGCCTCGAGACGGTGGACCAGTATCTCCTCCTGGTCTGGTGGGACTCGCTGGAGAGCCACACGCACGGGTTCCGCCGCTCGCCGGAATACGAGCGCTGGCGCGCGCTGCTGCATCACTTCTACGACCCCGTCCCGACCGTCGAACACTATGTGGCGGTGCCCGGCGCCGCGGCCTGATGCGGCGCTCCCGCCAAGCGTCGCAGCCGTGCAGCGGAGGCTCCCAGAATGGCCACCACGCTCTTCGCCCACCCCTTCTCCTCCTATTGCCAGAAGGTGCTGATCGCGCTCTACGAGAACGCGATCCCCTTCGAGTATCGGATGCTGAGCCCCGACGACCCGGGGACCCTGGCCGAGCACGTGGCCTTGTGGCCGCTCAAGCGCATGCCCGTGCTGGTGGACGACGGTCGGACCGTGGTGGAGTCGAGCATCATCATCGAGCACCTGATGCTGCATCATCCGGGGCGCACACGCCTGATCCCCGAGGATCCGCACGCCGCGCTCGAGGTGCGGATGCTGGATCGCTTCTTCGATCTCTATGTCATGACGCCGATGCAGAAGATCGTGGGCGATGCGCTTCGCGCGCCGGAGCATCGTGATCGGTACGGCGTATCCGAGGCCCGCGCGCTGCTCGATGTCGCCTACCGCTGGCTCGAAGCCGCGATGAAACGACGGGAGTGGGCGGCCGGCAGCCGCGTCAGCCTGGCCGACTGCGCCGCGGCGCCGGCGCTCTTCTATGCCGACTGGGCCCATCCGATCGGCCCGGAGCTCTCGACCGTGCACGGCTACCGGCGGCGGCTCCTGGCCTGGCCACCCTTCGCACGCGCCGTGGACGAGGCCCGACCCTATCGCCGGCTCTTCCCCCTCGGCGCGCCGGATCGCGACTGAGGCGAGACACGCAGCGAGTCGCGCTTCCCACCGGCGCGGGCGGTGGCGTCTCCGTTTGCCTGACACCGTGGGGTGAGATAGCGTCGTCGCCATGCCCATGATGGTGATCCGCCATGCCCGCCGAATCCGCGAAGCGGCGGGCATCCCGCGACGAGCGGCGTAGGCTTCTCGGCCAGAACTTCCTCGACTTTCGATTGGCCGAGCGCCTGGTCGCGCAGGCCGCCTTCGGTGCAGGCGACCTCGTCGTCGAGGTCGGCGCCGGCACCGGTGCCTTCACCGCAGCCCTGGCGCGTCGGGGAGTCGAGGTGATCGCGGTCGAGCTCGACCCCGCGCTCGCTTCGACCGTGCGCGCCCGGCTGGCTCCGGATCTCCGGGACCGGGTGCGCGTGGTGCAGGGCGACTTCCTCGCGCTGGCCCTGCCACGACGGCCGTTCCGGGTGATCGGATCGCTGCCGTTCGCCCGGACCACGGAGATCCTGCGCCGCCTCTTCGACGATCCGCGCCAGCGCCTGCTGCGGGCCGATCTGGTCGTTCAATGGGAGGTGGCACGAAAGAGAGTCGCCCTTCCTCCGTCCACGCTTCTCTCCACGACCTGGGCACCGTGGTGGGAGTTCGAGCTCGTGTGCCGGATCCCCGCCCGCGAGTTCAGACCGGCTCCGGGCGTGGACGCGGGCTTGCTCTCGGTGGTTCGCCGGCGCCAGCCCCTCCTTCCACCCGCCATGGCGCGCGCCTACACGCGGTTCGTGCGCGCCCACTGGCCCTTCCGCGAGGGACCGCCGCCCCCGTCGGGCGAGTGGTAAGGTGATGGAGGCGCCCGCCGGCGGGAGGCCCACCGCGGCCCGGCGAGGGGAGGGCGCAGGCTGGAGGAGGGCCTTCCGCCCGACCTCTCGGAGCCGATGGGGAGACCGTGAATGCGGCGGATCGCGCTCGCGCTGGTCGGCCTGCTCGTCACGGCGATTCTCGTCGTGCTGGGACACCTCGCGCTGATCGAGGTCGGCCGCGAGGTCGTCACCCTGCGCACGCAGCGCCCGGACGGGAGCTGGCAGGCGACGCGGCTCTGGATCGTCGACGAAGGGGGCTCGTCCTGGCTCCACAGCGGCGGCGAGAAGTGGCGCAAGCGCTTCCAGGGAGACCCGGTCGTCGAGCTCGAGCGCAACGGGGAGGTCCACCGCTACCGCGCCCACGCCGTGCCGGGTCCGCATCCCGAGGTGGATCGCCTGCTGCGCGAGAAGTACGGCATCGCCGATCGCTGGGTCCGCTTCCTCGCTCCCGACGGCGACCAGACGCTCGTGGTGCGCCTGGATCCGATCTAGGGCTCCGGGGACGAGCGCAGCGTTCTCTCGCGCAGGGGATCGTGTGCGATCTGCGGCGCAGCGCGGAGGAGGGCTCGAGGACGGCGAGGCTCTATCACATCGTTCCCGCAGCCGAGCTGCGCCCGGCGCTCGAGCCCGCTGCCTACCGCCCGGCCAGCCTGGAGCGGGAGGGCTTCGTCCACTGCGCTCTGCGAGCCTCGGTGCTCTCCGTGGCCGACGACTACTACGCCGACGCGAGCGATGAGCTCCTGCTGCTCGAGATCGATCCCGAGCGCCTGGCCTCCGAGGTCCGCTACGAGGCGCCCGCGCCGAGAGTCGGTGCGCGGATCGCCCATCTGGCGACGGCTTCCGAGTTCCCGCACGTCTACGGTCCGATCCAGACGGAAGCGATCGCCGGAGTGGGCGTTCTCGTGGCCGGCGCGCACGGGTTCCAGTGGCCGCGCGCCTTCCTGCGCCTCGAGGCGTATCTTCGGCGCGTACAGCCTCGCGGTCCGGAGACGCGCCGGCGTTGACACCCGTCTCCGGCCCGGCGCAACACAGGGAGCCTCCGCCATGAAGTACCTGATGCTCTATGAGACGGAGCCCGAGGGTCTCGCCAGGGCACCGGCCCACTTCGCCGCTCACCGCGCACGCCTCGACGAGTTCCACGCGCGTGGCGCGCTCCTGATGGCGGGCCCGCTGCTGAATCCCGTCGATCGGGCTCTCGGGGTCTTCACCAGCCGCGAGGCGGCCGAAGAGTTCATCCAGGGTGATCCGTTCGTCCTGAACGGTGTCGTCACCAGGTGGTCGATCCGGGAGTGGAACGAGGTCCTCGCCTAGCCCCGGATCCTCGAGCAGCCGCCCTCGCCACACGCCTGGAGCCCGTGTCCGGAGAGAGCGATTCTCACAGCGAGGAGCCGAAGCATGGCGAGCCGAGGTGCATGACACGAAACCGCTGTCGGATGCTCCGTGCTGGCCTCACCCTGGCCACCCTCGGCTTCGGCACGGCCTGCGAGATCGGCTCGGTGTCGGTCCCGCCGCCCTCCTGCTCGCAGCCTGGCGATCGCTGTCAGCTCTCGAGCGGGCCGCTCGGCGTCTGCGAGCGGGCGGCCTGCCCGGCGGGCGGGAGCGCGCCGTGCTTCCAGTGCGTGCCGCAGCATTGAGCGGCCGACGGCAGCCCGGGGCTTCCCCTGCGCGCACGGCTCCTCCAGGAGCCCGGGCGCTTCACGCGGAGGGGCGACATGCCGGTGGAGATCATCGGGATCGACCACGTCTACCTCGCGGTGCGGGACCTCCGCGCGGCGGAGTCGTTCTACGATCGCGTGATGCAGGTGTTCGGCTTCCGCAAGCTCGTGGAGCCGCTCCATGGCGAGCCCCACATCCACTACTACGGCCGGCACTTCGGCTTCACGCTGCGGCCTGCGCGGCCCGGCACGCCGGATCACGACCCCTACGCTCCCGGGATGCACCACCTCTGCTTTCGCGTGAGCGACGAGGCCGCCGTGGACCGAGCGGCGAACGAGCTTCGCGCCGCCGGGATCGAGGTCTCGAAGCCGAGGCTCCATCCGGAGTACGCGCCGGACTACTATGCGACCTTCTTCTCCGATCGCGATGGCGTGCGGCTCGAGATCTGCAACTTCTGGGAGGCCCGGCGGCGGCGGATGGCGGAGCCGGGTGTCGCGAGCTAGAGAGCATTGGAGAGCTCCGGAGAGAAGATGGCGTGGCTCGCGATGGTCCTGAGCCTCGTGGTGGCGCTGGTCGGCGCCCTCGGCCTGGTCTCGCCTCGGACGGTCCTCGAGCTCTTCCGCTGGTTCGAGGGTCCTCTCGGCCTCTACACCGCGGCGGCGCTGCGGATCCTGCTGGGCGGAGCCTTGCTCGTGGCAGCCCCGAGCTCCCGTGCGCCGCGTGCGCTCCAGGGACTCGGCTTCGTGATCCTGGTGGCCGGGCTGATCACGCCCTTCTTCGGGGTCGAGCGCCTGCGCGCGTTCCTCGACTGGTGGTCGACCCAGGGCCCGGGCTTCGTGCGGGCATGGTGCGCGGTGGCTCTCGCGGTGGGCACGTTCCTCGCGCGCAGCGTGCTCCCGAGGCCCGAGCCCGGCTGAGTCCGGAGGGTCTTCGGGGGTGGTTCCGCACGCCGGAGAAGCGGCGCAGTCCGGGCGAGCCCCCGGTCCGGCGGCCGGCTGCCGCACGGTTGACGTGCCTCGTGACGCAGTCGAGACTGGCGAGCCATGGCAGCGCGCTTCGGAAGACCCGGTGTCGGGCGTCGCATCGCTGCCGGGAGGGTGGCGTGGCCGAGCTTCCGGACGTGACGGACCAGACCTTCTCGCGCGAGGTGCTCGAGTCCCCGCTCCCCGTGCTGGTCGACTTCTGGGGCGATCACTGCGCGGCGTGCCGTCAGATCTCCCCGATCCTGAGCGACCTGGCGCGCGAGTACCAGGGACGGCTCCGCATCGTGAAGCTCCACGTCGGCGAGAACGTCACCACGAGCGCCCGCTACGGGGTGCGCGCCATGCCCACGATCCTCGCGTTCTCGCGCGGCCAGGTGGTGGGCCAGCTGGTCGGCGCGCGACCGAAGGCCGCGTTCGTCGAGATGATCGGTCGGGTGCTCTGAGCGCTCGGAGCCGCGCGGACGGGGAGGCGCTCCACCTGTCGTTCCCCAGCGAGCTGGTGCTGCGGCCGATCGGGCGCGTCGAGTCGCCGGTGCGCGAGCCCGTCGATCACGACTGGGGCGCGGTCGAGTCCCGGATCGTGCTCGAGCCCGCGCTGCGCCCTGGGCTGCGCGGCCTCGAGGAGTTCTCCCACGCGGTGATCGTGACCTTCCTCCACGGCGCCGCCTTCGATCCGGCGCGGCATCTGGTGCGCCGACCACGCGGCCTGGCCGAGCTGCCCGAGCTCGGGATCTTCGCGCAGCGGGCCAAGGATCGGCCGAACCCGATCGGGCTCACCTGCGTCCCCATCCTCGAGGTCGCGCCGGATGGACTGCGCGTGCGGGGTCTCGACGCGATCGACGGCACGCCGGTCCTGGATCTCAAGCCCTGCTTCCCGCAGTTCGACGCGCCGGGTGCACTCCGCGTGCCCGCGTGGGTCGACGCTCTGATGCATGGCTACTTCTGAGGCGGGTCGACCGCCCGCGAGGAGGCTCCGGATGAACGGCTCGTATCGGCTCTTGAGCGCGGCTCTCAAGGTCGTCGGAGTCGCGTTCCTTCTGGTCTACCCGCTGATGCTGCTCTGGCCGTCGGGCTGGACCTGGCAGCCGCGGCAGGCGGAGTACGAGCAGATGATGGTCGGCATCTACGGGACGCTCGGGATCTTCTTGCTGTGGGCTTCGCGGCGGCCGCAGGCGCATCTGAGCCTGATCTGGTTCACCGTGTGGTCGAGCCTCGTGCACGGCGGAATCATGGCGGTCCAGGCGCTGGTCGATCCGAGCGAGCACGGGCACCTCCCGGGCGACGTGCTGGCTCTCTTCCTGGTGGCCGGCGTGCTGGCGGCGCTCACGCCTCGCGGCGTCGGGCCCGCCACGGCGTCGACGCTCGCTTGACGCCGGTCCGGTGTCCCTTCGAGTGGAGGAGCGTCCCGTGACCGAAGTCTTCGCGATCACTCCCGCGCCGGCCCGCGCGCTCTACTTCCTCGGGGGGGTCTGCGCGTTTCTGGCTCTGGTGATGGTCCTCCTGGTTTGGATCACGTACTCCTCGCGACACTCCCGCGTGGAGATCGGAGGGGAGCGGCTGCGGCTCGCAGGCGACCTCTGGGGGCGCTCGATTCCGCTGGCGGCGCTCGACCTCGGCGGGGCGCGGGCGCTCGATCTCTTGCGCGCTCCCGAGCACCGCCCGGTGAGCCGCCGGCTCGGAACGGGCCTCCCGGGCTACGCGGCGGGCTGGTTCCGTCTCGCCAACGGCGAGAAGGCGCTGGTCTATCTCACCGATTGGCGGCGCGTGGCGTACGTGCCCACCACCGAGGGATACTCCTTGCTGCTGAGCGTCGACGATCCGCAGGCGCTGCTCCGGGCGCTGGCTCGTCGCGCCGAGGGAAGCGGCGGATGAGGAGCGAGCGGTGCGAGAGCGCGGAGCCGGGCGGATCCTCCGGGCTGGTCTGCGCGGAGTACTCGCCCGAGCTCCAGCTCGAGGTGCTCGGCATCGAGCTCGCGAGCCTCGAATCGCCGATCCTCGATCTCGGCTGCGGCGCCTCGGCATCGCTGGTCCAGCATCTGCGCCAGCAGGGCGCCCGCGGGGTGATCGGTCTCGATCCCCGCGCGCCCGAGGCCGTGGGCTTCGTGCGCGCCTCGTGGTTCGAGGTCTCGTTCCCGGCGAGCACCTGGCGCACCCTGATCGCCCACCAATCGTTCGCCCTCCACTTCTTGCGCGCGCACCTGAGCTCCCAGAGCGAGGCCGCACGCTTCGCGAGCAAGTACGTGGAGCTCGTGCGCTCGCTCGAGCCCGGCGGCCGCTTCTTCTACGCACCCGGGCTCCCCTTCGTGGAGGAGCACCTCGATCCGGGCGAGTTCGGCGTGGTGCGGCGGCCGGTCGAGGTGACGAGCATCCCCGGCGCCGCACGCGATCTCGCCGCGCTCTACGGTCGCGCGGGGCTCTACGCGGCGCGCGTGGAGCGCCGGTCGCATCGGGCGGCGAGGGGAGGGACGTCGTGAAGCAGCCGGAGTCTCGCTGGTACGCCGCTCGCGGAGCGCGTCTCGCGCTGCTCCTTCCGCTGGCTCTCCTCGGCTTCGGCCCGTGCTGGCGGATTCCCGGCGGCCGGCTCGCCGGTCAGGAGGTGGAGCAGGAGGTGAAGGACTGGTCCTTCAGCGACGCCTTTCCGCACTGTCAGATCGAGGTGCGGCCGTCGAACCCCTACTCCATCAACGCCAACTGCTACACCGCAACCGGAACGCTCTACCTCGGCTGCATGCGCTGCCCCGGCAAGCGCTGGCCCACCTACGTCGCCGCCGATCCGCAGGCTCGGGTGCGCCTCGGCGACCGGATCTACCCGGTGACGGCGGTGCGCGTCACGGATCCCGCCGAGCTCGAGGCCGCCTGGAAGGCGCGCGGCCGCAAGTACGGCGCCGCCGGCGCTGCCACGCCGCCCGCGGACTACTGGGTCTTCCGACTGGAGTCGCATCCGCGCGCGCCGGCTCCATGATCCTCCGCAGCATCACGGGCTTCCATCGCGACGAGGAGGGGCACTGGGTCGCCGAGCTCGCCTGCGGACACGGTCGTCACGTGCGGCATGCCCCGCCCTTCGTGGAGCGCCCGTGGGTGACCACAGCGGAGGGCCGTGCCTCGCGCCTCGGCCAGGCCCTGGAGTGCGTACGCTGCGAGCGCCTCGAGATTCCCGACGGCTGGAAGCTCGAGCGACGCACCCCGGTGTTCGACGAATCCTCGCTTCCCACAGGTCTCCGCAGGCGACACCGGGTCGCGACGGGCGTATGGGGCCGGATCGTCGTGCTGGAGGGCGCCCTCCGCTACCGGATCCACGAGCCTCTGGCGCGCGAGCAGAGGCTCGAGCCGGGACGGCCGGGCGTGGTGCCGCCGGGGGTCGAGCACGAGGTGGAGCCGCTCGGCCCGCTGCGCTTCCTGATCGAGTTCTGGCGCCGCCCGGCCTCCGCCGGCGCCGTCGCTTGCGGCGAGGACGTCGTTCAGTAGGGTGGCGAGCGGAGCGGCGCGCCCGAGCGAGGGGAGGGAGCCCGGAGTGGAGAAGGTCGAGCGCGGACACGCTGGCGGCTGGGCCAACCGGCTCCGGCGGCACCCCGTGATCGTCGCGGTCTTCGTCGGCAGCACGATCGCCGGCGGCGTGCTCGGCCCGTTCCTCCTGAGCCCCGACTGGTCGCTGCTGCACCGCGCGCTGGCGGGAGCCGTGTCGGGCGCCGGAGTCGGGCTCCTGATCACGGCGACGAAGCTCTACGACTGACGCCGCGCCGGAGCGCGACGAGGAGGGAAGGGTGCGAGGGCTCCGGGGCGCGAGGAGCGCGCGTGGGCTACCGCCGCGCAGCGACGGGATGCGCCATCCCGTCCGCATCCTGGTGGCTTCGCTCCTGCTCGGCGGCCTCGCGGGCTGCCATCGCGAAGAGGCGCGGGCACCGGCCGAGGCCTCCCCGCCGACCGCGGCGCGCCCGGCCCCGGGAGCGCTCGCCTTCGTCGAGGGGCTCGTCGGGCGCTATCCCCGCGAGGTGCGACTCCTCGAGACACCGCCGCTCTCGACGCGCCTCCAGGCGCTCCTCGGCGATCGCTATGAGCTCCTCGGGCCGAACCTCGAGGTGCAGGGACCGATCTCCGAGCAGAACGGCGTGGTCTACGTGACCGGCAACAAGGAGCACGCCGGCGGCAGCGACGCGGCGATCGTGGTGATCGACGTGCCCGGCGACTCGCTCCACGTCTGGCTGCTGGTGAGCGGGTCGCTCCAGGAGTATCGGGAGAAGGCCGTGGACCGTCCACTTCCCGAGGAGGTGCAGAACCTGCTCGCGAGCTGGGGCCAGCATCCCTGACGCTTCAGGGTGTCGATGCCTCCCGGCGCTCCTCGAAGACCGTGCGGTAGAACGCGCCGGCGGCCAAGGCCCCCGCCAGCGGCGCCAGCCAGAACAGCCAGAGCTGCGAGAGCGCCCAGCCGCCCACGAAGAGCGCGGGCGCGGTGCTGCGCGCCGGGTTCACGGAGGTGTTGGTGATGGGGATCCCGATCAGGTGGATCAGCGTCAGCACGAGGCCGATCGCGATCGGTGCGAAGCCTGCGGGTGCGCGCCGGTCGGTCGAGCCGAGGATGACCATCAGGAAGGCAAAGGTCAGCACCACCTCGGCGAGGAGGGCCGCGGCCAGGGAGTAGTGCCCCGGCGAGTGCGCGCCGTAGCCGTTGGCGGCGAAGCCCGCCGCCACGTCGAAGCCGGGGGCGCCGCTCGCGATGCAGTAGAGCACCCCGGACGCCAGGATCCCGCCCAGGAGCTGCGCCCCCACGTACGCCGGGAGGTCGGCCGCCGCGAAGCGTCCCCCGGCCCACAGGCCCGCCGACACGGCGGGATTGATGTGACAGCCGGAGATGTGGCCGATCGCGAACGCCATGGTGAGGAGGGTCAGACCGAAGGCCAGGGCCACGCCGAGAAAGCCGATCCCGAGCTGTGGGAAGGCGGCCGAGATCACGGCGCTCCCGCAGCCGCCGAAGACCAGCCAGAAGGTGCCGAAACACTCCGCCGTGGCGCGCTTGCCGAGCGACATCTCGATCCCTCCTCGGAGTCCGCTCCGGCGCGAGGCTAGCCCCCGGCGGCAGGACCGGGCGTCGCCGGCCCGACGCGGCCCGGGTTCGGCGAGGACACGGCGGCGCGCCTTCGCTACCTCCCCGGGAGCACGCGCGTCGCACGGCCGATGCCCCGTCGGGGCCGCCGTGGCCGCGCAGGGAGGGGCCGGTGGATCAGGGCCAGAGCTGGGATCCGGAGCGCTACGAACGCAACGCGCGCTTCGTGTCGGAGCTCGGAGCCCCGGTGCTCGAGCTCCTGGCCCCCCGGCCCGGCGAACGCATCCTCGATCTCGGCTGCGGCGACGGCGCGCTCACCGAGAAGGTCGTCGCTGCCGGCTGCAGCGTGGTAGGCGTGGACGGAAGCGCCGCCCAGGTGGAGGCGGCGCGGCGGCGCGGCCTCGACGCGCGGGTGGCGGACGCCCAGGCCCTCGACTTCGTGAACCGCTTCGACGCGGTCTTCAGCAACGCCGCGCTCCATTGGATGCGACGGCCGGACGACGTGATCGCCGGAGTGTGGCGGGCGCTCGTCCCGGGCGGGCGCTTCGTCGCGGAGCTCGGCGGACACGGCTGCGTGTCACAGATCCGTGACGCCCTGGTGGAGGCCCTCCAGCGCCGCGGGATCGACGGCGCCGCCCACGACCCCTGGTACTTCCCGGACGTGCCGGATTACCGCGGGCGACTCGAGGCGGCAGGCTTCCGCGTCGACTCCATCGCCCTGATCCCGCGTCCGACTCCGCTCCCGGGCGACCTCGTGGGCTGGCTCGAGACCTTCGCGGAGTCCTTCACCGCCCCGCTCCCGCCGGGGGAGCGACCGGCCTTCCTGGCCGAGGTACGGGAGCGGCTGCGGCCCCGACTCTGCGACGCCGAGGGACGCTGGACCGCCGACTACGTGCGCCTGCGCTTCGCCGCCACCCGGCCGACCCTTTCCTGAGGCGGCCCGACACCTCCGGCATTCCCCGGGCTTCTATCGCGGCGGCGGGAATGCCATGATGGCGAGCAGGGGCGGCCGGCGCCTGGCGCGGGCCGTGGGCATGGGGGGGAGAATGCCCTGGGTCGACTCGGGCGCGGCGTCGCTCTACTGGGAGTCACATGGTGAAGGTCCGGCGGTCGCCTTCCTGCACGGCGCCGGCGGCAACACGTTCGTGTGGTGGCAGCAGGTCGCGCACTTCGCGCGCATGCACCGGGTGATCCTGTTCGATCATCGCGGCTTCGGCCGCTCGCGGTGCCCCTCCGCCGAGCTCCATCCGCGGCACTTCGTTCAGGACATGGCGCGCGTGCTCGACGCGGCGGGCGTGGAGCGCGCCGCGCTGGTCTGCCAGTCGATGGGTGGCTTCGCCGGGCTCCCCTTCGCGCTGGCGCATCCCGAGCGCACGAGCGCGCTCGTGCTCTGCGGCACCACCGGAGGTCTGATCACGGACCTCGTCATCCGGGACGTCGTGCGGCTGCGCGAGAAGCAGAAGCGCCTCGATGCGCTCCACCTGACGCTCTCGCCGGGATTCCTGAGCCGCGAGCCTGCTCTGTCCTTCCTCTACGCGCAGCTCTCTGCACTGACACCGCCAGGCGTCCTCGAGATGGCGGTGGCGAGAATGGCCGAGGTGCGGCTGCGCCCGGAGCAGCTGGTCGACTTCGCCACCCCGACCCTGGTCCTCGGGGGCAGCGAGGACGACTTCTTCTCGCTCGACACGCTGGCGGGGCTCGCCGCCGCGATTCCGGGCGCCGAGTTCGTGGCGCTGCGGGGAGTGGGACACGCCTCGTACTTCGAGGAGGCCGAGCTCTTCAACCGCATGGTCGGCGACTTCCTGGCCAAGCACTGAGCGTGGAGGCGCTGCTCCTCCTCCTGGCGGCGCTCCTGGTGCTGGTCGGCCTCGCGGGTACGCTGCTGCCGGCGCTGCCCGGGGCGCCGCTGGTCTTCGTGGGCCTCCTCCTCGCAGCCTGGGCCGATGGCTTCGCCCACGTGGGAGCGGGAACCCTCGTGGTGCTGGCGGCCCTGGCCGTGGCCTCCCTCGGGGTCGATCTCGCGGCGACGGCCCTCGGCGCCCGGCGCGCGGGCGCGAGCCCGCGGGCGATCGCGGGCGCGGTGCTGGGGACGCTGGTCGGGCTCTTCTTCGGGATTCCCGGCCTGCTCCTCGGCCCGTTCCTCGGCGCGGCGCTCGGCGAGTGGACGGCGCACCGCGAGCTGAAGCGGGCCGGCCGGGTGGGCCTTGCCACGTGGCTCGGCCTCCTCCTCGGCTCCGCCGCCCGCCTCGCCCTGGCCTGCGCGATGGTCGGGATCTTCGTCGCGGCCTGGTGGCTCTGACGCGGATTCGTGTCAGCGCGCCTTGAAGGCCGGCTTGCGCTTCTCCTTGAAGGCGCGCGGTCCCTCGCGTGCGTCCTCGGTGGCGAAGATCGGGAGCCCGATCTCGAGCTCCTTCTGCAGCGCCTGCACCTCCGGAAGCCCTTCGGTCTCGCGGAGCGAGCGCAGCACCGCCTGCACCGCCAGCGGACCGTTCTCCGCGATCTGCTCGGCGATGCGACGCGCCTCGGCCAGGGCCTGGCCGTCCGGTACCACGCGTCCGATCAGGCCGATCTCCTTCGCCTCCTCCGCCGAGAGGTGGCGGCCCGTGAGCAGGATCTCGGCCGCCAGCGTGTAGGGGATCTGGCGCCGCAGGCGCACCGTCGAGCCCCCGAGCGGGAAGAGCCCCCAGCGCACCTCCGAGACGCCGAAGCGCGCCGAGACCCCGGCCACCCGGACGTCGGTCCCCTGCAGGATCTCGGTTCCGCCGGCGATCGCCGGGCCCTCCACCGCCGCCACGATCGGCTTTCGGGGCCGCCGGTGGCGCAGCAGAGCCTTCCATTGGAGGTCGGCGTCCTCCTGGAAGCGCCGGGTCCACTCGTTCTGCTCCTGCCCGCCCACGAAGGCCTTGAGGTCCGCCCCGGCACAGAAGCACTCCTTGCCGCCGGTCAGGATCGCCACCCGCAGCTCGGGATCGGTGTCCAGGAGCGCCCAGGCGTCGGCCATGCGCGCCAGCATCTCGGCGCTGAAGGCGTTCCGGGCCTCGGGGCGGTTCAGGGTGAGGACCAGGACGTGGCCCTCGCGCTCGACCAGGGCGTGGGGTGCGGCGGACATGAGGCCTCCAGCTCGGGGTTGCTCCCGGGATTGAAACATGTTCTAATTTTACAGTCCATGGCCCTCTGGCCCGGAGGCCCCCCCGATGCCCCTCGACGACGTCAACCTCTACGACCTCGACCGCATCCAGCAGCGCGGCTTCCCCCACGACTGGTTCAAGCGCCTGCGTGCGGAGGCGCCGGTCCATCGCCATCCGGCGCCCGACGGCGCCGGCTACTTCTGGGTGATCTCGCGCCACGCCGACGTGGTGCGCCTCTCCAAGGACCCGGGCCTCTACTCCTCGGGCATGGGCACCAACATCTGGGAGCACGCGGAAGAGGACCTTCCGGCCATCCAGTCGATGCTCGTCAACATGGATCCGCCGCAGCACGTGAAGTACCGCCGGCTGGTCTCGCCGGGCTTCACGCCGCGGATCGTGTCGCGGCTCGAGCCCCACATCCGCGACCTCGCGCGGCAGATCGTGGACCGGATCGCCGGGAAGGGCGAATGCGACTTCGTGCGCGAGGTGGCGGCGGAGCTCCCGCTCCAGGTGATCGCCGAGCTGATGGGCGTGCCGGCCGACGAGCGGCAACGCATCTTCGACTGGAGCAATCGGCTGATCGGCTTCGACGACCCCGAGTTCCAGCAGTCGCGGGGCGACGGGAAGGCCGCCGCGGCCGAGCTCTGGCTCTACGCCCACAAGATGGGCGTGGAGCGCAAGGGCACCCCGCGCGAGGATCTGGTGAGCGTGCTGGTGAACGGCTCGGTCGGCGGGGACAGCCTCAGCGACCTCGAGCTCAACAACTTCGTCCTGCTCCTCGCGGTGGCCGGGAACGAGACCACCCGCAACCTGATCTCCGGCGGGATGCTGACCCTGATCGAGCATCCGGAGCAGCGGGAGCGGCTGCTGGCGAACCGCTCGCTCCTGCCCCTCGCGGTGGAGGAGATGCTGCGCTGGGTGACACCGGTGAACC
This sequence comes from Myxococcota bacterium, assembly GCA_033853555.1. GTDB lineage: Bacteria > Myxococcota_A > UBA9160 > UBA9160 > UBA9160 > JAWOLJ01. The sequence goes on from JAWOLJ010000016.1 coordinate 14,263, forward strand.
ACTTCCGACGCACGGTGACGCGCGACCACGAGCTCCACGGCCAGCTCCTGCGCAAGGACGACCGCGTGACCCTCTGGTATCCCTCGGCGAACCGCGACGAGGCGGTGTTCCAGGATCCCGACCGCTTCGACGTCGGCCGAGATCCGAACGATCACCTGGCCTTCGGGATGGGCGAGCACTTCTGCCTCGGCGCGAACCTCGCGCGGCTCGAGATCCAGATCATGTTCGAGGAGCTGCTGGAGCGGCTGCCGGACATCCATCTGGCCGGGACTCCGATTCGCCTGCGCTCCAACTTCATCAACGGCATCAAGCAGATGCCCGTGCGCTACACGCCCGAGCACTGATCGGGCACGGCCACGCTCCACCCAGGAGGACCCTTGAGGACCCCCATCTGCGATCGCTTCGGGATCGAGCTCCCGCTCTTCGCCTTCAGCCATTGCCGCGACGTCGTGGCGGCGGTGAGCCGCGCCGGCGGCTTCGGCGTGCTCGGTGCGCTCGCCTTCTCGCCGGAGCAGCTCGAGATCGAACTCAAGTGGATCGACGAGCACGTGGGCGGAAGGCCCTACGGCGTCGACGTGGTGATGCCGGCGAAGGTGGCGGTGGAGCAGGGCGCCAACATCACGAAGGAGGCGCTGGAGCGCATGCTCCCCGAGCGCCATCGGAAGTTCCTGGAGGACCTCCTCGCGAAGTACGATGTGCCGCCGCTCCCGGAGGGCGAGCACGGGGCGGAGGGGCTCCTGCAGTGGGCGGGCGCGGGCTCGCGCTCGCAGGTCGACGTGGCGCTCACCCACCCGATCAAGCTGCTGGTGAACGCCCTCGGCCCGCCGCCGAAGGACGTGGTGGAGCAGGCGCACGCCCACGGCGTGCCGGTGGCGGCGCTGGTGGGAACCGCCGAGCAGGCGAAGAAGCAGGTCGAGGTGGGTGTTGACATCATCGTCGCGCAAGGCAGCGAGGCCGGGGGCCACACGGGCGAGATCGGCACCATGGTTCTGGTTCCCGACGTGGTGGACGCGGTGGCGCCGGTCCCGGTGCTGGCGGCCGGCGGCATCGGCTGCGGGCGGCAGGTGGCGGCGGCGCTGGCCCTGGGCGCCGAGGGCGTGTGGACGGGCTCGATCTGGCTCACCGTCGAGGAGAGCGACACCAATGCGGTGACGCGCGAGAAGTTCCTGAAGGCGGATGCGCGCTCGACCGTGCGCTCGCGCGCCATGACCGGAAAGCCCGCCCGCCTGCTGCGGACCGGCTGGACCGAGGCGTGGGACGCGCCGGATTCCCCCGGCCCGCTCCCGATGCCGCTCCAGTTCGCGCTGACCTACGACGCCATCGCGCGCATCAACCGCTACGCGCACGTGGATCGCTCCAGGGCGCGGGACATCCTGGTCTATCCCGTCGGCCAGATCCTCGGGCGCATGAAC
>JAWOLJ010000017.1:0-13733 GCA_033853555.1 Myxococcota bacterium
GGCCGAGGGCGCGCGAGCGGGCGCGGCGACGGCCGGGTGCCGCGCCATCGACGCGGCGGGCGCGTGCGCGGCGGCGGCGGACCGCGGCGCGGGCGCCGCCAGCGGGCTGCGGGGTGCGGGAAGATCCGGCGGCGGGTCCCAGCTCGAGCCCGAGCTCTCCGGGTCCGACGGGCCGCCGAGCGCCTCCGGATCGAGCTCGCGGGTGCCCGTCGCCTTCTCCACGGGTCCGGCGGTCTGCACGTAGTCCTGCGCCTCCGCGTTCCCGGGATCCAGGGCGAGGACCTGCCGCCAGCAACGCAGCGCCTGCGCCACCTGTCCCATGCCGTAGAAGTTCAGGCCCTCGCGCAGCAGCCGTGCGACGGCCTCCTCCCTGGACTCCGCCATGCCCTTCTTTCGTCCGCCCTGGCCTCTCGGATCTCCGTTCGCCTTCGGCCCCGCGCGCGCGGCGGGGACGCCTCCAGCGTCCCGCCGCTTGCGCTAGCGCTTCAGCTGGACCTCGTAGAGCTCGTTCTCTTCGACGATGCGCTGGATCTCTTCCGGCGAGAGCGTCCCGGTCGCATTCACGGTGATGGACTGCTCCTTTCCGGTCGCGTTGTCGCGGGCCGAGACGCTCACGATGCCGTTCGCATCGATGTCGAACGACACCTCCACCTCCGGCTCGCCCTTCCGCGCCTGGCGGATCCCGTTCAGCACGAACTCGCCGAGGAGGTCGTTCTCCGCGGCGACGTCGCTCTCGCCCTGGAGCACGCGGATCTTCACCGCCGACTGGTTGTCGCGGGTGGTCGTGAAGACGTGCGCCTTGCGCACCGGAACCGTCGTGTTGCGTTCGATCAGCCGGGCGAAATGACCGCCGAAGGTCGCGATGCCGAGCGAGAGCGGCGTCACGTCGAGGAGCAGCAGGTTCTTGTCCTCGGAGAGCAGCGCCTCGCCCTGGATCGCCGCTCCCACCGCCACCACCTCGTCGGGGTTCACGCCCTTGTGGGGCCGCTTGCCGAAGAGCTCGGCCACCTGGTTCTGCACCAGCGGCATCCGCGTCTGACCGCCCACCAGCAGCACCTGATCGATGTCGGTGGCCGTGAGGCTCGCATCGCGCAGGCACTGCTCCACGATCTTGATCGACTGGCGGACGATGTCGTCCACCAGTCCCTCCAGGGCCGAGCGCTCGAGCTCGAGGGTCAGGTGGCGCGGGCCCTTGGCATCGCTCGCGATGAACGGCAGGTTGATCTCCACCTTCTCGCGCGAGGAGAGATCGCACTTCGCCTTCTCCGCCGCGTCCTTGAGCCGCTGGAGCGCCATCGGGTCGCTGCGCAGGTCGATGCCCTCGGCCTCCTGGAAGCGCGCCAGCAGGTGCTCCACCACCCGGCGGTCGAAATCCTCGCCGCCGAGGAAGGTGTTGCCGGCGGTCGCCAGGACCTCGATCACCCCGTTTCCGAGCTCCAGGATCGAGATGTCGAAGGTGCCACCGCCCAGGTCGTAGACCGCGATCTTCTCCTCTCCCTTGCGGCCGAGCCCGTAGGCCAGCGCCGCCGCGGTGGGCTCGTTGATGATGCGCATCACCTCGAGCCCGGCGATCTTGCCCGCGTCCTTGGTGCACTGGCGCTGGGTGTCGTTGAAGTAGGCCGGAACCGTGATCACGGCCTCGCGCACGGGCTCGCCCAGGTACTCCTCGGCTACCCGTTTCATCTCGCGCAGGATGATCCCCGAGATCTCGGGGCAGGTGAAGATCTTCTCGCCGATCTTGATGCGCGGGTCGTCGTTCGGCCCGCGCACGATCTCGTAGGGACAGAGGTCGAGCGACTTCTGCACCTCGGCGGCGTCGAAGCGGCGTCCGATCAGGCGCTTCGAGGCGTAGACGGTGTTGCGCGAGTTGGTGATCGCCTGGCGCTTGGCCAGGTGCCCGACCAGCCGCTTGCCGTCCTGCGAGATCGCGAACATCGAGGGCGTGGTCTTGTAGCCGCCCGTGTTGGGGATCACGGTGGGCTGGCCGTTCTCGATGACCGCGACGCACGAGTTTGTCGTGCCGAGGTCGATGCCGATCACGCGACTCATCCGACTTCCTCCCGTGAGCGGTACCGGCCTCCGCTCCCCGTCCGATCCTGGCCGCTAGCCGCGGCCGAGCGTCTTGAGCTCCTGGCGCGCCTCGGCGTCGCGCGGGTCGAGGCGCAGCGCGGCCTCCAGCTCTCGACGCGCGTTGGCCACCAGGCCGCCGCTCTTGTAGATCTGGCCCAGCAGGCGATGGTGGGCCGGCACCTCCGGCCGAAGCTCGCAGGCGCGCGCGGCGTACTCCTTGGCGCGCTTGGGATCCTCTCCCAGCACGAGCGCGAGCCGTGCGGCCTTGTAGTTGATCTCCGGCTCGTGCGGCACGCAGTGGAGCGCCTCCTCGTAGAGGCGGAGCGCCTCCTTGGGCTGCCGCAGCTCGAGCGCGCTCTCCGCCTCCTTCACGAACTGCTTCGCGCGCTCGTCGTTGGCGCGGCGCTGCACTCCCGCGAAGCTCTCCTTGTAGGCGGCGTTCCAGGGATCGAAGGCGAGCGCCAGCCGGACGCTGCTCGCCGCCTCGAGCCAGCGCGACGCCTGGAAGGCGGCCATTCCCGCCTCGAAGAAGGTCTTGGCCTTGGCCTTGCGCTGGGCCAGCGCGCGCAGGTGAGCCGTGGAGATCCGCGGCGCGCGGGGACGCGGAGCGGTCGGCGGCGCCGGCGGCGCGGACGAGGCGGGTGCGGCGGGGGGAGACGGCCGAGCGACTACGCTGAGCGGTGTCGGGGGCGAGGGAGGCGCGGCGGGGGGCGCGGCGGCTGCCGCATCGAGCGAACGCTGGACCTCGGCGCGCGTCGTGGGGTCGGCCAGGAGCTCGTAGGCCTCGAGCACCTTGCGGAAGATCCGCTCCAGGCGTTCGCCGTGCCGACCCACTCGCTTCCGGAAGTAGCGGTCGGGGTGGTACTCCTTCGAGAGCTCGAAGTACGCCCGCTTCACCGTCCGGGCGTCGGCGTCCTTCGCGACGCCGAGGATCTCGTGATACGGCCGGTCGAGCTTCGCCTCGAAGGCGAGGATGCGCCGCTGGGCCTCGACCGGGATCTCGAGGCTCGCGTCGATCGCCTCCTCCGGGCGCGATGCGAGGGCGGCCGGCGCGGGCGCGGCGGCCGCCGGCGGCTCGGCAGGCCTCGGCGAGGCCGGCGGGGCGCTCCTTTTGGCTCCGTTGGGGCCGGGTGCGCCGTCGGCCACCAGCAGGATTCCCTGGTCGATCCACCGCTCGAGGCAGCGGTCCACGTCCTCGGGAGTCAGGCCTCCGATCTCGCGCAGGAGCCGCCAGGGCGTGGCGCCATCGATCCGGGACAGGAGGTAGCCCTCGGCCGGCGAGAGCGGCAGGCGCGCGGGGTTGCAGCCCGGCGCCAGCCGGACCACGCGCGCCTCGCTCGGGGCCTCGCTGCCCATGGCGTGCATCGCTCCCTCCGCGTGCCCGGTGCGGGCACGCCCGATCGCAAGCCTCATCGGCCGGGCCCGGGCGGAAGCTGAGCGCGGTTGCAGGGATGGGCGGTGGAGGCGCGGCCGGAGGGCGCACCGTTCATGTCCCCTGGGGGATCGGGCGTTCCCCGCATCCCTCGAGCGGGATCGCCCGACCGCATGGAGGGCCGGCGCGCTCCGTCCGGGCTAGCGCAACGCGCCGGGTCCCAGGATCACCCGCTCCAGGATCGCCTTCTGGGCGTGGAGGCGGTTCTCCGCCTGGTCCAGGACGATGCTGCGCGGCCCGTCGAGCACCTCGTCGGTGATCTCCTCGCCCCGGTGCGCGGGCAGGCAGTGCATGACCCAGGCGTCCGGGGCGTGGCGGAGCAGCCGTGCGTTCACCTGATGCGCCTCGAAGAGCGAGCGCCGGAGCTCGGCCTCCGATTCCTGCCCCATGCTGGTCCACACGTCGGTGTAGATGAAGTTGGCGTCGCGAACGGCCTCGTCGGGCCGCTCGGTCCAGGAGATGCGCCCTCCGCTCGTCGCGGCCAGCTCCTGCGCCCGACGCCACACCGCGTTGGCCGGACGGTGGCTGGCCGGGGTCCCGAGCCGGATCGTGACGCCCAGGCCCGCGCAGGCCAGCAGCAGCGAGTTGGCCACGTTGTTTCCGTCGCCGACGTAGGCGATCACCGCGCGCTCGAGCTCCATCCGCTCGGCGATGGTCTGCAGATCGGCCATCGCCTGGCAGGGATGCAGCAGGTCCGTGAGCCCGTTGATCACCGGGATCGAGGCGAATCGAGCCAGCTCCACGACCAGCGCATGGTCGTAGGTGCGTGCCACGACGGCGTCCACCCAGCGCGAGAGGTTTCGCGCCACGTCGGCGGCGGTCTCGCGGCTCCCGATGCCCACCTGGTCCGGCGTCAACAGCAGGGCGTGGCCACCGAGCTGGGTGAAGCCCGCCTCGAAGGTGACGTGAGTGCGCAGCGAGGGCTTCTCGAAGTACATCGCGAGCGTTCGTCCCTGGAGCGTCTGGGGGCGCTGGCCTCGCTTCTGCAGGTCCTTCAGCGCGCGCGCCCGCTCGAGCAGCGCGCGCAGCTCGTCGGCGGTCCAATCGGCGGTGTCGAGGAAGTCCTTCGGCATGCGGCCTCAGCGGGTGATCAGGGTGCCGACGCCCCCGTCGGTGAAGATCTCGAGGAGCACGGCATGGAGCATGCGGCCGTCCACGATGTGGGTGCGGCCCACGCCGCCGCCGAGGGCGTCGAGGCAGCACTCCACCTTCGGGATCATCCCACCGCGGATCGTCCCCTCCTCCAGGTGCTTGCGCACGTCCGCCGTGGTGAGCTGCCGCAGGAGCTTTCCCGAGGAGTCCTTCACGCCCTCCACGTCGGTGAGCAGGATCAGCTTCTCCGCCCGCAGGGCGCGGGCGATGGCGCCGGCGGCCTCGTCGGCGTTCACGTTGTAGGTGAGCCCCTCGGCGTCGACGCCGATCGGGGCCACCACCGGGACGAAGCCCGCCTGGGCCACGGCGGCGATCGGTGCCGCATCCACGGCGATCACCTCCCCCACCCGGCCGATGTCACGGCCGTGCGAGAGGCGCCGGCGCACCCGGATCATGTCGCCGTCCTTGCCCGTCAGGCCCACGGCCTTGCCGCCCGCGCGCTGCACCAGGCCGACGATCTCCTGATTCACCTGGCCGCAGAGCACCATCTCCACGGCCTCCATCGTCTCGTCGTCCGTCACCCGCAGACCGTCGACGAAGGTCGACTGCTTGCCGAGGCGCTCCAGCAGGGCACCGATCTGCGGGCCGCCGCCGTGCACGATCACCGGCCGCACGCCGATGTACTTGAGCAGGACCACGTCCACGGCGAAGGAGGACTCGAGGCCCTCGCCCGGCATCGCGTTGCCGCCGTACTTGATCACGAAGGTCTTCTCGAAGAAACGCCGGATGTAGGGCAGCGCCTCGACCAGCACCTCCGCCTTCTCGATCAGGCTCTCCATCCGTCGCGCCTCCGTGTCACCCTTGCGGCCGCCCTCCGGCTTCGCGGCGCACCCGCGCCACCTCCTCGATGGTGTCGACCAGGCTACGGTACAGGAGCACGTTGCGCACCGCCGCGGAGAGAGCGGCGCCGAGGAGCTCGCCGGTCCGCGGCGAGGCGCCGTCGGCGGCCTTCGGGAAGGCGCGGAACACGCCGAGCGTGCGGCCGCGGAAGCGGAGCGGCACGCAGAGCAGCGGACCCGCGCCGCCGCCCTCGGGCGTGTCCACCCCGGGGTCGAAGCGCGGATCGTGCTCGGGCTCCGCGGTCGCCACGAGGCGGCCGGTCTCGAGCACCTGGCCGGTGAGGCCGCGGCCGACGGGCAGGCGCGGGCGATCGGCGCGCAGGCCTCCGTCCTCCTGCACCTGACACACGAGCTCGCCGCTCTCCGCGTCGCGCAGGTAGAGCGAGACCGGCGCAGCGTCGAGCGCCGCGCCGATCGGGCGCAGCGCGGCCGAGAGCAGGCGGGCCGGCTCGACCTCGCTCGTCACCGCCTCGCACACCCGACGCGCGAGCTCCGCGTCGCGGTCGACGCCCTCCAGCGGAGTCTCCGGCGGCGCCTCCGGCGGCGGCGGCTCCGACGCAGCCGCGTGTCCCTCGGCCGCGGGACCGGCCAGGAGCTGTCCCGCCTGGAGAGCGAGGATCCGCAGGATCGCGCGGTCGGCCTCCTCGAAGGGCGCCCCTCCCTCGCGGTCGGTGGCGCAGAGCACGCCGAGCAGGCGGTCGCCGGCCGGGATCGGCGCCACCGCGAAGGAGCCCGAGGTGTAGCGAGCGGCCGCGTCCCGGGCCTGGAAGCGCGGATCCTTGCGCACGTCCTCGACCAGCAGCACCTCGTTGCGCGCGAGCGCGAGACCCGCCACCCCCTCGCCCACCGGCACCGGGTCGAGCTCCTCGGGAGAGAGCTTGCGTCCGGTGGCGGCCGCCACGCGCAGGTGGGCGCCGTCCTCGTCGAGCAGCATGAGCGAGGTCTTCCCGGCGCCGAGCACCTCCGCCGCCGCATCGGCCACGCTGCTGCGCAGCCGCGCCGTCCGCTCTTCGGCGGTCTCCTCGGCGGCGCCCTCCGCCAGGGCCACCAGTCGCCGCTCCAGCCGGCCCAGGCGATCGCGCAGGTCCCGCCAGCCCTGGTCCACGGCGTGGGTGTCGAGGGCCCGGCGTACCGCCAGCACCAGCTCCTCGTCGTGGAGGGGCTTCGCCAGGTAGTCGCAGGCCCCGAGCCGCAGCGCCTCGAGGACGATCTCCTGATCCGTGTGGGCGGAGAGGATCAGCACCTTGAGCTCGGGCCGCCGCCCGCGCAAGCGCCGCAGCACCTCGATGCCGTCGATGCCCGGGAGCTGAACGTCCAGCACCACCACCCCGAGCGTCGGGTCCTCGGCCTGCTCCAGCGCCTCGGCGCCGTTCGACGCCACGACGCATTCGAGCTTCTCCGCCTCCAGGACCTCGCGGATCGCCTCGCGGAAGAAGCGCTCGTCGTCCACGACGAGGATGCGCGCCGTGCGTGCCGTCATGACCCCTCCTCAGAGGATGTACCGCGAGAGGTCCTCGTCCTGAACCAGCGCCCCCAGGCGCTCGCGCACGAAGGCCTCGTCCACCCGCAGCTCCGCGCCGGCGCGGTCCGGCGCGTCGAAGCTCACCTCCTCGAACAGCCGCTCCAGGATCGTGTACAGGCGACGCGCACCGATGTCGTCGGTGCGCTCGTTCACGCGCCACGCGATCTCCGCGATGGCGCGCACCCCGTCCTCGCGGAAGTCGAGCTTCACTCCCTCGGTCTCGAGCAGCGCATGGTACTGGCGTACCAGCGAGTTGCGCGGCTCGGTCAGGATGCGCACGAAGTCCTCGCGACCGAGGGACGAGAGCTCGACCCGGATCGGGAAGCGGCCCTGCAGCTCGGGGATCAGGTCCGACGGCCGGGCCACGTGGAAGGCGCCCGCGGCGATGAAGAGCACGTGGTCCGTGCGCACCGGCCCGTGCTTGGTCTGGACGGTCGATCCCTCCACGATCGGCAGGAGATCGCGCTGCACCCCCTCGCGTGAGACGTCGGGGCCGCTGCGCTGCGCGGCGCTGGAGGCGATCTTGTCGATCTCGTCGATGAAGACGATGCCCGTCTCCTCCACGCGCTGGACGGCGAGCTCGCGCACGCGATCCATGTCCACCAGGCGCCCGGCCTCCTCGGCGGCGAAGGCCTCGCGGGCCTGCGGGATCTTCATGCGCTTGCGCCGGGTGCGACGCGGCAGCAGGCCGCCCAGCAGGTCCTTGAACTGGAGCCCCATCTCCTCCACGCCCTGCGGCGTGAAGATGGAGAGGTTCGGGGCGCCGGCGCTCTCCTGCAGCTCGACCTCGATCTCCCGCTCGTCGAGCGCGCCCTGGCGCAGCATCCGGCGCAGCTTCTCCCGGGTCTCGCCGCCCTCGGGCGGCGGCGTGAAGCCGGCGCTCGGGGGCGCCACCGGGAGCAGGGCGTCGAGCACGCGCTCCTCGGCGCGCTCCTCGGCCTTGGCGCGGACGGCGCGCCGCTCCTCCTCCGCCACCAGGTTCACGGCCACCTCGGTCAGGTCGCGCACGATCGATTCGACGTCGCGCCCGACGTAGCCGACCTCCGTGAACTTCGAGGCCTCGACCTTCACGAAGGGCGCCTGGGCCAGCCGGGCCAGCCGACGCGCGATCTCCGTCTTCCCCACGCCCGTCGGCCCGATCATGATGATGTTCTTGGGCGCGATCTCGTCCCGCAGGTCCTCCGGCACCTGACGCCGCCGCCAGCGGTTGCGCAACGCGATCGCCACGGCGCGCTTGGCCTCGCGCTGGCCCACCACGTAGCGGTCGAGCTCCGACACGATCTCGCGGGGCGTGAAGGCGCGCACCTCGCTCATGGCAGGCTCACCACGCTCAAACGATCGTTGGTGTAGATGCAGATCTCCGAAGCCAGGCGCAGCGCCTCGCTCGCGATGGCGTCGGCAGCCAGCCCGGTGTGGCGGGCCAGCGCGCGGGCGGCGGCCAGCGCGTAGGGCCCGCCCGAGCCGATGGCCACGATCCCGTCGTCGGGCTCGATCACGTCGCCGTTTCCGGAGACCACCAGCACGCAGCTCGGATCCCCGACCACGAGCATCGCCTCGAGCCGGCGCAGCACGCGATCGGTCCGCCAGTCGCGGCCGAGCTCCACCGCCGCGCGCCGCACGTTGCCCGGATGCGCCTCGAGCTTCGCCTCCAGCCGATCGGTCAGGGCGAGCGCGTCCGCCGCGCCGCCGGCGAAGCCCACCACCGCGCGCCCCTTTCCGGCGAGACGCACCTTCTGCGCCCCGTGCTTCACCACCACGTTCCCGAGCGTCACCTGGCCGTCGGAGGCCATCGCGATCCGGCCCTCCCGGACCACCGCCAGCACGGTCGTGGCGTGGAGCTCCGGGGTCACGCCCGTCCCCCGCCGCGCCCGCCACGCCCGGCCGCCCGCGAGCGGGCCCGCGCCCGGGGATGGGCGCGGTCGTAGGCCTCGAGCAGCCGCTCCGCCGATACCGCGGTGTAGCGCTGGGTGGTGGCCAGACTGGCGTGTCCCAGCAGCTCCTGGATCTCGCGCAGATCGGCGCCCATGTCGAGCAGGTGCGTCGCGTAGCTGTGTCGGAGCCGGTGCGGGTACACGCGATCGGCCACGCCGGCGGCGCGCGCCCGCGCGGCCAGGATCCGCCGCACGTCGCGGGCGCCGAGACGGCGCGGCGCCGCCGCGGAGTCCGGGTGCGGGGACGCGGCCGCGCTCCGCGGTGCACGGCCGCGCCGGGCCACGAACAGGGGCTCGGCCAGCACGCCGGGACGCCGGCGCCGCTCGAGGTACGCCGCGAGGGCCTCGCGCGCCGCGGCCGGGAGCGGCACCACCCGCTCCTTCCCGCCCTTGCCCCAGACGCGGACGTCGCCGCTCCGCAGGTCGACGTCGCGGACGTCGAGGGCCACCAGCTCGCCCACACGCAGGCCCGCGCCGTAGAGGAGCTCCACCAGCGCGCGATCGCGCAGGCGCAGCTCCTGCTCCCGGCCCTGCGTCGCCGGCGCCGCGCGCCGGCCCGCTGCCTCGGCCAGGGTCTCGCAGTCGTCGACGCCGAGCGGGTTCGGGAGGCGGCGCGGCAGCCGGGGGCCCGGGAGCCCGGCCGTGGGATCGAGCGCAACCACGCCCTCGCGCTGCAGGAAGCGGAAGAAGGCGCGCAGCGAGGCCAGCTTCCGCCCCAGGGTGGCGGGCTCGCGGCTGCGGTGGAGATCCGCCAGGAAGGCGCGCACCTGGGCCGTGGTGACCCGCGCCGCGCTCCGCCCCTGGCCCAGGAAGTCGGCGAGCTGCGCCACGTCCGACACGTAAGCGCGTCGGGTGTGAGGGGAGACGCCGCGCTCCGAGCCGAGCCAGCGATCGAAGGCGCGCAGCGCCTCGGCGAAGCCCGCGCCGTCCACCGCCCCGTCGCGCGTCATGCGCACGAGGCCCGGAGGGCGGCTGCAAAGGGCGTCAGGTCCTCGAGCGCGCGCTCCGCCAGGCGCTGGTTCTTCTCGCGCTTGGACAGACGGCGCGTCTCGCCGGCCAGCGGCGGCACCAGGCCGTAGTTCACGTTCATCGGCTGGAAGTGGCGTGGATCCGCCTCGCGCAGGTGACGCAGCAGCGCCGCGTGGGCGGTGGTCTCGGGTGGAAGCGGCAGCGATTCGCCGCGGGCGGCAAACGCGGCGAACACCCCCGCCAGGAGACCGAGCGCCGCCGACTCCACGTAGCCCTCCACGCCGGCGAGCTGACCCGTCACGCGGAGCCCGGGGCGGGCGTGGGCCTCGAGCGTGGGACCGAGCTTCTTCGGTGCGTTCACGTAGGTGTTGCGGTGCACGGAGCCGTAGCGCGCGAACACCGCCGCGCCGAGCCCCGGCAGGCTGCGCAGGATCCGCTGCTGCTCGCCCTGCCGCAGCCGGGTCTGGAAGCCCACCAGGTTGTAGAGCACGCCCCGCTTGTCCTCCTGTCGGAGCTGCACCACCGCCGCGGGCCGCTGCCCCGTGCGCGGATCCACCAGCCCGACGGGCTTCATCGGCCCGTGGGCCAGGGTCTCGCGGCCGCGCCGCGCCATCTCCTCGATCGGCAGACAGCCCTCGAAGTAGAGCGCCGCCTCGAAGGGAGGCAGCGGCACCGTCTCCGCCGCCAGCAATGCCTCCACGAACGCGTCGTAGCCCGGGCGATCCAGCGGGAGGTTCAGGTAGTCCCCCTCGCCGGCCTCGTAGCGCGAGGCGCGGAAGGCCACCTCCATGTCCACGGAGTCCGCGTAGACGATGGGAGAGATCGCGTCGTAGAAGTACAGGTAGGCTTCACCCAGGAGGCGACGCAGGTCCTCCGCGAGCTCGCTCGCGGTGAGCGGCCCGGTGGCCAGGATCACCAGCGGGTCGTCGGGGATGCGCGTCACCCGCTCGCGTCGCACGTGGATGCGCGGGTGGCTCTCCACCGCCTCCGTGATGCGGCGGGAGAATGCCGTGCGATCCACCGCCAGCGCTCGCCCCGCCGGCACCGCCGTCTCGTCCGCTGCCTGCATCACCAGCGAGCCGAGCCGGCGCATCTCCTCCTTCAGCAGTCCGACGCCGTTCGCGAGCTGGTTCGAGCGCAGGGAGTTGCTGCAGACGAGCTCCGCGAAGTCGGCGCTCGCGTGAGCCGGCGAGCGGTGCGCCGGCCTCATCTCGAAGAGCGTGACCTCGAGGCCGCGCGCCGCCACCTGCCACGCCGCCTCGCAGCCCGCGAGGCCGGCGCCGACCACCACCACGTGCGATCCCCGAGCGGGCGTAGGGGCCGACATCCGGCGGCGATCCTAGCCCAGGGGACCTCCGCTCGGCTTCCGTTGCGCCGGCTCTCCGCTCGCGGTCGGGATGCTCCTGGAACGACCAGGCGGTCCTGCGGTCATTCCGTGCGCGGGAGCGCGTGGAGCCGACCGTCTCGGCCGGTGCCGACCCAGCCTTCGAGCTCGAGCTCCAGCAGCGCCAGCTCCCACGAGACGCGCGGCTCGCCGAGGCGCAGCTCGAGCTCGTCGCGCGTGGCGGCGCCGCCGCGCAGGACCTCCAGGAGCTGGCGCGCACGCGGATGGGCCGGCGCCGCCAGACGGGGTGGCGACGCGGGGGGCGCCGTGACGCCGAGCAGCCGAAGCGCGTCCGCCGGCTCGAGCACGACGAAGGCGCCGTCGCGCAGCAGGCGGTTCGTGCCGGTGCTGGTCGGCGCCGTCACCGGGCCCGGCACGGCTGCGACGTCACGACCCTGCTCGAGCGCGTGCATCGCGGTCACCAGGGAGCCGCTGCGCTCGCGAGCCTCCACCACCAGCGTGGCGCGCGCGAGGCCGCTGATCAGGCGGTTGCGCAGCGGGAAGTGGTGGCGCAGCGGCGCCGCGCCCGGAAGCAGCTCCGAGACGAGCGCGCCCCGCTCGCGGATGCGGGCTGCGAGCCGGCGATGCGCGGGCGGATACACCCGATCCGGACCGCAGCCCTGAACCGCTACGGTGGCACCACCGCCCTCCAGGGCGCCCTCGTGGGCGGAGGCGTCGATCCCGCGGGCGAGCCCGGAGACCACCACCAGCCCCGCGGACGCCACGGCGCGCGCCAGCTCGCGCGCCACCGCGAGCCCGTAGGGGGTGGCGGCGCGCGCCCCCACGATGGCGAGAGCGCGGGTGGCGAGCGCGGCCGGCTGCCCCTGCACGAAGAGCAGCGGCGGCGCATCCGGCAACGGCGCCAACGCGGGAGGGTAGAGCGGGGAGCCGAACGGAACGGCGAGGGCCGCGCAGCGCGCCAGCGCCTCGATGCGCGCCGCGAGGGCCCCCCGCGGAACCGAGCCCGCGGCCCGCTCGGGGTCGCCTCCGGCCCGCTCCAGGGCGAGCCGCGCCTCGCGCGGCCGGAGCGGGAATCCCTCCTGGAGCGCGAGCCAGGAACGCAGGATCGGGTGATCACGGGAGTCGCGCGCATCGAGCGCGGGCGGGAGCGCCGCGGCCACGGGGCCTCCGCGGGACCGGGGCGCCGCCAAGGTGCCGGGCCGCCGCGAACACGGCAAGGGTGCGGGCCCGGAGCCGAAGCTCCGGGCCCGCGTGGGCTACTTCATGCTCGCACCGCGGAAGAGGTCGCCGAGCTCGAGCTCGGTCTTCGCATTCGTCACGAACGCGGTGGCGGTGTCCGGCTCCGTCGAGACCACGACCAGCGACGCCACCACCTCGTCGGGCGGATGCACGTTCGCGTCCCTCACTTCGTCGCGCAGCGTGCCGTACGGGCGCACCACGTCGAGGAGGCTTCCCACCGCGAGACCCTGGGCCGAGCCGCGGTTCAGGTACACCACGTCGGGCGCCCCCATCTCGTTCCGGCTGTCCGGCAGCGCCGAGATCATTCCCTCTACGCTCTCCGGTGTGGAGCTGAGCGCCACAGCGGCCGGCGGGGCCTTGCGCGGCACGACGCGCGCGTCGCGCCGGAACTCCGAATAGGAGACCCGGACGATGCCGCGAGCGGTCTCGGCGTCCACCTGCGTGATCTCGATCCAGCCGAGGACGTTCACCAGGTGGCCGAGAAGGTGATGGGTCTGCGGATCGTAGATCGGCTGCTCGCGATCGAAGATCGTGTACTGGTCGCCGACGTGGACCACGCCCTGGCCGAGCCCGATCACCACCGGGTTGGGCTGCGAGAGCCAGGTCTCCTCGACCGGGCTCGCGACGATGCTCGCGACCCCGTTCCAGTCCTCGTTCGAGATGAAGCCCGCGGCGTCGAGGCGAGGGAGTGCGAGCATCCGCGCGGCGGGCGGCGGCTCGGGCGCGGCCGGCGGCTGCGGCGCCGGCTCGGTGGCCTGGCGCTGCAGCATGCGGCTGGCCTCGTCGTCGGTCAGCGGCCGGATCCCGCCCGTGCTCACCCAGATCTTCTCGCCCGGATAGATCCAGTGCGGGTCCGCCACCACCTGGGTGTTGGCGTCCCAGACCGTGGGCCAGGTCCAGGGGGTGCCGAGGTAGGCCTGGGTGATGGCCCAGAGCGTGTCGCCCTTCACCACCGTGTGCACGCGCCCGACGTGGCCCTGCTCGTCCTGGCCCTCGGGCCCGACCGTCACCACGTGGTGGCCCGGCGGGGCGGGTGCCGGCGTCGCGGCGGAGTCGCTCGGCGTCGAGGCGGCGGCGGGCGCCGAGCCGTCCGCGCTCTCCGCGGCGGCTGCGGGCGGGGTCGACGCGGGCTCGCCAGAGGCCGGCGCGGCGGCCGGCTCCGCGGGCGCAGCCGCGTCCGCGGGTGCGGCGGCGGACTCGGCGGCCGGCGCTGCGGTCGGCGCAGCAGAGTCCG
>JAWOLJ010000018.1:0-27766 GCA_033853555.1 Myxococcota bacterium
CGCACGCCCGCCCGCCGCGAGGCGCCGCCCGCCCCGCCCCACCGCCGTGCTCTCCTACTCGCGGCTCGAGGGCGCGCACGCGCACCATCGCGGTGCGCTCCTCGGCGACGTGGTGATCGGCCTGTGGGTCGCCGAGCGGCAGGCGCGAGCGGGTGGACGCAGCCTGGACGACGAGCTTCTCCGGCTGCTGGTCCACGGGGTGCTGCATCTACTGGGTCACGATCACGAGCGCCCCGCCGACGCGAAGCGCATGCGCGCCGAGGAGCGGAGGCTGCGCCGCGAGGTCTCGCGCGCGTGAGCCTGGCGGCAGCGGAGGCGCCGCGAACGATGGGCGCGCACGGGCCGCGGCGCTGGGGCCGGGCCGCGGTGCTCGGCGCCTATGCGCTCATCAGCTTCCTCTCCTTCCCCCACCCCGTGGCGGGACGCGTGCTCGATCTCGGCTGGCTCCTGGCCTGGCTCGCGCCCGCGCTCCTGGTCGCAGGCCTGCGCGGTCTCGGCCCGCGGCGCGCCGCACGCGACGGCTTCCTGGCCGGTCTGGTGGCCCACGCGGCCATCCTGCACTGGATCTACGTGGTGACCGTGGTCTACGGCGAGGCGCCGGCCCCGGTGGGGGTGCTCGCGCCGGTGGGGCTCGCGGCCTACAGCGCGCTCTTCACCGCCGCATTCGGCGCCGCGCTGGCGGTGCTCGCGCGCCGCGGGCTCGACTCGCCGCCGGCGCTGGCTGCGCTGTGGGCGGCGCTCGACCACGCCCGACACTGGTTCCTGTCGGGCTTCCCCTGGGGCGTGATCGGCTACGCCCAGCACCAGAACGCCTGGCTCCTCGGTCTCGCTCCCTGGACCGGCGTGGTCGGGCTCTCCTTCGTGACGGTGCTCGGGGGCGCGGCGCTGGCGGACCTGCAGCGCGCGCTTCGGGGCGGCGGCGGCCGGCCGTGGGTGGCCGCCGGCTGGCTCGGTGCCGTGGCGCTGGCCCACGGTCTCGGGGGCCTCTCGCTCCGGCTGGCGCCCGCGGCTGCGGCCGGCAGCGCCGAGACGGTGCGCATCGCGGTCCTGCAGGGCGACATCGATCAGGGCGTGAAGTGGAGTCCTGCCTTCGCCGAGCAGACGCTCGAGGTCTACGAGGATCTGACCCGCCGCGCGGTGCAGCAGGGAGCCCGGCTCGTGCTCTGGCCCGAGACCGCGGTGCCGGGCGGGATCGAGATCGATCCGGCGCTCCGGGAGCGGCTCGGAGCGCTCGCCCGGGAGAGCCACGCCACGCTGGTCGTGGGCGGCGTGGGAATCGAGGGCCAGCGCGGCGACTACCGCTTCTTCGACAGCGCGTTCGTCTTCGATCCCGACGGCGGGCTCGTCGATCGCTACGACAAGAGCCACCTGGTGCCCTTCGGCGAGTACGTTCCGCTCCGGGGCGTGCTCGGCCTCTTCGTGTCGGCCGTGGCCCGCGGCATCGCGCCGGACGACGTCACGGCGGGCCGGGTGCCCCGGGCGATCCGGATCCCGGTGCCGGGGGGGCCGGCCGGCGGCGTGACCGCCGGCATCCCCATCTGCTATGAACTCCTCTTCCCGGACCTCATGCGTCGGTTCGTGCGGGACGGGGCCGGGGTGCTGCTCGCGATCACGAACGACGCGTGGTACGGACGCACCGGGGCGCCCTACCAGTTCCTGGCCATCACGGCGCTGCGCTCCGCGGAGCTGCGCGTCTGGACCGCGCGGGCGGCCAACACGGGGGTGTCGGCCTTCATCGACGAGCGAGGGCGCGTGGTCGAGCACACGCCGATCTTCCAGCCGGGCTTCCTGGTGCGGGACGTACCGCTGCGACCCCCGCCGCTCGGAGGCTCCTTCTACGCCCGACACGGCGACGTGTTTGCATGGGCGTGCTGGGCTCAGGTCGTGGCCTGGATCGTGCTCGCGCGCCGGCGCACGGCGGGAGACGAAGCATGACGGAGCAGGCGACGCCGGTCGCGCCGGACGCCAACGATCTCGCGGAACGGCTCGCTGCGCTGCGCGCGCGGCTGGACGAGCTCCGGGGGCGACTTTGACCTGACGGGATCGCGCGCCCGGCTGGAGGAGCTCGTCGCCGAGGCAGCGCGGCCGGATCTCTGGAGCGATCGCGAGCGCGCCGAACGCGTGCTGCGCGAGAAGCGCGCGCTCGAGCGGGAGCTCGCCCTCTTCGACCGGCTGGCGGGCGGCCTGGAGGACGCGGAGGTCCTGCTCGAGCTCGCCGGCGAGGCGGACGACGCTGCGACCCGCGCCGAGGCGGCGCAGAAGCTCGAGGAGTGCGCCGGCGAGCTCGACGAGGCCGAGCTGCGCCGCCTGCTCGGCGGCGAGCACGACGCCAGCAATGCGATCGTCACCATCAACGCCGGAGCCGGGGGCACGGACGCCGCCGACTGGGCCGAGATGTTGATGCGGATGTACCTGCGCTGGGCCGAGCGCCACGGGCTCCGGGCCGAGATCCTCGACGTCCAGCCGGGTGACGAGGCCGGCATCCGCAGCGCCACCTTCACGATCGCCGGCGAGTACGCCTTCGGCTACCTGAAGACCGAGGAGGGCGTACACCGTCTGGTGCGGATCTCGCCGTTCGACGCTCAGCACCGCCGCCAGACGGCCTTCGCGGGCATGGAGGTGGTGCCCGAGATCGACGACGAGATCGAGGTGGAGATCGACGAGAAGGACCTGCGCGTCGACACCTTCCGCTCCGGCGGGGCCGGAGGCCAGAACGTGAACAAGGTGGAGACCGCGGTGCGCATCACCCACCTGCCGACCGGGATCGTCGTGCAGTGCCAGAACGAGCGTTCGCAGCACAAGAACCGCTCGGCCGCGATGAAGGTGCTGCGCGCGCGTCTCTACGAGCGTGCACGGGCGGAGCAGGAGGCGAAGCTCGCCGCGCTGCGCGGCGAGAAGCGCGACATCAACTTCGGCAGCCAGATCCGCTCCTACACCCTGCATCCCCAGCAGCGCGTGAAGGACCATCGGACCGACATCGAGGCGGGGAACGCCGAGGCCGTGCTGGACGGCGACATCGATCGCTTCATCCGTGCGACGCTGCTCCAACGGGCCGGTCGCGCGAAGGGGGCGGCATGAGCGAGCAGGAGCGGCGCACGCGGCGCGAGCGCCTGGCGAAGCTGCGCGCGGACGGGGTCGAGGCCTATCCCGCTCGCGTCGGGCCGCGCGAGCCGATCGCCGCGGTGCGGGCGGCACACGACGCCAAGGACGCGGCGGCGCTGGAGGCGGAGCGACCGCGTGCCGCCGTGGCAGGCCGGCTGCTGGCGCTGCGGAGCTTCGGGAAGCTCGCCTTCCTGGTGCTGCGCGAGCAAGGAACCGACCTCCAGGTCAGCGTGCAGCCCGGGGCGCTCGAGCCGCGCCAGCGCGAGATCTTCGAAGGTCTCGACGTCGGCGACTTCGTGCGGGTGGAAGGCCGGGTGTGGCGGACCCGCAAGGGCGAGCTCACGGTCGCCGCGGAGCGGCTCGATCTCCTGGCCAAGAGCATGCGCCCGCTGCCGGAGAAGTGGCACGGCCTGCAGGACGTGGAGCTGCGCTTCCGCCAGCGCTACCTCGACCTCCTGGTGAACGAGGACGCGCGGCGGGTGGCGTTGCTGCGCAGTCGCATCGTCTCCGCGCTGCGCGCGTTCCTCGACCAGCGGGGATTCCTCGAGGTGGAGACGCCCGTGCTCCAGCCGCTGTACGGTGGCGCGGCGGCGCGTCCCTTCGTGACGCACCACAACGCCTACGACCAGGACCTCTTCCTGCGCATCTCGGACGAGCTCTACCTGAAGCGGCTGGTGATCGGTGGGCTCGACCGCGTGTACGAGATCGGGCGCAACTTCCGAAACGAGGGCGTGTCGCGCAAGCACAATCCCGAGTTCACCATGATGGAGTGCTACCAGGCCTACGCGGACTTCCGCGACATGATGGACCTGGTGCAGGAGATGCTCCAGTTCGTGGTGGAGCGCGTGACCGGCGGCACGCGGCTGCACTTCCAGGGCCGGGAGATCGAGCTCGCCGGCGCCTGGCCGCGCGTCTCGATGCGCGACGCCATCCTGGAGCGCACGGGCCTCGACGTCTTCGACTCCGATCACGAGCGCGACCTGGCGCGCCTGCTGCTGGAGCGCCGGGTCCAGCGGCCGCCCACCTGGGGTGCGCTGGTGGATGCCGTCTTCAGCGAGGTGGTGGAGCCCACGCTGGTGCAGCCGACCTTCATCACCCACCATCCCGTGGAGATCTCTCCGCTGGCGAAGCGGGCGCCCGAGAACCCGCGCGTGGTGGAGCGCTTCGAGGTGTTCGTGGCCGGGATGGAGCTGGGAAACGCCTTCAGCGAGCTGAACGATCCGGACGACCAGCGGGCGCGCTTCGAGGCCGCGCGGCTGGAGGCGGCGGCGGGGGACCAGGAGGCTCATCCCATGGACGAGGACTTCTTGCTGGCGCTCGAGCACGGCATGCCGCCGACCGGCGGGCTCGGCGTGGGCGTGGATCGCCTGGTGATGGTGCTGGCCGACGCGCCGAGCCTGCGCGAGGTGCTGCTCTTCCCCCACATGAAGCCGGAGCTGGGCGAATGAGCGACTGGCTCGGCGCGGGCTGGCACGTGCTCACCACCGCGGGCGGCACGCTCGCGCTCTCCTTCATCGTGGCGATCGCGCTCGGCATCAACGCCCTGACGCTGCTCTTCCTGGGCTCCGCCGTGGTCGTGCTCGAGCGCTTCGCGCGCGCTGCGCGCCGCGTCTGGACCAGCGCGCTGGCGGCGCTCGCGGTGGCGGCGGGTGCCGGCGGGCTGCTGGCGGAGCTGCGCGCGCCCGACGCCATGGCGGCGGGCGGCGAAGCGGCGCTGCGCGCCTTCGGCGAGTCGGCCGCGCTGGCGGCGCTGGCGGTGGCCGTGGGCGTCCCGCTGGTGCGGCTCGCCCTGCGCTTCTTCCCGCCGGCGCGGCTCGGGCGCCTCGCGGCGGCGGTGCTCGGCCTGGGCTACGGGCTGGCGGTGGGCGGGACCGGGAAGCCGCTCCTCGCCGTGGCGCCGCTCGCGGTCGCGGCGATCGCCGCGGCGCTCTCCTGGCTGCGCCGGCGTGGCCACGGGAGCGCCGGCGACTGGGAGCGGCTGCTCTGGCTCCTGGCGGCCGTGCTGGCTCCGGGTCTCGCGCTCGCCCTCGGGCTGCGCCGGCCCGCTCCGGTCGTGGCGGGGGTGGGCGCGGCCTCGCTCCTGGCGGTGGTCGCGCTGGTGGTGCTCGGGCTCCTGCCGCTCGCCGCCGCCGGTCTCGTCGACATGCGCCGCAGCGCCGAGTGGTTCATCGCGGTGCGCTACCTGGTGGCGAAGCGGCGCCAGACCTTCATCTCGGTGATCACACTCATCTGCGTCGGAGGCGTGGCCGTCGGCGTCTGGCTCATCATCACCGTGCTCTCGGTGATGAACGGCTTCGAGCGCACCTGGCGCGACGAGATCATCGGCAATCGCGCGCACTTCACGGTGCAGAGCGGGCTCGGGCCCTTCGAAGGCTATCGCCGGGTCCTGGACAAGGTGCTCGCGCAGCCGGACGTGATCGGCGCCTCGCCCTATCTCGACGCCGAGGGGATGGTGCGGGGTCCGCAGGGCCAGATCGTGGGAGTGCGGCTGCGCGGGATCGATCCGCGGCGCATCCAGGGCGTGACGGATCTGGCGGAGGACGTGCGGCGGGGCGCCGGCTCGCTCGAGGCCCTGGAGAGCCCGGCGGCGCCGCCGAACGCCGCCACGGGAGGGAAGGGCGCGCCCGCCGCCGAGCCCGAGCCCGGCATCCTGATCGGGAGCGAGCTCGCCGGGGCGTTCGGGCTCCAGGTGGGCGATGACCTCTTGCTGGTGTCGCCGTTCGGCGGTCCGCCGACGCCGCTCGGGCCGGGACCGCGCCTCAAGCGCTTCCGGGTGGTCGGCATCTTCAAGACGAGCTTCTTCCAGTGGGACGAGGTCTTCACCTACACCAACCTGTCCGCGGCACAGGACTTCCGCCGCGTCGGAGACGTGGTCGACGGGATCGAGGTGCGCGTGCACGACTTCTATCGCTCCGAGCGCGTCGGCCACGCCGTGGAGAAGGAGCTCGGCTACCCGTTCTACACCCGGGACTGGAAGGAGTACTTCCCGGCCTTCTTCCAGGCGCTCAAGACCGAGCGCGTGATGATGTTCTTCCTGCTGACCATGATCATGGTGGTGGCGGCCTTCGTGATCGTGGCCACCCTCATCATGATGATCATGGAGAAGTCGAGCGACATCGCGATCCTGAAGGCGATGGGCGCCGAGGACTCGGCGATCGAGCGCATCTTCGCCATCGAGGGCGCCCTGATCGGGCTGGTGGGCACGCTGGCGGGCGTCGTCGGCGGGCTCGTGGTCACCACCCAGCTCGACTGGATCCAGAAGCAGATCGAGGCGATCACCGGGATCGACACCCTGCCGGCGAGCGTCTACCAGCTCTCGACCCTGCCCTGGGAGATCGACGCGCTGCAGATCGCCATGGTGGCCACCATCGCGATGATCCTCTCGCTCGGCGCGACCCTGCTGCCGAGCCGTCAGGGAGCGCGGCTCGATCCCGCGGAGGCCCTCCGCTATGAGTGACGAGCTGGTGCGGGTGGAAGGCCTCGAGAAGGCGTTCCAGACCGGCGAGGGCGTGATCGAGGTGCTGCGCGGGGTCGACCTGGTGATCCGCGCGGGCGAGCGCATCGCCATCCTCGGCCAGAGCGGGGTCGGCAAGTCGACGCTGCTCCACATCCTGGGAACGCTCGACCGCCCGACGCGCGGCAGCGTCCGCTTCCGCGGCGAGGACCTGTTCGCCAAGACGCCGGTCGAGCTGGCGAGCTTCCGCAGCCGCTGCCTCGGCTTCGTGTTCCAGTTCCATCACCTCCTCCCCGAGTTCGACGCGGTGGAGAACGTGATGATGCCGGGACTGCTGCGGCGCATGGACTTCACCGAGATGCGTCGCCGCGCCACGGCGATGCTGGAAGAGGTGGAGCTCGGACACCGGCTGCACCACCGCGTGGGGAAGCTCTCCGGCGGCGAGCGTCAGCGGGTGGCGCTCGCGCGGGCACTGGTCCTGGACCCGCCGCTGCTGCTGGCCGACGAGCCGACCGGAAACCTCGATCCGGTGACGGGCGATCGCATGACCGACCTGCTGCTGCGCATGAACCAGAGCCGTGGCACCGCCCTGGTGGTCGTGACCCACAACGAGACCCTGGCGGGACGGCTCGGCCGGACCGTGACACTGAAGGATGGTCGGCTGTAGGCGCTGCCGTCGCCCCGTGCCCCGACGCCCCCGGACCGGCGCGCCCGGGCGCCCCGCCGGGCGCTCGAGCCGCCGTTTCCCGCGCTCGCGTCGCGCGTCTTAACTTCGCGTCCCGAAAAGAGAATCGAGGACGCGGGGGGTTGCCTCCGGCGGCTCGCCGCGTCTAGAATGCGCGCGCTCGGGCGGGACGACGGGGCGTCGTCGCACGCGCCGGGGGGCGCCGGGGGACGCGCCGCGGAGGACCTGCTTGCGCCCGCACCACGCGCTCCTCCCGGCGGCGGCCGCCCGCCTCCGGGTGGCTCTGCTCTTGCTGCTGCCGCTGCTGCTGCCGGGGCGCTGGCTCCTTCCCTCCCCGGCCCGCGCCGAGGAGGCGGGGCCGCGGCCGAGCGTGGCCGTCTTCCCCTTCCGAGTGCACAGCGCGAAGCCCCTGGCCCATCTGGGCCAATCGCTTCCCGAGCTCTTGCGCTCGCGTCTCGCGGCGAGCGGTCGGGTCGATGCTCCGTCCACGCCGGCCATCACCGGCGCGACCCCCGGCGTTGCGACCGCCGAGCCCACGGACGCCTCGCTCCGGCAGCTCGCCCACGACGTGGGGACGGACTGGGCGGTCTCGGGGAGCCTGACCGAGCTCGCCGGACGCTTCAGCCTCGACGTGCGCCTCGTGCCCGCCGACCCGCGTGCGGCGCCCCATGGCCTCTCCCTGACCGCGCAGAACGAGGACGAGCTCCTCGACCGCGTGAACGAGCTCTCCGAGCGCATCCTCGAGACCGTCTCCAAGGCGGGCCGGGCCCTCGTGATGGAGGTGCGGCTGGAGGGGGGGGAGGGCCTGGTCGGGCCCGAGGTCCGGCAGCAGATCCGCACCCGCGCGGGCCAGCCCTACGATGCCGCCATCGCGCGCTCCGACCTCTCGCTGCTGCGAGGTCTGCCGGGCGTCGCGTCGGCGAGTCTCGAGACCCAGCCCCGCGAGGGCGGCGTGAGCGTGGTCTTCCGGCTGGTGGGCGCGGAGCGCATCTTCGGCGTTCGCGCGCCCACGGCGACCGGCGAGCGGGTGGCCGAGGTGCGGGTGGAGGGCAACCACCGCATCGAGGCCGACGCCATCCGCGCGCGCATCTCCACCAAGGCGGGCGATCCCTATCGGCCGGCGCAGATCGCGGCCGACGTGCGGCAGGTGTTCGGACTCGGGTTCTTCCGCGACGTGCGCGTGGTCTCGGACGAGGGAATCGACGGGCGGATCATCACGTTCCAGGTGCAGGAGAACCCGGTGGTGCGTCAGGTGGCGATCACCGGCAACGACTCGATCGACTCCGAGAAGATCCGCAACGCGCTCACGCTCACCACCGGCTCGACCCTCGACTATCCGCTGCTCTACGAGAACACGGCGCGGATCGAGGCCCTGTACCGCGCGGAGGGCTTCTATCTGGCCAAGGTCCAGCACAAGATCGAGCCCCTCTCCGAGGACGCGGTGGCCGTCGACTTCGAGGTGGAGGAAGGGAAGAAGCTCCGGCTGAAGGAGATCCGCTTCGAGGGCAACAAGGCGCTCTCGAGCTCCGAGCTCCTGACGGGCCTCAAGACCAAGCGCTGGCGCGTCTGGTCCATCGCCACGCACTACCTCGACAACTCGGGCACCTACTCCGAGCCGGTCTTCCTGCAGGACCTGCGGACGGTGGAGCAGAAGTACACCAACAAGGGTTACCTGCAGGTCGAGGTCGGGGATCCGCGCGTGGAGCCCGCCGAGGACGGCCTCGTCGTGGTGGTGGACATCAAGGAGGGCGACCAGTTCTCGGTGGGAACGATCGACGTGACCGGGGACCAGACGGTGGACGTCGACAAGCTGCGCGAGCGCCTCAAGCTCAAGCAGGGCGAGATCTTCAATCGCTCCTTCCTGACGCAGGACGTGGACACCCTGACCCACTACTTCACGGACCGTGGCTTCTACTTCGCCAACGTGAACCCGCGCACGGCCATCGAGGCGGACGCAAAGAAGGTGGACGTCTCGTTCGACGTCCAACGCGGGCCGCTCTACTTCATCCGCGACATCGAGGTGATGGGCAACACCACGACGGTCGACCCGGTGGTGCGGCGCGAGGTGCAGCTCGTCGAAGGCCAGCTCTACTCGGCGCGGGCGATCCAGATCAGCAAGGCCCGGCTTCAGGGCCTGGGCTTCTTCGAGGAGGTGAACTTCGAGCCCAAGCCGACGGACCGTGCGGGCCAGCTCGATCTCGACGTGAAGGTGGTGGAGAAGCCGACCGGGTCGCTCTCCTTCGGCGCCGGCTTCTCGTCGGTGGACAAGTTCATCCTGACCGCGAGCCTGGCCCAGACCAACCTGTTCGGTCGCGGCTACGGCGCCCAGATCTCCGCCGACATCGGCGGCATCGCGAGCAACTTCTACCTCTCCTTCACCGACCCCTACGTCTTCGGCTCCACCTGGAGCTTCAGCAGCACGCTGTTCCGCACCGACATCCTGTACCTCGACTTCCAGGAGAAGAGCACCGGAGTCGATCTCAGCCTCGCCCACGCGCTGAACGAGGACAACACGGCGCGCGGCTTCCTGGGCTACAGCTACGCCCTGCGCGGGCTGACCGAGAGCACGAACGTGAACGCCGCCGCCCTGATCTTCCGCGAGATCCTGGCCGGACAGCAGAGCACCAGCATGTTCGGTCTCACCTACCGCACCGACCAGATCGACGACCGGATCGCGCCCAAGAAGGGCTACCAGCTGGCGGGCTCGCTGGACTACGCCGGGCTCGGCGGCTTCAGCCAGTTCGTGCGCGGCGAGGCGCGCGGGAACTGGTACATCCCCGCGCCCGACTGGGGCCCGCTCGCGGGCTCCACGTTCCTGCTCGGCGGGCGCACGGGCTACACCCTGCCGCTCAACTCGATCGGTGACTGGAGCTTCAACCTGCCCAAGGACCCGCTGGCCGGCGTGCCCACGACCTACAACGACGTGGCGCAGCTCGACATGATCGACACCAATCTCACGCTCCCGCTGACGGAGCGCTACTTCCTGGGAGGGCTCGGCCCCTTCCAGCTGCGGGGCTACCAGTATCGCTCCGTGGGCCCGCGGCGGCCGGTGCTGCGGCGCAACAACATCGTGGGCAGCGGGCCGTTCTTCCTGCCGGTGGGTCGCACCCTGGTGGAGACGGACGTCACGGATCCCATCACGGGCCAGGTCTTGTCGCGTACGCTGACCGGCGTCTGCCAGGACACCTCGAAGATCAACCAGGGCAACGGCAACGGGAAGTGCAACAGCCTGAGCGACACCAAGATCTCGGACTTCGCGGATCTCAAGGAGACCGACGTGATCGGCGGGAACAAGTACCTCTCGCTGACCACCGAGTACCGCTTCCCGATCTCGGAGAGCCTGGGCCTGATCGGGATCGTGTTCTTGGACGCCGGGAACGCCTTTGCGGAGAACGAGAACATGTTGAACGTGAAGAACTGGCGCTATGGTACCGGCTTCGGGGCGCTGTGGTTCTCGCCGTTCGGACCCCTCCAGGCGTTCTACGGCATTCCCCTGAACCCCTTGTCCGTCGAGGACAGGCAGGTCTTCGAGTTCTCGGTGGGCGGCGCAAACTTCTAGATCTTTCCCCGGGATGCGATCCGGGCCGCCGGGACGGCCCCTTGCAGAGAGGAGTGCTGTAGATGCGCGTTTCCAAGGCGATGTTGTGGTTCGCCCTCGGCGCCGTGCTCATGTGGGGCACGGCCGCCACGGACGAGCCCGTGAAGATCGGCGTGGTGGACCTGGAGCAGGCCATCAACGCCACCGCCGAGGGCAAGGCCGCCCGTGAGGAGCTCGAGCGCAAGAAGAAGGACGCCGAGGCCCAGCTCCAGCCGCTGGTCGACAGCCTGAAGGCGATGCAGCAGGAGCTGGAGAGCAAGAAGTTCGTGCTCTCGGACGAGGCGCTGCAGCAGAAGCGGCTCGACTACGCGGCGAAGGCCAACGAGCTCGACAGCCGCGGCCGCGAGCTCGAGGGCCGCCTCAAGGTGGACACCGAGCGGATCGTGGGCCCGCTGCAGAAGAAGCTGATCGGCGTGGTGCAGCAGGTCGGCAAGGAGCAAGGGTTCACCCTGATCCTCTCCCGCAGCGCCTCGGGGCTGATCTACAACCGCGAGGCGCTCGACATCACGGACCTGGTGGTCCAGAAGTTCAACAAGAAGGGCTGACGGGTGGCGGCGGTGCATCCCACGGCCGTGGTCGATCCGCGGGCGCGCCTCGCGGACGACGCGGAGGTCGGACCCTTCGTGCTGGTGGGCCCCGACGTGGAGCTGGGCTCGGCGGCCGTGGTGGGCGCCCACGCCGTCGTGGTGGGCCGGACGACCATCGGCGCGCGCACCCGGATCTTCCCCTTCGCCGCGGTGGGAGGCGACCCGCAGGACAGGAGCTTCGCAGGCGAGCCGACGCGCCTGGAGATCGGCGCGGACAACGTGATCCGCGAGCACGTCACGATCCACCTCGGCACGCCGAAGGGGGGAGGCTGCACGCGGATCGGCGACGACAACCTGATCATGAACGGCGCGCACGTCGCCCACGACTGCCAGATCGGCTCGCACACCATCCTGGCGAGCTTCACCGGGCTGGCCGGCCACGTGGTGGTGGAGGACTACGCGGTGCTCGGTGCCTACACCGGAGTGCATCAGTTCTCCCGGGTGGGCGAGTCGGTGATGTCCGCCGCGAATGCCAAGCTCTCCCAGGACGCCCCCCCGTTCTCGATGGTGGCCGGCGACCGCGCGCGGCTGGTGGGCGTGAACAGCGTGGGGCTCAAGCGGCGCGGGCTCTCCGCCGAGACGCGCGAGTCCATCAAGCGCGCCTTCCACCTGATCTTCTTCTCGAAGCTCCGGCTCGAGCCGGCGCTCGCGCGAGTGCGCGAGGAGCTCGGGGACTCGCCCGAGGTGGCGCGTCTGGTGGCCTTCCTGGAGAAGAGCGAGCGGGGCTTCTGTCGCTGATGCGCGATGCCGCCGGCCCGCTGGCGCTGATCGCCGGCCGAGGCCGCCTGCCGCTCGAGGTCGCACGGGCTGCGCGTCGTCAGGGCCGCCGGGTGGAGGCGATCGGCTTCCCGGGAGAGACGGAGCCGGCTCTCGAGGCGGAGGTGGAGCGCCTGACCTGGCTCCACCTGGGCGAGATCGGCGCCCTCCTGCGCACGCTGCAGATGGCGGGCGCTCGCGAGGCCGTGATGGCCGGGAAGGTGCCGAAGATCCACCTCTACGGCGATCTCTCGCGCCTGCGGCCCGATGCGACGGCGCTGGCCCTCCTGGCACGGCTGCGCGATCGCAAGGACGACTCGATCCTCGGCACTCTCGCCGGCTTCCTCGAGGAGCAGGGGATCCGGTTGGGGCCCCAGGCCGAGCTCGTTCCGGAGCTGGTGGCCGGAGAGGGTGTGCTCGGCCGGGTGGCGCCGACCCCGGCCCAGCGGGCGGACGTCGCGTTCGGCTGGCCGCTGGCGAAGGCCATCGGCGGCCTCGACATCGGCCAGGCCGTGGTGGTGCGCGACGGGGCGGTGCTCGCGGTGGAGGCCATCGAGGGCACGGACGAGGCGATCCGGCGGGGCGGCCGCCTCGGCGGTCCCGGCGCCTGCGTGGTGAAGGTGGCCAAGCCCGGGCAGGATCCGCGCTTCGACCTTCCGGCGATCGGGCCCGATACCCTGGACGTGATGTGCGAGGTGCAGGCCGCCGTCCTCGCCGTGGAGGCGGGAGCCACGCTGGTGCTGGATCGCGAGCGGCTGCTGGCGGCGGCCGATGCCGCCGGGATCGCCGTCGTCGGCGTCGCGCCCGCCGGCTCGGCGACGGCCGCGCCGGGATGAAGACCCTCCGCATCGGCGTGGTGGGCGTGGGCCACATGGGACGTTTGCACGCCCGCAAGCTCGCCGAGCTGCGCGACGCGGGAGAGGATCTGACGCTCTCCGGTGTTGCAGACGTCGACGCCAGGCGAGCCCGCGAGGTGGCGGCCGAGACCGGCGTGCCGGCGGCGGCCCGGGTGCAGGACCTCTTCGAGCGAAGCGACGCGCTGGTGGTGGCCGTGCCCACGGTGGCCCACCACGCCGTGGTGTCGGATGCGTTGCACGCAGGTCTCGACATCCTGGTGGAGAAGCCGATCGCCGCCACGCTGCTCGAGGCGGAGGCGCTGCTCGGCCTGGCCCGCGAGAGGGGGAGGGTGCTGCAGGTGGGACACCTGGAGCGCTTCAACGTGGCGCTGCGGCGCATGAAGGCCCATCTGCGGCGGCCGCGCTTCGTGGAGGCCCACCGCATGGGTCCGTTCTCCGCGCGCGCCACCGACGTGGACGTGGTGCGCGACCTGATGATCCACGACATCGACCTGATCCAGGACCTGGTGGGCGAGGAGCCGTCCCAGGTGGAGGCGGTCGGGGTGCCCATCCTCTCCTCGGAGGTCGACATCGCCAACGCACGGCTCACCTTCCCGTCCGGCTGCGTGGCGAACCTGACCGCGAGCCGGGTCTCCACCACCCCGATGCGGAAGCTCCGCATCTTCCAGGCCGACGGCTACTTCTCGCTGGACCTCCTGACCCAATCGGTGGCGATCTTCCGCCGGGTCCCGGGCGAGGGCGGAGGCCCGCCGCGCATCGAGATGGAGCGGGTGCAGACCGACCGCGAAGACGCACTGGTTTGCCAGCTGCGGGGTTTCGCCGAGGCGGTGCGCAGCCGCGGCGCGCCGCTGGTCTCCGCCCAGGAGGCGCGGGCCGCGCTCCGCACGGCGCTGCGCGTGATCGAGGCGATGCCGCCCTTCGAAGAGTTGCAATGACGACGGTTCTGCTCTCGGCGGGGGACGCGTCCGGCGATCTCCACGCCGCGGGCTTCGTGCGCGCACTGCGAGCACGAAGGCCGGATCTGCGGGCGATCGGGCTCGGCGGCGCAGCCATGGAGAAGGCCGGCGTCGAGCTGCTGGTGCACCAGCGCGAGCTCGCGATCGGCGGTCTGGTCGAGGTGCTCTCCAGCCTGCGGCGCGTGATCCGGGCGTGGCGGCGCCTCGGGCGTGCGCTCCACGACGAGCACCCGGCGCTGGTGGTGCTGGTCGACTCGCCCGATCTGAACCTCCCCTTCGCGCGGCGGGCGCGGCGCGCCCGCGTGCCCGTCCTCTACTACGTGAGTCCCCAGGTCTGGGCGTGGCGACGCGGCCGCATCCGGAAGATCGCGCGGCGCGTGGATCGCATGGCCACCATCTTCCCCTTCGAGCCCGCGGTGTACGCGGGCACCGGGCTTCGCGTGGAGTTCGTGGGACACCCGCTGGTGGAGCCGCTCGCGCGCTTCGCCGCGGCGAACGCGCCGGCGCCGCTGCGCGAGCGGCTTGGGCTCCCGCGCGACGCGCCCGTGGTGGCGCTCCTTCCGGGCAGCCGCCGCAACGAGCTGCGCCAGTGCGTCGGCCTCTTCCTGGCCGTGGCGCGCGCCCTGGTCGCCCGACGACCTGAGGTGCGCTTCGCGCTCGGCCTGGCTCCCACCCTCTCGCGGCTGGAGCTCGACGAGGCGCTCGCGCGGGTGCCCGACGCTCCCCCCGTCACCGTGGTGGAGGCCGAGGCCCACGCGCTGATCCGTGCGGCGGACGTCTGTCTGGCGAAGCCCGGCACCGTGACGGTGGAGATCGCGCTCCTCGGAACGCCCGTGGTGGTGGCGGGCCGAGCGAACCGCCTCTCGGCCGCCATCGCACGCCGCGTGGTGTCGCTCCCTTCGTTCACCATGCCGAACCTGATCGCCGGCGCGCCCGTGGTGCCGGAGTTCCTGCAGGAGGCGGCGCGGCCGGAGCGCGTCGCCGATGCGCTGGAGGCGCTGCTCGAGGGTCCGGCGCGGGAGGCGCAGCTCGCACGCCTCGCGGCGGTGCGGGCGCGCCTCGGAGCGGGTGGTGCAGCCGAGCGCGCCGCCGCGATCGCCGACGAGATGATGCATGGGGCCGCTCGCGCATAGCCGCGCGGCGCTGACCGCGCTGCTGGCGGCCCCCGTCGCACTGGTGGCGCTGGTGCTTCGTCCGGACTGGCGCCCGGGGCTGGGCGAGCGCCTCGGCCGCCTGCCGCTGGCCGAGCCCGGAGCGCTCTGGGTGCACGGCGCGAGCGTGGGCGAGATCCAGGCGGCGACGCGGCTGCTGGCCGAGCTGGCGCGGCGCGGGCATCGGGTGCGGGCCTCCACCACCACGCTCACCGGCCGGGCTCTGCTGCGGAGCCGGCACCCCGAGTGGCCCTGCACGCTGGCGCCCCTCGATCACCCGTGGTGCGTCGAGTCGGCGCTGGCGCGCGCCCGCCCGGCGGGGCTCGTGCTGGTGGAGACCGAGCTCTGGCCCGGCTGGATCGCCGGTGCGACACGAAACGATGTCCCCGTCGTGGTGGTCTCCGGCCGGCTCTCCGAGCGCTCCTTCCCGCGATACCGCCGCTTCGCAGCCTGGCTGCGGCCCACGCTGCGTCGGCTCGCCGCCGTGGGCGCGCGGACGGCCGCGGACGCCGAGCGCTTCGCGGCCCTGGGCGTGCCCCCCGGACGGGTCTCGGTCACCGGCGATCTCAAGCTCGAGCCGCCGGGCGAGGCGCCGCAGCTCGCCCCCGAGCTCGCCGCGGCGCTCGGCGAGATTCCGCTGGTGGTGGCGGGGAGCACCCACGCCGGCGAGGAGGAGGCGGCCCTCGCCGCCCTCGCCGCCGCCGAGCGTGCCGGCCTGCCGGCGCTCCTCGCGCTGGCGCCGCGGCGGCCCGAGCGCTTCGACGCCGTGGCGCAGCAGGTGGCCTCGAGCGGCCGCCGGCTGCGGCGGCGAAGCGCCCTCGGCACGGCGCCGCTCGCACCGGGAGAGGTGCTGCTGCTCGACGGTCTGGGCGAGCTCGCCGGGCTCTACACCCGCGCGTGCATCGCCTTCGTGGGCGGAAGCCTCGCCCCGCGCGGCGGCCACAACGTGCTCGAGCCGGCCTTCGCCGGCGTGCCCGTCCTCTTCGGTCCGTCCACCGAGTCGACGAGGGAAGCGGCGGAGATCCTCCTCGCGTCGGGCGGCGGGCGCCGGGTGCGGAGCGCCGAGGAGCTCGCGCGCGAGGTGGTCGAGGCGCTGGGCGATCCCGCGCAGGCCCGCGCGCGCGGCGCGAGTGCGCTGCGGGCGCTCGAGGCGCACCGCGGCGCCGCCTCGCGCTCCGCCCGTCTGGTGGAGGCGGTGCTGGAGCGGCGCTCGCAAGGCCCTCGCTCCCGGGCGGTGAGGCCAGAGTGAGGCGGCCCGGCTGGCTCGAGCGTCGGACCGAAGACCCGCTGCGCCGCCTGGCGCTGCTCCCGCTGGATGCGGCGGCGCTGGTGTATGCCGGCGTCGCGTGGCTCCACCGCTTCGTGTATCGCGCGGGCCTGCGCCGCCCGGCCCGGCTCGGCTGCCGCGTGGTGAGCATCGGAAACCTGCTGGTGGGCGGCTCGGGCAAGACGCCCACCGCGGCCTGGCTCGCCGCCGAGCTGCGGCGCCGCGGCCACAAGGTGGCGCTCGCCAGCCGGGGGCACGGGCGGCGCGACCGCGAGGCCGTGCGCGTGGTGTCGGACGGCCGCTTCGTGCGCGCGAGCAGCGAGCAGGCCGGCGACGAGCCGCTCCTGCTCGCGGCCCACGCTCCCGGCGTGCCGGTCCTGGTGGGTCGCGACCGCGCCCGGGTGGGCCTGCGCGCCATCTCCGGATTCGGCGCCGAGGTCCTGCTGCTCGACGACGGCTTCCAACACCATCGCCTGGCCCGCGACGTGGAGATCGTGCTCTTCGATGGCGCCGGTCTCGGCAACCGACGCGTGCTGCCGCGCGGGCCCCTGCGCGAGCCGCTCGGCGCGCTGCGCTTCGCGGATGCCGTCGGCGTGGTGGACGGGCCCCTGCCCGCCGAGGACGAGGCGCTCCTTCGGCGTCTCGCGCCCGGGGCGCTCCGCTTCGCCGGCCAGCGCCGTCCGGTCGAGCTGCGGCCTCTGGGAGGCGGTGCGGCCGCGCCGCCGAGCGGCCTGGCCGGGGCCGAGGTGGGCTTGCTGGCCGGAATCGCGCGCCCCGAAGGCCTGCGCCGCACCCTCGAGTCCCTGGGCGCACGGGTCGTGACGGAACGCGTCTTTCCCGACCATCATCGCTATCGTCCGGCCGACGTCGCGGACCTCGCGCGACACGGAGCCGTGTGGGTCACGACGCAGAAGGACGCGCTCAAGCTGCCGGCGGCCTGGATCACCGGCGCGAAGGTCCTGGTGCTCGGGATCGAGCTCGAGGTGGAGGCGCCGGGCCGGCTCCTCGACTGGCTGGAGGCCCGGCTGCGATGAGTCCGCGCCGTCGCCGCCGCCGGACGCGATACCACCCCTTGCGCTGGAGGCTCGAGTTCGCGCTGGCCTGGCTCGGCACGGGGCTCTTGCGCGCGCTTTCCGAGCGCGTGGCGCTCGGCCTCGGCGCGCTCCTCGGCCGCCTGGCGCCCCGCCTGATGCGCCGTCGCTCGCGTCTGGTACGAGAGAACCTCCGGGTGGTGCGTCCGGACTGGAGCGAGGCGCAGCGCGAGGCGTTGCTGCGCGCCAACTTCGTGGAGCTCGGCCGCTGCATGGCGGAGTGGGCACGCCTGCCCGACCTGGACTCGCGGGCGCTGCGGGAGCGCGTGGAGCTCGAGGGCATCGAGCACCTCCAAGCGGCGCTCTCGCGCGGCCGCGGCGCCCTGGTGGTGACGGCCCACTATGGACTCTGGGAGCTGATCCCGGCCGCGGTGCGAGCGCATTTCCCCGGCCTCGACGTGGCGGCGGTCGGCCGCACCCTCCGCAACCCCTACCTCTTCAATCTGATCCGGCGGCGCCGCGGCGCCGGCGGCGGCGACCTCCTGCCCCAGGACGCGCGCGCGATCCTGCGCGCGCTCCGTCGCGGGGCCGCGATCGGCATGCTGGTGGACCAGTACACGTCGGAGCGTCGGACGGGGGTGCTGGTGCCCTTCCTGGGGCTGCGCGCCTGGACCAACGCCGGCCCGGCCACGCTGGCGCTCCGCACCGGTGCACCGGTGCTGCCGGTGCACGTGCGGCGACGGGAGGGCACCCGCCACGTGATCGTGTTCGGCCCCGAGATCGCGGCGCCTGCGAGCGGCGAGCTGCGCGCCGACGTGCTGGAGCTCACCGCGCGCATCAACAGCGCGATGGGCGCCTTCATCCAGGCGGATCCGGTGCCCTGGCTCTGGTCCCACCGGCGCTTCCGCCGCAGCCCCGACGCGCCGCCCGGCCTCTACGGCGAGCGCTCCCCGGCGGCGGCGGGATAGCGCTCCGGCCGGGGAGGGCGCGAGGCAGGCCGGAGCTCAGTCGACCGGTGCCCCGCTCAGCGTGGCGCTCCGCTCCTGCCCGAGCCACTGCACCTGCACGGTTCCGACGGCCCCACGGGCCAGCGGCGCGAGACCGCTCAGGGTCAGGCTCGCGTCACCGTTCGATCCCGTGAGCGTGGCCTGGCCCGTCGTGGCATCGACCGTGCCGCTCAGGGGAATCGTGATCGAGCGCAGCGGCGCCACGCTGTCGTCGACGGTCGGGTGGACCTGCAGGGTCGCGCTGCCGGTGATCGAGGTCCCGCTGGGCGCGTTCAACTGCAGGTCGAGGATCCACGATCCGTCGACGCCCACCGGCAGGGGCCAGGAGGCGGAGCTGCTCTTGTTGAGCCGCTGGCTGCCCACCTGGACGTTCAGGCTGGCACTGCCGGTGAGGCTGTCGGTCGTTGCGTTGAAGGACGTGAGCGTCAGATCCGCCGTCTCGGCGAACGTTTGACCGTTCAGCTTTCCGTTGGAGTAGACCAGATGGAGCTTCGCCGTGGTGGACGGCCCCGATCCCGTGATCGTGCCCGTGAGCGCCGCGTCCGACTGCTCCGGCGGTGTCTGGGCGGTGAACTGGATCGTTCCCCCGGTCGTGCTCACCGCTCCGCTCGGGTCCATGTCGATCTCGGGGAACGTGAGCTCGCTGTTCGCTCCGGCCTGGCTGTAGTTCTTCGCCGCCAGGTCGAAGAGGGGCGTCGAGGCGGTGGAAGCGAAGTGGAAGTCCGCCGCCAGGGGCTGGGTGGCGACCACCGCCCAGAGCATCGGGGTCGGGACGCCGAGCACGCTGGTGAGCGCCACCAGCTCCTGGCCGAGCGGGAAGAGGCGGAGCGGCGTGCCGTCGAAGAGAGCGCGAGAGGTCACGCTGCCGCTCGTCACCAGGTCGGCCTCGGCGATGCCGCCGGCGCTGTGGAAGGCCCAGAGGTCCGTGCCGAGTGCGGTCGCATCCGCCAGCGCACCCGCGCCGCTCGGCGCCGGGACGGTCGTGGAGAGCAGCGCCAGGCTCTGCCCGTCCAGCTCCTGGCCGGAGCCCAGCCAGAGCTGGACTCCGCCGCCGGAGGGCACCGGCACGATCGGGAGCGAGGGAGTGACGCTTGCCGCGCTCCTCCTGCCCGAGCGGGACGTGAGCGCGGAGACGACGGGATCGCCGAGCGTGCCGCCGCTCGTCGCGAGCGGGAGCTTCACCACCTGGGGGCCCCGCGAGCCGTGAGCGGCGGACGAGCTCGTGAGGAAGTAGACGCCTCCCGCGTCGTGGCTCCAGACGATGCCGCTCCCGAGCGGCGCGCTCTTCTGCGAGAGCGGGCTCGAGTCCACCTGGCTCGGGTCGAAGCTCGAGTAGAGGACGCTGGCGGAGGCGCCGAAGGAGCCACCGTGATGGCGCGGGGGGGGTGCCGACCCGCTGCCCGTGCCGCTCGTGCTGCCCGCCGACGTGCCTTGCTGGCAGGTCACGATCCACGAATCGGCGGTCACCAGCCCGCAGAGCGGCGCCTTCACATCGTTGACCTCGAGAAGGCTCGGCACCACGGGAGACGCGATCCCTCCCTCCACCTGCTTCACCTTCCCCCCGCTGTAGCCGAGGTAGATCTGGTCGCTCGACGAGGTCGCCAGGAAGCGGGGCGTGTCGGGGAGCTGCACCGCGGGCAGCTCCCCGCCGGCGGCGGTCCAGCGGAAGAGGCGCAGGTGCGCCGAGTCGAGGACCAGGAGCGTTCCCGAGGGCTCGTCGAAGCCCACACCGTTGGGTGTGAACGCGGTCGTGGCCAGCGTGATCGGCTGGCCCGAGGCGGGCGTGTTCGTAAACCCGAGGTCCCCGCCCCCGCCGAGCTGGAACGATTGCGCCTGCAGGATCTTGGACTTGCCGTTGGTGCCCGCGTCGTTGTCGTCGAAGAACGCCCAGAGGCGGCTGCCGTCCGCCTGCACCAGGAGCGCCGACGGCAGCGGCGGGGCCGGGTTGCCCGTGGTGGGAAACGTGTGGAGGTCCACCTGCTTCAGCGTGTTGGTGAAGCTCAGCGCCTCCGCGCCACGCAGCACGAGCGGGACGTCGCCACGGAAGGCGAGGCTGTCGACCGAGCCGCCGAAGGAATCGAGGGGGAGGAGGTCGCTCGCGCTGTACACCGTGCCGCCGGCGTCGGCCACGCGAGTGAGATCGGGGAACGGGAAGAGGCGTGCGGCGCCGAGCAGCGCCGGGACCTGGGCCTCCTGGGCGGTGCCGACCGCGCCGCTGGTCCCGTCGAGCGAGAAGCTCACCAGCAGGATGCTCCCGCTCGCCGACGCGAACGCGAAGACCTCTCCGTTGGGAGCGCCACCGGGCGCCGGCTGGAAGGCGAAGCCCGAGGTCTGGCGCGTGCTCGTCGCGGTCGCGGTGCCCTGCGAGCCGTCCGCCTTCTTCACGGCCTGCACGGTGGTGCCGGTGCCGGTGGCGCTCCGCACCAGGAAGAGGTAGTCGCCCACGCCGTACAGGACGATCACACCAGGATCGATGTGCGAGACCAGCGTGGTGATGTCGGCCGGATTCGGATCGTTGGGCGTCACCTGCACGATGTGGTCCGCGTAGGCCACGTAGATGATCCCGCTCGGGTCCACGAAGAAGGCGGCCGGCGCGGTGGGCGCGGCGGACAACGAGATGCTCGGCAGCCGCGTCCCGGTCGCGGTGCCGGTGTCCGTACCGTTGGGATCCATCTGGAGGCGCTCGACGCTCGCGGATCCGCTCTGGATCACCAGGAAGTAGGCGGTGTCGCCCACCCGCTGGAGGTCGCGCCAGTTGGCGGCGGAGGCGCCGCGGGCGGCGAGCAACAGCAGGAGCACGAGCGGCAGCGAGCGGATCCAGCGGCGGGTAAGATGCATGGGGACTCCCGGCTCGGCCTCCGAAGCCGGAGGGCGGTGGCCGCCCATCCTAGCCGAAACGCGCGCCGAGGGGCGCCTCCCTCCCGGAGCCTGAAGGCGGCCTCAAGCTGCTGCCGGCCGGCGGCTCCCGCCCGCCGCGCCCGTCGTCAGCCGGCAGAGCGGTAGAAGATCGCGTGCAGGGAGTTCCGGAGCTGCTCGCGGCGCAGCCGCGCGCGCAGGGTGCGGCGGAGCGAGCGATCGCCGGCCACGTAGGCCGCGAAGAAGCGGGCCACGCCGCGCCGGCCCACCTGCTCCAGCACGCCCCGCTTGCGCAGCGAGCGGTGCAGCCGCATCAGCTCCGCCATCCGCTCCTTCGGTCCCACCCAGTGCAGCAGGCGCGCGCGATCGAGGTCGACCACGAGCACCTCCGGCTCGCCGGACCCCTCGCGCAGCAGGAGGTTCTTGAGATGAAGATCGGGATGGCGGCCGCCGGCATCGTGGAAGCGGCGCACTGCGGCTCCGGCCGCGGACGCCGCTCGCAGCAGCCGCGCCCGTCCGGGATGCGCGCGCAGGAAGGCGAGGGCGTCCTCGGCACCGGCCTGGTAGCGCGTTCCGACCGCGGCGTGCCAGAGCGGGCCCGCCACCCGACGCGCGGCCACGAGCAGCGGCTCGGGCACCGGCGCGCCGGCGGCCCGCAGCCGCTCCGAGACGTCGAGCTCGGCCAGCGGCCGTCGCGTGCCGAGAAGGGCCCGGCCGAGCAGGGGACCGAGCAGGCCCCCGTGGTGCAGCGGCCGCAGCAGCACCTCGCGTCCGACACCAGGAAGGGTCAGGCGCGTGGTGCCGCCGCGCCCCCGCGCCGCCGTCGGCTGGCCGAGCTCGCCCTCGGCGGCCCCGGCCGAGAGCATCCCGGCGGCGCACGCGGCGTCCGCCAGCTCCTCGCGCACCACCAGCAGCAGCGCCTTCTGCTCGAGCCGGCGCCAGCCCGGCGGGAGGCTCGGGACTAGGCGCACCGGCCGCTCCGCCGCCGGGCTGCGCGCTTCCGGCCTGCGGCG
The DNA here is from genome assembly GCA_033853555.1 of Myxococcota bacterium. Classification (GTDB taxonomy): domain Bacteria; phylum Myxococcota_A; class UBA9160; order UBA9160; family UBA9160; genus JAWOLJ01. Next base: position 22,321 of record JAWOLJ010000018.1, read on the forward strand.
CACCGGCGGCTTCGCCGCCGGGCCGCGCCCTTCGCTCGCCTGCGGCTCGCTGCGCGCTTTGCTTGCACTAGAGCTCGCTGCGGCGGGCGCGGCGCAGCAGCACGATTCCGGCCACCAGGAAGACCGCGTTCGGGAGCCAGAGCGCCAGGGCGGGCGAGACGTGACCCTCGCTCCCCAGGAACTGGGCGAACGAGAGGCAGGCGTAGTAGGTGAAGACCAGGATCGCGCAGACGAAGGCGCCGTAGGAGCGCGCGCCGCGGGAAGGGCGCAGGCCGAGGGGAACCGCCACCAGCGCGAACAGCACCGGCGCGAGCGGCAACGCGAAACGGCGATGGAGCTGGAGCGAGTAGGAGCTCGGATCGGGATCTCGCAGCTCGTGGATCGACTCGCCGCGGGCGACCCTGGCCAGCACCTCGCGCAGCTCGTCGTTCGTCATCTCGGAGGGGCGCAGGCGCGTCAGCTCCTGGGCCAGGACGTGACCCACGTCGAAGGCGTAGTCGAAGCCCTGGAAGGCGATTCGCCGATGGGACTCCTCCTGACCGGGCGGCGACTCGAAGTGGAGATCGCCGCGATCGAGTCGGAGCCGGATCTCGCCGGTCTCCGGGTCGAAGTCGAAGCGCCCGCTCTCCGCGAACACCACGAAGGGTCGATCGGGGTTGCTGTGATCGGCGATCATGACGCCGTGCAGCGTATCATCCCGGTCGCGGCCCTGGACGAAGACCACGCGCTGGCCGATGGCGCGGAAGCGACCCGGCTCCAGGATCGCCCCGCGCGACGCCACCGCAGCCAGCACGCGGCGCAGGCCCACGCGAGAGGCCGGCTCCACCCGGATCATGAGCCACCCGGTGAGCAGGGAGGCCAGCACGCCGAGCGCGAGCACCGGGATCACCAGCACCCGGAGCCCGAGGCCACAGGCGCGCATCGAGGTCACCTCGGAGTCCGCCGAGAGCCGGCCGACCGCGAGCAGGGCGCCGAACAGGAACGAGACCGGCACCGCATAGGCCGCCAGCATGGGAAACAGGCAGGCCAGCACCGCCAGCACGTCCGACGCGGAGAAGCCCACGGACACCAGGTCGCCCAGGCGGCGCAGCAGGTTCTGCGTCACGAGGATCGTCGCGATGCTGACGAAGCCGAGCGTCGTGTACTGCAGCACCTCGCGCAGGACGTAGCGCCAGAGGATGCGCGGGACCCGCATGGCGCGGTATCGTACCGGCCGCCCCCCCGCTCGGCGAGGCGTGTCATCGGACCCAGCATCGCGTGCGCGAACCCCCTCCCGTCCCCGCCCGACGCGGATCGCGTGCTCGTGATCCGGCTCGGCGCGGTGGGAGACGTGGTGCGCACGCTCCCCGCGGCGTCCGCTCTGCGCGCGACGTATCCGGGCGCTCATCTCGCATGGCTGGTCGAGCGCGCTTCGGCGAGCGTCCTCCAGGGCCAGCCCTGGCTGGACGAGGTGCTGGTCTTCCCGCGCGAGCGGCTGCGCGGATCGCTGCGGCGCGCCCGGCTCGCGGCCTTCGCCTCCACGCTCGCCGCCTTCCTGCGCGAGCTCCGGGAACGCCGCTTCGAGCTGGTTCTCGACTTCCACGGCATCCTGAAGAGCGGGCTCCTGGCGCGCGCCAGCGGTGCGCCGCTGCGCGTGGGATTCGCCGCGCCCTTCGGCCGCGAAGGAGCCTGGCTGTTCTCGAACGCGCGGGCACGACTGACACCCGCGCACGTCAGTCGCTTCGAACGCAACGCCGGGCTGCTGCGCTTTCTCGGGGTGCGCACGCCCCCCGCGGCGCAGCCGCTCCACGTCGCGCCCGAGGATCTGGTCGACGCACAGCAGGCGCTCGGCGCTGGACCGGCCCCGGTCGCGCTGCACCCTGGCACCAGCGATGCGACGCCCCACAAGCGTTACACCGTCGAAGGATATGCCGCGCTCGCCCGCGGCCTGCTGGAGCGCGAGGGGGTGCCCTCGGTGGTCACGCGAGGCCCCGCGCGGGACGATCTCGCCTTCGCGGAGGAGGTGGTGAAGGCGGCGCGCGGCGCGGCGCGCCTGGCGCCGCCGACACCCAGCCTGCGCGAGCTGGCGGCGCTGCTGGCGCTGTGCCGGCTCTACGTCGGGAGTGACACCGGACCGTTGCACGTGGCCTCGTTGGTGGGGACTCCCGTGGTGCAGATCCTGGGACCGACCGACCCGCTGGAGAACGAGCCCTGGCCGGGCACTCCGATGCGACAGGTACGGGTGCCGGTGGCCTGCAGTCCCTGCCGCCGCGGCTGCGCCGCGGCGACCTGCATGCGCGTCGTGGCGCCGGGGCTCGTGCTGGCCGCCGCCCGCGAGCTGCTGGCGGGGGGCGCGGTGCGCACCCGCCTCGGGGCATGAGCGCGGCGGCCGCCGGCGCGCCGCCGCAGCGGATCCTGGTACGCGGCCCGAACTGGATCGGCGATCTGGTGATGGCGACGCCGGCCTTCCGCGCCCTCCGGGCCGGGCTCCCGGGAGCCCATCTCCGCTTGCAGCTCCGGGCCGGCCTCGCACCCCTCGTGTCTGGAGCGCCCTGGTTCGACGCGGTGGAGACGCTGGCGGCGCGTGGCTTGTCTGCGCGCTGCCGCGAGATCCGGCGGCTGCGACGGCAGCGCTTCGACCTGGCGCTCTGCCTTCCCGACTCCTGGTCGGCGGCCCTCCGCCTGCGCGCGGCGGGAGCCGGCCGCCTGGTCGGCTACGACCGCGGCGGGCGCCGCCTGCTGCTGGACCTGGCCGCGCCCCTGCCGCGTGCTCCGGGCGGGAGGGTGCTCCTCCCGCGCGAACGCCATGCGCTCGGGCTGGTGGAGGCCATCGGCTGCCCGACCCGCGGCACCGGGGTCGAGCTCTTCGTCACCCGGGAAGAGGAGGTGGCTGCGATCCATGCGCTCGAGGAGGCCGGCCTCGACCCCGGCCGCCCGCTGGCGGCGCTCGCGCCCGGCGCCTCCTACGGGCCTGCCAAGCTCTGGCCCGCCGCCGGCTTCGCCCGCGTGGGGGACGCGCTGGCCTCGGCCGGAGCCGCGATCGTGCTGCTCGGCAGCGCCCGTGAGCGTCCCCTGGCCGAGCGCGTCGCCGTCGAGATGCGCGCGTCCGCCACCGACCTCGCCGGACGCCTCGACCTCGGCGCGCTCAAGGCGCTGCTGCGGCGCGCGCGTCTGCTCGTCTCCAACGACGCCGGGGCCCGACACGTCGCGGTGGCGCTCGGGACGCCATGCGTGATGCTTCTCGGGCCCACCAGCCTGGCCAAGACGAGCCTCAACCTGGAGCGGGTGCGGGTCCTCGTCCACGAGGTGGGCTGCCGTCCCTGCTATCACCGCGTGTGCCCGACGGACCACCGTTGCCTGCGCCGCCTCGCCCCGGAACGGGTGATCGAGGCCGCGCTCGCCGAGTGGGAGCGGGGCGGCCGCCGCGCCGTGCCTGCGGGACCCGTCCCCGCACGGGCGGTCATCGACTATCCTGCGGCCCCATGACGCTTCTCGACCGCCGCCGCCTGGAGCGGATCCTCGCGAGCTTCTCGCGCGTGCGCCTCCTCGTGGTGGGCGACGTGATGCTCGACGAATACCTCTGGGGCGAGGTCGATCGCGTGAGCCCGGAGGCCCCCGTCCCGGTGGTGCACGTCCGGCGGGAATCCACGGTGCTGGGCGGCGCGGGGAACGTGGTGCGGAACGTGGTGGCGCTGGGTGGCGACTGCGCCTTCTGCTCCGTGATCGGCGACGACACCGCCGGGCGTCGGGTGCTGGACCTGCTGAAGGATCTGGGGGTCGATCCCGGCGGCATCGTGGCGGTGGAGGGTCGGCCCACCACGCGCAAGACGCGGGTGGTGGCTCGCTCGCAGCAGATCGTGCGCTTCGACCGCGAGACGGAGGAGGAGCTCCCCCCGGCGGCGGTCCGCCAGCTGATCCAGGCCGCGGAGTCGGCGCTCGGCGGCTGCGACGGAGCCGTGCTCGAGGACTACGGCAAGGGCACGCTCTCGCCGCGCGTGGCGGCCGGCCTGATGCGACGGCTGCGCGCCGCGCGGCGCTTCGTGGCGGTGGACCCGAAGCAGGCGCTCGCTCCCTACCGCGGCGCTTCGCTGATCAAGCCCACGCTGCGCGAGGCGGAGCAGCTCGCGGGCATGCGCATCGCCCGCGAATCCGACCTGGCGCGCGCGGCGGCGCGGCTGCGCCGCCGCATCGGCGGCGGGAACGTGGTGGTGACGCGGGGGAGCGAGGGCATGACGCTCTTCGAGGACGACGGCCCCGGCGTCGAGGTGCACACCGCGGAACGCGAGGTGTTCGACGTCCAGGGAGCCGGTGACACCACCATCGCCGCGCTGGCGCTGGCGTTGCGGGCGGGCGCCACCCTCTACGAAGCGGCCGTGATCGCGAACGCCGCGGCCGGCGTCGTGGTGGAGAAGATCGGCACGGCCACCGCCAGCCCCGAAGAGGTGCGGGCGCTGCTCCCGGCGTCGATCGAGGCGGCGCGGCGCGGTCGGAGGCGCGCGTGATCCGCAGCATGACGGGCTTCGGTCGCGCCGGCTTCGAGCTCGAGGGCGGGCGCTTCGAGGTCGAGGTCCGCTGCCTGAACCACCGGCACCTCGATCTGTCGGTCCGCCTGCCGCGCGCGCTCGCCGCGCTGGAGCCGGAGCTGCGGGCGCGGATCGGCGAGCGCTTCGCGCGCGGAAAGGTCGACCTCTCGATCTCGCTCACCTCGGGTAGCGTGCTCTCGCCGCGTCTCGAGCTCGATCTGGAGGCGGTCGGCCAGTACCTGGCGGCGGCGAGCGCGCTGCACGATCGCTTCGCGCTGCCGGGAGCACTCGACGTCACGACGGCTCTGTCACTTCCGGGTGTCGTTCGAACCGCGGAGCGCGAGCTCCCCCTGGAACGGCTGCGTGCGCTGGTGAGTGACGCCGTGGAGACGGCCCTCGCGGCGGCGGATGCGATGCGCCGCGCCGAGGGCGCGGCCCTGGATCGCGAGCTGCGCGGCCGGCTGGAGCGCCTGCGCGGGCTCGCGAGCGAGCTCGAGGTGCGTGCGGACACGGTGCAGGCGGCGGTGCGCGAGCGCCTGCGCAAGCGCGCGGAGCAGCTACGCCAGGAGACGGGGCTGGTCGACGAGGCGCGCCTCGCGCAGGAGGTCGTGATCGCGGCCGATCGGCTGGACGTCCGGGAGGAGCTGGTGCGCCTGCGCAGCCACCTCGACCAGTTCGCCGCGGTGCTCGACTCCGGCGGGCCCGGGCAGCCCGCCGGGCGTCGGCTCGACTTCCTGCTCCAAGAACTCGGCCGCGAGGTCAACACCGCCGGCTCGAAGGGTGGCGACGCCCCGGTCGCGCACCTGGTGGTCGAGCTCAAGACCGAGCTCGAGCGCGTTCGCGAGCAGGTGCAGAATGTCGAGTAGCGGCCCGGGGCCGCGACACGGCACGGTGGGCCCGTCGCCTGCCGCGCTGGAGGCCCCGGCCAGCCGCGGCGCCGCCGC
>JAWOLJ010000019.1:0-6991 GCA_033853555.1 Myxococcota bacterium
AGCCCGAGACGCACCGGTCGCGGGCGTCCCTCCAGCGTGTCGAGCACCTCGAGCGCGTCTCCGAGCATCCACACGCGGCGGTGTCGGGTGTCGGGGGTCGCCCAGCCGGCGCAGCTCGCCTCCAGCGAGCGACCGGGCTCGACCGCGCCCAGGCGGACGCTGGGGCGCCCTCCCACGCGGTGGGCCGCCCAGAGCTCGGCCTGGTCGCGCCCGTCCACCTCGATCGTGGCGTGGGCGCGGGTCGCGCGGCTGCGGTCGCGGAGCGGGCCCGGGACGTACTCGGCGACACCGCTGTCGGTCACCACGCGCTCGCCCGCCACCGAGAGCTCGAAGGAGAGCGCATCGGCGTGGGCGTGGCCGGGCTGGTACGGGGGCATGGGACCCGCCACCGAGGCGATCAGCACGAAGGGACCGCCCTCCAGCCGGACCACCCCGGCCCGCTCGAGGACGCCCGGGCGGCTCGGCGCGCGCGGCGCGATGCCGAGCCCGGCGGCGTAGGCCTCGAGACCGGCCGGCGGCTGCGCCACGCCGAAGGCCGAGTCCCCGAGCAGCGCGATCTCGCCGTCGGGGTGGGTCCAGACCCGCTGCGCGCCGAGCATGCGGGCGGCGACGTCCCGAAGTGTCTCCTCGAGCGCCGCCGACGCCCGGCCCTGCGCCAGGTTCAGGGCGTCCAGCACGGTCTCGAGGAGCAGCGCGTGGTACATGGGGCTGCGCTCGACGTGGGCCCCGTCGGGCAGGATCTGCTCCGCGAGCTCCGCGCGGAGCCGCCGCTCGTGGGCCAGCCAGCCCTCCGCCGCGCCCCCCGCGAAGGCGAGCCCCACCACCACGAGCGCGAGGAGGTTCGAGAGGTAGTGGTTGGCCAGCAGATGGGTCTCGAGATGGCGGGCCAGCGTCTCGGCCTGGGAGGCGATCGAGCGTCGCACCAGCGTGTCGTCGACCGGGCCGAGCGCGAGCGCCCCCGGCGTGAGCAGGAGCTTGGTCCACGCCACGAGACGCAGGCTCGTCGGATGCCCGTCCCAGCCGACGCCGCGAGGGTGGCGCTCGATCCAGTCGAGGAGGAGCGCGCTCCGCGCGAGGGGGTCCATCCCCGGGTGGCGGGCGTACTCGAAGCCGTGCAGGTCGTAGGCGAAGAGCGGCCCCTCGCCCGCGAACTCCCAGTCCACGGCGCCGTGGAAGAAGACCTCGCGGTTGCGCAAGCGGAAGCGCCGCCAGCCGTCGCTCCAGGCGAAGGCCGGGGCACCGAGGAAGGGCCGGCGCGGGATCCCTTTGCGAAGGCGGGGCGGCTCGCCCGCGAACGCGACCGGCTCGACGGGCCCCGTCAAGCGATGGCGCGCCTGGCCCACCCACTGCCGCAGGCGGAGCGGGCGCACGGTGCGAAGCCAGCGGCCGAGGGATCCGGGGCTCACGCGCCCCCGCGCGCGGCGACGGCCCGGGCGTAGACGTCGCGCCTGCGAAGCCCGCTCGCCTTGGCGAGAGCGGACGCCACCTCCCGTGGCGTCCGGCCCTCGGCGAGGAGCCGCCGGATCGAGGCCTCGAGGTTCCCGTCCGGCGGGGCGCCGGCCCGGGCAGGGAGCTCGCCCCGACCGAGATCGGTGTCGGCGGACGCCGCCTCGGCCGCGCCCTCCACCACCAGCGTGATCTCGCCCCGGGCCGTCGCGGGAAAGCGCTCCGCCAGCTCCGAGAGGCGCCCCCGCACCACCTCCTCGTAGAGCTTCGTGAGCTCGCGCGCCACGCAGGCCCGGCGGTCGCCGAGAGTCGCCTGGAGCGCGCGCAGCGTCGCGCCGAGGCGGCGCGGCGACTCGAAGAGGACGAGGGTCTCCGGGCTCGCCCGGTGTCGGGCGAGCAGGGCGTCGCGAGGGCCGGCCTTGCGTGGCAGGAAGCCGAGGAAGGTGAAGCGCGCCGTGGGGAGGCCCGAGACCGTGAGGGCCGAGAGCACCGCCGACGCTCCCGGCACCGGCACCACGGCGTGGCCGGCGGCCACCGCCTCCGCCACCAGCGCGGCGCCGGGATCGGAGACCAGGGGCGTACCGGCGTCCGAGACCAGCGCCACCGCCGCGCCGCTCGCCAAGGCCTCCAGCACCTCGCGCGTGCGCGCGGCCTCGTTGTGGGCGTGCAGCGAGCGGGGGCGCGTCGCAATCCCGTGTCGCTCGAGCAGCACCCGGGTGCGGCGGGTGTCCTCGGCCAGCACGCGGTCGGCCTCGCGCAGCACGCGCAGCGCGCGCAGGGTCACGTCCTCCAGGTTCCCGATGGGGGTGGCGACGAGGTACAACGTTCCCATCGACGCTCGGTCCGGCTCGGCCCCGTGGCACGGCTCGGCTAGGCTACGGCTCCTCCCCCCGCGCTGGTCCCGCGGAGCTCCCCGATGCATGACGACCACGGCGCTCGTCACCGGGACGCGCGCAGGGCGCTCGGCGCCGAGGGCGAGGCGCGTGCAGCCGCGCTGCTGGAGGCGCGAGGGTATCGCATCGTGGCGCGCAACGTGCGCGCGGACGGGGTGGAGATGGATCTGGTGGCGGCCCGCGCCGGGCTCGTGGCCTTCGTCGAGGTGAAGACGCGACGCTCGCGCCGGAGCGGGGCGCCGGAGGAGGCGGTGGACGCCCGCAAGCGCGCGCGGCTGGTCCGGGCGGCCGGGGCCTGGCTGCGCGCCCACGGCGCCGGCGTGCGACGCGTGCGCTTCGACGTGGTGACCTGCGAGCCCGGCCCGGACGGAGCCTGGCAGCTCCGGCACTGGGAGGGCGCCTTCGACGCCGCGGAGTGACGCGGGCGCGGCGGGTGCGGGGAGGAGCGATGGAGGACTTCGAGGGGCGACGGGTGGAGAAGCCCTGGGGCTTCGAGCTCGTCTGGGCCGAGACCGCGCGCTACGCGGGAAAGCTGCTCGTGATCGAGGCCGGCAGACGCCTCTCGCTCCAGTACCACCGGCGCAAGGAGGAGTCGATCCTCGTCCTGCGGGGGCGGATGCGGCTGGAGCTCGAGGATGCGAGCGGGCGGCTCGCGGTGGAGGAGCTCGGCCCGGGTGCGCAGCGGCACATCCCGCCGGGTCGCCGCCACCGCTTCGAGGCCCTGGAGCGGGTCGAGCTGGTGGAGGTCTCGACGCCGGAGCTCGACGACGTGGTGCGCCTGGCCGACGACTACGGCCGGAGCTCCTGAGCGCGGGGATCGCGCGCCCCGGGCTCCGCGCCCCGGCGCGGCGTCAGGCCTGCTCTTCGGGCGGGGGCGGCGCCACCGTCTCCGGCGCCGCCTCGGCGGCGGTCCCGGGCTCGGCCGACTCGGGAGCCACCAGCCCGGAAAGATCGCGGATCTTCGAGCGCAGGCGCGCGGCCTTGCCCTTGAGCTCGCGCAGGTAGTAGAGCCGCGCGCGCCGCACGTGGCCGCGGCTCCGGATCTCCACCTTCTCCACCGTCGGCGACTCCACCGGGAAGATGCGCTCCACTCCCACGCCGTAGGACACCTTGCGCACGGTGAAGGTGGCCGACGCACCTCCGCGACGGCGGCGGATCACCACACCGTCGAACATCTGCGTGCGCTCCTTGTCGCCTTCCTTCACCTTCACGTGTACGCGTACCGTGTCCCCCGGCCGGAACGGCGGGAGATCGCCCCGCAGCGTTCCCTGCTCGACGATGTCCGTGACCTTCATCGCTCGTCCTCTCCGCGCGCCGCCAGAAGCTCTGGACGCCGCCGTCTCGTGATCTCCCGGGCCTGCGCCGCGCGCCAGCGCGCGATCGCGCCGTGGTCGCCCGAGAGCAGAACCTCGGGCACGGCCAGGCCGCGAAACACCGCTGGCCGCGTGTACTGCGGGCCTTCCAGGAACCCGCTCTGGAACGACTCCGTGCTCGCCGACTCCGGATTGCCGAGGACGCCGGGCAGGAGACGCAGCGTCGCCTCGATCAGCGCCATGGCCGGCACCTCGCCGCCCGAGAGCACCACGTCCCCGATCGACACCTCCTCGTCCACCGCGAGATCGATCACCCGCTGATCGATCCCTTCGTAGCGCCCGCAGACCAGGCAGAGGCGCTCTCTCTCCGCGAAGCGAGCCGCCATCGCCTGATCCAACACCCGACCCTGCGGCGAGAGCAGGACCACGTGGGCCCTGCCGGGCGCGCCGCGCGGCCCGGCCAGCTCCTCGATCGCCGCCAGCAGCGGCTCCGGCCGCATCACCCTGCCCGGACCGCCGCCGTACGGTGCATCATCCACCGTGCGGTGTCGGTCCTCGGTCCAGTCCCGCAGGTCGTGGACCGCGACCTCCGCCAGCCCGCGCCGGCGCGCGATCCCGACCATCGCCTCCTCGAGGAACGGGCCGAAGAGCCCCGGGAAGATCGTGATCACGTCGATCCGGAGCAAGGCCCGCTTCCCCTCTACCGGCGGCCGTCCCGGGCGTCGGCTCCGGCCTCCGTCTGCCCCGCGCTCCTCGCCGCCGGATCTACACCGGATCGAGGAGGCCGCTCGGCAGCTCGATTACGATGCGTCGCTCCCCCACGTCCACCTGCCGCAGCAAGGCCTCGGCGGCCGGCAGGAGGTGACGGCGGCCGTCGGCACCCTCCACCACCAGCACGTCGTGGGCCGCCGTCGGCCAGATCTCCCGCACCACCCCGATCGTCTTCCCCTCCGTCGTCTCCACCCGGCAGCCCACGAGCTCGAACTCGTAGTGCTCACCCGGGCCGAGCGGCGGCAGATGCTCGACCGCACCAAGCACCAGGCGGCCGCGCAGGGCCTCGGCTGCCGCCCGGTCGGTCACGCCCTTCAGGGCCAGCCGCACCTCGCCGGGCCGCCCCGGCTCCGCCGCCTGGACCGCGTAGATGCGGGCGTCCGGGTCGTCCGGATCCCTGCCCAGCGCCACCTCGGGCATTCGCAGCAGGTTCTCCGGGCCGTCGCCGAGCCAGCGGACCCCCAGCCGGCCGCGGATCCCGTGGGCCCCGAGCACCCGGCCGAGGAGCACGCGGCGCGCCGGTCCGCTCGCGCCGCTCACCGCCGCCCGCCGCCGTTAGTCGACGATCTCGAGCCGGCAGTGGGCCCCGGAGCGAGAGGCAGCAAGCACGGCCCGCATCGCCTTCGCCACCCGGCCCTGCCGGCCGATCACCCGACCCCGATCGTCCTCCGCCGTCTCGAGCTCGAGCTGGCGCCCCTCGTCGGTCTCCCGCACGCGCACCGCGTCGGGATCGCCCACCAGGGCCTTGGCCATGAACTCCACGAGCTCGGCCGCGCGCTGTCCTCCGGCCATCAGGCGGCCGTCCCGCCGCCCGCCGCCGCCCGGGCCCGGCCCAGGAGATCGCGAACGGTATCCGAGAGGATGGCGCCCTTCGCGACCCACGCGTCCACCTTCGCCGCGTCGAGCGCCACGCGGGCGGGGTTGTACTTGGGATCGTAGGTGCCGAGGAACTCGAGGGCGCGGCCGTTGCGCTTGCGCCGCTCGTCGATCGCGACCACGCGATAGAACGGACGCTTCTTCGCGCCGGCCCGCAGCAGCCGGATCTTCACCATGACTGGGCCTTTCGCACTGGGTTGTGGGGGCTCGACCACCGGGCCGGCCGGGGCCGCTGGCTCCGGAAAGCGGTTTCGGAGCCTAGGGGAGGAGGCGCGGAGGGTCAACCGCGAACGAGGCCGAGGCGCTCGCGCTCCTTCTTCTCCGAGCAGGCGGGACAGGCGTAGCGCTCCACGTGGGGCGTGCGCAGCCGCTCGTACTCGCGATCGAGGGCGACTCGCCGCACCGAGGGCACGAGCTCGCCGCAGAAGTCGCAGCGGAGCCCGCCTCGGGCCGATCCCGCCGCTCCCGCACCCGCCTGCGCCGCCGAGGACCGGGAATCCGACATGGCGGCGATTCTAGCGGCCCCGGGCCTCGAGCGCGCCCCGGGCCGCGGCGAGGACGCGCGTCCGGGTGACGTTCGCGGCGCGCAGGCTCTGGTAGCCTTTGTCCGCGAGGAGAGGACCGAAGCGGGGTGCCTGACGTGAGCCACGCCCATCGGGCCTACATCCCGGCCGCGGGACGCGACTTCCTGCTCCCGTTCTACGACCCGCTGGGTCGCCTGCTCGGAGTGGGCGCGCTGCACGACGAGCTGATCGCACAGGCGCGCCTCGAGCCCGGTCAGCGCGCCCTCGACGTGGGCTGCGGCACGGGCTCGCTCGCCGTGCGCCTGCGTCGCGCGAACCCGCAGGTGGAGGTGGTCGGCCTCGACCCCGACCCGAAGGCGCTCGCGATCGCACGCCACAAGGCCGAGCGGGCCGGCGTCGCGGTGCGCTTCGAGCGCGGCTACGGCGACGCGCTCCCCTTCCGCGACGCCTCCTTCGACCGTGTCACCTCGTCGCTGATGCTGCATCACCTCGATCTCGCGACCAGGCGCGGGATGCTGCGCGAGATCCTGCGCGTGCTGCGTCCCGGCGGCTCGCTGCATCTCCTGGATTTCGGTCGCAGCGAGGAGGGATCGGACGGGCTCTTCGCGCGCCTGCTCCGCGGCGCGGAGAAGTGGCGCGAGAACAGCGATGCCCGCGTGGCGGCGCAGCTCGTCGAGGCGGGCTTCCAGGCGGTGGAGCGCGTCGCGGCACGGCGCACCTTCTTCGGACGCGTGGCGTTCCACCGCGGCCGTAAGCCCATCGCCTAGCCCTGAGCCGACCGCTAGCGGGCGGCGCGAGGCAGAAGAACACAGAAAGTTGTTTGGGAAGGAAAAGGGGGCCGCGGGAGTGCGAGCATCGCGGGGTCTTCAGCCGCCGCCTGCTTTGCCGCCGATCCCCCTCGCGGGCGGCGGCGACGACGGGCGCCCACATCGCTGCCTCGCGCGCCGGCTCCACGATCCGTCGGCGTGCCGGCGCCCAGCCGCGCTCGGCGCGCTCGGCGCGCTCAGCGCGCGGCCGGAGCCCCTCCCACCTCCGCCGGGTCGAGCAGGCCGTGGTGCCGCCACCCCACCCGCGCGAGCCAGGTCCGGGCCCGCGCCACCGGCGGGGGGCCCGGGGCCTCGGGCTTCGGAATCCCTGGCCTCCAGCCCTCGAACCACGCTCCCGAGGA
>JAWOLJ010000020.1:0-21432 GCA_033853555.1 Myxococcota bacterium
GCCGCTCCCGCTGGAGGGCGCCGATCGTTACGTCGGCCGCGGCCTCGTCTACCAGAACCCGTTCATCGTCTGGTTCAACCACGCCAACGAGAAGGGCTACACCGGCGCGCGCTTCGAGACGCCGGACGGCGCGCTCGTGGTCGGCGGCGGGCTGGCCTCGATCGACGTGGTGAAGGTGCTCCAGCTCGAGAACGTGCGGGCGGCCTTGGCGAGGCGCGGGATCGAGATGCCCCTGATCGAGCTCGAGGTGAAGGGGATCCCGAAGGCGCTCGAGAAGCACGGGCTTCGCTACGAGGACCTGGGCCTCCGCGGCGCCACGCTCTTCTACCGCCGACGGGTGGAGGACATGCCGCTGGTGGAGGCGCCGGAGGGCGCGGACGCGGCGCGGCTCGCCAAGGTGGAGCTGGCGCGCAAGCGCGTGCTCGAGAAGGCGATCGAGAAGTACCGCTTCCACGTGGAGCCGCTCTGCATGCCGGATGGCCTTCTGGTGGAGAACGACCGGCTGGTCGGCCTGCGCTTTCGCCGCACGCGCTTCGAGAGCGGAAAGCTCGTCCCCACCGACGAGAGCTTCGAGCGCCGCGGCCCGGTGGTGATCAGCTCGATCGGCAGCATCCCCGAGCCGATTCCCGGCATCCCCACCAAGGGCGAGCTCTTCGCCTTCAGCGACTGGGACACCGGCCGGCTCCCCGGACGCCCGACGGTGTTCTCGGTCGGCAACGTCGTCACCGGCAAGGGCAACATCGTGGCCTCGCGGAAGCACGCCGCCCGGGTCTCCGAGAGCGCGATCGAGCGCTTCCTGGGACTGGGTCCCGACGGGCACGAGGGGGAATCCGCCGTGATGGAGCCCGCCGCCGCAGCCGCCCGGGAGGCCGCCGACCACGTGCACGACGCCATCCACGCCGGGCCCCCGCTCCCTCCCGAGAAGGTCGAAGCGATCCTGAAGCGCGTGCGCGAGCGCCAGGCCAAGGTCGGCTACACCGGCGACCTGGAGAGCTGGCTCGCGAAGGTGACACCGCCGGATCTCGAGTAGCCGGCGGAGCCGGAATCGCTCGAGTAGCGGCGCCCCCGGCTAGTTCTCGACGAAGCTCTTCAACAGCCGGCTGCGGCTCGGGTGCCGCAGCTTGCGCAGCGCCTTCGCCTCGATCTGGCGAATCCGCTCGCGGGTCACGTCGAAGTCGTGTCCCACTTCTTCGAGCGTGTGGTTCGCCCGCTCGCCGATCCCGAAGCGCATCTTCAGCACGCGCTCCTCGCGCGGCGCCAGCGTCGAGAGCACGCGCCGCGTCTGATCCGTCAGATCGTTGTTGATCACCGCGTCCTGCGGGCTCGTCGCGCGCTTGTCCTCGATGAAGTCGACGAGATGGCTGTCCTCCTCCTCGCCGACGGGCGTCTCCAGGCTGATCGGCTCCTTCGCGATCTTGAGCACCATCCGCACCTTGTCGAGCGGCATCTCCATCTTGACCGCCAGCTCCTCCGGCGTCGGCTCGCGGCCGAGCATCTGCACCAGCAGGCGGCTCGCGCGCACGAGCTTGTTGATGGTCTCGATCATGTGGACGGGGATGCGGATGGTGCGCGCCTGGTCGGCGATGGCGCGGGTGATGGCCTGGCGGATCCACCAGGTGGCGTAGGTCGAGAACTTGTAGCCGCGCTGGTACTCGAACTTGTCCACGGCCTTCATCAGGCCGATGTTGCCCTCCTGGATCAGGTCCAGGAACTGGAGCCCGCGGTTCGTGTACTTCTTGGCGATCGAGACCACCAGCCGCAAGTTGGCCTCGATCAGCTCGCACTTCGCGCGATGCGTGCGCTCGGCGGCCTCGGCGTGACGCTCGAGGGCGGCCCGCACCTCCGCCGCCAGCATGTGGTTCTTGCTCTCCAGATCGCCACGCGCCTTGTCGACGTCGGCGATCGCAGCCTGAGCCTGGGCCAGCGCGATCGGATCGATGCCGAGGCGGCCCGCCGCGTCCTTGGCCTTGCGCCCGCGACGGCTCGTCGCCTGGAGGAGCTCGCGCAGCTCGGCGGTGGAGAGCCCGAGCTGCCGCGCGGCGCAGCGTGCCTTGCCGTCGAGCTCGCACAGCTCGTCGCCGATCTTGCGCAGGCCCTGGGTGATCTCGTTCAGCCGCGCCTGGGCGAAGCGCGCGTCGCGCAACACGCTCACGATCTCGCTCTGGCGCTCCGCGATCTCGTTCTTGATCCGCTCGCGGGTCTCGGCGCCGGTGCGCGCGTTCCCGAGCGCGCTCGAGCGCCGTGCGATGTCGGCCGAGAGGCGCTTCACGCGGGCGATCGCGAGGAGGATCTTCTTGCGCGCCTCCTCGGGAACCACCGGCTGATTCTCGTCGTCGAGCCCGTCCACCATGTCCGCGAGCTCGAGCTTGTTCTTCTTGAGCCGCTCGCCGAGCTGGAGCACGGCCTGGATGCCGTAGGGGGTGCCGAGGACGGCGCGGATCTGCTCCTGGATCCCGGCCTCGATCCGCTTCGCGATCTCGACCTCGCCCTCGCGCGTGAGCAGCGAGACCTGCCCCATCTCCCGCAGGTAGACGCGCACCGGGTCGTTGGTGTGGTTGGTGTCGGCATCGCCGTTGTACTCCGGGCGCGCCGCGCCGTCGCCGCGCTTGGCGCTCCCCGCGCGCGCCGCCTCCACCACCGGCACCTCGTGCTCCGCGAAGAGCGCCAGCACCTCGTCGAGCCCGTCGGCGGTCACCACCTCGTCGGGCAGCCCGGCGTTGATCTCGTCGAAGGTCACGTAGCCCTTGCGGCGGGCCTGGGCGAGGAGGCGCTGCACCGCCGGCACCTCGCGCGCAGGACGGCGCGCGGCGGGGGCGGGCGCCTCGGCTGCTGCGGCCTCGGGCTGGTGACTCGGGCTCGGCTTCCGCGTGGACAACGGCGGGTTCTTGGGCGCGTTCGAGGCCATGGGGGGATCTCCTCGGTCGCTAGAGCTGCGTCGGTTCAGGACCTCCCGGGCACCGTACCGGAGGTGGGGGAACGCGAGAGCTCCGCACGCCGCTCCTCGAGCAGGCGCTGCTTGGCGGCGAGCAGCGCGCTCGGGTCGGCGTCCGGATCCTCGAAGAAGCGTCGGGTGAGGGCGCGGCCGGCCTCGCCGCGCCGGCGCTGCCGCAGGCGCCCGAGGGCGTCGGCCAGCGCGCGCTCGGCGGCGTCGCGAGAAAGTGTCGGCTCCTCGGCGGCCGCGAGGGCGGTGAGCAGCACGCCGGCCTCGCCGGCGAGCGTCTCCGAGAGCAGCGAGACGTCGAGAGCGCCGGCGCGCGCGGAGCTCACCAACGCCCGCAGCAGCTCGCGCCAGCCGCCCTCCGGCAGGAGCTCGGCGAGCTCCGCGTCCGGGAGGCCTGCCGCGAGCTCGGGATGGGCCAGGATGGCCTGCGCGAGCGTGTGCGCGCAGCGCTCGTCGGCCGGGGCGAGCCGCACCACGCGGGCGGGCGACGGCTCCGGCGCCGCGTCGGCGCCGGGTCGCGCGGCGCGCACCGCCGCCTCGACACCGGCAACCTCCACCTGCGCCGCGAGCGCCAGGCGCCGCGCGAACTCGCTCCGCTCCACCGGATCGGGGATCAGCGCGAGGAGCGGCGCCACCGCCCCCACCGCGTCCGCCTTCTGCCACGGCGTGGCGACACCGCGCTCCACCGCCCGGCGGATCACCTGCTCCAGCGCCGCCGGCGCGCGGTCCACCTTCTCGCGCAGCGCCTCGGCGCCCTCGCGCTCGAGGTAGGTGTCCGGGTCGTCGCCCGCCGGAAGCTCGACGGCGCGCACGCGGAACCCCAGGGGCAAGAGCAGCGAGAGCGCGGCACCCACCGCTCGCCGCCCGGCCTCGTCGCCGTCGAAGAGCAGGACGAGCTCGCGCACCCGGCGGCGCAAGGCCTTCGCGTGGTCCGGCGTGAGCGCCGTCCCGCAGGTGGCGAGCGCCTCCTCGATCCCGGCGCGCTGCAGGGCGATCCAGTCGAAGTAGCCCTCCACCAGCACGGCGCGCTCGCGGCGCCGCAGGGGCTCGGCCGCGAACGGGAAGCCGTAGAAGGCCTCGCGCTTGCGGAAGAGGGGGGTCTCCGGGGAGTTCAGATACTTGGGCTCCTGACCTGCCTTCACGGCACGGCCGCCGAAGCCGATCGTGCGCCCCCTCACGTCCTGGATCGGGAAGGTGATGCGGGCCCGGAGCCGATCGTAATGGCCGCCGCCACCCTGCCGCGGGGCGAGAAGCCCCGCCTTCTCGCCGATCTCCGCCGGGATCCCGGCCTCGGCGAGCGCGCGACCCACCGCGTCCCAGCGGTCCGGCGCGAAGCCGATCCCGAAGCGCTCCCAGAGCGCGCCGTCGAGTCCCCGCCCGGCGAGATAGGCCCGGGCCGGCGCGCCGTCCGGCGCCGCCAGCGCCGCGCGGTAGACCCGCTGCGCCAGCGCATTGGCCTGGCGCAGCCGCTCGCTCGCCTCCTGCTGCCCGGCGGCCTCATCCGGGATCTCGATCCCGCACTCGCGCGCCAGCGAGCGCACGGCCTCGGGGAAGGTCATGCCCTCCTGCCGCATCAGGAACGTGATCGCGTTTCCGCCCGCACCGCAGCCGAAGCAGTGGAAGATCTGCCGCTCGCGGTGGACGTTGAAGGAAGGGGTCTTCTCGGAGTGGAAGGGACACAGTCCCTTGTAGCTTCGACCGGCCTGCTTGAGCCCGACGTAACGCCCGATGAGATCGACGATGTCGACCCGGTCCCGGACCTCTTGGATCGTCGCCTCGGGGATCCGGCTCAAGCGCGTCCGCCTCGATCAGCGCGCCATCCGGCGCAGCTTCTTCAGTGCCCGCTTGCGTGCCGCCGCTGCCTTCTTCTTCCGCCGGACGCTCGGCTTGTCGTAGAACTCCCGCCGACGCAGCTCGGTGAGGATGCCCGCCTTCTCGCAGGTCTTCTTGAAGCGCTTCATCGCCTGCTCGAAGGACTCGTTCTCCTTGACCTTGACCGTGGGCATGAGGCTCCTAGAGATAGTGGCCCCGCGGGCCTGCGAGTGTCGGCGCGGGCTCTTTCCAGTGCGCCCGCAATGTTGGAAAAAATCGTGTTCGATCGGACAGTTACGAGATCTTCAACCGCAGGGTCCGGAGGCTAGCGCACGGCCCCGACACCTTCAACGGACGAGGGCGGTCGCACCGGGATCCCGAGCGCGAGCAGCCGCCGCTTGACCTCGCCGATGGTGGTCTGGCGGAAGTGGAAGATCGAGGCGGCGAGCGCCGCCTGGGCGTGTCCCCCGGCCGGGCCGTCGTCGAGGGCCGCCGCCAGGTCCTCGGCGCTGCCGCCGCCGCCGGAGGCGATCACCGGGATCGGAACGGCGTCGGCGACCGCGCGCACGAACTCGAGGTCGTAGCCCGAGCGCGTGCCGTCGCGGTCCATGCTGGTGAGGAGGATCTCGCCGGCCCCGGCCCGGGCCATGCGGAGCGACCAGGCCACCGCATCGATCCCCGTCGGGCGCCGCCCGCCGTGGGTGTGCACCTCCCAACGCCCCGCGCCGATCCGCCGCGCATCCACCGCCACCACCAGGTTCGCGCTGCCGAGCTTGATCGCGGCCTCGGAGACGAGGTCCGGGTTCTCGACGGCCGCCGTCATGATCGAGACCTTGTCCGCGCCCGCGTTCAGCAGGTCCCGCACGTCCTGGAGCGTGCGCACCCCGCCCCCCACCGTGAGCGGCATGCGGATGCGCTCCGCGGTGCGGGAGACCACCTCGAAGAGGGTGCGGCGGCCCTCGTGGCTGGCGGTGATGTCGAGGAAGGTGATCTCGTCCGCCTCCTGAACGTCGTAAAGCTCCGCCACCTCCACCGGATCGCCGGCGTCCACCAGGTTCACGTACCGGACGCCCTTCACCACGCGGCCGCGGTCCACGTCGAGGCAGGGGATGATGCGCTTCAGGAGCATCCGGCGGCCTCCAGCGCGGCGGTGAGATCGAGGGCGCCGCTGAGCAGCGCGCGGCCGACGATCAGCCCCGCCACCCCGCGCTTCGCGAGGCCCGCCGCCCGCCGCACGTCGTCGAGCGTGCCCACGCCGCCCGAGGCGATCACCGGGATGCGCACGCTCGCGGCGAGCGCCCCGGTGGCCTCGAGGTTCGGGCCGGAGAGCATGCCGTCGCGCTCGATGTCCGTGTAGACGAGGGCGGCCACGCCGGCGTCCTCGAAGCGGCGGGCGAGCTCCACGGCCTGGATCTCGCTGGTCTCGAGCCAGCCCTGGACGGCGACGTGCCCGGCGCGGGCGTCGATCCCGAGGGCCACCCGCCCGGGGTGCCGGCGCGCGGCCTCGGCCACCAGGCCCGGATCGCGCAGCGCCGCCGTCCCGAGCACCACCCGGTCCACGCCGAGCGCGAGCGCGGCGTCGATGGCCGCCGCGCTGCGCAGGCCCCCGCCGAGCTGGAGCGGCACCCGGCCGGCCTCGGCCAGGATCGCCCGGATCGCCGCGCCGTTCACCGGACGACCTTCCTTCGCGCCGTCGAGATCGACGACGTGCAGGCGCTGGATCCCGGCCGCCAGGAAGCGCCTCGCCACCGCCGCCGGGTCGACACCGTAGACGGTCGCATCCTCGTAGCGCCCCTGGGTGAGCCGCACGCAGCGTCCGCCCAGGAGATCGATCGCCGGGATCAGCTCGAAGTCCGCCACCCGCGCTCCGTCACGAGCCGAGCTCGGCCAGCGCGCCCGCCATGGCCTGCGCGCCCCACTGCACGAGCTCGTGCCCCGTGAGCCAGCGCGTCCCGGCGCCGGGGTAGCGGAACATGTTGAAGACGTTGTCGGTGAGCGGCTGCTGGGTCTCGTCGAAGACGCCGGTCCAGAGGCGCTCGCCTTCCGGCGCGCGCAGGAGCGTCGCCTCGAAGCCCGCGCTGGCGGGCGCCTTGGCGCCGAGGCGCTGGCCCTCGCGGTCGAGGTAGCGCGTCACGTGGCCGAGCACGAGCGCCGTGGCGCCGAACTGCCGGGCCACGAGCTCCGCCGTGGCGGAGGGGTTCGCGGCGGCGGCGGCGATCCCCGCCGCCTCGAGCGCCTGGGCCACGTCCTCCGGCGGGATCACCTCGAGGCCGCGCGCCGCAAGCTCCTCGGCGAGCTGTCGCGCCACCAGGTCGGCCACCGCCGGCGAGACGTCGGCACGGACGGCGTTCGGCGCCAGGTCGAAGGGCGCCACCGCCACCCGCGCGAGGTTGGCCGGTCGCTCCTGGAGCGCTGGAAAGGACTGGCGACGGATCGTGCTGGCGCAGCCGGCGAGCAGCAGCAGCCCGAGGACGCCGAGCCATCGCGACCGGGCGACACGGGCTAGCGACATGCGGCGATCCAGGCGCCGAAGGCGTCCAGCAGCCGGCGGCCGGCCTCCTGGCTCTTCTCGGGATGGAACTGCACGGCGAAGATCCTCTCGGTGGCGACGGCCGCGGCGAAGGGGCCGCCGTAGTCGGTGGTGCCGACCACCGTCTCGGGGTCGGCCGCGACGGCGCGGTAGCCGTGAACGAAGTAGAAGAAGTCCCGCGCCGGGAGACGCTCCAGCATCGGGTGACGCCCGCGGAACGCGACCTCGTTCCAGCCGATGTGGGGGACGCGCAGCTTCGAGCCGTCCGGCGCCTGCTCCGGAAAGCGCGCGACGCGTCCCCGCAGCAGGCCGAGGCCCTTGCTCCGGCCGTGCTCCTCGCTCTCCTCGAAGAGGAGCTGGAGCCCGAGACACAGCCCGAGGTAGGGCTTCCCGGCCTCGATGGCGCGCAGCACCGCCTGGTCGAGCCCCTTCGCGGCGAGGCTCGTCGCGGCGTCGGCAAAGGCGCCGACACCCGGCAGCACCACGGCGTCGGCGTGCAGCACCGCGGTGGGATCGGAGGTCACGAGCGGCTCCAGGCCCGAGCGCACCAGCGCCCGCGCCACGCTCCGGAGATTCCCCGAGCCGTAGTCCACCACCGCGACGCTGGGGGCGGCGCCGCTCAGAGCGCCCCCTTCACCGAGGGCAGGCCCTGCACCCGGAGGTCGAGCTCGAGCGCCGCGCGCAGCGCCCGTGCCAGCCCCTTGAAGACGGCCTCCACCACGTGGTGCGGGCTCTTCCCGTAGCGGAGCTCCACGTGGAGATCCACGCCCGCGTTCTGCGAGAAGGCGTAGAGGAAGTCCTCCACCAGCGAGACGTCGAAGCTCCCGATGCGGTCGTTGGCGAGCGCCACGCGATACACCAGGTAGGGTCGGTTGGAGACGTCCACCGCCACCTCGACCTTGCTCTCCGCCATGGGAAGCACGCACGATCCATAGCGCCGGATGCCCTCCGCCGTGCCGAGGGCCTGGCGCAGCGCCTGCCCGAGGGCGATCCCCACGTCCTCCACCGTGTGGTGGGCGTCCACCGCGAGGTCGCCCTTGGCGTCGAGCCGCAGATCGAAGAGCCCGTGCTTGGCCCAGGACTCGAGCATGTGATCGAAGAAGGGGATCCCGGTCGAGACCGCGTACTCCCCGCGGCCGTCGAGCTCGAGCTCGATCCGGATCTCCGTCTCCCGCGTCTTGCGCTGCAGCTGCGCGCTCCGCTGTCTCGTCATACCTCCGCCTCCGCCTCGCGGGCCGCCTCGCGCTCGCGGCGAGCGCGCCGGATCTTCTGGAGCCGGAGCTCCACCGAGCGGCCGTGGGCCGTGAGCCCCTCGAGCTCCGCCAGCCGGATCACGTCCCCGCCGAGCTCGCGGAGCTTCGGCGGCTCGAAGCGCACGATGCTCGTGCGCTTCAAGAAGTCCTCCACCCCGAGCGGCGAGAAGAAGCGCGCCGTGCCGCCCGTCGGCAGCACGTGGTTCGGGCCGGCCAGATAGTCCCCCACCGCCACCGGGGTCCAGTGGCCCAGCATGATCGCACCGGCGTTCGCGATGCGCTTCAACACGGGATCCGGCTCGTCCAGGGCCAGCACCGCGTGCTCCGGCGCGAAGCGGTTGAGCAGGTTGATCGCCTCCTCCAGATCGCGCGTCACCACCAGGGCGCTCCGCTTCGCGAGCGCCTCGCCGGCGATGCGCGCCCGCTCGAGGCCCTTCAGCTGCTTCGCCACCTGCTCCTGCACCCGCGCGGCCATGAGCTTGAGCGGCGTGAAGAGCACGGCGGAGGAGAGCTCGTCGTGCTCCGCCTGGGCGATCAGGTCCGCCGCCACCCAGGCCGGCGTCGCCGTCTTGTCGGCAAGGATCGCCACCTCGCTCGGTCCGGCCTCGCTGTCGATCCCGACCTCGCCGAAGACCAGACGCTTGGCGGTGGCGACGTAGGCGTTGCCCGGACCCACGATCTTGTCGACGCGCGGGATGGAATCCGTGCCGTAGCAGAGCGCGGCCACCGCCTGCGCGCCGCCCATCTTGAAGATGCGGTGCACGCCGGCCACGCGCGCCGCCATCAGCACCTCGGGGCGGATCGAGCCGTCGGGCTGGGGCGGCGTCGCCATCAGGATCTCCGGCACCTCCACCACCGAGGCCGGGATCGCGTTCATGATCACGCTGGAGGGGTAGGCCGCCTTGCCGCCCGGCGCGTAGATCCCGACGCGCGCCAGCGGGCGCAGCCGCTGACCCAGCACCGCGCCGCCCTCCTCGCGCACCTCCCAGCTCGAGGGGATGCGCTTGCGGTGGAACTCGCGCACGCGCATGGCGGCCTTGCCGAGCGCCGCGCGGTCGGCCGGGTTCACCCGCTCGACGCCGGCGTCCCATTCGTCGCGCGTCACCTCCAGGCGCGCGACCTTCGGGCTGTCGAGCTTCCGCACGATGGCCAGGAGCTCCTTCTCGCCGCCGTCGCGCACGCGCTCCACGATCTTGCGTACGGTCTTCTCGATCGCGTCGTCCTGCGCGGAGCGGCGGGCCTCGAGCCGGCGGAACGCCGCCTCGAAGCCCGGCTCGTCGCTGCGGAGGATCGGGATCACCGTCTTCTCGCTGCCTCGACTCGCCATCGCCCTCATCCCTCCCGGCGGATCGCTGCGCCGAGGCTCCGCAGCTTCGCCTCGAGCCGCTCGTAGCCCCGGTCGATGTGATAGACGCGGTTCACCACCGTCTCGCCCTCGGCGGCCAGGGCCGCCACCACGAGGCCGGCCGAGGCCCGGAGATCCGTGGCCATGACCGGGGCCCCCATC
Source organism: Myxococcota bacterium (assembly GCA_033853555.1). Lineage (GTDB taxonomy): Bacteria > Myxococcota_A > UBA9160 > UBA9160 > UBA9160 > JAWOLJ01. The sequence continues at coordinate 10,044 of JAWOLJ010000020.1, forward strand.
AGCTTCGAGACGCCCCGCACGTGGGCCGAGCGCCCGTCGAGCGCGATGTCGGCGCCCATGCGCTGGAGCTCGGGGACGTGCATGAAGCGGTTCTCGAAGATGGTCTCGGTGACGATGCTCGAGCCCTCCGCCACGCAGAGCACCGCCATGAGCTGCGCCTGCATGTCGGTGGGAAAGCCGGGGTAGGGCGCCGTCACCAGGCGCGTGCCGCGCGGGCGGGCCGGCGCCTGGAGGCGCAGCGCATCGCCCTCGAGCGCGATCTCGGCGCCGGTCTCGCGAAGCTTCTCCGCGGTGGCGTCGAGCAGGGAGGGCGCCATCCCGCGCACCCGGACGTCGCCGCCGGTGATGGCGCCGGCGGCGAGCAGCGTCCCGGCCTCGATGCGATCGCCGGAGACGTCGTGATCGATGCCGCGCAGCGTCGGCACGCCGCGCACCACGATGCGGTCGGTGCCGGCCCCTTCGATGTCGGCGCCCATGCGCACGAGCGCGTCGGCGAGCTCCACCACCTCGGGCTCGCGGGCGGCGTTCTCGAGCACGGTCTCGCCCTCGGCCAGCGCCGCCGCCATCAGCACGTTCTGGGTGCCGTTCACCGTCACGATGTCGAAGGCCACGCGGCTGCCCGCGAGCCGATCCGCCGTGGCCTCCACGTAGCCGTGGTCGAGGCGGATCCGGGCGCCGAGCGCCTCGAGGCCCTTCAGGTGCTGGTCCACCGGGCGCACGCCGATGGCGCAGCCCCCGGGCTCGGAGACCCGTGCGACACCGAATCGTGCCACGAGCGGCCCGAGCACCAGGAACGAGGCCCGCATCTTGCGCACGAGGTCGTAGGGCGCCTCGTGGCTCTTGACCCGCCCGCCGTCGATCCGCACCGAGTGCGGATCCCGCTCGTCCCAGCGCGCGGGCGTGCCGAGCGCCGAGAGCAGGTCCAGCATCGCGTCCACGTCGCGCAGGCGCGGAACGTTGCGGAGGACGGTCTCGCCCTCGGCCAGCAGGCTGGCCGCCATCAAGGCCAGGCTCGCGTTCTTGGAGCCGGAGACCCGCACGTCGCCCGAGAGGCGCGAGCCTCCGGTGATCACGATGCGGTCCACGCGGCCTCCCCTCCCGGCGCCCGGGCCGACACCACGCGCGGACGCCTGGCGAGATCCAGGTGCGTCCGCACCTCCACGAGCCCGGCCGCGCGGCAGAAGCCCTCGACCCGCGCCGACTGCTCGGGCGCGATCTCGAGGAGGAGCCAGCCACCCGGGCTCAGGTGGCGCGGCGCGGCCGCCACCAGGGACTCCAGCAGCTCGGTGCCCTCGGGCCCGGCGAAGAGCGCGCTCCGGGGCTCGAAGGCGAGCTCGGGCGCGAGCGTCGCCGCGTCCGTCTCCGCGAGGTACGGCGGGTTCGAGGCCACGAGATCGAAGCGCTCGCCGGCCACCGGCTCGAAGAGCGAGCCCGCGGCGAAGCGCACGCGCCCGGCGAGATCCAGCGCCTCGGCGTTCTCCCGCGCGAGGGCGAGCGCCGCCGGCGAGACGTCGCTCGCCGTCACCGCCGCCCGCGGCCGCTCGTGGGCCAGCGCGAGCGCGATCGCGCCCGAGCCGGTGCCGAGATCGAGCGCCGTGAAGGCCGCGTCGCGGGGGGCGAAGCGCTCCAGCGCCAGCGCCACCAGCACCTCGGTCTCCGGGCGCGGCGTCAGCACGTCGCTCGTCACCCGCAGCGGCAGCGACCAGAACTCCCGCCGGCCGGTCAGGATCGACACCGGAACGCGATCGGCGGCTCGCCGCCGTACCAGCTCGCGGAAGCGCGCGCGCTCGCCCGCCTCCACCGGCTTGTCGAAGTCCAGGTACAGCCGCAGCCGGTTGGTCCCCAGGGCAAACGCCAGCAGGCACTCGGCGTCGAGACGCGGCGAGTCGAGGCCGCGGCTCTTGAAGTGCTGGGTGGTCCAGCGGATCAGGCCGAGCACCGTCCAGGTCTCCTGGGCCACGGGCGCGCTCACGCCGCGTTCTCCTTCAGCGCCTCGGCATTCATGTGGGTGGCCACCGCATCGAAGAGCTCGTCGCAGCCGCCCTGGAGCACCACCTCGAGCTGGTGCAGCGTGACGCCGGCGCGGTGATCGGTGATCCGCGACTGGGGGAAGTTGTAGGTGCGGATGCGCTCGCTCCGATCGCCGGTCCCCACCTGCGAGCGTCGCTCGCTGGCGCGCTCCTGGGCCTGGCGCTGCTGCTCGATCTCGAGGAGCCGCGCGCGCAAGATCTTCAGCGCCCGCGCCTTGTTCTTGTGCTGGGACTTCTCGTCCTGACACTGCACCACGAGCCCGGTCGGGAGGTGCGTGATGCGTACCGCCGAGTCGGTGGTGTTGACGGACTGGCCGCCCGGCCCGGAGGAGCGAAACACGTCCACCCGCAGCTCCTTGGGATCGATCTGCACCTCCACCTCCTCCGCCTCCGGCAGCACGGCCACGGTGACGGTGGAGGTGTGGATGCGGCCCTGGGACTCCGTCGCGGGCACGCGCTGCACGCGGTGGACGCCGCTCTCCCACTTGAGGCGGCTGTAGACCCGCTCGCCGGAGACCGAGGCGATGGCCTCCTTCAGGCCCCCGATGCCGGTCTCGGAGATGGAGAGGGGCTCGAGCTTCCAGCCACGCCGCTCGGCGTAGCGCGCGTACATGCGGAACAGGTCGGCCGCGAAGAGCGCGGCCTCGTCGCCGCCGGCGCCGGCGCGGATCTCCAGGATCACGTCCTTCTCGTCGTTCGGATCCTTCGGCAGCAGCAGGAGCTTGAGCTCGGCCTCCAGGGCCTCGCGCCGGGAGTCCAGGCTCTCGAGCTCGCTCTTCGCGAGCTCGCGCAGCTCGGGCTCGCCCTCGGCCAGGAGGCTCCGCGCGTCGGCGATCTCCTGCATCACCTGGCGGTGACGGGCGGCCGCCTCGGCCAGCGAGCGGATCTCGGCCAGCTGCTTCGCGAGCTTTGCGTACTCGCCGGGGGCGGCCGCGACGGCCGGATCGGCCAGGCGCTCCTCCAGGCCCCGGGCCCGGGCCTCGATCTCACGGATTCGTTCGATCCAATCGGACATCCACGCCTCGAGCCCACCGTATCACGGGGGGCACGCGCGGCCGCAAGAGATTCAGCGGCGGCAAGAGGTTAGGGACGAAACTGCGAACGCGCCCGGGGTGGACCCACCGGGGGGTGGGCGCACCCCGGGCGCTAGTGATGTCCGCGGGCGGCGCGAGGGTGCGCCGGCGACGCAGGGCGGGGCAGGTGACGGCGGGTCGCGCTCACGAGTTCATCGAGGCCAGGAACTCGGCGTTCGTGTCCGTGGCCTTGATCTTCTCCAGCAGGAACTCCATCGAGTCCACCGGAGAGAGCGGCGCCAGCACCTTGCGCAGGATGTACATCCGGTTCAGCGTGGCCTCCGGCAGCAGCAGCTCCTCGCGACGCGTCGCCGAGCGGGTGATGTCGATCGCGGGGTAGGTGCGGCGCTCGGAGAGCTTGCGGTCGAGCACGATCTCCGAGTTACCGGTGCCCTTGAACTCCTCGAAGATCACCTCGTCCATGCGCGAGCCGGTGTCGATCAGGGCCGTCCCCACGATGGTGAGGCTCCCGCCCTCCTCGATGTTGCGCGCCGCGCCGAAGAAGCGCTTCGGCTTGTGGAGGGCGTTCGAGTCGACGCCGCCCGAGAGGATCTTCCCGGAGTGCGGCACCACCGTGTTGTGGGCGCGTGCGAGCCGCGTGATCGAGTCGAGCAGGATCACCACGTCGCGCTTGTGCTCGACCAGGCGCTTCGCCTTCTCGATCACCATCTCCGCCACCTGCACGTGGCGGGTCGCCGGCTCGTCGAAGGTCGAGGAGATCACCTCGGCCTTCACGTTGCGCTGCATGTCGGTCACCTCTTCGGGCCGCTCGTCGATCAGCAGCACGATCAGGTAGACCTCGGGGTGGTTCTCGGCGATCGCGTTCGCGATGTCCTTCAGCATCAGCGTCTTGCCGGCCTTGGGCGGTGACGTGATGAGGGCGCGCTGGCCCTTCCCGACCGGAGCGATCAGATCGATGATCCGCGTGGTGAGGCCGCCCGAGCTCGCCTCCAGGTTGAACTTCTCCGTCGGGTAGAGCGGCGTCAGGTTGTCGAAGAGGATCTTGTGCCGGGCCTTCTCCGGCTCCTCGAAGTTGATCAGCTCGACCTTCAGCAGCGCGAAGTAGCGCTCCCCTTCCTTCGGCGGCCGGATCTGCCCGGAGATCGTGTCGCCGGTCCGCAGATTGAAGCGGCGGATCTGGGAGGGGGAGACGTAGACGTCGTCCGGTCCCGCCAGGTAGTTCTGGTCCGGCGCGCGCAGGAAGCCGAAGCCGTCCGGGAGCGTCTCCAGCACGCCCTCGGCGTAGATCTTCCCTTGCTTCTCGGTGGTGGCCTTCAGGATCGAGAAGATCAGGTCCTGCTTCCGCATGCCGGCGGCGTTCTCGACGTTGAGCCCCTCCGCCAGCTCGGTCAGCTCGGGCATCGACTTCTTCTTCAGGTCGACCACGTTCATGCGCTCGCCGATCGGCGTGTCGTCCGTGGTGTCGTCCACGAATTCGTCCTCGGGAAGCTCTTCCATGCTCGGGTAGTCGCGCATCCCGGGGAGACCCCGCAGATCGCGCATGCCTCCCGGACCTCGATCGCCTCGTCCGCGGCGGCCCTTGCCGCGCCGCGATCCTCGGTTGCCCTGGGGCGGATTACCGTCGCTGCCTCGCTGGTTGTTCACGTGCTCTGCTCTCTCTTTCGTTGGGGTTACGGGGGGTCCGTCAGGGTTTCGGGTGTTCGAGGGGTCGGGATCCTGCGCGGCCTCGGGTGGGAGGCCCGCATCCGATGGCCCGGCGCTCTGCGCCTCGGCTCGGTGGGCTAGGCGGCGATGGTTGCGCCCGCGTGGGGGTCTCCAGGGATTCGGCTCTACTGCCTCGTTCGGAAGCTCAGCTCGAAAAGTTGATCGCTTTTTTTGACGCCGCGTCGGGCCCCGCAATTCTCGCGATTTCGCCCGCGATCTCGCGCTTCCGGGGCCCCGCGTCCCTTGAGGGGGCTCGAGGGGGGACGGCTGTTCGGGGGCGCCCGCCTCGCCGTCAAGGGATTGGCAGCGAAGCTAAGCGGCCTCCGCGGGAGTGTCAAGCGGGGGGCGTGTCGGACCCGGCTCCGGCCGCGCGGGCCTGGATGAAGTGGAGGAGACGCCCGGCCGCCGGGCCGTCGCGGCGGTAGGAGTGGAAGCGCGACCCGTCGCAGCGCGTGCAGGCGCCGTGGAAGGCGCCGACCCGCTCCGCGCCGACACCCGACTCCACCAGCGCGTGGCGCGCCAGGGCGACGAGATCGAGGAGCGCGTGGCCGTCGCGCGCGGGCTTCGTCGCGCGCTCGAGCGCCGCGCCGAAGCGATGCGCGAGGGGATCGAGCACCGGCGCATCCACCTCGTAGCAGCAGGCGCCGATGCAGGGCCCGATCACCGCGCGCAGCTCCCCCGGCGACGCCACGGCGTGCGCGAGCGCCGCGACGGCGGCCTCGATCACGCCCTGCGCGAGGCCGCGCCAGCCCGCGTGCACCGCCGCCACCGCGCGGCCGCTCGGCTCGGCGACGAGGATCGGAACGCAGTCCGCCGTCACCACCGCGACCGGAACGGCGGGATCGAGCGAGAGCACGGCGTCCGCATCGCGACGGCTGAGCGGGGCGCCGGGGCGAAGCCACGCCACCTCCGCGCCGTGCACCTGTCGCGGTCGCACCACGCCCGGCGGCTCCAGCGCCTCGCGCGTGCCGAAGCCGTGCGCGATCCCGAGCTCGCGGAGCAGCGGATGCGTGAGCCGTCGCACCGCGCTCATGCCTGCTCCGCGCGACGGAGGGCCTGGCGCAGCGCTTCGAGATCGGGCGGGAGCGGCGCCTCGAAGCGCAGGCGCAGGCCGGTGCGCGGGTGCGTCACGCCGAGCAGCGCGGCGTGTAGAGCCGGCCGCTCAGGTCGGGCCTCCGCGGCCGCCGCCACGCCCGATCGAACGGTGGAACGCGCGCGCCCGTAGCTCGGATCGCCCAGGATCGGAAGGCCGCTGGCGGCCAGGTGCACCCGGATCTGGTGCGTGCGGCCGGTCTCCGGCCGCACCTCGAGGAGCGCGGCGTTCGACGCGGGGAAGCGCTCGGCGACGCGCCAGCGCGTGCGCGCCGCGCGGCCTCGCGTGGTGCGCACGCTCATCCGCTTGCGGTCGGTGGGATGCCGGCCGATCGGCCGATCGACGACGCCGGTCTCCGCCTGGGGCACGCCCCGCACGAAGGCCAGATACACGCGCTCGATCGAGTGATCCGCGAACTGCGCGGCCAGGCCCGAATGGGCGGCGTCGTTCTTTGCCACCACCAGCACGCCCGAGGTGCCACGGTCGAGGCGGTGCACGATCCCCGGCCGCTCGACACCCCCCACACCGGCGAGATCGTGGCAGTGGTGGAGGAGCGCATTCACCAGGGTGCCCTGCGCATGGCCCGGCGCGGGATGCACCACCAGGCCCGCGGGCTTGTCGATCACCAGGAGGTCGGCGTCCTCGTAGAGGATCGCGAGCGGAATCGCCTCGGGCGCCGCGCTCGAGGGCGCGAGCGGCGGCGGTGCGGCCTCGAGCACGTCGCCGGCGCGCACGCGCTCGGAGGCCCGACACGCCTTGGCGTTGAGCCACACCCGACCGTCGTCGATCCAGCGGCGGGCCTGGGCGCGCGGGATCCCGGCACGGCCGGCCAGCGCCAGGTCGGCGCGCAGCCCGGTCTCCTCGGGCTCGAGGATCCAGCGCGCGCGGGGCGCGGCGGGCAAGGCGGCCGGCGCCCGTGGAGCCGGGACGCGGGCCGCGCGGGCGCGCTCCATCCTAGCGGCGCGCCCGCTTGCGCGCGGCGCGGACGGCCTCGAAACGCTGCAGGTAGCCCGCGGCGGCGGCGGCGGGATCCAGCCCGACACAGCGAGCGACCGCCGCCACGAAGCCGCGCACGTAGACCGCGGCCGGCAGGTCGTCGAAGCGCTCCTCCTCGATCCAGCGCAGGTAGCTCGGGTTGATCTTGGTGATGGCCGCGATCTGCTCGAGATCGAGCCCGCGGCGCATCCGCGCCCGACGCAGCCGCGCGCCATCGCAGGGCGTGTCGTCGGCCGCGGAATCCTCGTCGAAGCCCTCGAGAGGTGGCGGAGCCGGCGCGGCCTCGAGGCGCGGCTCCAGCGCACGGCGCGCCTCGAGGCGCGGATCGAGCTCGAGCGAGATCTCCGGCGGCTCCGGCTGGTCGCCGCGCAGCGCGCGATCGTAGTCCCGGCGCGAGACGGCGTCGGAGAGCACGCGATAGGCCGCCTCCACCCGCCGGCGGAGCTCGCGCACGTCCTCGTCGCCGAAGAGCGAGTAGGTGGCGAGGGAATCCTCCGCGTAGGCCGTGCACGCCACCTGGTAGGCGCGCTCGACCTCCTCGGCGCTCGCGCCCGGCGCGATCTCGAGCACCTCGTAGTGGTCCTGCTCGGGCAGGGGCTTCATCGGGGCTCCGGTCGGCGCAGGGGGGCCGTGCTGCGCCGCGCCGGCGCCGCCGCCAGCAGCTTGCGCGCGATGCGCGCGATGTACACCGCAGCGTCGCTCTCGGGCTCGCTCTCCACCAGCGGCCGACGCGCGAGGACCGAGCGGCGGGCCGCGTCGTCGTGGTTCACGTAGCCGAGATAATCGGCCTCGATCCCGAAGTACTTCTGGCACACGCTCTTCACGGCGAAGCCGAGCTTGATCTCGTCGGCGGTGCGGACCTCGTTCACCACGATGCGCGGCCGGAACTCGCGCAGGCTCGCCACGAAGCGCTGGCCCTCCTCGGGATCGAGGGCCTGGATCTCGCGCAGGAGATCGAGGGGCGTGCGGATCCCGCGCTCGTTGCGCTGATCCATGGCCTGCGCCACCAGGCGCCGCGCGCTCCCCGCGAAGAGCGTGAGGCGCAGCCGGCGGTAGAAGGCCGCGCGCAGGAAGCTGTAGGCGTTCTCCACCGAGGTCGGCTCGGGCGTCAGCACCAGCACGCCCTCGTCGCCGGCCAGGAAGTAGTCGATCACCGCGGGATGCGTGCCCGCGCCGAGATCGATCAGCACGAAGTCGCAGGGCAGGCGGCGAAGCTCCTGGAGCAGGCGCACGCGGCGGAAGTGACCGGGCTGGGCGGAGCCGAGATTCCCCTGCGTCCCGGCGAGCAGGCGCAGGTTGGGGATCGGCGTGTCCACCACCAGCTTGGCGAGGTCCTCCTCGCGCAGCGCCACGAAGTCCGCCAGCGAGACCCGCGGGCTCGGCACCCCCACGCAGGTGTGGAGGTTCGCCCCCTCGAGGTCGCCGTCCACCACCACCACCTGCCGGCCGGCGCGGGCCAGCGCCGCCGCCACGTTGGCGACGAGGAAGCTCTTGCCGACGCCGCCCTTCCCCCCGCCGACGGCGATGGTGCGCGGTGCCGGGCGAGGCGCCCCGGAAGCGCGGGATCGGTGCGAAGGTTCGAGGCGCGTGGCGTCCCCCCGCCCGCGTGCGCCGGAGCGCTAGTCCGCGAGCTCCGTGTTCCAGTAGGAAGCGTCGACCACGTTCAGGAACGGCCGCCACTCGGCGTGGCGAGCGCTCGAGACCACCAGGTTCATGATCGGTGTCCAGCGCGGCCGGCGCGGCGCGCGCCGCAGGCGCAGGCCCGCCTGCTCCGGCGTGCGGCCGCCCTTTCGCCGATTGCACTCGAGGCAGCTGCAGACCACGTTCTCCCAGGTGCTGCGCCCGCCGAGCGAGCGCGGCACCACGTGATCGAGGTTCAACTCCGAGCGCGAGTGCCGCAGCCCGCAGTACTGGCAGGTGAAGTCGTCGCGGGCGTAGATGTTGATGCGGCTGAAGCGCACGTGACGCTTCGGGATGCGATCGAAGGCGATCAGCACGATCACTTTCGGCACCCGGATGCGCCCGCCGGGCGTTCCGATCCCCTCGCCGTCGCGCGCCACCGCGAGCTGGCGCCAGCTCTCGAAATCGAAGGTCTGGTACTGCTCGTTCACGACCTTCGCGATGCCCTGGTAGATGAGCGTGAAGGCGCGCCGAGCCGACGTGACGTGGATCGGTAGATAGGAGCGGTTCAGGACCAGAACGCTGGAATTCAGCATCGTTTCCGCCGGCGGGAGCCTACCGGAGCCCCCGGGGCGGATCAATCCGCGCCGTCCTCACACCAGGCGCGGAGCGCCTCCTCCACGGCCTCTTCGTCACCCGGCAAGAAGCTGCGCAAGTCGAGGAGCACGCCTTCGTGACGGATGCGCGCCAGCACCGGGACGGGCCCGCGACGCAGCGCCGCCGCCAGGGCCTCGGCGCCGCAGGGCGCGCGCAGCTCGATCACCACGCTCTCGCGCTCGAAGCCCGGAAGCGAGCCGCCGCCGACGGGCGCCGGCTCCCGCCGCACCTGGAGCGTGGCGCGCCCGCGCAGCGTCGCTTCCAGGCGCGAGGCCAGGGCCGCCGCGCGGGCTTCGAGGGCGGCGAGCGGCTGGCCGAGGCAGCGCAGCACGGGAAGCTCCGTCGGGCCACGGCCCTCGAGGAGCACGCGCAGGGTCCACTCGAGGGCGGCGAGCGAGAGCTTGTCGAGGCGAAGCGCGCGCGCCAGCGGATTGCGCCGCATGGCCTCCACCAGGGTGCGACGGCCGAGCACGATCCCGGCCTGCGGGCCACCGAGTAGCTTGTCGCCGGAGAAACAGACCAGGTCCGCGCCCTGGCGCAGGCGCTGGGGCGCGAAGGCCTCGGGCGGGAGCGCGAGCTCCGGCAGCTCGACCAGCGTCCCGCTCCCGAGATCCTCGATCACCGGAAGCCCGTGCTCGCGCCCGATCTCCGCGAGCTCGGCCAGCGTGACCTCGCGCACGAATCCCCGCTGCTCGAAGTTGCTGCGATGCACCTTCAAGAGGAGCGCGGTCCCGGCGTGGATCGCGCGGCGGTAGTCCTCGGGATGGGTGCGGTTGGTGGTGCCGACCTCGCGCAGCACGACACCCGCCTGCTCCAGGATCTCCGGCACACGGAACGAGCCCCCGATCTCGACCAGCTCGCCGCGCGACACCAGCACCTCGCGGCCGCGGGCGAGCGTGTTCAAGGCCAGGACCAGCGCGGCGGCGTTGTTGTTCAGCGCCAGCGCGTCCTCGGCTCCGGAGAGCTGGCGCAGGGCCTCGCTCACCGGGGCCAGCCGATCGCCCCGGCCGCCGCGCACGAGATCGAGCTCGAGGTCGGAGTAGACGGCCGCGGCCCCGGCGGCCGCGGCGGCGGCGCCAGGGGCCAGCGGGGCACGGCCGAGGTTGGTGTGCAGGACCACGCCGGTGGCGTTCACGACGCGGCGGGGATGGCCGCGCACGAGCGCCGCCGCCCGCTCCGCCGCATCCCGCGCCAGGTCGTCGAATCGCGGGAGGCGTCCCCGTGGGGCTGCAAGCCGGCGGCGCGCCTCTGCCAGTGTGGCTCGGGCCGCGGCGGCCGCCGCCCAGGCCGGGAGGTCGGGCTGGCGCTCCCGGAGCGCCCGGATCAGGCGATCGCCCGCCGGAAGGGCCCGCCGGGCGTCAGCGGGGTCTTCTATGGCCAAGCTCCCTCCTGTCTCCCTCCGCCCCGGGGGCGACCCTACGAGGCGCCCGGCGCAGCGTCAACGCGGCCGTGCCTTGATTTCGCCTCCTCGATCCGGGATGTTCCGCCCCAGGTTTTCGCACGGCCGGCGTGCCTTTCGCCCGGGCACTTTCCCCCGGGCGCCTTCCCTCGGGCGGGACGGGCGGTGGAGTTTCGTCGGGGCCCGGGGTGGTGAAGAGGCCGGGCCGGCCGTCGCAGAGTGAGTTCGACAGCTTGAGCAGCCATCGGTCGCGTTTCGACTTCGGGGTCCCGAACAGCGTCTGACGTCCTTCCGGGCGGGCGCGCTGCTCACCCGGACCCACCGCCGAGCCCACCGCACCCTCGCACCCGGCCCCGATGCCGGATGCGGCGGCCACGACGCAAGAAGAGCTCCCGATCTCGTCTCGCCCAGAACCGGCGCGCGAAGCGCGGACGCACGTCCCGCGTCGAAGCGCCGGCAGGAAGCGGAATGCAGAACGAGATCCTGATCAACGCGGAGCCCGGGGAGACCCGGGTCGCGATCCTGGAGCGCGGGCTCTTCACCGAGCTCCACCTGGAGCGGCGCACGGGCCGCAGCATGGTGGGCAGCGTGGTGAAGGGCCGGGTGACGCGGGTCCTCCCCGGCATGCAGGCGGCCTTCGTGGACATCGGCCTGGAGAAGGCCGCCTTCCTCTACGTCAGCGACGTCGTCTACGACCCGGACTTCGCGCGCGCCCAGTTCGAGCTGACCGAGGGCGAGCACGACGAGGATGCCCCGGACGTGCCCGAGGAGTCCGAGGCCGTGGCCGCCGAGGCCGCCCACGAGGCTGGCGCCGAGGTGGAGGCCGAGGTGCACGAGCAGCCCTCCCGGAGTGGCG
>JAWOLJ010000021.1:0-142705 GCA_033853555.1 Myxococcota bacterium
GCGCAGCCCGGCGGCGTCAGCCGCCGCCGCCGCCCGCGCCGGCCGACGGGCGGTCGGCCTCGGCGCGCGCGGCCTCTTCGAGGAGCCGCGCCAGGCGCGCGGGGGCGGGGCCCGACCCTCCCGGGTCGAGCGGCCGGCCGTCGAGCCGCGCGATCGGCACCGCGCCGCGCACCGCGTTCACCGCCACGAGCGCCCGCGCCGTCCAGAGCTCCTCGCGTTCGATGTCGGCCTCGCGCAGCTCGGGGGTCTGCTCGAGCAGGATCGCGCGCGCCACGCCCGACACCGCGCCGCGTCGAAGCGGCGGCGTCACCCAGGCTCCGTCCGCTCTCACCACCACGAGGTTCGAGCGGGCGCCCTCCACCAGGAAGCCGACCGCATCGAGGAGCAGGGCCTCGTCGGCGCCGGCGGCGCGCGCGGCGTTCCGCGCCAGCGCGACCTCCGGCTGGCCGCTCACCTTGGCCCCGCCCCAGGGACGGGGCCCGGGGTGCGGAGACGGCGCGAGCACGGCCGTCCAGGGGAGGCCCTCCGGGCCGAGCGGACGGGCCGCGCCCACGAGGTGCAGGACGCCGTCGCCGTCGCGACCGACCTGCAGCCGCACCACCCCGCTACCCGCGCCGAACGCCGCGCGCGCCAGGGCGCGCAGCGCCTCCCGACACTCCTCCGGATCGGGCTCGCCCAGCCCGAGGGAGCGCGCATCGCGTCGCAGGCGCTCCAGGTGCCGCGCCTCGAAGCGCGCCCGGCCGTCCTCCACGCGCGCGCTGGTGTAGCAGCCGGGGCCCTCGGCGAAGGCCGAGTCGTCGACGCGCAGGGCCAGGGCCTCACGGGGCACCAGGCGGCCGTCGATCCAGCACGGCGGATCGATTGCGAGCTCGCGGCTAACGGGAGCTCGTCGGCACGTGCGGGCGCTGGTTCGCTCCGACGTAGATCTGCCGCGGCCGCCCGATCTTGAAGTCCTTGTCCGCGTGCATCTCCATCCAGTGGGCGATCCATCCGGGCAGACGGCCGATGGCGAACATCGGCGTGAACATGTTCTTCGGCGTGCCGATCGCGCTGTAGATCACCCCTGAGTAGAAGTCCACGTTCGGGTAGAGCTTGCGCTCGATGAAGTACTCGTCCTTGAGCGCGATCTCCTCCAGCTCCTTGGCGATCTCCAGCAGCTTGGTGTTCACGCCGAGCTTGCCCAGCACGTCGTCGGAGGCCTTCTTGATGATCCGCATCCGCGGGTCGAAGTTCTTGTAGATCCGGTGTCCAAAGCCCATCAGCCGGGCGGTGTCGTCCTTGCTCTTGGCGCGGTCCACGAACTGCCGGGCCGTCCAGCCCTCGTCGCGGATCCGCTCCAGCATCTCGATCACCGCCTGGTTGGCGCCGCCGTGGAGCGGACCCCAGAGCGCGTTGATGCCCGCCGACACCGCCGCGAAGAGGTTCACCATCGAGGAGCCGACCAGCCGGACGCTGCTGGTGGAGCAGTTCTGCTCGTGGTCCGCGTGCAGGATCAGGAGCAGGTCGATCGCCTTCTCCACCACCGGGTCGACCACGTACTCCTCGCACGGGGTCGCGAACATCATGGAGAGGAAGTTGCCGCAGTACTCGAGCCGGTTGTTCGGGTACATGAAGGGCTGCCCGATCGAGTGCTTGTAGGCGTAGGCCGCGATGGTCGGCAGCTTGGCGATCAGCCGGTGCACCGAGACCTCGACCTGCTTCGGATCGCGCGGATCGAGGGAATCGGGGTAGAAGGTGGCGAGCGCGCCCACCGCCGCGGAGCAGGCTGCCATCGGATGGGCATCCTTCGGCAGCGCAGCGTAGAAGCGCTTCATGTCCTCGTGGAGCATGGAGTGGCGCCGGATCGACTCCGTGAAGCGGAAGAGCTGGTCGCGCTTCGGGAGCTCACCGGAGAGCAGCAGGTAGGCCACCTCGAGGAAGGTGCTCTTCTCGGCCAGCTCCTCGATCGGGATGCCCCGGTAGCGCAGGATCCCCTGGTCGCCGTCGATGTAGGTGATCGCGCTGCGGCAGGACCCGGTGTTGGCGTAGCCCGGATCGAGGGTGATCAGGCCGGTGGCGTCCCGGAGCTTGCGGATGTCGATCGCGCGTTCGCCCTCGCTCCCCTCCACGATCGGAAGGTCGAGCGTCTTGCTGCCGACGCGCAGCTGCGCGACTTCGCCCATCGCAGGCTCCTTTCCTCCGCGGTCCGCTTCGTCGCGGGAACGGGCCCACGATAGCCGACGAGCCCGGTGACGCACCCCCGCGGCGGGACGCTGCGCACGCCCCGGGAAGGCGCCGCTCAGGGGCCCGGGGGAGCGGATTCGCGAACGGGACCCGGAGCCGGAGCGGGCACCGGGCGCACCACCAGCACGCTGCGCCGGCCGGCCCGCACCCGCGAGATCTCCTCGACCGGCACCACCCGCGTGACCCGCCCGAGCTCGCTCCTCTGCACCACGATCGCGCGGCCGCCGGACGCGGCGAAGCGTGCCAGCGCGGCGTCGTCGGGGAGCTCGAGCACGGGACGACCCCCGTAGTAGACGAGGCCGCCGAGCAGACCCTCGCTCCCGACGAGGCCGATCGCACCGCCCGGCGGCACCTCGGCGGCCGCCGCCTCGGCGATCGGTCGCGGCGACTTCACGCCGTCGAGGGCGGGGAAGAGCAGCGCGAACAGCGCGAGCTCGATCCCGAGCACGGCCGCCGGCACGACCGCCGCCTGGGCGAGCAAGCGGTCCGCGCCGCCGAGCCGGCGACCGAGGCCTCGCCAAGCCAGGAATGCGAGCGCGCTCACGACGGCGACGGCGACGCCGAAGCTCGCCGGCACCTCCACGTACTTCACCACCTGGTGGAACGAGACCACGAGCGCGCCGACCGCCAGAGCGATCCCGCTCGCCGCGAGGAAGGCCGTGACGGGACGTGGCCACGACGCCCGGCTCCGGGCCGCCCGCACCACCGCGTCGGCGCAGAGCAGCGCCGCTGCGGGCGCTGCCGGGAGCATGTAGAGCCCGCGCTTCCCGCTCGAGAGGGAGAAGAACACGAACATCGCGCCGATCCAAGCCAGGAGGAAGCGCCAGGCGCGCGCCGCCTCCGGCTCGCCCGCCGGGCGCAGCATCCGCCGCGCGGCCAGCACCGCCACCAGCGGCCAGAGCAGGGTCCAGGGCAGGCCGAGCACCGGGAACTGGACGAAGTAGTAGAGCCCGGGTCGGGGATGGGAGGTGCCGCGGAAGAAGCGACCGATCAGGTTGTCCCATACCGCATGCGCGGCGAAGCCGTGTGGGGCCAGCGCGATCGCTGCGCCGATCCAGGCCAGCCCGGGTCCGATCGAGAGCAGGAGAGCCCAGGGCGGAAGGAATCGCCCGAGCTCGCGCAGCCGCCGCTCCCAGGCGAGGAACGCTGCCATCCCGAGCACCGGCACCAGGAAGCCGACGGGTCCCTTGGTGAGCACGGCGAGTCCCATCGCGCCGTGCATCGCGGCGAGCCAGCGACCACGGCGTGGCTCGCCCCGGTCGAGGCGCCAGAAGGCCACCAGCGCAGCGACCTCGAGGAAGGTCAAGAGGACGTCGAGGGCGACGCGCCGGCTCAGGTGGGCGAAGAGGGCGGTGGTGAGGAGGAGGAGGCCGGCGAGCAGGCCCGCTTCCGGCCCGAACAGCCGGGCGCCGAAGCCGATCACGAGGGCGACGCTGGCGATTCCCGCGAGGGCCGAGGGCAGGCGCGCGTCGAACTCGCTGACCCGGCCTCCGGGAGCCCCGGCGAGGGCCGCCAGCCAGTAGTAGAGCGGCGGCTTCTGGTCGTAGGGCTGGCCGTTCAGATGGAGGAGGATGAGGTCGCTCGGCCCGTGCGCCAGCGAGCGCATCTCCTCGGCCACCTCGGCGTAGCGCGGCTCGTCGGGCGCCCAGAGGCCGATGCCTCCCAGGCGGACGAACAGGAGCGCCGCCGCCGCACCCAGGACGAGGGCCCGCAGCCGCACGGCCGAGGTCGCCGTCATCCTCTCGCCCCTCCCCCGCGGCTCCGAGCGCTCCGAAGAGCGTCGTGCAGTCGCCGGCCGCGGTGAAAAGTCCCTGAACCGGCCTTCTGATCCGCCGGCGGCGACGGTACCCTGGGACGGGAGGTGGCGCCGCATGACGGATCGCCCGGAGGCCAGCAAGGAGCTCTTGATCCGGCTCCGGGGCGGCGTCCCGAAGCCGATCGAGCTGGCGCGCGTCCTCGACGGGCTCTCGCCGGCCGAGCGCGTGGCGGCGGTGCGCGCCCTCGGGCGGCCGGAGCAGCGACGCCTCTACGAGGCCGTGCGAGGATTCGCACCGCTACGCCTGCGCGACCTGGTGCCGCCGAGCACGGGGGATCGCGTTCCCGTGCGCCACTACGGCCGCAACACGCTTCCCCTCTTCACGCTGTTCGAGAAGCGCTTCTGCCGCCCGCTGGGCGCCGATCCGCAGAGCCCCGGCACGCTCTGGGGATACAACCATCAGAGCATGAGCGCCTTCACCGGGCCGGGCTACTTCGTGGCGCGGGAGGATCCTGCTCGCGCCGAGGTGCTGATCGACTATCGAGAGGTGCCGCCCGACCGCCCCGCCGGCTGGCCGCCGCTGCGCGGAAACGACCGCGGTCTCGGGCGCCTGGTGTACGGCAACATGGTGGACACGCTTCGGCGGGTGTCGGAGCACGTGACGATCGGATCGGCCGCCCGCGGCGGGAAGGACATCGGAAGCTGGTTCGTCCTGTGCCGCGAGGCGTGATCCGCCGCGGGCTCGCGCTCGCGCTCGTGCTCGGTCTCCCGGGAGCGGCGGCGGCCTCCGATCCCTTCCAGACCTACCGCACGTGGAAGCCGCATCTCGCCGACGAGGATCTGCTCGAGGTGGCGGCCGGCGACTCGGTCGCGCGGGTGCTGGCCGTGATCTACAACCCCGACTCCGGCGTGGCCCCGCGTCGGGTGCGGGTCTCCGAGCTCACGGCCAACGGGCCCGTGGAGCGGGCGACCGACGATCTCGCCGGCGAGGCGGGCGACACCGCCACCGGAGCGTTCCTGATCTCCGTGACGCAGAAGTGCGACAGCTCGCCGTCCGCGGGCGGCGAGACCGTCGGCTCCTGGTTCTACCTCCCGCGCAACCGGCTCCAGGCCTGGCAGCTCCAGCCCTATGGCCCGGCCTGCCGGCCCGAGCAGCCGCTCTTCGAGGCCTCGGATCATGCGGCCATGCGGGTGGTCGGGGAGCAGCTCTTCCGTCCCGCCCGACGCGGCACGTTCCGCTACGGCGCCCTGCTCTACGAGGAGTGGAACGACGCCTTCGGAGCGGCGACCCGGGAGGCCATGCTCTCGTTGCTGCGCGCGGGGATCGCGGGCCACGAGAAGGACGCGCGGGCCTACAACCGGCTCGCGGTCGGCCTCTACGCGGCGGGAGAGACTCGCGATGCCCTGGCCGCGCTCCACCGGGCCGCGCGGCTCGATCCGGCCTGGGGGACCCCGCACCGCAATCTCTCGGTGATCTACCTCCGGCTCGGAGATCGGGAGGGCGCGGCACGGGAGCGGCGGCTGGCGGAGGGCGGTGACGCGAGCGACGTTTCGAGCTCGTCGGAGCCCTGACGGACGCTCCGGCGCGGGACACGGCGGGAGGGGGGGCCATGTCGGAAGCACCGCGCGTCTCGGTGGTGATCCCGGTCCACGACGAGGAGGAGTCGCTGGAGCAGCTCCACGCGGAGCTGAGCGAGGTGCTGAAGCCACTCGAGGGCGGGGCGGAGATCGTGCTGGTGGACGACGGCAGCCGCGACGGGAGCCTCGCGAAGATGCGCGAGCTCGCGGCGCGCGACCCGCGCGTGCGGCTGGTGGTGCTGGATGGCAATCACGGCCAGACCGCGGCGCTCGACGCGGGCTTCCGTGCCGTCCGTGGCGAGGTCACGGTGACGCTCGACGCGGATCTGCAGAACGACCCCGCCGACATTCCGCTGCTGCTGGCCCAGCTCGATCGCGCCGACGTAGTGAACGGAGTGCGCGTCGAGCGCAACGACTCGTCGATCCGCAAGCTCTCCTCGCGGATCGGGAACGGCTTCCGCAACTGGATGACGGGCGAGAACGTGACCGACGTCGGCTGCTCGTTGCGCGCCATGCGCACCAGCTACCTGCGCCGCGTGAAGCTCTACCGCGGGATGCATCGCTTCCTGCCGACGCTGCTCCGCATGGAGGGAGCGACGGTGATGGAGATCCCGGTGAACCACCGGCCGCGACGCTTCGGCCGCTCGAAGTACGGGATCGCCAACCGGCTGGTCGTCGGCCTGGCCGACGTGCTCGCGGTGCGCTGGATGCAGCGCCGCGCGCTGCGCTACCGGGTGAAGGAGTGACGGCGGCGTTGGCGCCGGGCGCGCCCGCCGGGGGCTAGCCTCCGCTCCGCTTCACGGTGTAGCCCCGCGCCTCGAGCTCGGCGATCACCGCGTCGCGGTGGTCGCCCTGGATCTCGATCACGCCGTCCTTGGCCGAGCCTCCGCTGCCGCAACGCCGCTTGAGCTCGGCAGCCAGGCTGCGCAGGGCGTCGCTCGCCAGCGGAACGCCCTGGATCGCGGTGACGGTCTTGCCGTTGCGTCCGGCCACCTCGCGTCGCACCCGCACCACGCCGTCGCCGCGGGGCGCGCGAGGGGCGGCGCGGCAGATGCACTCGCGCGCCGGGCGCCCGCACGCCCGGCAGACCCTCCCTCGATCCGAGGCGTAGACGGTGCGAGCCCCGTCGTCGCGCGCCATCAGCGGCTCGCCGCCGGGCGTCCCAGCAGCCGGCGGTGCTCCACCATGAGACAGCGATCCTCGACCACCGCGATGCCCGCCGCCTCCAGGCAAGCCGTGGCGCCGGGATGGCGGATCCCGAGCTGCATCCAGACCGCGCGCGGCAGCGGCGAGAGCGCCAGGATCTCGTCGGCGTGGGTCGGGATGTGGGCCGGGGCGCGGAACAGGTTCACCAGGTCCACCGGCTCGGCGAGGTCGCCGAGGCGCGCCACCGCGCGCTCGCCCAGCACCTGGTCGAGCTTCGGGCTCACCGGAAGGATCCGGTAGCCGTGCTCCTGCATGTAGCGGGGCACGCGGAAGGCGTCGTCGCCCGGTCCGTCCTTGATCCCCACCACGGCGATCGTATGCACGCGGAGCAAGAGCTCCCGCAGCTCGTCGTCGCTCTGGAGCGGCATCCGGCCCCCTTCGATCGCCTTTCGATCGCCTCTCGATCGCGTTCCGATCGCTCCCCGGTCGCCTCGACACGAGGGTACCTGCCCGATACCGTCCGGCGCCATGCGGTTGCGGTCCCGACGCCTCGCGGCGCTCCTGCTCACGCTCGCCGTCATCATGGCCTCGCGCGCGCTCGCCGCTCCGACCGTCCAGGATCCCGCCCTGAACACGCAGGTCACCCGGCTCGAGAACGGGATGACGGTCCTCACCCTGGAGGACCACACCACCCCCGTGGTGTCGCTGCAGATCTGGGTACACGTGGGCTCGCGCGACGAGAGCCGCTACTCCGGGCTCGCGCATCTCTTCGAGCACATGATGTTCAAGGGCTCGAAGCACGTCGGCCCCGAGCAGCACATGCGGCTGCTGGAGGCGCGCGGCGGCCTCGTGAACGCCTACACCTCCCAGGACGTGACGGTCTACCACGAGGACGTCCCGCACGAGGCGCTCCCGCTGGCGATCGACCTGGAGGAGGAGCGGTTCGAGAACCTGGACATCAGCGAGAAGACCCTCTCCAGCGAGCGCCAGGTGGTGCTCGAAGAGCGGCGCCTGCGGACGGAGGACGATCCCGAGGGCCGCGCCCTCGAGATGCTGGTCGCCACCACCTTCATCGCGCATCCCTATCACCGCCCGGTGATCGGGTGGCGAAGCGACGTGGAGAAGGTGGGCGTGCCGGAGTGCCGCCGCTTCTTCGACACCTACTACGCTCCGAACAACCTGGTCATGGTGGTGGTCGGGGACTTCGACACGGCGGAGACCCTGGCCCACGTGAAGCGCGTCTTCGGCAGGCTCCGCCCCGCGGAGAGCATCCCGCGCAATCCCACCGAGGAGCCAACGCAGCACGGCGAGCGGCGCGCCGTCGTGGAGTTCGAGGTGCGGAGCCCGAGCGTGTGGGCGGCCTGGCATGCGCCGGCGACCGGCCACCCCGACGGGCCCTCCCTCGACGTGGCCGGCCAGATCCTCTCCGGCGGGCGGGCGAGCCGGCTCTACCGCCGCCTGGTGTACCAGGAGCAGCAGGCGCTCGCGGCCGACGGCGGCTACTGGGAGCTCCAGGACGCGGGCCTCTTCTACGCCACCGCGAGCGTGCGGCCCGGGGCTTCGATCGACCGCGTGGAGTCGCTCCTCTTCTCGGAGATCGCGCGACTGCGCGACACTCCGGTCGGCGCCGAGGAGCTCGAGCGGGCGAAGCGCCAGCTGCTGGTGTCGCTGGTGGACGGTCTCGCCACCACCCACGCGCTCGCCGCACGGATCGGCAGCGACTACGTGCTGCTCGGCCGGATCCGCCCGCTCGACGAGCGGATCGCGCAGATCCAGGCCGTGACCGCCGCGGACGTGCAGCGGGTGGCGCGCAGCTACCTCCAGGATTCGGGTCGCAGCGTGGTGCGCGTGGTTCGGCCGCCCGGCCCCGCCGAGAAGCCCGCGCCGGCCGCGTCGCCGCGCCGGCCCCCGCGCAAGGGGGCCGCACGGTGACGCGCTGGCGTGTCGTCGTGGCGCTTCCGCTGCTCCTCGCCGCCGCGTCGGCCTGCGCCTGGCTGGGCCCGCGACCGGCCTGGGAGCTGCCTCCGCCGCCGGTGGAGGACCGTCCGCTGGTGCAGCCCGGTCGGCTCCACCGCGCGCACCTC
The DNA here is from genome assembly GCA_033853555.1 of Myxococcota bacterium. Lineage (GTDB taxonomy): Bacteria > Myxococcota_A > UBA9160 > UBA9160 > UBA9160 > JAWOLJ01. The sequence goes on from JAWOLJ010000021.1 coordinate 8,788, forward strand.
GAGAACGGGATCGACGTCCTGGTGCTGGAGGACCACCGGCTGCCGCGGGTCACGCTGGGCTTGACCGTGCGGCGCGGCGAGGCCAGCGTTCCGCTCGAGCGCGCGGGCCTCGCGGGCTACACCGCGGAGGTGATGCAGCGCGGCGCCGGCGAGCGCGATGCGCTGGCGCTCGCCCGCGCCATCGAGGACCTGGGGGCGCGGCTCTCGGTGTCCGCCGACTGGGACTCGATGACGGTCGAGGTGAGCGGCCTCGCCACCGACCTCGATCGGCTGTTCGGGATCCTCGAGGACGTGGCGCTGCGCCCGCGCTTCGACCCCGCCGAGGCGACGAAGGCCCGGGCCGAGCGCCTGGCGGCGCTCGAGGCCCAGAAGGACGAGCCCCACACCGTGGCCTCCTGGCACCTGGCGCGCGTGCTCTATCCCGGACACCGCTTCGGCCTTCCGCTGCCGGGAACCCCGGAGACCGTGCGCGGCCTCGACGCGGCGGCGGCCCGCGCGTTCTACCAGCGGGTCTTCGTGGCCCGCGATGCGATCGTCTATGCCTCCGGCGATCTCACGGCCTCGGACTTCGAGGGGAGGGTGCGCCAGGGCTTCGGGGGCTGGACGGCGGGGGAGGTGCCCGATGCCGGCCCCGCGGCGCCGTCGCCGGCCCCGCCGGCGCGCCGGGTGGTGATCGTGGACCGCCCGGACCTGGTGCAGGCCCAGATCGTCCTCGGCCACGAAGGCATCGCCCGCACGGACCCGCAGCGCTACGCCGTGCTGCTGATGAACAGCGTGGTGGGGGGTGGCGGCTTCTCCTCCCGGCTGATGGAGAAGGTGCGCGCGGCGGCCGGGCTCACCTATTCGGTCGGGAGCGGCTTCAGCCTGCGGCGCACTCCCGGGCCCTTCGTGGTGCAGACCTTCACGCGCGTGCCGGAGACCCGGCGCGTGATCGACCTCCTGCTGTCGGTGCTCGAGCAGGCACGCAGCGATCCTCCGACCGCGAGGGAGCTCCGGGACGCCCAGAGCCAGGCGGCGGGGAGCTTCGCTCTCGGTCTCGAGACCTCCGACGCGATCGCCGACGCCCTGGTGTCGCTCGATGTCTACGGTCTCCCCGAGGACTCCCTCGACAGCTACCGGCGTCGCGTGCTCGCGGTGACCACCGCCGAGACCGCCGCCGCCGCCCGCGACCACCTGCACCCCGAACGCATGGGGATCGTGGTGGTGGGGCCTGCGAAGGCTCTGCGGCCCCAGCTCGAGGGGCTCGGGCCGATCGAGGTGGTCCAGCCGTAGGGCGGGTCCTGCCCCCCCGGGTCGGCCCGTGGCCTTTTTTCCCTTGAGGCCTCTTGACGCCCGACCGATCGGTTGACTACAAACCAGCCCGTGCCCGACCGAACGGTCGGACGAGCCGAGGCGAAAGCTCGGACGCAGCAGCCGGGAATGGAGCCGCCCCCTTCCGGATTCCACGCCGGTGGGGGTCCGTCAGAGGACGAGACCGTGAGCGACGCGCCCCCCGCGAAGCCCGGATCCGAGAACGCCGAGCCCTCGACCTCCCGCGAGAAGATCCTGGAGGTGGCCGAGGCGCTCTTCGCCCGGCGCGGCTTCGCCGGTGTCGGACTGCGCGAGGTGGCCGAGGCGGTGGGCCTCGGGAAGTCCTCCCTGTTCCATCACTTCCGCAGCAAGACCCAGCTCTACGTGGCGGTGCTCGGCCGTGTCCTCGGGCGGATCGAGGAGCGGGTGGCGCCGTCCTTCTTCGACCCCGGCGCGCCCCGGGAGCGACTCGAGCGCTGCCTCGACGCGCTGGTCGACGCGCTGGCCGAGCACCCCGCCACGGCTCGCCTGCTGCTGCGCGGGCTCTTCGAGGACGACGACTTCGGCGACGAGGCGCAGCCCGAGCTCGCGGCGACCGAGCGTACGCTGCACGCGCTCCTCGACGGCATGGGGCGCCTGCTGCGCGAGGGCATCGCCTGCGGAGCGTTCCGGCCGGTCTCCGTGCCCGACACGATCCAGACGCTGATCGGCGCCACCGTCTACCACTTCGCCTCGGGCGAGTTCGGCGAGGGCCTGATCGGCGGCCCTTTGCTCTCGGCCGAGGCGGTGCGCCGCCGCAAGGCGGAGATCCGGGCTCTGTTGCGCCACGGGCTCGCGGCCCCCGCGTAGACCCGACGGGAGGATCGACCATGCAGAGGCTGATGCAGGAGCATCGCAAGCGTTTCGGCGACTTCGAGGTGGTGGACTACGTGGACGTCGCGGAGATCGAGCGCCTGCGGCGCCAGGTGGACGTCCCCGCACCCGTCACCGTCCACTGGACCTGGGAGTACGGCAGCGAGGTGGCCGAGCTCCGAGCGCTCTACGAGAAGGGCAAGGTGAACCAGTGGAACGCGGCCACCGATCTCGATTGGAAGATCCCGGTGACCAGGGACGACTGGACGCTCTTCCGCGACGGCTCGATGCTCGCGAGCCTGTGCCAGCTCGCCGGAAAGGACGAGGCCACGCAGAAGGCCGCGGCCTACGACGAGCTGAACTTCATCCTCTCGCAGCTCCTGCACGGCGAGCAGGCCGCGCTCCAGCTCTGCGGCCAGCTCACCAACGTCTGCACCAAGATGGACGAGAAGTGGTACGCGGCGAGCCAGGTGGTGGACGAAGCGCGCCACATCGAGGCGATCTCGCTCTTCCTCTCGCGCAAGATGGGGACGATCTACCCCGTGGGCTCGGTGCTGAAGCAGCTCCTCGACATGCTGCTCCAGGCCGACACGCCGCAGAAGAAGACCCTCGGCATGCAGACGCTCTTCGAGGGGATGGCGGTGGGCATCATGAACATCATGCGCGAGCAGTCGCGCAACCCCCTGCTGGCCGAGCTGCTCCGGCGCGTGGAGCAGGACGAGTCGCGACACGCGGCATTCGGCGTCCTCATGATGCGCCGCACCGTTCGCGAGGCCGCCCCCGAGCAGATGGCCGAGATGGAGGACTGGGCCTTCTCGATCCTGGAGGCGCTCAACGCGAACCAGCAGCTCGACATGCTGCACATCCTGGGCCCGAAGTACGGCCTCGACCCGGAGATGGTGGTTCGGATGGCGACCTCGCTGCCCAACTTCGCCGAGCTGAACAGCATGGCCTTCATGCACACCGTGGTCCCGAACCTGCAACGCCTCGGCCTGATCACGGAGCGCACCGAGAGCGAGTGGCGGCGTTGCGGGATGATGGTGGAGCAGCGCGGGGCTCAGTCGTAGCGCGCGAGCGCGCCCGCCAAGGCGCGCCGCACTTCCTCGCGCAGCCGCGGCGGCTCCAGCACCTCGGCGTCGGGGCCGAAGGAGAGCACCCAGCTCCGTAGCTCGGCGGTGCCGCCGACCTGCATCGTGAGCTCGAGCGAGCCGTCGGGCGCTCGCTCGAGCCGCTGGCTCGGGTGCCAGGTGCGCTCCTCCACCCAGGCCGCCACGCCAGGCGCGAAGCGCACCCGCACGCGCGTCGCCGGCTCCGCGATCACACCGAAAGAGGAGGCCGTCCAGGCGTCGAAGTCGAAGTCCGGGCGCAGCTCGAAGCGACGCGCCGTGGGCTCGAGGGCCCGGATCCGGTCGACCGCGAAGGTGCGCACCTCGCCCGAGCGGTGATCGAGCCCCACCACGTAGAGCGCGCCGCCCCGGTACCACACGCGATAGGGATCGAGCTCGCGCTGGGAGACCGCGCCGGTGGCGCCGGTGCGATAGCGCATGCGCACCGTACGGCGTGAGAGGACGGCGTCGTTCAGGCGCTGGATCACGTCGCGGAAGCGGGCGTAGCTCTTGTGGGGCCCCGGCAGCACGCGGAACGCCTGGCCGAGGCGCGCCAGGTACTGCGCGAGCTCCGGGGACAGCCCGGCCCGGATCTTGGCCAGCACCGAGCGGATCGAGTCGTGGAAGACGGTTCCCTCGAGCGTGCGCAGCAGGTCCTCGCCGAAGGCCAGGGCCAGGATCTCGTCGGGCGTGAAGGGCACGTCGCCCCCGAGCCGGAAGGTCTCCAGGAAGCGGTAGAGGACGCGCCCATCGCGCCGCTCGCTCACCACCGGGAAGCCCGCCAGCATGAGAGCGTCGAGATCGCGGTACACCGTACGACGTACGCACTCCAGGTCCTCGGCCAGATCGTCGAGGCCGAGCCCGGCACGGCTGCGCGCCAGGCGCTGGATCAGCCGCCACTGCCGCGAGAGCTGATCGCCTCGCACCGGCTAGAGCGCGCGCATCGGCTCGTCGGAGAAGAAGCGCAGCAGCTCCTCCTCGTGAGCGCGTGCGTCGGCGAAGCCGAGCTCCATGGCGGGCACGGCGTAGGCCTCGTCGAAGAGAAGGTACGAGAGCAGGTCGGACTCCGAGGTGGTCCCCCCGGAGCCGAGCGCTCGCAGGAAGAGGCGCAGGAGCGGCGCGAGCCGCGGCTCGCCGCGCTTGCGCTCGAGCACGTTGCCCGCCACCGCCCCGAGACCGACCGAGGGACGGATCACCACGTCGTCGATCATCCGGTAGCGGGTGCCACGCTGGTGCACGCCCGGTCCGTTCAGCCGGTCGACGAACGCGGGTCCGTAGGCGTGCTCGCCGGCCGAGAGCAGGTCGTTCACCAGGCGCATGCGGGCGAGGTCGGTGTCGAGGTGATCCAGCAGGAGCGCGTTCAGCACCTTGCCGAACATGAAGATCGGATTGCCGTAGGCCTCGATGCGCCGCTCGGCGGCGGCCGCCTCGACGCGGTCCTGGCTGCGGTGGCTGAGCCCGATCACCAGCACGCGGTCGGCGCCGAGGTACACCGCGGGCATGAGGGGCGTATTGAGCCGCAGGCCGCCGTCGGAGTAATAGGTGCTGCCCACGCGCACGGCAGGGAAGAGCACGGGGATCGCCGCGGACGCCAGCGCGTGGGCCGGGGTCAAGCGGGCGCGCCGCGGCGCGACCGTCGGCTCTCGCGTCCAGTGCAGGGGACCGAGCTCGTGGCCTTCCACGAAGACGGTGGTCTGGCCGGTCACGATCTGCGTCGCCGCGACGCAGACCGCGCGCACGCGGGCATCGGCCACGTTCTTGCGGATCGAGCGCCAGGGGATGGAGTCCTCGACGATCTTGGAGAGGCGCTGCGTGTCGAGGAGCCCGTAGAGCCGCTCCGGGCGGCGCCGAACCAGATCCGCTCCGCCGCGCCAGAGCCCGAGCAGCCGCCGGGGCATCTGGAGCATGTCGAGCGTGGAGAGCGGCAGCACCTCCTCCAGGCGGAAGCCGCGCCACACGCTGGCCAGCCGCTCGCCGCGCGGCTCCTCGCCCTGGTGCGCGGTGGCGGCCAGGTAGCAGGCGTGGATGGCGCCCACCGACGTGCCGCACAGGAGATCGAAGCCGACCGGACGGCCGAGACGCTTCGGAAGCTCGTCCAGGATGAAGCGCAGCGCCCCCGCCTCGTAGGCTCCGCGCGCGCCGCCTCCCGAGAGCACGAGCGCGCGGATGGGCGGCGAGTTCACCCGGCGTACCGGCGGCTGCGCCGCCGGGCTGCGCCCTCCGCTCGCCCTCGGCTCGCTGCGCGCTTCGCTTGCACTAGCTCAGTCGCTCGACGTACTCGTCGGTTCGGGTGTCCACCCGGAGCCGGTCCCCTTCCTTCACGAAGAGGGGCACCTGCACCACGGCGCCCGTCTCGAGCGTCGCGGGCTTGGTCGCTCCGCTCGCCGTGTCGCCCTTCAGGCCAGGATCGGTGCGCGTCACCACCGCTTCGATGAACGAGGGCAGCTCGATGTTGATGGGCCTCTCGCGCCAGAAGAGCACCTCGACCTCGAGGTTCTCCTTGAGGTACTTGCGCGCGTCGCCCACCTGCTCCTGGGAGAACGGGATCTGGTCGTAGCTCGTGGTGTCCATGAACACGAGCTGGTCGCCGTCCTGGTAGAGGTACTGCATCGTGCGCTCGACGACGTCCGCCTCCTCCAGCTTCTCGCCCGCTCGGAAGGTCCGGTCGAGGACGCGGCCGGTCTTCAGGTTCTTCACCTTGGTGCGCACGAACGCACCGCCCTTGCCGGGCTTCACGTGCTGGAAGAAGACGATCGAGAACGGCTCGCCGTCGAGCTCGATCTTGAGGCCGTTGCGGAACTGGGACGTGTCGACCGACATGGAGCTCCTGAGGCGGTGTTGGGATCCCGAAGGGACGTAAGAGGATAGCGGGGGAGCGTGGGTACGCTAGGGCAAGCGGAGCGCGCAGCGAGGCGAAGCCGAGCGGAGGGCGCAGCCCGGCGGCGTAGCCGCCGGTGCGCCTCGAGCCGGGAGCGCGCAGCGAGGCGAAGCCGAGCGGAGGGCGCAGCCCGGCGGCGTAGCCGCCGGTGCGCCTCGAGCCGGGAGCGCGCAGCGAGGCGAAGCCGCATCCCGGGCCACGGGCTCAGACCGCCGAGGTCTCGAGGCGCAGCCGCCCGTCGCCGGCTCGCGCGAGCCCGATGCGATAGGCGGGGCGGAATCCGAGCTCGTCGTCGGCGCGCTGGCCGTCGAGGGTGAAGCCGTAGCGCAGCGGCGGGAGCCGCGGGCCTGCGGGCAGCCCGCGCAGGGCGCCGAGCGCGGTCGCGACCAGGCCGCGGGCGGGGGAGGGCAGCGGCCACGCGGAACGACCGGTCCAGCGGGCGAGCAGCGAGAGCGGCACGGCTTCGCTGCCGGCCACGTTGAAGACGCCGCAGGCCCGGCTCCGCAGCGCGAGCCGCACGGCCCGCGCCACGTCCTTGTCGGCCACCACCGCGCACAGGGGATCGAAGCCGAGCGGCCTCACCCGGGGCCCCGGCCGCCCCTCGAGCCATGGGTTCAAGAAGACGAAGCCGCCCGAGGCCAACACCGTCGGCACGCGCAGCAGCACCACGCGGAGCGCGCCACCCTGGGCCTCGCCGTGCAGCAGCATGTCGCAATCGATCCAGGAGCGGATCTCCGCCGGGATGCTCGGATCGAGGTCGAGCTCGCTGGACTCGTGCAGCACGTTGGCGTTGCCCGGCGCGAGGCGGTAGACGAAGGCGCTGCCGATCGCCACCAGATTGCGTACCCCAGGCGATTCCAGACACTGTTGGAGCACGATCCGCGCCTCGGCCGTGCGCGCGGGGAGCCCCGCCACCAGCCGAACGCCCCGGGCGGCGGCTCCGTGGGCGGGAACGTGCACCACGCTGTCGATGTCGGCGTCGCGAAAACGCGCGGAGCGGAAGAGGTCGGAGGCCGGCCGGTGCTTGGCGAGGTCGCCGCGGGCGTAGAGCAGCCGGGGCGGCGAGCCCGCGAGGAAGCGATCGAAGGCCCGCGGCGCGGGTCCGCTCCCGACGGCGAAGATCACGCCGATCGCGGGATCGTGGAACAGCGTCTTCACGATGCGGCGGCCCACGGGCTCGTCGGCGTGGGTCACCAGGACGTTCGTCATCGCCGTCGTCGGTCGAGGAGCGCCTGGAGCGTGCGACGCACCTCGTCGGCCAGGTGCTGCACCAGGCGAACGTCCTCCGCATCGTCGGGACCGAAGCGCTCGTGCAGGTGGATCGGCGGCCCGTAGACGATGCGGTAGGGCACGGGATAGGGCACGAGGCCGAGCGGGCCGAGCCACGGGAAGGTCGGCGTGACCGGGAAGGTCGGGAGCCCGAAGCGGCGGGCGAGCGGGGCCAGATCGAACAGGATCGGCGCCTGGTCGTCGCTGCCGACGATCGCGACCGGCACCAGCGGAACGCGCGTGCGCAGCGCCAGCTCGACGAATCCCACGTGGAAGGGCTGGAGCCGGTAGCGCTGGGTCACCGGCTTGCGGATCCCGTTCATGCCTTCGGGGAACACCAGCACGAGCTGGCCCTCGGCGAGGAGCTCGACGAAGTTCTCGCGCGTTCCCACCACCTGGCCCGTTCGCGCGAAGAAGACGTTCACCCAGGGCAGGGTCCCCGCCCAGCGGTCCACGATCGAGCGCAGGAGCCGCGGCGGATCGGTGTGGAGCAGCACGTCCACCACCGCCATGGCGCCGTCGAAGGGCAGGAGACCGCCGTGGTTCGCCACCAGGATCGCCGGCCCTTCCGCCGGGAGGTTCTCGTGCCCTTCGCTGCGCACCCGGAACCAGCGCCGGTGCAGCGCGTGGAAGAAGGGGAAGGCGCGGCGGAACGCTCCGGGCGAGAAGCCGAAGCGGTCGTAGCCGCTCTCCGCGTGGGCCAGGTGCGCGAGCGCCTGGAGCCGACGCCGCACGTCGTCGTCGAGCCAGTAGTCCAGCAGGTCCGAGGGCTCGCCCGGATCGATCTCCGAGACGCTCGGCGTCACCGCCCAGCGTCGGCGCGGCCGCGGCCGGGCGCTCCGGGCCTCGTCGACCCGCGGGCCCGGCGCCGCGGGGGCCGGCTCCGCCTCGAGCAGCCGATCCAGGCGCTCGAAGAACGGGTCCGAGGCCCCGGTCAGCGCGACCAGCGGGTCGGCACCGAGGCAGGTGGGGCCGCCTTCGGGGGGCGGGAGCGCCTCGCCCGGGATCCCGTCCAGCCAGAGCGGATCGACCAGGGCGCTCACGGGACGGCCCCTTCCAGCAGCTCGCCGCGCGCCTCGAGCTCCTCGGCCAGGGCCGCCATCGCCCGCGCGCCCCGGTCGCGGGGCGCGTGCTCGAAGACCGAGAGCCCGCGCGACTGGGCCTCGTCGATCTTCACGTGCCATCCCACCACCGTATGGGCCATCTCCTTGGGGAAGCGCGCCTTGAGCCGCTCCAGGATCTCGTGGGCGAGGCGCGTGCGGCGGTAGAAGGTCGGGATGATCATGCTGACGCGGAGACGCGGATTTGCGTAACGCTGGCGCACCGTCGAGAGCGTCTGCATCAGCTCGGCGCAGCCGTCGAGAGCGAGGTAGGTGAGGGGCACGGGGACCACCAGCTCCTCCGCTGCACGCAGCACATTCAGCGTGAGCGCGCCGAAGGAGGGCGGGGCGTCGAAGAGCACGAAGTCGTAGGCCGCGAGCTCGGGCGCGCGCGCCAGGGCGCGCGCGAGCGGAGCCGTCGGGTCGCGGCGATCGCCCTGCCAGGCCCCGAAGAGCCCGAGCGACTTGTTGGCGAGCACGAGGTCGAGCTCGGGGATGCGCGTGCGCACCACGGGCAGCGCGCCGCGCGCGGGCCGCGCCTCGGCCGCGGCGGGCGCCTCTCCCTCGAGCACGGCGTCGAGCAGGAGATCGATCGCGCTGCGCTCCGAGCGACGCACGTCGAGGCCGAACACCTTCCCGAGCTGACCCTGCGGATCGAGGTCGATGGCGAGCACGCGCCGGCCACGCCGCAGCGCGAGATAGGCGGCGAGGTTCGCCACCAAGGTGGTCTTGGCGCTGCCGCCCTTCTCGTTCACGAACGCAATGCGGCGCGGAATCGCACCCCCCTTGCAGACGCCTCCACGCATCGGTCCGGGGGGAAGATCGGCGTGGAGCGCATTCAGCGGCTGCGGCTGCGCGATGAGACGTTGCTCGAAGCCTGTTTATTCCTCCGACGCCGAGGTGTCAACGTCTCCACCGTCGGGAATCGGAGCGAGCACGTCTTGAACGGAGTTCAGGAGCTCGCGCCGCGGCCGGCTCGACCGGAGCCTGCCGCGGCGCGCCGAGACTGCGTCGGGAGAGGCGGGCTCAGGCCTGGCCCTTGGCCTCCTTCACGGCCTTGGTGAGGGCCGGCACGATCTCGAAGAGGTCGCCCACCACCCCGAGGTTCGCGACCTCGAAGATGGGCGCGTCCGCATCCTTGTTGATGGCGATGATGAAGTTGGAGTTCTTCATCCCCACGAGATGCTGGATGGCTCCCGAGATGCCGGCGGCGATGTAGAGCTTCGGGGTCACCACCTGGCCGGACGAGCCCACCTGGTACTCGTGCGGCAGCCAGCCGGCGTCCACCACCGGACGCGAGGCGCCCATCGCGCCGCCGAGCGCATCGGCGAGCGGCTGGATCACCTCGGGGAACTTCTCCGGCGCGCCGACGCCGCGCCCGCCGGACACGATGATCTCGGCCTTGGAGAGGTCCACGCCCTTCTTCTCGGCGATCCGCGTGGCGACGAACTTCGACTTGAGCTCCCCCAGGGAGACCTCGAGCTTCGTCACCTTTCCGTCGGCCGTGCCGTTGAACGCGGGCGTGGCGCCCGGCTGCACCGTCGCCACCACCGGCTCCGCCAACGGCGCCACCCGCGCGTCGAGCTTGCCGTTGAAGACGCGGCGATGGCAGACGAGCTTCCCGCCTTCGAGCTCGAGGTTGAAGCAGTCGCTCACGAAGGCGCCATCGAGGGCCGCGGCGATGCGAGGCGCCACGTCCCAGCCGACCGGAGTGTTCGAGAGCAGCAGCAGCGAGGGTCGTGCCGCCGCGACGGCGGCCCGGACGGCCTGAGCGAAGGCGCCGACGTTGTAGTTGGCGAAGGCGGGTCCGTCGGCGAGGAGCACCTCGCCGCCGCCCTGCTTGGCGAGCTCTTCGGCCGCGCCGTGCACGCCCGAGCCGATCACCAGGCTCTTCACCTCGCCGTAGCCCGCGCCCGCCAGCCGGCGGGCGAAGCTCACCAGCTCGAGGCTCGCCTCGCGAACCTTGCCGTTCTGGATCTCCGCGATGACCAGGATGGTTCCCATTTCGCGCCTTCCTCGCGGGCTAGAGCAGCCCGAGCTCCTTGATCTTCGACACGAGCCTGCCCACGACGTCGGCGGTGGGGCCCGTGACCATCTCCGCGCCCTTGCCCTTGGGCGGCGGCGCGATCTTCTCGATCTTCACCTTGTTGGCGGCGGCGCCGACCTTTCCCGCCAGCCCTAGGTCGGCCACGCTCCGGGTCTCGATGGGCTTCTTCTTGGCCGCCATGATCCCCTTGAGGGACGCGTAGCGGACCTGGTTGATCCCGGTCTGCACCGCGAGGAGACAGGGTCGCTGCAGCTCGACCACCTCGAGAGCGCCGCCCTCGAGCTCCCGCTCCACAGTGAGGGCGCCGTTGGCCTTCTCCACCTTCATCACCGACGTGGTGCTCGGGATGCCGAGGAGCTCAGCCAGCATCGGGCCCACCGACGCTGCGTTGCCGTCGTCGGACATCAGCCCGGTGAAGATCACGTCCGGGCTCTCGGCCTTGGCGATGGCCGCCAGGAGCTTCGCCGAGCCGAGGGCGTCGGCGGCATCGGCCTCGGGATCCTTCACGTGGATCGCGCGATCGGCGCCCATGCCGAGCGCGGTGCGCAGCGACTGAGTGACGCGATCCGGCCCGATCGAGACCACGATCACCTCGCCGCTCCCGGCCGCATCCTTCATGCGGAGCGCCTCCTCGAGGCCGTAGGTGTCGTAGCTGTTGATCTCGAACTTGATGTTGTCTTCCTGGATCCAGGTCCCGTCCGCGCGCACGTCGAGACGCGCGTCCTGATGGGGCACCTGCTTCAGGCACACCATGATCTTCATGAAGGGTCCAAGCCTCCGGAGGTCGGTCGCCCCGGGCCGGGGCGGCGCGTGGGTACGGCGAAGCGGTGCGAACGCTACCCGAGAGGGGACCTGATTTCAACTCGCCGAAACCACGGAAAGTGACTTTGATTCGCGGATTTACGCGGCGGGCACCACGCCGGGGCGGAGCGCGGCTCCCGGCCTCCCGGGTCCGCAGTTTTCCCGCGAAGCCGCGGAACCCTCTGGTATAAACTCCGCGTGGCGCCGCACCCCGTGGCCGCCACGCCACTGGAGGTCGGTCCGCAATGTCCCAATCCACTGTCACTCGCTGGAGCCGTCGCGCCGCGGTGTGCTCCGTCGCGCTCGCGGGCCTCCTGCTCTCCTGGGCCTCTGCCGCGCCCGCCAAGGACGAGCGACCGACGGAGATGCCCTACGAGACGCCGGGCAGCATTCCCACCCTGGATCCTGCGACCCTGATGATGAGCCGGAAGGTCGTGGTGATCACCGACCAGGCCCTGAACCCCGGGAGGGTGAAGCTCGACGAGAACCAGCTCGTGGCCTGGCTGAGCTACTCGTCGGTGCCGTCGGTGATCGTGTTCGATCGCGACGTGGCGAAGAACATGATCTGCCACAGCCTCGTGAACTTCAGCCTGAAGGACAACGAGCTGCGCTCCTCGCCGATCCACGCCGGCGAGTTCGCGAGCTTCTGCCAGCTCAAGACCGGCCGCTACCGCTATTCCGTGGTGCGCCCCGATCCCGGGACCCACAGTGCGTCGGCCGCGAAGCGGCTCGAGGGCGAGATCGTGGTGGGCCCGGCGACCGGCGGCGGGGCGGTTCCCCAGCAGTAGCGGCGGCGGCGCGTCCGCCCGGCGGCGACCCGCTCGAGCTAGGCCCCCACCAGCCCCAGGAAGTCCTCCAGCGAGCTCATGCGCAGGAAGGGATTCCTGCGCTTCTGCTCGCCCATGGTGGAGCTCGGCTCCGACGAGTAGAGGTGGCCCGGGAAGAGGAGCGTCTCGTCGGGAAGGCGTCTCAGCGTCTGGTTCAGACTGCGGTACATCGCCTCCGGGTCGCTGCCCGGAAGGTCCACCCTTCCGCAGCTCCCGAGGAACAGCGTGTCGCCCGACACCAGCGCGCCCGGCCCGCTCCCGCTCTCGACGAGGAAGCACTGGGAGCCGGGGGTGTGGCCCGGCGTGTGGAGGAAGCGCACGCGCACCTGTCCCAGGGTCAGGGTGTCGCCGCCCTCGTGCCGGGCGAGGTCCGACGCCGACACCCCGGTCACCCGCTGCACCCCGAGGGCCTCCTCGGCATTCACGTGGATCGGAACCGTCGCGCGTTCGAGCAGGCGCTCGATCCCCTCGACCGAGTGCCCGAACAGCGATCCGCCGCAGTGGTCGGGGTGGTAGTGGGTGACGAGTGCCCCCACCACGCGCATCCCGTCCGCCTCGGCACGATCGAGCAGCGCATCCACGCTCCAGGCGGGGTCCACCAGCAGCGCCTCGCGGGTGGAGCGGCTGCCGACCAGGTAGGCGAAGTTGGCCATCTGGCCAACCAGCTCCTGACGCAGGTAGAGGTCGCTCTCGGCCAAGGGAATTCCTCCGGGCCGGGAGCGTAGCGCCCTCGACGCTCGAGGCGCTCCCGACGATCGAGCCCGCGCCGTCCGGGCTATGGAGCCAGGGCGCGGAGCGGGCTCGCCACCAGCAGCGCGGCCGCGAGGCCGATCGCGCACAGCAGCGCTGCGCGCGGGGTCTCGAGCCGCAGCACCCGGCCGGTGGCGACGGAGAAGGAGGCCAGCAGCGCAGCCCACTTGACGAGCCAGAACAGACCGCCGAGCCAGGGCAGGCGCTCCAGGAGGCCGATGCCGAAGGGCATGGCGGCGAGGCCGAGGGCACGGAAGAGCGGTCCGATCTCCGCGCGCTCGCCGATCGCCCGCGCGAGCCCGAAGACCGCCGCCACCCAAAGCGCCCAGATCAGGCAGGTCTCCATCACGCCGGAGAAGAGACCCACCAGGCCGGCGCCCGGCATGCGGCCGACGCCGAGCAGGAAGGCCGCCGCGAAGACCGTGACGAGCGCCTGGCCGGTGGCCTCGGGCTCGGCGGCGATCTCGTCGTACACCGCGCCCTCGAGCGACACCGCTCGATGTATGCGCTCCATCAGCTCCGCGGCCGTCACTCTCCGATCACCTTTCGCATCCAGGCCTCCAGCGTGGAGACGATCTCCTCGCGCACCTCGGCGTCCGTGCGCCCGGACTTCTTGGGCACGTGGAAGCTCTGGTCGGCGTCCTGGACCGCGTGCAAGGTGGTGGGCGCGCCCACTCGCGCCAGCGTGCGCCGCAGGGCGTCGAGATCGCATTGGCGGTCGCGGGTGCCCTGGAGGAAGAGCATGGGCGAGACGATGCGGAACAAGTACTCCACCCGCAGCTGGCTCGGGGCGCCGGGCGCATGGAGCGGGTAGCCCAGGAAGACCAGACCGTCGGCCCGCACCCGCGAGGCCGCGAGCTGGGCCGCGGCGCGGCCGCCCAGTCCCTTGCCCACCAGGAAGAGATGCGCCGGCGCAGCGGTGGGATCGCGACCGAAGACCGAGATCGCCGCGCGCAAGCTGCGCTCCAGCACGGGGAGCGGATCGGGTCGCGACTTGCCGGCTTCGGCGAATGGAAAGTTGAAGCGCAGCGTCAGCACCTTGTGCTCGGTGAGCACGCGGTGCAGCTCCACCAGCAGGGGATCGTTCAGCGAGCCCGAGGAGCCGTGGGCCAGCACGATGCCGACGCGCGAGCCGGTGGGCCACCACTCGGGAACGCCGAGCACGCCGGAGACGCTGTCGAGGCCGTGAACCGGCTCGACCAGGGGGACACGCACGTCCTCGTAGCGGGCCACCGGCTCGACCAAGGCCATCCCTCCGGGGGGCTGCTCTTATATACCACGGCGCGGCCTGCCGAACGGAGTAGATGCGGCGGCGGGGAGGGGGTACGCTCCTCTCGCAACCCCTCGGAGTGACGATGGAAAAGGTGCTGATCACCGGGATCTCGGGCGGTCAGGGGCGGCTCCTCGCGCGGCGCCTCCAGGAGCGGTACGAGGTCTGCGGCGTCGACCGGGTGCCGTGGGAGGGCCATCCCAGGGGCATCGCGGTCCACGTGGTCGATCTGCGCAAGAAGAAGTTCGAGGACGTCTTCCGCGCCGAGCTCCCGACCGCCGTGGTGCACATGGGCTTCATCCGCCACTTCCGCTCGGCCGAGGGTCTGCGGCACGACGTGAACGTGCGCGGCACGAAGCAGCTCCTCGATCACTGCACCCACTACGGCGTGCAGAACCTCGTGGTGTTCTCCAGCGGCTACGTCTACGGGGCGTTCCCCGAGAATCCCTACTACATGGACGAGGACCAGCCGCTCTCCGCGAGCCGCTCCTATCCCGAGATCCGCGACCTGGTGGAGGTGGACACCCTCGCTTCGGCCTTCATCTGGAAGTACCCCCACATCCGCACGTCCGTGCTGCGTCCCGTGAACGTGCTCGGCAGCTTCGTGCACTCGATGATCGGCGAGTACCTGCGGCAGCGGCGCGTCCCGACGGTGATGGGCTTCGACCCCATGATGCAGTTCATCCACGAGGAGGACGTCTGCGAGGCGGTGGCGCTCGCGCTCGAGCACGGTCTGCAGGGCGTGTTCAACGTGACGGGTCCGGGCGCCGTGCCGCTCCATACCGCGATCCGCGAGTCCGGGGGGACTCCGCTCCCGCTGCCGGAGCCCCTGGTGCGCCCGTTCTTCGAGCGCCTGTTCCGCTGGGGCCTCTGGCCCTATCCCACCGGCGCCCTCGACTACCTGAAGTACCCGGTGACGCTCTCCGGCAAGCGGTTCGTCGACGCCACGAACTTCCGCTGTCTCTTCGGGCTCGAGGAGATCTTCCAGAGCGTGCGGAGGTAGCGCAGGCATGGCGCGCCGTCGCTCGCGTCGCGAGAGCTCCGCCCTGCGCGATCTCTTCGGCGCCTTCCTGCCGCTCTCGGTGCGGGATGTGGGCAGCGAGATCGAGGAGCGCCTGCGCAAGGTCCCCACGCGACTCAACGAGTTCGGCTACGACGCCTTCGGCCTGCATCTCGACACCGTGCGCCAGGCCGCCGTCCCGGCGGTGCTGCTGTACCGGCACTACTTCCGGGTGGAGACCCACGGGATCCGGCGCGTGCCGCCGGGCCGCGTGCTGCTGGTCGCGAACCACGCCGGGCAGCTCCCCTTCGACGGAATGATGCTGGCCACGGCGATGCTGATGGAGGCGGAGCCGCCGCGCATCTGCCGGGCGATGGCCGAGTACTGGATCCCTTCCATCCCGTGGTTCAACGTGCTCGCCGCGCGCTCGGGGGTCCTGGTGGGCACGCCCGAGAACTGCATCGCGATGCTGGAGGCGGGTGAGTGCGTGATGGTGTTCCCGGAGGGCGTGCGCGGCATGAACAAGACCTTCGACCGGCGCTACAAGCTCCAACGCTTCGGTCTGGGGTTCATGCGCCTGGCTCTGGAGACCGAGACGCCGGTGGTGCCGGTGGCGATCGTGGGCTCCGAGGAGCAGCAGCCCGGACTGGCGAACCTGCCGCGTGTCGGGCGGCTGCTCGGCATGCCCGCCTTTCCCATCACCGCCACCTTCCCCTGGCTGGGCCCGCTCGGGCTCTGGCCGTTTCCCGTGAAGTACCGGATCCATTTCGGCGAGCCGCTGCGCTTCGAGGGCGCGCCGAGCGACGAGGACGCGGCGATCCAGGAGAAGGTGGACGTGGTGCGGCACGCGATCGAGGATCTCTTCACGCGCGGGCTGGCCGAACGGCGGGGAGTGTTCCGATGAGCGGTTCTCGACATCGATGGGTGTCATGATGCGGGCGAGCCGACGCGCCGGCGCGTGCTTCCTCGCGCTCGGGCTCGACCTCCTGCTGGCCTGCGCCGGGGGCCGTCCCGCGACGACCGCTCCGGCCGCGGCCGCCCTTGCGCCTCCGACCACGGCGGGCGCAGCGGCGCCGGCGCGCGTGCTGCTGGTCTCGATCGCGGGCCTGACCCCGGAGCACTATCTGGGCCGGCCGGGTGAACGGCCCGTCATGCCGCGGCTCGCGGAGCTGGCGGCGCGCGGGGCCGCCGCGCGCCACGTGGAGCCGGTGGCGCCGGCGGCCGATCTTCCCGCGCTGGCGTCTCTCGCCAGCGGGCTCGTTCCTTCGCATCACGGTGTCACGGGCGACGCGCTGGTGGCGGATCAAGGAGTGGTGCCGCGCTCGCTGGTGCTGCCGAGCCCGCCACGGGGACCGACGCTCTGGGATGCGGCCCACGCGGCGGGTCTCCGCAGCGCGATCCTGGGCTGGCCCGGAGCGGCGACCGCGAAGGTCGAGGTGCGCTTCCCGGAGATCGTGGCCCCCGGGGCGCTGCAGCCCGGCTCCGACCTCCTGGCCCAGGGGCTTCCCCCGGCATTGCTCGAGCTGGCGCGGCGGCTCGGCGCCGAGAAGCCGGAGGCGCGCGTGCCTTCGGCCCGGCGCGATGCGCTGCTGGTGGGGCTCGCCTGTGAGCTCGCGGCGTCGAACCCGCCGCCGTCGCTCCTGCTGCTCTCGCTCGGCCAGACCGAGCCGGCGCTCCTCGCCCATGGCCCCGGATCGACCGCCGCCGAGGCGGCGTTCCGCGCCGCCGACGACTCCCTGGGCCAGCTCCTCGACTGCTTCCAGCGCGCGGGGAGGCTCGAGGACGCCGCGGTGGTCGTGGTGGGAGATCACGGCTGGCTCCCGGTGCACACGGCCATCGCGCCGAACGCCGTCCTCGCCGACGCCGGTCTTCTGACCGTGCTCGCGCCGGGCGCACCGGTGCTCCAGCGCTGGTCCGCGCTGGCGCGCTCCAACGGCGGCTCCGCGTTCGTCTACGCGCGCAAGGAGCAGGACGCCATGCTGGCGCGGCGCGCGCTCGCCGAGGCCGCCGCGCGGAGCGGCGCCTTCCACATCGTCCCCGCAGAGGACATGCTGCGCCTCGGCGCCGATCGCGAGGCCTGGTTCGGCCTCGAGGCGGATCCCGGCTACGTCTTCGTGAACGATCCGAACGGACCGCTCGCGAGGATCGCGCCGGACCGCGGCGGAGGCGGCTATCTTCCAGACGAGCCGGCGATGGCGCCCGGGTTCGTGGCGGAGGGCGCGGGCCTGCGCGAGGGTCTCCCGGTGCCGACGCTCCACCAGGTCGACGTCGCGCCGACGGTGGCTCGGCTCCTCGGCCTGAGACTCGAGGGGAGCGACGGGCGGGTGCTGGTCGGGCTGCTGCGGGCGCCCTGAGTCCGCGCCGGGAGGCCCGGATGGAGGCGGATCGCATCGTGATCGAGCTCAACCCGCGGGAGCGGAGGCTCTACGATCGTCTGCGCGCCTACGTGGTGGAGCCGCAGCGTGGCCGCAGCTCCGGCGTCCGGGACCTGCTGCTGCTGCTACCGGACGTGATGGTGTTGCTGCTGCGGCTGCTGCGCGATCCCCGCGTCCCGCTCGGCGCCAAGGCGATGGCGCTGATCGGTGTCGGCTACGTGGCCTCGCCGATCGATCTCGTGCCGGAGATCATCTTCGGTCCGATCGGCCTGGTGGACGATCTCCTGGTGGTGGCCGCGGCGCTCTCCGGCATCCTGAACCGCGTCCACCCGGACGTGGTGCGTTCCCACTGGCCCGGCCGCGGCGACGCCCTCGAGGCGCTGCAGCGCCTGACCCACTGGTCCGAGGCCCAGCTCGGCGGGCGCGTGCGCGGCATGCTGCGGGGCCTGCAGCGCCGGCTCGGCGGCTCTCCGAACTAGGCGCGCCGGCGCTAGTCCGAGGCTCCGCTCGCGTGGGCCGCGAGCGAGGCGCGGCGCTCCACGGGGATCCGTCGCGGGCGCCCCTCCGGGTTCACCATGGCATGCTCCGTGGCGCCGCTCGCCACCAGCTCCTCGCCCCGGTGCACCACGTATTCCATGCGGAGGGAGGCACCGCGCACCCAGGCCAGCCAGGTCACGATCTCGACGCTGTCGTCGAACGCGGCCGCCCGGTGGTAGCGCACCTCGACCACTGTGGTCGCGAAGTGGAGCCCGCTCGCCATGTACTCGCGGTAGGGCCGATCGTGCTCGTCCATCCATGCCACCCGCGCGAGCTCGAGCCAGCGCACGTAGTTCGCGTGGTGGACGATGCCCATGGCGTCGGTCTCGAAGAAGGCGACGCGATGGCGGATGCGGGTGGACTTGACGCTGGGCGGCGGGAGCGGGATCCGGGCCATGTCTCAGAAGACGTCCTTGGCCGCCCGCAGCCGTCCCAGCTCGGCGGCGTCCTTCGCCCGCAGGAAGGGATTGGTGGCGCGCTCCTCCGCCAGGGTCGAGGGCACCGTCATCTCGTCGGGGCCGGCGTCGTGCCAGTCGGCCGCGTGGTGGCTGCGGATGGCCGCGACCCGATCCAGCCGTGTCCGCACCGCCGCGTTCGCAGGCTCGGCGTGCGCGGCGAAGCGCAGGTTGCTCTCCGTGTACTCGTGGCCGCAGAAGATCCGCGTCCCGGCGGCGAGCGCATCGAGCTTGCGCAGGGCCGAGAACATCATCTCCGGGGTGCCCTCGAACAGGCGCCCGCAGCCCGCCGCGAAAAGCGTGTCACCGCAGAACACGGCGCCCGCCGCGTCGAAGACGTACGCCACGTGGCCGCGGGTGTGCGCGGGGATGTGCAGCACCCGCGCGCGCTCGCGGCCGACCGCGACCTCCATTCCCTCCTCGAGGCCGTCGGTGAGGCCCGGCAGCCGCCCGGCGTCGGAGGCGTGGCCGAACACCGGCACGCCCCAGCGCTTCGCCAGCTCCGGGTTGGCGCCGGAGTGGTCGGGATGGTGATGGGTGGAGAGGATCCGTGCGACGCGCGCACCGAGCGCCTCCACGCGCCGGACCACCGGGGCCGCCTCGGGGGCGTCGACCACCGCCGCCTCGCCGGTCGCCTCACACACGAGAAGGTAGGTGTAGTTGTCGCGCAGGGTGGGGATGCGTTCGACGCGAAGACCCATGACCGGAAGGCTAGCAGATGGGCCGCTCCAGCAGCTCTACTCGAAGGCGGGCTCGAGGTCGCGGCAGACGAACTTGCGCAGCTTCTCGGTCACGAAGCGAGCGGCCTCGGCGTCCTCCGCCGGAAGCAGCCGCAGGCGCACCTCGAGTCCGTGGATCTCGAGCAGCTCGAGGCGGATCCCGCGCTGCGCGAGGTGCGGCCGGATCAGGCTGTCGATCGATCCCTCGACACGCGCGCGCGTCTCGGCCTCGCAGACCAGCCGGTTCTCCAGCCGCACCGGCCCCGCCACCGGCTCCCCCGCGACGTCGGCGAGGATCTCCTCGATCTCGGGATGGCAGGTCCCGCAGCCGCCGCCGGCCGCGCAGGCCTTGGTGACCTCCGGCACGCTGCGCAGGCCACCCTCCCGGATCGCCGCGAAGATCCGCGGGCTCGAGACCCCGAGGCAGCGACACACCAGCCGGCGCCGGGACTCGCTCGTCTCGCCCATGCGCCGAGGTATCGGCAGGTGCGCTCGCGCGGTGTAGCGGAGCCGCGGGCCGGGAGCCCCTCGCGGGGACCCGACTAGGCCGATCCGCCGCCGGCGTCGGCGGTGAAGAGCGGCTGCTGCGTCGGGTCGGCCGGCGGCTCCGCAGCTCGCGGGGGCGCCGCGAGGCGCAGCTCTCCCTCGGCGGGAGGGGCCGCGCCCGCCTCGCGCGGCGCCGCGGGGCAGAGGGCGCGGTACTCGCACCACGCGCAGAGCGCGCTCGGCCGCGGATCGAACCGCGCGGTGGACTCGATGGCGTCGATCTGCGCGATGGTGCGCGCGCGCAACGCGTCCAGCTGCTCGGGCGTGCGGCGCGAGGCGCGCACCTGGTTCGAGAGCAGGTAGTGCCAGACCAGCCGCACCTCGGCTCTCTCGCCGAAGCGGTCGGCCACGGCGAGCTGGTACAGCGCCAGCTGGCGGTCTGCGTCGAGGGCGCGCTGCGGAGGCACGCGCTGCCCCGTCTTGTAGTCGTGGATCTCGATCGCGCCGTCCGCCGCGCGGACCAGGCGGTCGATCACGCCACGCACGCGGTAGGCGCCGCCCGGATCCAGCGCCACCGTCACGTTCTCCTCCACTCCGAGCGTCTCGTCGGCGTCGAAGGGATAGTGGCGGCGGTAGAAGTTCCGCAGGCAGCGATCGCCCATCTCGAGGTACGCCGCGAGCGGGATCCCGTCGCGCACGATGCGCACGCGGGAAGGATCGTAGGCCGCCTCGAAGTTCAGCCGGAAGCGGCGCAGAACCGCATCGACCGACGGAAGCCGCCCCTGGCCGACGAACTGGTAGAGCTTCTCGAGGACCTCGTGCACGCGCTTGCCGAGGAAGGCCTCGATCGACTCCGCCGGCGACGGAATGCGCAGCAGGTAGCGATAGTGGAACTGCTTCGGGCAGTTCTCGAAGCTCGCCAGCCGCGAGTGGCTGTAGACGGTCGGCACGCCGCTCCTCGTCCGGCCGCACGGCGCGGCGGCCTCGCGCGGGACGCTCGTGGACCGGGGGGAGGAACCCGGAGGCCCGGCTCGCGGTCCTGCGCGCGACCCGGACCGGCGCGCGCGGGTGGGGGAGGGCGGCGCACCGGCCGGATCATACACGCGGCCCGTCGGGTGCGGCCAGCCGCTCGGCGGCCCGGGCCACGGCACGGCGTTCGCCGTCGTAGGAGAGCTCACTCGCCGCTTCCTCGAGCGGCCACCAGGAGACCGCCGCCATCTCGCCGTCGCGGGGCGAGGGGTCGCCGGCGACGTGGGCCATGAGATAGAACCGCACCCGCTTCGAGACGCGCGCGCGGTCGACGGGGTGGGTGTAGACGTAGCGGACGTCGAGCAGCGGCTCGAGGATGCGAGCCTCGAGGCCCGCCTCCTCCGCCACCTCGCGCAGCGCGGTGGCCTCCAGGCTCTCGCCGGGATCGACCAGACCCTTCGGGAGCACCCGCGTGCGCTCGCCCGTCCCGCGGTCGACCCGCTCGGCGACCGCCACCTCCAGCCGGCCGCCGTGGCGCCGCACCACCACGCCGCCGGCGCTCAGCTCGCGGCGTCGCAGCGGCGGGGTCGAGGAGCGGGGCCGGACCACGACGTCGCCTCCGTGTCGGCCCGCGACGCTAGCGAACCCGAAGCCGAAGATGCGGTGCCACTGCCGGCACCCTGCACCTCCCGCAGGACGACCCGGTCCGATCCCCGCACCGTGGCGCGAGCCATGGCCCCGGAAGCCGCGGGACGCCGCAGACGTCCCCGCGGCGCGTAGCTCGCCAACGGCGAGCGGAGCGCAGACAGCCCGGGCGGCAATCCCGCCCCGCGCTAGACTGCCCCGGGTTCGCGCCCGCGCAGGAGCGATGCATGGATCCCGACCGCCCCGAGGACGTGCTCGAGTCCACCGTCGCGGCCCTCGCTGCCGCGGGCGACGACGCCCTCTCCAAGGCCGCCTGCGAGGGCTTCCCCGATCGCGAGCAGGTGGTGGCGTGGGCGGAGCGCGCGCTCTCGCTGCTGCTGCATCAACGCGACCGCTCGGCCCTGCGCGCGGAGGTGCCGGCGCTCGCGGAGCGGCTGCTGCGGCTGCTGCGCGCGGTGAATCTGCCCGACTCCGTGAAGCCCGACGCGGTGACGGCGCGCTTCCTGCGCCGGCTGCCGGCGGTGCGCTCGCTCCTGGCCGAGGACGTGGAGGCGGCCTTCGAGGGCGACCCCGCGGCGCGGAGCTACGCCGAGATCGTGGTGGCCTATCCCTCGATCCACGCGATCGCCAGCCATCGCCTGGCCCACGAGCTCTACCGGCTCGACGTCCCGCTGATCCCGCGCATCGTCACGGAGCACGCGCACTCCCGGACCGGCATCGACATCCATCCGGGCGCGACCATCGGCCGCTCGTTCTTCATCGACCACGGGACCGGGGTGGTGATCGGCGAGACCTGCCAGATCGGAGACCGGGTGCGCATCTACCAGGGCGTGACCCTGGGAGCGCTGGCGGTGCACGGGCGCTCGAAGTGCGGGGTGAAGCGGCATCCCACGCTGGAGGACGACGTGGTGATCTACGCCGGCGCCACCATCCTGGGAGGCGACACCGTGATCGGTCGCGGGAGCGTGATCGGAGGCAACGTCTGGCTGACGGAGTCGGTGCCGCCGGGCGCGAAGGTGCAGATCGAGCCGCCGCGACACCTGGTGCGAACCGGCTCCGCGGAAGCGGAGTCGCTGCTGCCCCACCAGCTCGAGTGGGACATCTGAGGAGGCGCCGCTCGATGCGATCCATCCTGCGCCGGGCCCCGGCGCTGCTGCTGGCGCTGTGGCTGCTGGCGCCCCTCGCCGCGCGCGCGGACTCCGGCTCCGACGGCTCGCCCTGGGCCTACGCCGTGGCCAACGAGCTGATGAGCCCCTACTGCCCGGGCCGCACGCTCGCCGACTGCCCGAGCGACCAGGCGGCGCAGCTCCGGCGCTGGATCCTGGACCAGGAGCAGAAGGGACGGAGCCGCGCCGACGTCGAGAGCGAGCTCTACGCCCGCTACGGCGACGTGATCCGGCAGGCGCCGCGCCCCGACGGCTTCGGTCTCGCGGCCTACGTGATCCCGACGGTCGCGTTCCTCGCCGGTGGCACCCTGGTCGGGCTCTTCCTGCGCCGACAGCGCAGTGCGCTCGCAGCTCCGCATGCCGCCGTGCCCCTCGATCCCGAGCTCGATCGCCTGATCGAGGAAGAGATGCGCCGCGCGGAGCCCCTCGACTAGCCCCCAGGTGGCGGGAGCTCGAAGGAGCCGGCGTCGCGGAAGCGGACCGCGAGGGCGCGCGCGCTCCGGGAGGCGGCGGACGCGATCCAGATCTCTCCTTCCCGCTCCCCCGGCAGCCGGAGCTCGACGCGAAGCGCGCCGCCCGGGCCCTGCTCCAGCGCGAAGCCCTCGAGCGTTCCCATCCCCACGTGGAGCGTGCTCCCGACGAGCTGCGGCCGCGCCGCGACCGGGGTGAGCGCGAGGAGCCGGCAGCCCCCGCCGGCCACCGGCGCCACCGGAACCCGGTCCTCCAGCACACCGAGGTAGCGGCCGGGCCAGAAGTCGAAGACGTGGTGCGGGCCGGCGACGCCGAGGCCTCCAAGCTCGACACCGATTTGCGTCGAAGCTCCCTCCGGCGCCAGGAGCAGGACGGCAAGCCGACCGCCGAGCAGCGGCACCACCAGCGTCCGGGCCCCTCCCGCGGCGTCGAGGTCCGCCGGGAAGCCGGGCCGCGCGAGCAGCGGGAGGGCGCGGCGCAGTGCGGCGCCGCGCGCGGGCTCGAGCCGGGCCGGGTCGCCGCGGAGCCGCAGCACCCCGGCCACCAGCGCCGCCAGCGAGAGCCGGGCCTCGGCCGCCGCGAGGCTCCCGCAGGCGAGGTCGAGCGGACCGGGGTCGCCGAGCGCGGCGCGCGTCGCGAGCGCGGCCCGAGCCACGAGCCGCGAGCGTCCCGCCGCGTCGGAGAGGCTCGCCGGCTCCACGCCGCCGAACGCCCGACACGCCGAGAGGACGAGCGGGGCACAGGGGGGCGCGTCCGCCAGCGCCAGTGCGTCGAGCCGGCCGAGCCCCGGCCCAGGCGGGGCTCCCATCTCCGGCAGCAGCCAGGCCTCCGCACCCGCCGCCGCGCGGAGCTCCGCCAGGAGATCGCGCAGCGCTCCGGGGCCGCCGCCGGGTGCGCTGCGCCGCGCGCGGTCGAGCCCCTCCAGGGTGAAGGCGCCGGCGCCGAGCGCCGCGAGCTCGGCCAGGCTCGCGCGCAGCCGGGCGCGGGACTCCGGTCGCTCGAGATCGGGGTCCCGCGGACCTCGCCCCACACGGTGGAGCGTCAGGCGAAGCGCCGGGAGCAGCTCCCCCTCGCGACAGCCCCGCAGCCAGGCCGCGAGCGCGGCGGACGGCGGCCGGCCGAGCGGGTGGGAGTTGGGATGCTCGAGCGCGCCGACGCCGAGCGCGTGTAGCGCCTGCGCCTCCGCCCCTCCCGGCACCCGGTCGGATCGCACCAGCACCAGCGGCCGTCGCGGCGGCGCGCCCGATTCGAGACCGCAGCGCCGCGCCCACTCGGCCAGCAGCGCGCCGGCGTGGCCGCCGAGGCCGAGCCACGCGCGTTCGGACTCGAGGGTCTCACCGGGCGCCAGCCGGCGGCCCCCGGACGGGCAGCGCAGCTCGAGGACGCGCAGCGCAGACTCGTCTCCTTCGACGCGGATCTGTGTCGACGACCGCCCGTGCGTGGTGAAGCCGGCCAGGAGCGAGGGCGCGTCGTGGCCGCGCAGCAGGACGGGTCCGCGCCCGGCGTGCGCCAGCCGCCCGCCGCGCGGCACCGGCTCCCGGCGCGCGAAGGGGGCCAGCAGGTCGCCCCGCGCCGCGAGCCGCCAGGCGCGGAGGCTCGGCGGGAGTGCGAGCGTGCCCTGGCGTTCGCCCACCAGAGCCGCGGGCACCAAGGCCGCCACGTGGAGCGGCTGCGGCGAGCGGTTCTCGACCCCGAGGGAGAGCACCACGCCGTCTCCGCTCCTTGGGACCTCGAGCGTCCAGCGCAGGCCCGCACGAGCGGCGCCGACGCTCTGGATCTCCACCCGCCAGACCGGGCCTGCCAGCGCTCGGAGCTCGCCCACGGCCAGGCTCCGGCCGGCGCCGGGCACGAGCCCCGCCGCGGCGTCCCGCAGCTCGAGGCGCGGCGCCAGGCGGAGCGGCCCGCGCACCCCGGCGACCGCCAGCTCGACCTCCGGGCGCGAGGGCTCGAGCCGCAGACGCAGCACGCCTCCGGCGATCACGAGCTCGCGCGCCGTTCCGAGCCCTCGATCCTCCGCCGTCCAACCTTCCACGGCGACCGTTATACTCGCGCGGGTGAAGATCTACACCCGCCGGGGCGACACCGGCGAGACCGATCTCTTCGGCGGACCGCGGGTCGCCAAGGACCACCTGCGGGTCGAAGCCTATGGCGCCGTGGACGAGCTCAACGCGGTGCTCGGCGGCTGCGCGGCCGCGACCCCCCACGAAGACCTGCGGCGGCTGCTGCGGGAGATCCAGGCCACGCTGTTCGAGCTCGGCTCGTACCTGGCCTCGCCCGACGCGGAGCGCCGTCGGCGCAGCCAGATCCCGGAGCCAGCGGACGGCGACGTGCTCCGGCTCGAGCGGGAGATCGACGACTTCGAGGCCACGCTCGAGCCGCTGCGCCGCTTCGTGCTCCCCGGCGGCACCGCCGCTGCGGCCGCCTTCCACGTGGCCCGCACTGTGTGTCGCCGCGCCGAGCGCCGCACCGTCGCCCTACACCACGAGGAGTCGATCTCGGAGGCGGCGCTTCGCTACTTGAATCGCCTCTCGGACCTCCTCTTCGTGCTCGCCCGCGTGGAGAACCGGCGTGCCGGCGTGGCGGAGCACGAGTGGGTGGGTCGGGGGCGCTGAGCCGCCCGCGCCACCACCGCCGAGGAGCTCCACCGGCCGCTCGAGCTGCACGCGCAGCCAGAGCCCGATCGCGAAGCCCACGAGCAGCGAGAGGAGGAGCGCCCAGAGCGCGGCGCGCAGGCTCCTCACGGAAAGGGGGCCCGCGCCAGCTCGCGGCGGCGGCGCGCCGCCCGCCGCAGCAGGGCCGCCGCAAGCGCTCCGCGCCCACCTGCCGCCGGCCGCTCGGCGTGGCGAAGCACCAGCGCCTCGAGCAGCCGGACCAGGCCCACGAGATCCGACAGGCGGATCGACTCTGCTCCGATCCGGCCCCGCGGCGTCAGGTTGTGATAGTTGCCGAGCGCCAGGCAGAGGGCTGCGCTGCGGAAGCCGAGCTGCTGGTACGCGGTGGCCTCACAGGTCCCGCCGTCCATCAGGCGGCGCTGCCAGCGGAAGCCACCGCGCCGCGCCGCGAGGCCCTCGGCCACCCGGACCATCCAGCGCGTGAGGCCGTCGTCGAAGATGCTGCTGCGATCCCCCACGCGCACGATCGGGCCTGCGCCCTGGGGCGCGTGCGGGAAGGCGCGGCTCGCCTCGAGGGAGATCACACAGGCCCCGCGTGGCAGGCGGCCGCTCCGTGCGTGGGCCAGGGCGCCGACGAAGCCCACCTCCTCGGCCCGCGTGAACAGGCCGCGCACGTCCACGCGACCGCCGGGATCGATGCGCTCGATCGCGTCGAGGAGGGCCAGCGCCGCGGCCACGCCGGCCAGATCGTCGCACGCCCGACCCTGCAGGAGATCCGGATCCCGCCGGTCGCGAACGAAGGCCGGAAGGTCGAAGGTCCCGAGCGCGCCGGTCGGGATCGACGCGTCGGCGTGTAGCACGAGCCGCGTCTCGCTCGTGGCCGCGCGTCTCCGCGCGGAGATCACGCGTGCGCGGCGCTCCACTCCCCGCGCGAAGAGTCGCACGCCGGCACCGGGCATGGCCGCGGCCGGAACGCCGCCGAGGAAGCGCGCCGTCACCCGGAAGCCGCGGCCCGCGCGTCGGCAGGAGAGGGCGTGGAGCCCGGGGTGGTCCATGTGCGCCGAGAGGACCAGCGGCGCGGCGCTCGGTCGCACGCCCCGACGGCCGATCTCCACGTTGCCGTCGGCATCCACTCGCGCCCGCAGGTGGGGCCGCGCCGCCGCGAACTCGAGGAGCCAGGCGATCACCGCACCCTCCAGGAAGGGCGCCGTCGGGAGGGCGAGGGTGCGCGCGGCGAGCGCGAGTACCCGGGCCTCCGACACACAGGAGCGACTGATGCGGCGGGTGGCGCGGCGGAGGCGGGGCGAGCGGCTCATGCCGGCTTCCGCAACCGATCCTCGATCTCGGCGGAGAGGTGGCGCAGCAGCGCGAAGGCCGAGACGCCGCGCGCGCCGTGCACGCGCGCCGCCAGCGCCTCGCGTCCGCCGAGGGCAGCCAGGCCGAAGCTCCCGTAGCCCCGCTCGAGCCCCTCCAGCACGAAGGACTCCCGCGCGCGCTGGCGGCGTGTCGCGAGGGCGCCCGAGCGGCGCAGCTCGGCGGCGTGCGCATCCAGGGCCTCCGCGAGCTCCGCCACGCCGGTTCCGTCGCGCGCAGAGACCAGGAGGACGGGCGGCCGCCACTCGCCCGGCGGGCGCTCGGCCAGGCCGAGGCCCGCCTCGAGCTCGCTGGCCGTGCGCCGCGCCAGCGGTCCCACGTCGGCCTTGTTGACCGCCACCACGTCCGGCCACTCGAGGATCCCGGCCTTCATGAACTGCAGCAGGTCGCCGGCGCCGGGCTGCGCCACGAAGACCAGCGTGTCCACCAGATCGGCCACGTCGGACTCCGACTGGCCGACCCCGACGGTCTCGACGAAGACGCGGTCGAAGACCGCCGCCAGCACGGTCAGGCTCGCGAACGTCGCATCCGCGAGCCCGCCCAGACGGTCGCGGGCGGCCATGGAGCGGAAGAAGACGCCGGGGTCGCCCGCACCCGAGCGCACGCGCACCCGATCGCCGAGGAGCGCGCCCCCGGTGCGGCGGCTCGAGGGGTCGACCGCCACCACGCCAACGGTCTCGCCCTGTCCGCGCAGCCGACGCACCAGTGCGTCGAGGAGGGTGCTCTTGCCCGCACCCGGCGCGCCCGTGAGGCCGATCCGCGGAGCGCCGGGGAGGGGAGACTCGCGCTCCAGCACGTCGAGGAGCGCGAGCGCCTCCTCGCGCCGGCCGGGACGTGCGTCGTCCACCAGGTTCAGCGCCTCGGCGACGGCGCTCCGGTCGCGGGCCAGCAGCCGGGTCGCGAGCTCAGGCGGCAGCGGGCGCCCCGACCACGAGGTCCACGATCTCGTCCATGATCCGGGCGAGATCGAAATCCTTCGGGGTGAAGACGCGCTGGACTCCCGCCGCGCGCAGCTTCACCGCGTCGTCCTCCGGGATGATGCCGCCGACCACCACCGGCACCCGTCCGAGCCCTTCCTTGCGCAGGCGCTCCAGGACGTCGATCACCAGCACGCCGTGGGACCCGGAGAGGATGGAGAGACCGATCACGTGCACGCCCTCGTCCCGGGCGGACTGCACGATCTCCGCCGGAGTCAGGCGGATGCCCTCGTACACCACCTCCATGCCGACGTCGCGCGCGCGCACGGCGATCTGCTCGGCGCCGTTCGAGTGGCCGTCGAGTCCGGGCTTGCCCACCAGGATCTTGGGGGGCCGGCCGAGCCGCGCCGCCGCCGCGCGCACCCGCTCGCGCACGGCCTCGGTGGCGGCGCTGGCGGACTCCGAGCGCCGCGCGAGCACGCCCGTCGGCGCGCGGTATTCGCCGAACAGCGCGCGCAGCGCGTCCGCCCACTCACCGGTGGTGACGCCCGCGTGGGCGGCACGGATCGAGGGCGGCATCACGTTGCCGCCGCTCGTCACCACGTCGCGCAGGCCCACGAGCGCTGCCTTCACCTCCGCAGCGTTGCGCCGGGCGCGGAAGGCGCGCAGGCGCTCGATCTGCTCCCGCTCCGCCGACTCGTCCACCTTCAGGATCGCCTGGTCGCCCTGGGCCACGAGCGGCGAGGGCTCGGTCTCCTGGAAGCAGTTCACGCCGACCACCTGGAGCTCGCCGCTCTCGATCGCCCGCAGCCGCCGCGTGTGCGACTCCACCAGGCGCTGCTTCATGTAGGCGTTCTCCACCGCCGCGACGGCACCGCCCATCTCGAGCACGCGCTCGAGCTCCTCGCGCGCGCCCTGCTTGAGCTCCGCCACCTTGACCGCCACCACCGGCGAGCCGTCGAGGAGGTCGCCGTGCTCCAGCAGGTCGGTCTCGTAGGCGAGGATCTGCTGGATGCGGAGCGACCACTGCTGGTCCCACTTGCGCGGGAGCCCCAGCGCCTCGTTCCACGCCGGCAGCTGGAGGGCGCGGCAGCGGGCGCGGCGCGAGAGCGTCACACCCAGCGCCTCCAGCACGATCCGGATCACGTTGTTCTCGGGCTGGGCCTCGGTCAGGCCGAGGCTGTTCACCTGCACGCCGTAGCGGAAGAGCCGCGCCTTGGGGTCGGCTACCCCGTAACGCTCGCGCGTGAGCTCGTCCCAGAGCTCCGTCATCGCGCGGCACTTGCACGCCTCCTCCACGAAGCGGATGCCGGCGTTCAGGAAGAACGAGATCCGGGCCACCACGCTCGGGAGCGTCTCCTTCGCCACGTCGGCCCGCGCGCGCACGGCGTCGAGCACCGCGATCGCCGTGGCCATGGCGTAGGCGATCTCCTGGATCGGCGTCGCGCCCGCCTCCTGCAGGTGGTAGGAGCAGACGTTGATCGGGTTCCACTTCGGGATCGCGTCCACGGTGTAGGCCACCATGTCGCTGATCAGGCGCATCGAGGGCTCGGGCGGGAAGACGTACGTCCCGCGCGAGAGATACTCCTTGATGATGTCGTTCTGGGTCGTGCCCTGGAGGCGCTTCGGGTCCACGCCCTGGCGTTCGGCCGTCGCCACGTAGAGCGCGAGCAGCCACGCGGCGGTGGCGTTGATCGTCATCGACGTGTTCATCCGGTCGAGCGGGATCCCGTCGAAGAGCGTGCAGAGGTCGTCGAGGTGGCAGATCGGGACTCCAACCTTTCCCACCTCGCCGCGGGCCAGGGGATGGTCGCTGTCGTAGCCCGTCTGGGTGGGAAGGTCGAAGGCGACCGAGAGCCCGGTCTGGCCCTTGGCGAGATTGCTCCGGTAGAGCTCGTTGCTCGCCCGCGCCGAGGTGTGGCCGGAATAGGTGCGGAAGACCCAGGGTCGCTCGCGCTCGGGCATGGCCCCCCTCGCCGTCGCAAGTCCGCGTCGAGGCTATCGAAAGGGGCGAGGAGGGGCAAACGCGCCCGGTCCCCGTCCTGGGCTACGCTGCGCCGCGTGGGCGAGTCCTTCTACCGGCTGACTCCCGAATGGGTGCTGCGGGCCGTCGAGGCCGGCGGCTTTCGCCCGACGGGCCACACCACCGCCCTCACCTGCCTCGAGAACCGCGTGCACGACGTCCGGCTGGAGGACGGGTCCCACGTGGTGGCGAAGTTCTATCGGCCGGGGCGCTGGAGCCGCGAGGCGATCCTGGACGAGCACCGCTTCCTCTTCGACCTGCGCGAGGCGGAGATCCCCGTCTGCGCGCCGCTGGCCTTCGCCGATGGGAGCACGCTCCACGCAGTCGAGGGGATCTACTACGCCGTCTGGCCCCGCACCGGCGGTCGCGCGCCGGAGGAGCTGCGCGACGACGAGATCGCCCTGCTCGGCCGGCTCCTGGCGCGCATCCACAACGTGGGCGCCGCGCGGACGGCGCCGCACCGCACGAAGCTCGACGGAGCGAGCTACGGCCGGGAGCCGCTCTCCTTCCTGGAGGAGCGAGGCTTCCTGCCGCCCGCCTGCGCGCGTCGCTACCGGCGCGCGGTGGAGGAGGTGGTCGCGGTGTACGACGCCTGGAGCGCGGGCGTTCCGCTGCATCGCATCCACGGCGATTGCCATCTCGGAAACCTGCTCCACGGGGACGAGGGCTGGTTCTTCCTCGATTTCGACGACTGCCTGACGGGCCCCGCGGTGCAGGACGTGTGGATGCTCCTGCCCGGTCGCGACGCCGAGGGTGCGCGGCAGCGCGAGCTCTTGATCGAGTCGTATCGCCAGTTCCGCGACTTCGACGCACGCTGGCTGCGTCTGGTCGAGCCGCTGCGCGCGCTGCGCTTCGTGCGCTACGCCGCCTGGATCGCGCGGCGCTGGGAGGACCCGGCCTTTCCCTCGGCGTTCCCCCACTTCGGCACCCACGAGTACTGGGAGAACGAGACCCGCGATCTCGAGGAGCAGGTGCGTCGGCTGGCCCGGGAAGGCGAGACGCTTCCCGCCGGCGTGCGCCGCGAGGAGTCGGCGTCGCCGCAGGAGCTCACGAACAAGGATTTCTTCTGGGATCTATGAGGTCCGCTGGCGTGCGCGGCCCGCGAGCAACGCGAGGCCCGCGGCCATCAGCCAGAGCGTCGTCGGCTCGGGCACGGCCACGTTGAAGCTCGTGAAGTACTCGACCGGCGAGCCGCCCGAGGTCACGAAGCCGCCCGGTCCGAACGAGAAGCCGCACTGGTCCGAGCCGGTGCCGATGCTGCACGTCAGGCCGCTCACCGCCGCGCTCGGGAACTCGACGCCCGAGCCTCCCGGCAGATCCACGCTCCCCGTGGCCGAGCCGAGCTGGATCACCTGAGAGGCGCCACCTCCCAGCGCGAACGACGTCACCGGGATCCCGCTCGCCGAGAACACCGTTCCCGCCGGGAGATCGTACTGCGACGCGCCGAATCCCGCAGTCGAGCCGAGCGTCACGGTGAGGGTCATCGTCTGGTGGACCGAGTCGTAGACGAGCGAGCCCGTCACGGGGGCGGGCGTGACCAGGCTCGAGATCGGCGTGCCGGGGCAGCCGCCGACCGCGCACACCGCGCCCTGGTCGAGCCCCGGGCCGCCGGTCACCGGCAGGGTCAGTGCCATGGCGCCTCGCGGCGCGCCCGCGCACAGGAGCGGGATCAGCAGCAAGAGCGACCATCGCAGACGCATACCCATGTCTCGACCTCTTCCTGTGTTGGCTGCCGTGTTCGCGATCTCCCGCCCGCCGTCTCCGGCCTCAGGCCGCCCGCCGGCGCGCGAGCACCAGGCCACAGAGGCCCAGGCCGAGCAGGACGGCCGTGCCCGGCTCGGGCACGATCCCTGCGAAGACGAGATCCGCCTTGAGCGTCACGTTTCCGCCGGGAAACGGCCCCGCCGCCGGCAGCGTCAGCACGCCGAGCGTGATCCCGTTCAGCTGGAGCTGACCGGTGCCGTTGATCGCGATCTGACCCGAGAGCGCGGGGTTCGAGAAGCCGAAGGCCGACGGCCCGCCGGTGATCGCGCCGGCGAGCGTGGCGAGGCCCGAGACGGCGACCGGACCCACCGTGTAGCTGTAGGTGCCGGGAGGCGTCGCCGGGCCCGTCACCGAGAAGTTCGTGTAGCCGGTGCCGGGCACGACCGAGACGTTGCTCAACGTGATCGAGACACCGGTGAGCACGCCGCTCAGCGCGATCGCGGGCGTCGGTCCGGCGGTGAACTGGAAGGAGGGCAGCGAGGGGACCGCGCTGTCGAAGGTGACCTGCGTCCCGGTGAGCGCGATCGTGGCGCTCCCGATCGTGCTGCTCTGGTAGATCGCCGTGACCTGCGCCGAGCCGCCGCTGAACACGTAGGTGAGGGGCGTGGCGCCGGCGACGCTCGCTGTCCCCAACACCCCTGCGACCGCGAGCCCGCGAACCACCGCCCAGCCGCGCATGCGCCCCTCCGAGACGAGCCCCGGCGCTGGCCGAGGTGCTCCCCCGTGTGGCGTGCCGGGCTCCGGACCCGCCGCCGTGTCTGGCGCAGGGCACCCCTTCCCAGAGGACCCCGCCGCGCAAGACCCATGCAATCCACATGCCGTGTCGCGACCGCAGGTCGTTCGCCCAACCGGTTGCAAAATCACGGAAAACCTGGCCGCGGGCCGGAGCCACGCCGGCAACGGGAAAAGCTTTTCCACGAGCGAGGAAGACGCGTTCCGGTCTTCCATGGCATCCTGGGCCGGGTGTGGACCTGCCTCGACCACGTGACCGTGGCCGTGCGCGACGTGGATCTGGCGACCGGCCGGATGGCCCGCCTCCTCGGGAGACGGCCCTCCTGGCGCGGCTCGCATCCCGCCGAGGGCACAGCGAACGCGCTCTTCCGCCTGGCCAACACGACGCTCGAGCTCCTCGCGCCGGCGGGCCCGGGCCGGCTCGCGAGGCGGCTCGAAGAGCGGCTGGAACACCAGGGCGAAGGGCTGGCGGGCCTCGCCTTCGGCACCGACGACGCCGACGCCACGGCGGCGGAGCTGCGCGCGCGGGGCGTCGAGGCCGGGGCGCCGGAGAAGGGGCTCGGTCGCGACGACGAGAGCGGAGCCTGGCGCGAGTGGCGCACCGTGGCGCTGCCGCCCTCGATCACGCGCGGCGCCTGGCTCTCCGGGATCCAGCCGCTCTCGCCGCCGGAGGTGCTTCCCCCTGCGACACCGCTCGGCGTCGAGGGTGCCGCGGTGGCGGCCCTGGATCACGTGGTGGTGGCCAGCCCGGATCTCGAGGGCGCGCGCCGGCTGTACGGCGAGCTCCTGGGCCTGCGCCTGGCGCTCGATCGCAGCTTCGAGGCGCGCGGGCTGCGCATGCTCTTCTTCCGCGTGGGTGGCGTCACGGTGGAGGTGGTGGGACGTCTGGGCGCGTCGCCGGACCCCGCTGCGCCGGACCGCCTCGACGGCCTGGCCTGGCGCACGCCGGACGTGGACGCCGCACGGGCGCGCCTCGCGGCGGCGGAGCTCGACGTCTCCGAGGTGCGGCCGGGCTTCAAGCCCGGCACGCGGGTCTGTACCGTGCGCGACGGCACCTGTGGCGTGCCCACCCTGCTGATCGGGCCGGACTCCGCCGCCGGGCCCCCGCTGCGCTAACCTCGTCGGATGGCTGCCCCCCCGGCCCGCGACCGCGAGCTCTCCGCCGAGCTTCCCGACGATCTCGAAGAGGCGATCCTGCGACTCAAGCGGGAGCGCAACGCGATCCTCCTCGCACATTACTACCAGGAGAGCGAGGTGCAGGACCTGGCCGACGTGGTCGGGGACTCGCTGCAGCTCGCCCGCGCCGCGCAGCAGGTGGATCGCGACGTGATCGCCTTCTGCGGCGTCCACTTCATGGCGGAGACCGCGAAGATCCTGAATCCCACCCGCAAGGTGGTGGTGCCGGACCTGGCCGCCGGCTGCTCGCTGGCCGATGGCTGCCCCGCCGACGAGTTCGAGCGCTTCGTGAAGCAGCACCCCGGCGCGGTGGTGATCTCCTACATCAACTGCTCGGCCGAGGTGAAGGCGCTCTCGGACGTGATCTGCACCTCCTCGAACGCCGTCAAGATCGTGAAGCACTTCGCCGGGCGTCCCGTCGTGTTCGCGCCGGACAAGCACCTCGCACGCTTCGTGGCCCAGCAGGCCGGTCGCCCCGACCTGGTGGCCTGGCCCGGCGCCTGCATCGTGCACGAGCAGTTCAGCGCCAAGGGCCTGGCGGAGCTCAAGGTGAAGCATCCCGAGGCCGAGGTGCTCGCCCACCCGGAGTGCGACGCGGCCGTGCTCGCGCAGGCGGACTTCATCGGATCCACCACCGGCATCATCGATCGTGCGGTCAAGTCGCCGGCGCCGACCCTGATCATCGCCACCGAGGATGGCGTCTTCCACCAGATCGCGCACAAGGTGCCGGAGAAGGTGCTGCTCCAGGCGCCCGGGGCGGAGGAGAGCTGCGGCTGCACGCGCTGTCCCTACATGCGGCTCAACACGCTGGAGAAGCTCTACCTCTGCCTGCGCGATCTCGCACCCGAGGTCACGGTCCCCGAGGCCGTGCGGCGGCGCGCGCTGCGTCCGATCGAGCGCATGCTCGAGCTCTCCTGAGGGCGGGCTGGCCCTCGCCGGTCGCGACGCAGCCGAGTGGAGTCCTTCCTCGTATCCGCGGGCGTCGTCGCGCTGGGAGAGATGGGCGACAAGACCCAGCTCCTGGCCCTCCTGCTGGCGGCGCGCTTCCGGCGTCCCTGGCCGATCGTTTGCGGCATCCTCGGGGCGACGCTCCTGAACCACGCCTGCGCCGGGCTCGCAGGGATGTGGCTCGGCGAGCGGCTCTCGGCGTCGGCGATGCGCTGGCTGCTCGGCTTCTCCTTTCTCGCGATGGCCCTCTGGGCGTGCCGGCCGGACCGCCTGGACTCCCCGCGCGAGACCGGCTTCGAGCGCCGTGGCGCCTTCCTGACGACGCTGATCTCCTTCTTCCTGGTGGAGATCGGCGACAAGACGCAGATCGCCACGGTCGCCCTGGCCGCACGCTTCGGCGCCGTGGTGCCCGTCGTCGCGGGCACTACGCTGGGCATGCTGCTGGCCGACGTGCCGGTGGTCTGGCTCGGCGACGTCGCGGCGACACGGCTCCCGCTGCGCTGGATCCGGCTGGTGGCCGCGGCGAGCTTCGCGCTCCTCGGACTCGGTCTCCTGGTGGGAGCCTGCGGGCCGGGAGCGGTGACGCATGGGGCGCCGGGAGGGTTCTGATGC
Source organism: Myxococcota bacterium (assembly GCA_033853555.1). Taxonomy (GTDB): domain Bacteria; phylum Myxococcota_A; class UBA9160; order UBA9160; family UBA9160; genus JAWOLJ01. The sequence continues at coordinate 43,959 of JAWOLJ010000021.1, forward strand.
GCGTGCTCGCGCTGGCCTGTGGCTGGCTCACCGCGGATGCCGGGCTCTTCCTGGCCGGAGAGACGGGACGCATGCGCCTGCCCGTCCCGAGCTGGCTGATCGAGCATCCGAACGGACGCCTGCTCTTCGACAGCGGAATGCATCCCGAGGTGCAGCGCGATCCCCGCGCGCGCCTCGGGCGGCTCGCGGACGTCTTCGAGTTCTCCTACGGCCCGGGCGAGGACGTGGCCTCCCGGCTGCGCGCCCTGGAGATCGATCCCGCCTCGATCCGCCTGCTCGTGAACTCGCACCTTCACTTCGATCACGTGGGAGGGAACGCCTCGCTGCCGAACGCACGCGTGGTGCTGCAACGGCGCGAATGGGAGGCCGGTCGGGATCCGGATCTCGTGCGGCGCAACTTCTACGATCCCCGCGACTACGACCTCGGCCAGGATCTCCTGCTGGTGGACGGCGAGCACGACCTCTTCGGCGACGGCTCGGTGGTGTGCGTTCCGACCCACGGCCACACGCCGGGGCACCAGTCGCTGCGGCTGCGCACGGATTCGGGAGAGCTCGTGCTGACGGCGGACGCCTGCTACTTGCGGCGCACGCTGGAGGCGCTCCAGCTCCCGGGGACGGTCTTCGACCGCGAGGCGATGCTCGCCTCGCTTCGGCGCCTGCGCGCGCTCGAGGCCGGCGGAGCCCGGCTCCTCTTCGGGCACGACGCCGAACAGTGGCAGCACCTGCCCCGGCCCCCGCTCCCGGTGGCCTGAGGCGAGCGGAGCTCGGAGTCGCCGATCGGCGAGCTCGGTGCCCGGCGCCGCCCGAAGGACGCCGCGCTCGATCTCGGCGCGTGGGCCCGAGAGACGGCCCCGCAAGCCGTCGGACGCCGCAGGCGTGCCGACGGCGCGCAGCGAGCCAAGGGCGAGCGGAGCTCAGGAAGTGTGGCGCAGTCGCGTGGCGAGGAAGCGCTCGATCATCGGGTTCACCTGGTCGGGCGCCTCGAGCTGGTGGAAGTGTCCGACTCCGACCGTGCGCCCCAGGACCACGTCGGGGCGGGCCTCGCGCAGCCGCTCGAGATCCGACAGCAGCGTCTCCGCGGCGACGTAGAGCATCGGCACGCGACCGTCCGCGGCCGTGCTCTCGTGATCGAAGGCGAACATCTCCTCGAAGCAGGACGCCATCACGTGCTGCGGCGCCGCCGACATTGCGTCGACGATGCGCCGGCGCCGCGCGGGATCGTCGCTCGGCGCGAAGAGCTGCTCGTCCACGAAGCGCCGCTGGAAGGCGCGGTAGCCCGGGCCCCGCAGCTCCGCCAGCGTGCCCGGGAGATCGGGCAGGAGCCCCTCCGGCGGCAGCAGCGGAGAGTCGAGGAGCACCAGCGCGGCCGGCAGCTCGGGGTGCCGGGCGGCCACGTTCAGCGCCACGAGCCCGCCCATGCTGTGTCCCACCAGCACCGGCCGGCGCAGCCCGAGCTCGCGCGCCAGCCAGGCCACGTCGTCCGCGAACTCGCGCATGGCGTAGGAGCCGTGGGGCGCGTCACTGGCACCGTGGCCGCGCAGGTCGAGCGACACCACTCGATGTCGGCGGGAGAAGTGCTCGACCTGTGGCGCGAAGTACCCGTGGTCGCAGCACCAGCCGTGGATCAGCACCAGCGGAGGCTCGCCCGCTCCACGCTCCTCGTACGCCAGGGCGACTCCGTCCCTGGACCGGCTCTCCATCGTCACCTCCGCAGCGCCGCGAGGGCCGCCTCGGCCTCTCGCACCAGGTCGCCCACGATCCGGCCGGCGGGACGCACGTCGTTCACCAGGCTGCACGACTCGCCGGCGTAGAGCGCGGCGAGCTCCACGTCGCCTTCGAAGCCGTCCGAGGGCGGGAGCACCGAGTAGCGCGGAACCTCGAGCAGCGCCGGTCCGAGCGCCAGCCTTCCGATCGTCGTGCCCTCGCCCGGCCGCCGGCCCGCGGCGGGGCGGCCCGCCCCCTCCCACTCTGCGACGGCGCGGTTGCGCAGCACGCGATGGGCGGCGTCGGGCCAGCCGACGTCGAAGAGGCAGGTGTGCACCGTGTCGGCGGCCGTCGCCCGGACCACGCGCTCCTTGTAGGCCGGCGTGGCGCGGGCCTCGTCGCTCGCCAGGAACCGCGTGCCGAGCGAAACGCCCTGGGCGCCGAGGGCCAGCGCCGACACGATCCCGCGTCCGTCGGCGATCCCGCCGCTCGCCACCACCGGGAGCGGCGCCACCGCGTCGACCACGGCGGGGAGCAGGGCGGCCAGGGAGGTGGTGCCGCGCACGTGTCCCCCGGCCTCGAACCCCTGGGCGAACACCCCGTCCACGCCGGCCGCCGCCGCGGCGCGCGCCTCCTCCACGGATCCGACCTGCGCGAAGAGCCGGACGCCGGCGCCATGCGCTGCGGCGACGTGAGGGGCGGGGTCGCCGAAGAACAGCACCAGGAAGGCGACGCGCTCCTCCAGGCAGGTCTCGATCGCGCCCGGCGCCAGCAGCGGCAGCAGCAGGTTGGTGCCGAACGGGCGCGAGGTGCGCCGGCGCGTGTCGCGGATCAGCTCCCGGGCGAGCGGCGGCGGGACGCCACCGAGCCCGAGCACGCCGCAGCCCCCCGCCTCGGAGACCGCGGCCACCAGCTCCGGGCCGGCCGTGGCGCCGCCCATCCCGGCACAGAGGACCGGATGCTCGATGCCGAGCGAGCGGGTCAGCGGGGTTCGCAGCATGGCACTCATCTCCCCCGCAGCTCCTTCTACTCGAAGGGGCGCCACCTGTCACGCCGACGGCGTATGCTGCGGCCCCGGGGGCCCGCCCGCCCCCGAGGAGGAGCCATGGAGCGCTGGAAGATCGGAGAGGTGAAGGTGACGCGGATCCTGGAGCTCGAGATGCTGTCCGCCGGCACCTTCGTGCTGCCGGACGCCACGCCGGAGAACCTGAAGCCCCTGTCGTGGCTCGCTCCGCACTTCGTGAGCGAGGACGGTCAGGTCCGGATGTCGGTCCACGCCTTCCTGATCGAGTCCGAGGGTCGCCGCATCGTGGTGGACACGTGCCTCGGAAACGACAAGCCGCGCCGCATTCCGGACTGGAACATGCGCCGGGGCCCCTTCCTGCTGGATCTCGCCACCGCCGGCCATCCTCGCGAGTCGATCGACACCGTCCTGTGCACCCACCTCCACGTGGACCACGTCGGGTGGAACACCATGCTGGAGGATGGCCGCTGGGTGCCCACCTTCCCCCACGCGCGCTACCTCTTCGCGCGCAAGGAGTGGGAGTACTGGAGCAACGTGCAGGACGACCTGTTCGGCGACGTGCTGGAGGACTCCGTGCGGCCGGTGGTCGACGCCGGCCTGGTGGAGCTGGTGGAGCCCGACCACGTCCTCACCTCCGAGGTGCGGCTCGAGCCGACGCCCGGCCACACGCCCGGGCACGTGAGCGTGCGGATCTCCTCGCGCGGGCAGGAGGCCGTGATCACCGGCGACCTGATGCACCACCCCTGCCAGGTGGCGCGCCCCGACTGGTCGAGCCAGTTCGACGTCGACGTGGCGGCCGCCCGCCTGACGCGACGGCGCTTCCTCGAGCGCTACGCCGACCGGCCCACGCTGGTGCTCGGCACCCACTTCGCCACACCGACCGCGGGCCGCATCGTGCGCGACGGCGACGCCTATCGCTTCCTGGTGTAGGTAGAGGGGTGCGCGCGGTCTGGTACGAGCGCTTCGGGCCGGCACGCGAGGTCCTGCGGCTGGGAGAGATGCCCGATCCGCAGCCCGGACCCGGGGAGGTGCGCGTGCGCCTGCGCGCCTCGGGCGTGAACCCGAGCGACGTGAAGACGCGTTCGGGCGCGACCCGCCGACCGACCCGCTTCGCGCGCGTGATCCCCCACAGCGACGGCGCCGGCGTGATCGACGCCGTCGGGAGCGGCGTGGCACCGTCGCGGGTCGGGGAGCGCGTCTGGGTCCACAACGCCCAATGGGAACGACCCTTCGGCACCGCGGCGGACGCGCTGGCGCTCCCGGCGGAGCTGGCCGTCTCGCTGCCGGAGGCGATCGGCTTCGTCGAGGGCGCCTGCCTCGGCATCCCCGTCCTGACGGCGCACCTCTGCCTCTTCGACGGTGCGCCGCTGGCGGGACGCTTCGTGCTGGTGCAGGGCGGCGCCGGAGTGGTGGGACACTACGCGGTGCAGCTCGCGAGCTGGGCGGGAGCGCACGTGATCGCCACCGCGAGCTCTCCCGAGAAGCTCGCCCACGCCCGGGCGGGTGGCGCGGAGCACGTGATCGACTACGTCCGGGAGCCGGTGGCGGATCGCGTGCGCGAGATCACCGACGGGAGGGGCGTGGACCGGGTGGTGGAGGTGGAGCTCGGCGCCAACCTGCCGCTGCTGCTCCAGGTGCTGGCTCCTCACGCCGTGGTGGCGAGCTACGCCTCGATGGGCGTTCGCGAGCCGGCGCTCCCGGTCTATCCGTTGATGGCCCGCAACGCGACGCTCCGCTTCGTCCTGGTCTACGCCTTGAGCGCGGAGCAGAAGCGCCGGGCGCTGGAGGATCTCGAGCGCTGGATGGCGAGCGGCCACGCCCGCTTCACGATCGCCGCGCGACTCCCCCTCGAGCGCACGGTGGAGGCGCACGAGCTCGTGGAGAGCGGCCGGAAGCTCGGCCACGTGGTGCTGGAGCTCGACTGAGCCGCGGGTGGCGGCGGCAGGCGGGGCGCGTCGCTCGACCTCAGAGCAGGCGTTCGAGCTCGGCGACGCTCTCGAGGATCGCGTCGGGCCCCTCGGCGTCGAGCACCTCGCGCGGGCTCGTGCCACCGAGCACGCCGATGGTGTAGGCCCCGGCCGCCCTCCCGGCGCGCACGTCCACCGGCGAGTCGCCGACGTAGGCCAGCGCCGCGGGCGGGAGCGCGAGCTCTTCGGCGCAGCGCAGCACGGGCTCCGGGTGGGGCTTGCGTCGGCGGACGCTCTCGCGCCCGACGATGCTGCCGAAGAGCCCACGCACGCCCCAGCGGTCGAGGCTTCGCAGCTCGCGACCCGAGGAGGTGGCGATGCCGAGGGCGAGCCCCCGCCCGTGCAACGCATGCAGCAGGGGGAGGGCGCCGGGCCGGGGCTCCGTCTCCTCCTGGTAGCGGCGCGCCCAGACCGGGCTCCGCTCCGCCCAGACCTGCGCCAGGACGGCGTCCAGGTCGGGGAAGTCCCTGGGGAAGAGCTTGCGCACCAGGTCGGGGTCGGCCGCACCCATCAGCGCGTAGACCGCGTCGCGGGGCGCCGGCGGAGCGCCCGCTCGCGCCAGCACGTCGCAGGCCATGTCGTAGAAGAAGCCGAGGGAGTCGGCGAGCGTGCCGTCGAAGTCGAAGATCACGCCGCGCAGCGCCCGCATCGGACAGAGGGTAGTGCAAACGAAGCCCGGAGCCCGGAGGCGGGGTCGCCGGCGCGCTCCGGGGCCGGGCTTCCCGCAGGCCACCGCCGCGCGGTAGGCTCCGCGCATGGACTACGAGCAGATCCTCTACGAGACGCGCGACGCCGTCGCGCTCGTCACCCTGAACCGCCCGGAGCGCCTGAACGCCTGGACCTCGCGGATGTCGCGCGAGCTCGCCCATGCCTTCGAGCGCGCCACGGCCGATCCGGCGGTCGGCGCCATCGTGTGGACGGGCGCGGGCCGTGGCTTCTGCGCCGGAGCGGACGTGAACGACGCCTTCGCGCGGAACCTGGAGGAGCGCGCCCGTGCCGAAGGCCCGCGCGAGGCCGTGCGCCTGGATCGCAACTGGGTGCAGGTGCTGCGGGAGGCCAAGCCCATCGTGACGGCCGTGAACGGCGTCGCGGTCGGTGTGGGCATGACCATGGTCCTGCCGAGCGACGTGATCCTGGCCTCGGATCGCGCGCGCTTCGGGATGTTCTTCGTCAAGATGGGCCTCGTGCCCGAGCTCGCGAGCACCTACTTCCTGGTGCAGCGCATGGGATTCGGGCGCGCCAGCGAGATGTGCCTGAGCGCGCGCCTGGTCGACGCGGCGGAGGCGGCCGCGGGGGGGCTGGTGGACCGGCTGGTGCCGCACGAGAAGCTCCTCGACGAGGCCCTGGCGCTGGCCGCGGGTATCGCCGCCAACCCGGATCGCCAGCTCCGCCTCACCAAGCAGCTCCTCACCCGCAACGCCGCCGATCCCGACTACGAGGCGGTGATGCGGCGCGAGTTCGATGCCATCGAGTCCTGCTACACCAGTCCGGAGCACCGCGAGGCCATCCGCGCCTTCCAGGAGAAGCGCGCGCCCCGCTTCCGCAGCTAGCCGGGTCCGTTCGCGAGGACCCCGCGGGAGGCCTCGGGCGTTCCGTCGGGGGTGTTGCGCGAGGCGTCATCGGAGGCCCCCCGCGCGGCTTGCAATCCTCGGCCCCGCGTCCTCTAATCGGCGGGCGACCTCATGCGTCGCAGCGGGCCTGCGCCCTCTCGGGGTCGACGCAGGCCAAGCCCGCCCACCCCGATGCGGAAGAGGGACCCATGAGCTGCAGGATGCTCCTCGCCGCGAGCGCTCTCGGCGGCCTCGCGACACTGGCCGTTCCGGCTGCCACCGCCCGTGCCGACGGCGACCTCCACAACGTGAACCACGTGATCATCGTGATGCAGGAGAACCACTCCTTCGATAACTACTTCGGGGCGCTCCCCTACGTGCCCGGGGGGCCCTACCACGGGCCCGGGATGCAGGACGACGAGCGCGGCCGGCCGGGCGGCGGCTGCAACCCCCGCGACCATCGCTGCGTCGATGGCTTGCGCTGCCAGGTGACCAAGCACGGCGAGTTCCGCTGCGCCAACGCGAACCTGGACGACGACGGCAGCATCGTTCACGCCTTCCACGATCCTCGCTACTGCACCGGGCCCGACCTCGACCATTCCTGGTCCGGCAGCCACATCGAGGCCAACTTCAACTTCCCCAGCCTGACCTTCTTCTTCAGCCCCAACGACGGATTCGTGCGGCGCAACGACAGCACGTCCCAGGGGCAGCCCGACGTCGGGCCGGAGACGCCTACCGACGACGACACGATGGGCTTCTACACCCAGGACGATCTGCCCTTCTACTACGCCCTCGCCCAGACCTTCGCGATCGACGACCGGTACTTCTGCTCGGTGATCGGCCAGACCTTCCCGAACCGCGCCTACGCGCTCGCGGCGACCTCGTTCGGCCATCTGACCACCTCCGAGATCTTCCCGCCGCCCGGCGGCTACAAGCCCATCACCGGGAGCTTCCTGGATCTCCTCGATCAGCACGGCGTGTCGTGGACCAACTACTTCAGCGACGCTCCGACGTCGTTGATCTTCCGGCCCACCGGCAACACGCATCTGAAGCTCGTCTCGAGCTTCCTGGCCGACGCGGCCGCGGGAACGCTGCCGCAGGTCTCGTTCGTCGACCCGAACTTCGGCGCCCTGGGGGGGCCGGCCAACGAGAACGACGAGCATCCTCCGACGGACATCCGGAAGGGCGAGAAGTTCGTCTCCGACGTCGTGAACGCCGTCCGCAACGGTCCCAACTGGAAGGACTCGATCGTCTTCGTGGTCTACGACGAGCACGGCGGCTTCTACGATCACGTGCCGCCCGCGCACGCGCGCCAGGGTGGAGCGCCGAATCCGGACGGGATCGCTCCGGGGCAGTGCGCCGACCTGTCGAATCCGCCGGCGAGCACGCTCCCCGGCGGCGGGGCTCAGTGCGACGTGAGCCGCGCCGAGGCGGCGGCGATCTGCCCGGGCTTCAGCAGCACGGGGCCCTATCCGGCGCTCTGCCCCAACTTCGACCAGCTCGGCTTCCGAGTGCCCTTCATCGCGGTGTCACCGTTCTCGAAGCCGCACTACGTGTCCCATACCGTGGGTGATCACACCTCGATGCTGGCCTTGATCGAGAAGCGCTTCATGACCGCTGACGGCGGGCAGCCGGGCGCCTCGCATCCCGCGCTGACCGCGCGCGACGCCAACGCCGACACCCTGGAGGACCTGTTCGACTTCGCCCACTCGCCGTCGCTGGACGCGCCGGTGCCGACGGCCCCCGGAGCGAGCGATGGCGATCCCGGCTGTCCCTTCGTGCCGCCGACGCCGAGCGCTGCGCCGAGCGGCGGGAGCTTCTAGTCGTCGAGGCCCGCCGGACGGCGCTCGCCCGGCGGGCCTCGCCTCCAGCGCAGGAGAGGAACCACGTGAGGATCCAGCTCGCTCTGCTGATCGTCGGCCTGCTGGCCGCGGGGCCCGCGGTGGCCGCGCTCTCGAAGGGCGCGAAGGCGCCGGACTTCCAGGCGACGGCCTCGCTGGGTGGCAAGACCTTCCGGTTCTCGCTGGCCGAGGCGCTGAAGAAGGGGCCGGTGGTGCTCTACTTCTTCCCGGCGGCCTTCACGCCGGGCTGCACCGCCGAGGCCCACGAATTCGCCGAGGCGATCGAGCGCTACCACGCGCTCGGCGCCACGGTGATCGGCGTCTCTCACGATCCGATCGAGACGCTCCAGCGGTTCTCCGTGAGCGAGTGCCGCAGCAAGTTCCCCGTCGCGGCGGACAGCGATCAGGCGATCATGCAGGCCTACGACGCGGTGCTCGAGGGAAGCCCCCTCTTCGCGAGCCGCACCTCCTACGTGATCACGCCGGACGGCCGCATCCTCTACTCCTACGCGAACCTCGATCCGAGCAAGCACGTGGAGAACACGCTGGCGGCGCTCCAGGCCTGGACCGCCGCCCAGAAGAAGCGCTGAGAACCGCGGGGTTCCGCACGTCGCCGGGGCTCAGATCGGGCAGCTCACGTCCTCGAGCTGCAGGATCGCGAGCATGCGCCCGAAGCCCACGTACTGGCCCGCCATCATCAGGAGCTCGAGCAGCTCCGCCTCCGAGAAGTGTCGCCGCAGCTCGCGGACGAAGGCGTCGTCGATCGCGTGGTGATCCTCGGCCATCCGCTCGGCGAGCCGCAGCGCCACCCGCTCGCGCGGGGTGAAGGGGTGGCCGGACGGTACGTCCACCGCCAGGGCCGCCTCCTGCTCCGTCACGTGATCGGGGTCGAGCCGGGCCGCCTTGCAGGTCTTGCAGCCGTTCAGGGTGGCGATCCGCAGCCGCACCAGCTCCTTGAGCCGTGGCTCCAGCCGGCCGGGTGCGCCCTCGTTGGTGTGGTACGGGTAGTAGAAGCCGAGATAGCGCTCGAGGAGGTCGGGGTGGTGCGCGAAGGCGCGCGCCACGTGACGCGCGGACCAGTTCGAGGGCTCGGCGTCGTCGTGCAGCCTGCGCAGGGCGGGCGGCAGCGTCTCCGGGTCGGCGAGCGGGATGCGGGACATGGGCTCCTCCGTGCCGGCGCTCAGGCGAGCTTGCGCGCGAGCTCCGCGTATTGATCCAGGATCGGCAGAACCTTGTCGCGCGGCTCTGCGGGCACTCCCAGGATCGCGCGCTCCACGCCCATCGACTGGTATCTCCGCAGCTCTGCCTCCTCGGCCTTGGCCCAGAAGATGGAGATCGGGATCGAGGCCGGGTCGCGCCCGGCCTTGTCCGCCCGGCGTCGCAGATCGGCGATCGCGGCGGGCAGGTCCTGGATCAGCAGATCGATCGGGATCCAGCCGTCGCAGTAGTCCACCACGCGCTGCCGACCGTTCGGAGTGGCGGTGCCCAGGATGATCGGAGGATGCGGCCGGGTGATGGGCTTCGGGTACTGCCAGATCGGGTCGAAATCCACGAACTCGCCGTGGTACTCCGCGTTCTCGTGGGCCCAGATCGCCTTCATCGCCTCGAGCTTCTCGCGCAGGATCTTCCAACGCTTCGCGAACGGGGTGCCGTGGTTCTCCATCTCCTCGGCGTTCCAGCCGCCACCGATCCCGAACAAGAAGCGCCCGCTCGAGAGCTGGTCCAGGGACGCCACCTCCTTCGCCAGGTGGATCGGATCGCGCTGGATCACCAGGCAGATCCCGCTACCGATCAGGATGCGCCGCGTCACGGCGGCGGCCATCGCCAACGACACGAAGAGGTCGTGGGTGTGCCAGTAGTCCTTCGGGAGCTCGCCGCCGGCGGGGTAGGGCGTGCGGCGGCTGGCCGGGATGTGGCTGTGCTCGGGGAACCAGATCGACTCGAATCCCCGCTCCTCGGCGGCGCGGGCGAAGTCGTCGGGGCGGATGGCGTAGTCGCAGCTGAAGAGCATGAGGCCGATCTTCATGGAGCACCTCCTGGCTCCAGCATGTAGCCTGCTGCGATCGCCGACACAATCGCGAGGGGAGGCGGGACGATGAAGCAGCTGCGAGGACGGGTGGCCGTGGTGACCGGCGCGGCGAGCGGGATCGGGCGGGCCCTGGCCGACCGTTTCGCCGCCGAGGGCATGAGGCTGGCGCTGGCCGACGTGGAGGCGCCGGCCCTCGAGCGCGCCGAGAGCGACCTGCGCCGCGGCGGGGCCGACGTGCTCGCCCTTCGCACCGACGTGTCGAAGGAGGCGGAGGTGCAGGCGCTGGCCTCCGCGGCGCTCCAGCGCTTCGGCGCGGTGCACGTGCTCTGCAACAACGCCGGCGTGGGCTCGGGCGGGCGCGTCTGGGAGCTCACGACCGCGGACTGGGAGTGGGTGCTGGGGGTCAACCTGTGGGGCGTGATCCACGGCATCCGGGCGTTCGTGCCGGCGATGCTGCGGGGCGGCGACGAGGGGCACGTGGTGAACACGGCCTCGCTGGCGGGCCTGATCTCCGCGCCCTACGTGGCCCCCTATCACGCCAGCAAGCACGCGGTGGTGACGCTCTCCGAGAGCCTGCACCACGAGCTCGCGCTGCTCGGCTCGAAGCTCAGGGTCTCGGTGCTGTGCCCGGGCTACGTGGCGACGCGGATCGCGGAGTCCACCCGCAACCGCCCGCCGGGGCTGCGCGCCGCGGTGGAGTCGCAGGGCGGTCGCCCGGAGGCCGCCGCGATGACCGAGGCCGTTCGCCGCCGGGTGGCGGCGGGTCTCCCGCCGGCGGAGGTCGCGCAGCAGGTGCTGCAGGCGATCCGCGACGAGCGCTTCTGGATCTTCACGCATCCCGATATGAAGGCGCTGATCGAGCAGCGACACTCGGACGTGATGGCCGAGCGAAACCCGGGGACGCGTCCCTACTGGACGCAGGAGTAGGCTCGGCCGTCGAGCGCTGCGCTGCCCCGAGCGGGCTCAGCGCAGGACGGCGCCGGGCGGCCGCGGATTCTCCTCGCGCCGGACCTCGTCGAGCCGGCGCAGCAGCGACTCCCGGATCTCGGGCTGGGCGAGGAGCACGTAGAAGCGCTCGTCCCGCACGGCCTCGAACACGCGCTCCGCGACCTCGGAGGGCGGGAAGCCGGCCTCCACGCCCTCGCGGAGCGCGCGGTCGAACGCCACGACGTCGGTGCTGGCGCTCGGGCTGGGCGGGTCCGCGCGCAGGTCGCTCGGCCGGTTGCGAGCGGCGTCGGCGATCCGGGTACGGATGAATCCCGGACAGAGCACCGAGACCTTGACCTGCGAGCCGAGCAGCGCGAGCTCGTGGTGCAGGCTCTCGGAGAGCGTGACCACGCCGTGCTTGCTCACGTTGTACACGCTCATGAACGGGTTGGAGGTGAGGCCCGCCATGGAGGCGGTGTTGATCACGTGGCCCTCGTCCTTCTGCTCCAGCAGGATCGGGACGAAGGTGCGAACGCCGTGGATCACGCCCCACAGGTTCACGCCGAGGACCCACTCCCAGTCGGCGAGCGAGTGCTCCCAGCTCGCGCCCGCGACGTAGACGCCGGCGTTGTTGAAGACCACGTGCACCCCGCCGAACTGCTCGAGGGCCCGGCGCGCCAGCACCTCGACCTCGGCGGCCTGCGAGACGTCGGTCCGCACCGCCAGCACGCGCGCGCCGGCCTGGGTCATCTCGCGCGCCGTGCGCTCGAGGGCCGGCTCCTCCACGTCCGCCAGCACGATCCGCATCCCGGCGGCGGCGAAGCGCTCGGCGCAGGCGCGCCCGATGCCGCTGGCGCCGCCGGTCACCACGGCTACCCGGTCCTGGAAGCGTCGCATCTCTCCTCCTCGCGCCGCGACGCGTCGCCCGGCGCGCGCCCCTTATCGCACGAAGCGCGTCCCCGAGCCAGCGATCCCTCGCCGGCGCCGCGCGGCTCGGAGTAGCATGGACCGCGCGACGCGGCCGGGCCGCCTGGCCGGTGGCGGATCGCGGTGGCGCCGATTCGGGAGGAGGCACGCATGTCGCGATGGCTCGTGCTCGTGACCGCTCTGCTCGGCGCTACGCTGGCGGCGGCGCTCGTCGCTCCGCGCCGGGCGACGGCTCCACCGTCGTCGGACGCCGCCGCAGCGGCGTCGCCGTTCCGCCTGGCGGACGAGGCCCCGCCGCTCCCAGGCGACGAGCCGGTCTGCTGCCTGATCGACACGCCGGCGGGTTGCACCGGCTGCGGGAAGGGCGACACCTGCGTGTATCAGACCATGAGCGCCCACCAGTGCGTCCTGGTGGTCTACGGCACGCGCTGCGACGATCGGTACTGCAAGGCCACCAGGCCCTGAGGCCGGGAGGAAGCGATGAAGTTCGGCGCGATGATCGCCACGCACGTCGACGACTGGCGTCTCCTCCGCTACGTCGAGTCCCTGGGCTACGAGCATGGCTGGGTCCCCGACTCGCAGATGATCTGGTCGGACTGCTACGCCGTGCTCGCGCTGGCCGCCGCCAACACCTCGCGCATTCGTCTCGGCACAGGCGTCGCGATCGCGCCGACCCGGCTCGCCCCGGTGACCGCCCACTCGATCGCCAGCATCAACCGCATCGCGCCGGGCCGGGTCTTCCTCGGCATCGGCACGGGCCACACCGCGATGCGCGTGATGGGGATGCCTCCGATGAAGCCATCGGCCTTCGCGGACTACCTGCGGGTGGTGCGGGCGCTTCTCGCGGGAGAAGAGGTGGAGTACACGCACGACGGGCGCACCCGGGCCATCCGCTTCCTCCACCTCGACCGGCACTTCATCGACGTGGAGCATCCGGTGCCGATCTACGTGGCGGCCAACGGGCCCGGGGCGCTGCGGGCGGCGGGCGCGTACGGCGACGGCCGGATCTCGGCGCTCCACGAGCCGCCGGAGCTCACGCGACAGAGCCTGGCGTTGGTCGCGGAGGGGGCCTCGCGGGCGGGGCGCAGCCTCGGGACGGAGTTCCACACCGCCGCCCTCACGACCGCCGTGGTTCTGGCGCCGGGCGAGCCGCTGACCTCGGACCGGGTGATCGACGAATGCGGCTCGCAGGTGGCAGCGGCGCTGCACTACCTCTACGAGGTCCACCGCAAGTCGGGCGACGACTCCGTGATCCCGCCGCCGGTGGCCTCGGTCTACGAGGCGTACCGTGCCCACGTGGAGAAGATGGAGACGCCGCCCGAGAAGCGATACCTGCAGCTCCACGAGGGCCATTGCACGTATCTGGTGCCCGACGAGCGGCGCTTCGTCACCCCGGAGGCGATCCACAGCTTCTGCCTGGTGGGCGAGCCGGACGCGATCTTGCACCAGCTCCGCAGCGCCGAGCGGGCGGGGCTGCGCGAGATCACGCTGCTCCCGCCGATGGACCACGCGCGCAAGGTGTTCCGCGACTTCGCGCAGCACGTCATCGCGCGCTGGTAGCGCGCACGCAGCCGGGGCCGCGGCTGGCCGAGCCCGACGCTGCGTCGGGGGTGGCCCCGGTGAAGTCGACGCACCGTCGGAGCCGCGCCACTTCCGAGGCGCGGGCCGGGCTGGTATAAGCGGGGGGTTGGCCGTTACCGGCCGCGCGAGGAGTCGAGCATGCACGTCGGCATGGCCGTGGTGTTCCAGGGCGAGGGCGAGGGCCGCACCGACCGAAACGTCTATCGCAACGAGCTTCGCCTGGGTGACCTGGCGGAGCCGCTCGGCTTCGAGTCGCTGTGGGGCGTGGAGCACCACTTCACGGACTACACGATGTGCCCCGACGTGCTCCAGTACCTCACCTACTTCGCCGGCCGGACGCAGAGGATCCAGCTCGGCTCCATGGTGGTGGTGCTGCCCTGGCACCAGCCGATCCGCGTGGCGGAGCAGGTGGTGATGCTCGACCACATGTCGAACGGTCGCGTGATCCTCGGCATCGGTCGCGGGCTCGGCCGGGTGGAGTTCGAGGGCTTCGGCGTGCGGCAGGACGAGAGCCGGGAGCGCTTCGTCGAGTACGCGCAGATGATCCTGGAGGGGCTGGAGAAGGGCACCTGCGAATTCCACGGCAAGTACCTGGAGCAGGTTCGCCGCGAGCTCCGGCCGCGACCCTTCAAGTCGTTCCGCGGTCGCACCTACGCCGCAGCGGTGTCGCCCGAGTCATCGGTCATCATGGCGAAGCTCGGGATCGGCATCCTGGTGATCCCGCAGAAGCCGTGGGAGCACGTCGCCAAGGAGCTGAACGACTATCGCAGGGTGTACCGCGAGACGAACGGGCTGGAGGCGCCGCCGCCCATCGTGGCGGGCTGGACCTACTGCGACGAGAACGCGGACCGCGCCGCCGAGACGGCGCACCGCTACATCGGAAACTACTACCGCTCCGTCGTGCGCCACTACGAGCTCGTCGGCGATCACCTGGAGAAGACGAAGGGCTACGAGTCGTATGCCGAGATGCAACGCAAGACCAGCGCCGAGGGCGGCGTCGACGCCATGACGGACTTCTTCAAGAATCTCCAGGTCTGGGGCACCCCGGAGCAGTGCTTCGAGAAGATCATGGACATCCAACGTCGCACCGCCGCGGAAGCCTTCACCGGCGTGTTCAGCTACGCCGGCATGCCATACGACCTGGCCGAGGCCAACCTGCGGCTCTTCGCGAGCGAGGTGATGCCCGAGCTGAAGAAGCAGGTCCCGCTCCAGGACCAGCTGATCGCGCGGGCGGGCGTCGGCGAGGCGGCCGACGCGAGCGCGTTCCGCCTCCCGATCTGAGACCGCGTACCCACGCGACGCGTGCGATGGCGGCTCCGGCCTACGACTGGCTCGCACACCATCGCCGGCGCACGCCGCAGCGGCTCGCGCTGGTCGACCTGCACAGCGGCCGCCGCCTGCGCTGGGCGGAGCTCGATGCGCGTGCCGGGCGCCTGGCGCGCTTCCTGGCCGAGGGGCTCGGCGTCGAGCGCGGAGCGCGAGTGGCGGTGCTCGCGCCCAACTCGAGCGACGTCTTCGAGATCCAGTTCGCGTGCGCGAGGCTCGGCGCGATCTTCGTCCCGCTGAACTGGCGCCTCGCGCCGCCGGAGCTCGAGTTCATCCTGGGCGATGCCGAGCCGCGGGTCCTGATCCACGACCGCGAGTTCTCCGACGTCGCCGAGGCGCTCGCCGCGGCGTGCCGGGTGCCGCACCGCGTGGAGAGCGCGGGCGACGGACGCGACGGCTCGTACGAGCGCGGGATCGCGGGCGCCGGGAGCCCCTTCGAGCCCGTCGCTCTCGCGCACGACGACGTCTCGAGCCTGCTCTACACCTCGGGCACCACCGGGCGGCCGAAGGGCGCCCTCGTCACCCACGGCATGACGTTCTGGAACGCCGTCAACCTGGGCGCGCCGGCGCTGGTGACGCCGCGCTCGGTGGGGTTGACGGTGCTGCCGCTCTTTCACACCGGCGGACTGAACTGCTACGCGAACGTGATCCTGCACGCCGGCGGCACGGTCCAGGTGATGCGGACCTGGGATCCCGACGCGGCGTTGCGGCGGCTGGAGGATCCGGGGCAGGGTCTCAGCCACTTCTTCGGAGTGCCTGCCCATTATCTGTTCATGAGCCAGCACCCTCGCTTCGGCGCAGCGGACCTGCGTCATCTGACGATCTGCGGCGTGGGCGGCGCGCCGGTCCCGCTGCCGCTCCTCGAGATCTGGGCCGGACAGGGCGTCCCGTTGCAGCAGGGATATGGCATGACGGAGACCAGTCCGACGGTGCTGGTGCTGGACGCGGAGCAGGCGGCGCGCAAGATCGGCAGCACGGGCCTCCCCGTCCTCCACACGCAGGTGCGTCTCGTGGGAGAGGACGGACGGGACGTGGCGCCGGGCCAGGTCGGCGAGCTCTGGGTGAAGGGGCCGAACGTGACGCCGGGCTACTGGCGGCGTCCCGAAGCCACCGCCGAGGCGATCACCGACGGCTGGCTCCATACCGGGGACGCGGCCCGCGTCGACGACGAGGGCTACTACACGATCGTGGATCGCTGGAAGGACATGTACATCTCCGGCGGAGAGAACGTGTACCCTGCCGAGGTGGAGTCGGTGCTCCACGGCGTCGACGGCGTGGCCGAGGCGGCGGTGATCGGAGTCCCCGACGCGCGTTGGGGAGAGGTGGGGCGAGCGGTGGTGGTGCGCCGCGAGGGGGCGCGTCTGGACGAGGAGGCGGTGCTCGCCCACTGCCGCGGCTGGCTGGCGCGCTACAAGATCCCTCGCTCCGTGGTTTTCGTGAAGGAGCTGCCGCGGAACGCGGCCGGGAAGGTGCTGAAGCGCGCGCTGCGCGAGCAGCTCGGCGAGTCCGGCACGGGAGGAGAGGCGCGGTGAAGGTGCAGGAGCTCTTCGACCTGCGCGGCCAGACGGCCCTGGTGACCGGCGGCGGCAGGGGCATCGGCCGCCACATCGCGCTCGGCCTGGCGGAGGCCGGCGCCGACGTCGTGGTGGCGTCGCGCAAGCTCGCCAACTGCGAGGCGGTGGCCAAGCAGATCGAGGCCCTGGGTCGCCGGGCCTGGGCCGTTCCGGCGGATCTCGCGAAGCCCGAGGAGATCGACGCGCTGGCCGAGCGGACGCTGGCTGCGGTGGGACGCCTCGACATCCTCGTGAACAACGCCGGCGTGACCTGGGGTGCGCCCGTCCTCGAGTACCCGATGGCGGCCTGGGACAAGGTCTACCAGGTGAACGTGCGTGGCCTGTGGCAGCTCTCGCAGCAGATCGCGCGGCACATGCGCGAGGTCGGGGGCGGTGTGATGATCCACGTGACGTCGATCGGCGGCTTCCGCGGTGCGCCGGACGCGGTGCAGCCGGCGATCGCGTACAACTCGAGCAAGGGCGCGGTGATTACGCTCACCAAGGACATGGCGCTCAAGCTCGCGCCCTTCGGGATCCGCGTGAACGCGCTCGCGCCGGGCCCCTTCCTGACCGACATGTTCAGCCACGTCCGCCGCGACCCCGCGCGCGTCCAGCTCCTCGAGGCCGGTGTCCCGCTGCGGCGGACCGGCGCGGAGGACGACATCAAGGGCGCGGCGGTCTTCCTGGCCAGCCGCGCCGCGGCCTACGTGACGGGACACGTGCTGGTGGTGGACGGCGGGATCCTCGCGGGCTAGAGGGGCCGCCGGGGGAGCGAGGCGAGGATCGGATGGAGAGGCTCCGTGTGGGAGATCGGGCCGGTTGCGCGGGGCGATCCTCGCCCCGGAGCGGAGCGTGAGCCGGCTCGCCGGGAAGGCCGCGCTGGTGACCGGCGCCGGACGCGGCGTCGGACGCGCCATCGCGCGAAAGCTCGCCGCCGAGGGCGCGCGCGTGCTCGTGAACGATGTCGATGCAGGGCCGGCGCAGGAAACGGTCCAGGAGATCGCGGCCTCCGGCGGCGAGGCCGCGACGCTGGCGGGCGACGTGGCCGCCCCGGACTTCGGCGAGCGCGCGGTGGCGGCCCTCCTCGAGCGTTTCGGGCGGCTCGACATCGTGGTGAACAACGCCGGCTACATCTGGAACACCACGATCCAGAAGACCCTCGACGAGCAGTGGTACGCGATGGTGGACGTCCACGCGACCGCTCCCTTTCGCATTCTGAGGGCGGCCTTTCCCTACCTGCGCGAGGCCTCGGCGCGCGAGCGCGCGGAGGGCCGCGTGCTGCACCGCAAGGTGGTGAACGTCTCCTCGGTGTCGGGGCTCTACGGCGCCGCCACCCAGATCGCGTACTCCGCCGCCAAGTCCGCCCAGATCGGCATCACGCGCACGCTGGCCAAGGAGTGGGGCCGCTACGCCGTGAACGTGAACTGCGTGGCCTTCGGCTACATCGAGACCCGGCTGACCCAGCCCCTGGTGCAGGGCGAGGCGCGGATCGAGGTGGGGGAGCGCTCGCTCAAGGTGGGGCTCGATCCGGGCTGGATCGAGCGGATGCGCGAGCTGATCCCGCTGGGACGTCCCGGGACGCCGGAGGAGGCGGCGGGCGCCGTCTATCTTCTGTGTACGCCGGAGTCCGACTACGTGAGCGGCCAGGTGCTGGTGGCCGGCGGCGGGCTCCTGCTCTGAGCGCCGACGGAGCGGCGGCGCGAGGCCGCGCGAGGGGAGGGCGGGATGGAGCGCTTCCAGCTCGAGCTCCTCGACCTGCCGCCGGCCGCCGAGGAGCTGCGCCGGGAGGTCCGCGCCTGGCTCGAGCCGGCGCTGGCCGGCCTGCCGCCGGCGCGACGCGCCCGCTCGTGGGGCGGGTTCGATCCGGAGTTCAGCCGGCGTCTCGGCGAGCGCGGCTGGATCGGGATGGCCTGGCCGCGCCGCTACGGCGGCGCCGAGCGCAGCGCGCTCGAGCGCCTGGTGGTGCTGGAGGAGCTGCTGGCGGCGGGCGCTCCGGTGGCGGCGCACTGGGTGGCGGACCGGCAGAGCGGCCCCCTGCTCCTGCGCTACGGGAGCGAGGGCCAGCGCGAGGCTCTCCTGCCCCGGATGGCGCGCGGGGAGCTCTTCTTCTGCATCGGCATGAGCGAGCCCGGGGCGGGCTCCGACCTGGCGGCGATCCGCAGCCGTGCCGAGCGCGTCTCGGGCGGCTGGAAGCTGCGCGGAAGCAAGCTCTGGACCAGCAACGCGCACCGCTCGCACTTCATGATCGCGCTCTTCCGCACCCGGCCCGCGAGCGAGTCTCGACACGAAGGAATGTCACAGTTCCTGATCGAGCTCGCGACGCCGGGGATCACGGTGCGGCCGATCCGGGACCTCTCGGGCGACGAGCACTTCTGCGAGGTGGTGTTCGAGGACGCCCTGCTGCCGGAGGAAGCGCTCCTCGGCCTCGAGGGCGCGGGCTGGGCGCAGGTGATGGCCGAGCTCGCCTTCGAGCGAAGCGGCCCCGAGCGGTATCTCAGCAGCTTCCAGCTCCTGCTCGAGCTGGTGCGCGCGGCGGGTCCCGCGCCGGAGCCGGCGCTCGCGGCCGGGATCGGGCGGCTCGTGGCCCATCTCGCGACGCTGCGCGAGCTCTCGCTGGCGGTGGCAGGCCGTCTCGCCGCCGGACGCGATCCCGCGCTGGAGGCGGCGCTGGTGAAGGATCTCGGCACGAGCTTCGAGCAGGAGATCCCGGAGGTCGCCCACGCGCTCCTCGGCCGTGCGCCGAGCCCGGAAGGCGGCGACGACCTGGAGCAGGTGCTCGGGTTCCTGGTACAGACGGCGCCCTCCTTCTCGCTGCGTGGCGGAACGCGCGAGGTGCTGCGCGGCATCATCGCGCGAGGGCTCGGGCTGCGATGAGCGAGACGGCGGCGCTCCTGCGCGACACGGCGGAGCGCCTGCTCCACGATCACTGCGCGCGCGGCACGCTCGAGGCGGCGGAGCGTGGCGAGTGGCCTGCGGCGCTCTGGCGGGCGCTGGAGGTCGCGGGGCTTCCTCAGGCGCTGGCGCCGGAAGCGGCAGGCGGTGCCGGCGTCACCTGGCGCGAGGCCCTGGAGGTGCTGCGCGCGGCCGGGCGTCACGCCGCGCCGGTGCCGCTGGCGGAGACGCTGGTCGCCACGGCGCTCCTCGCCGCTGCGAAGCCCGACCGCCCGTCGGGTCCGCTCGCGCTGGCGCAGGCCGAGGAGGGCCCGCTGCACCTCGAGCGCGCGCCGCAGGGCTGGCGCGCGCGCGGGCGCCTCGCCGCCGTGCCCTGGGGTGGGGCGGTCTCGCACGTGGTCACGACGGCGCTGCTGGACGAGCGTCCCCATCTGCTGCTGCTGCGGTCCGCCGACGCTTCCGTGCGTCGAGGCTGGAGCGTCGCGCGCGAGCCCCGGGACGATCTCGTCTTCCAGGGTGCGCCGCTCGCCGTGGCGCCCCTGCCGGCGCCGTTCGCGGCCGACGCGGCCCTCGTGCTCGGCGCCCTGGCGCGGGCCGCGCAGATGGCCGGCGCGCTCGAGCGCCTGCTCGAGGATTCCGTGCGCCACGCCCGGGAGCGCGTGCAGTTCGGCCGTCCCATCGGGAGCTTCCAGGCGATCCAGCATGCGCTCGCGGTGCTCGCCGCCGAGACGGCGGCCGCCGGCGCCGCAGCGGCCGCCGCCGGGCGCGCGGCCGAGCGGGGCGATCCCAGCCTCGCGGTCGCCGCGGCCAAGGTGCGCAGCGGCGAAGCGGCCGGGACCGGCGCGCGGATCGCGCACCAGATCCACGGCGCGATCGGCTTCACCTACGAGGGCGCGCTCCATTTCTGGACACGGCGGCTCTGGGCCTGGCGCGCGGAGCACGGAAGCGAGCGGTACTGGGCGGAGCGGCTCGGGCGCTCGGTGGCCGCGCGCGGGAGCGCCGCGCTCTGGCCCGACGTGACGGCCGGCTTGGGCCCCGAAGTCGACGGCTCGTCGGGCGAGCGCGCCCACCGCGGACGCGTCACGGCGCCAAGGCCGTGAAGAAAGGCCGGCGCGAGACGCGCGCCAGCGGGTATCCTTCGGCGATGGCACGCCTCACCCGGCTCAGCCGCTCGATCGCCGGCAAGGTCGCGCTCGTCACCGGCGCCGCCAGCGGCATGGGACGCGCCACCGCGCACCTCTTCGCCGACGAGGGCGCACGCGTCGCCGTGGTGGATCGCGACGCCGAAGGCGTGGAGCGCGTGGTGAAGGAGATCGCGGGTGCAGGCGGCGACGCCGCGGGCTTCGTGGCGGACCTCGCCGACGCCCCGCGCATCGAGCCCCTGGTGCGCGACGTGGTCCAGCGCTTCGGCGGCCTCGACATCCTGGTCAACAACGCCGGCGTGAGCCTGATGACGCCGATCGACTCGCCGGACTTCGAGGCGAACTGGGAGCGCACGCTGGCGGTGAACCTGGCGGCCCAGGCCCGACTGGTCCGCGCGGCCCTCCCCTGGCTCACCGCCAAGGGCGAGGGGCGGGTGGTGAACATCGCCTCGACGGAGGGCCTCGGCGCCACGGCCGGGATCAGCCCCTACACCGCCAGCAAGCACGGGGTGATCGGCTTGACGCGCTCGCTGGCAGTGGAGCTCGGGGCCCGCGGCGTGACCGTGAACTGTGTCTGCCCGGGCCCCATCGTCACCGCCATGACCTCCTTCATCCCGGACGACGCCAAGCGCAGGTTCGCGCGGCGGCGCGTCCCGCTCCGTCGCTACGGCGATCCGGAGGAGGTGGCCCACGGGACGCTCTCGCTGGTGCTCCCGGCCGCCTCCTACGTGAACGGCGCCGTGCTGGTGGTGGACGGCGGCATGACGGCGCAGAACACGTAGTGCAAGCGAAGCGCGCAGCGAGGTGAAGCCGAGCGGAGGGCGCTGCCCGGCGGCTTCGCCGCCGGTGCGCCTGAGGAGGACCCCATGATCAAGCTCGCCTTTCCGCTGCGGCGGCTGCCGCACCTCTCGCGGGCGGAGTTCCAGAAGTACTGGTTCGAGAACCACGGCCCGCTGGTGCGAAAGCACGCGGCGGTGCTTCGCATCCAGCGCTACGTGCAGCTCCATACGCTGGACGACGCGCTGAACGACGCGCTGCGCGCGAGCCGCGGCGGCCCGGAGCCCTACGACGGGATCGCCGAGCTCTGGTGGAAGAGCCACGAGGACCTGGAGGCGGCCTTCACCACGCCCGAGGGCCAGAAGGCGGCGGCGGTCCTGCTCGAGGACGAGAAGAAGTTCATCGACCTCCCGCGCTCCCCGCTCTGGGTGGCGCGCGAGCGGCCGGTGATCGAGGGCTGAGCCGCACCCTCAGGCGTGCCAGGGCTCGACCAGGATCTTGGCGTGACGTTCGGGGCTCGCGAGCTCCTCGAAGGCCCGCGCCACGCCCTCCACGCCCACCTTCCCCGTGATGAGGGGCTCCATCGGAAGCTCGCCCTCCGCGATGTGTCGCAGCGTGGCCGCGAACTCCTCCGGCGTGTAGCCGAGCACGAACTGCAGGTTCAGCTCCTTGTTGATGCCGAACATGGGCTCGATCTGGTCGCGCTCCATGCAGACGCCCACCACCACCACGCGCGCGTTCGGCGGCGCGCCGGCCATGATCTGGTCGATCACGCCGGGCACGCCCACGCACTCGAAGATCACCGCGGGCCGCAGCGGCGGCCCCGGCATCCAGGGCGGAAGGGTCGGCGCCTTGGCGGGATCGTCCCAGGCCGCCGACTCGCGCCAGCGCTGGTAGGGCGAGCCCTCCGCCGGGTCCACCACCACGTCGGCGCCCATCTTCCGGGCGAGCTCGCGCCGGCGCGGCGAGAAGTCGGCGGCCACGATCGGGCGCGCGCCTTTCAAGCGCAGCGCCGCGATCACCGCGAGACCCACCGGCCCGCAGCCCACCACCAGGGGCACGTCCTCCCGGGCGAGCCGCGCCTTCTCCACCGCGTGGACTCCCACCGCCATCGGCTCGGTCAGCGCGGCGTGCTCCGTCGAGAGGCCGTTCGGCACCTCGAGCAGGAGCCCTTCCGTGAGCCGCATCTGCTCGGCGTAGCCGCCGGGGTTCTCGTTCGAGTAGCCCACGGTCTCGACGCCGGTCGGGCGCACCAGAACGGGGATCGAGCAGACGCGGGTCCCGGGCTTGAGCCGCCGCGCGGTCCCGGGCCCGTAGTCCAGCACCTCCGCGCAGAACTCGTGGCCCATCACCACGTCGCGGGAGAGGTCCATCACGAAGGCGCCCCCCGAGCGGCGCGCGCCGTCCACGAGCTTCTCGGCATGCTTGAGCGTGTGGAGGTCGGAGCCACAGATTCCGCAGGCCAGGGTCTTCACCAGCACTTCTCCCGGGCCGGGCGCCGGCGCCGGCACGTCGTCCACCAGCAGCTTCTTGCCACGCATCACGGCCGCGCGCATGCGAGTCCCCCTCCGGTCCGCCGGCGAACCGTCACAGGATGGCGATCGGGTTCAACGGCGAGCCCGACGAGTTGGTGAGGTTGAGCGGCGGCGCCGAGAGGAAGAACTCCCAGCGTCGCTCCGCAGCGCAGGCCTCGGCCAGCTCCTCCAGCCACCAGATCTCCCCGATGGTGAGACCGAGGTCGCGGATCAGCCGCGAGTGCAGGGGATAGACGTGCTCGGCCCCGGGCTCGAAGGGCTCCACTTCCACCGCGATGTTGTCCACCGCCAGCGCCGCGATCTCCTTGCGGTGGATCCAGTCCACGGTGTGGATCGAGAGGCCCGGCGCGCCGGCCGTCCAGAACTCCATCTTGTTCTGGAGGGTGTAGAACCACGGCACGTGCCCCGTGCGCAGCAGCAGGATGTCACCGGTGCCGATCTGCACCTTCTCGGCGGCGGCGCAGGCGTCGAGCTCCGCCGCCGTGATCGCCGTCCCGGGTGGGAGCCGAGGCACGCCCGCGTGCCGCGCCAGGTCGAGCAGCACGCCACGGCCCACGATGCGGTCCTTCAGGCGATGGATCGAGCAGCGGCGGGCGCCGGCGAAGGATTCGACGGCGCCGATCCAGAAGCCGTTGTACATGGTGTCGCGGTAGAAGAAGTGGGCGAGCCCGTCCCACTGGGTGCTGCCCTGGAGCGGCATGAAGATGTAGTCGTCGGTGCCCTGAAAGTTCGGGTAGAGCCGCGCGGCCTCGCTCCCGGCCACGAAGTCCGAGCCGGTGTAGGCGTACATGTGCACCACGCCGGAGCGGGTGGGATGCACGGGGCCCGTGTTGTCGAGCGGGATGGCCAGGCTCACCACGCGGCCGCTCCGCACCAGCCCGGCGGCGGCGCGTACCTTCTCCGGGGTGAGGAAGTTCAAGGTCCCGATCTCGTCGAGCTCGCCCCAGCGCCCCCAGTTGTTGGGCGTGCGATCGTTGCGGTACCCGACGATCTTCCCGTTCTCGTCCACGCTGTAGCCGGGAGGCGTCCAGCCCGGCGTCCAGTTCCCATTCCGGTCGCGACCCATCGCGGCTCATCCCCCTCCGAAGCGCTTGCGCAGCTCGGTCTTCAGCACCTTCCCGCTGGCGTTTCGCGGCAACGCCTCCACGAAGACCACCGAGGTCGGCTTCTTGTAGGAGGCGAGGTGCTCTCGGCACCAGGCGATGATCTCGTCCTCGCTCGGCGGATGCGCGGGGTCGCGCGGCACCACGACCGCCCGCGGCGTCTCCACCCACTTCTCGTGGGGCAGGCCGATCAGCGCCACCTCGCGCACGCCGGGATGGCCCTCGATCGCCGCCTCCACCTCCGCGCAGTAGATGTTCTCGCCGCCCGAGATGATCATGTCCTTCTTGCGATCGACGACCGTGATGTAGCTCTCGTCGTCCATCCGGCAGAGGTCGCCGGAATGGAACCAGCCGCCGGCGAAGGCGTCGGCGCTGGCCTCGGGCTTGTTCCAGTAGCCCTGCATCACCGTGGGCCCGCGGTAGACGATCTCGCCCACCTGGCCCACCGGCACGTCGTTCATCGCGTCGTCCACGATCCGCGCCTCGACGTTCACCACGGGCTTGCCGACGGAGCCCATCTTGCGGATCGCGTCCTCGCCCTTGAGGAGGCAGGTGACGGAGCTCATCTCGGTCTGGCCGAAGGCGTTGAAGGTCGGAACGCCGGGGAAGGTCTCGGCCATGGCGCGCAGCACCGAGGGCGGGGCGATCGAGGCGCCCCACATGATGCGCCGCAGGCAGAGCTCGCGCTCGCGGATGCCGGGGAGCGCGCAGATCTGCTGCCACTGGGTCGGTACGAAGTAGCAGCCGGTGACGCGCTCGCGCTCCATCAGGTCCACGACCTGTGCGGCGTCGAAGTTGCCCGTGGGGAGGATCACGGAGGTGCCGCCCAGCATGAGGTAGGGGAGGATCCCGTTCAGGCCGCCGATGTGGAACAGCGGGAGCCCCGAGAACCAGATCTCGTCGGAGCCGGAGATCCGCATCTCCGCCATCGAGTTCAGCGTGTTCATCAGCAGGTTGAAGTGGGAGAGCACCGCGCCCTTGGGGCGACCCGTAGTCCCCGAGGTGTACATGATGAACGCGGCCTCGTGCTCGCTCACGTCCGCGTCGTACGGCGTCGCGGGCGCGGATGCGAGCGCGTCGGAGTAGCGCTCGGCACCGGGACCGGCAGGCGTGGGGTCGGCGCCCGCGACCAGACACGTCCGCAGCGCGCGCTCGCGCGCCCGCACCTCGCCGCCGAGCGCGGCCAGTCCGGCGTCCACCAGCAGCACCTGCGCCCCGCTGTCGCTCGCGATGTAGGCCACTTCGTCGGCCACCAGGCGGAAGTTCACGGGAACCACGATCGCGCCCAGCCGGCAGATCGCGAGATAGGACTCCACCAGCTCGAGCCGGTTCGTCATCAGCACCGCCACGCGATCGCCGCGTGCGACGCCGCGGGCCGCGAGCGCATGGGCGAGATGCGAGACGCGCGCGTCGAGCTCGGCGAAGGTGCGGCCCTCGCCCTCGAACTTGAACGCCACCTTGTCCGGGAACTTCCGCGCGCTGCGCGCGAGCTGCGCACCGTGGGCCATGCTGCGGGCGGCCCGGAGCGCGCGCAGCTCGGCGGCGTGGGTCGCGAGACCCGGGTCGGCGCCGCCCCGCGCGGCGGGTCCCGGCGGAGCGTGAGGCAGGACGTCCACCATCGAAGCGCAGTGTACCCGCGGCGCACAGCGGGTGGAACCCGAACGCGCCGATTTCCGACGCTGCGTCGGGAATAGGCGCGCTTTCGCGTCACTCCCATCGGGCCAGCGGGAGTGGTAGAAGGGGAAGCAGGCCGACCAGGAGGAGCCCGATGCCCGCCCCGGAACGTCCCCCGATGCTCGCCGGCATCCGCGTCCTCGACTTCACGCAGTACCTGGCTGGCCCGACGGTGACGCGCTTCATGGCCGAGCTCGGCGCGGACGTGGTGAAGGTGGAGCAGGCCCCGGGAGGCGATCCCTCGCGCCTGCTCCCGCTGGTGAAGGACGGGCGCAGCATCTACTTCGTGCAGCAGAACCGGGGCAAGCGCAGCCTCTGCCTGGACTTCGCCCGGCCCGAGGCGCTCGAGCTGCTGCGCCGCCTGGCGGCGCAGGCCGACGTGGTGGTGGAGAACTACGGCCCCGGAGTGCTCGAGAAGCGCGGTCTCGGATACGACGCGCTGCGGGAGCGGAACCCGCGCCTCGTGATGGCGTCGGTCTCCGCGTTCGGGCGCACCGGCCCGCTCGCGGGAAAGGTGGGCTTCGATCTGATCGCCCAGGCGTTCTCCGGCCTCATGCACATGACGGGCGATCCGGAGGGGCCTCCGAGCTGGGTGGGGCTCGGCATCGCCGACGTCGGAAGCGGTGTCCACGCCTTCGGCGCGATCGCCGTGGCGCTCTTCCACCGCGAGCGCACCGGTGTCGGCCAGCACATCGACGTGTCGATGGTGGACTCGCTCTATCACATGCACGAGGGCAACGTGCAGGCCTGCGCCAACAGCGACGGCGTCATCGTGCCGGTGCGGCCCGGCGCCTGGCATCCGCTGGCCGGCCCGATGGGCGTCTACAAGGGGCCGCGGGGCTGGATCGCGATGCTGGTCCTGGATCGCCAGTGGCCGGCGCTGGTGCGCGCCATGGGTCGGCCGGAGCTCGAGCACGATGCGCGCTTCGAGACCGGGCTCCTGCGCGGTCAGAATCGAGCGGAGCTCGCCGGCTTGATCGAGCGCTGGATGGCGAGCTTCCCCTCGGACGAGTCCGTGCTGCAGCACCTCGAGACCCATCGCGTGCCTGCGGCGCCGGTGCTCTCGGTGGCGGAGACGCTGACCCATCCGCAGTTCCTGGCCCGCGAGATGGTGCGAAGGGTTCCCGATCCCGTCCTCGGCGAGGTCACGATCCCGGGCTTCCCGCTCAAGTTCTCGGAGCTGCCGAAGCTCCCGGACCTGCGCGCGCCGCTGCTCGGCGAGCACAACGCCGAGGTGCTGCGCGCGGCGGGCTACGACGCGGCGGAGGTGCGACGCCTCGAGGTCGAGGGGGTGCTGGCCTCCGGCCCGCGCTGAGCGGGCTCGTGGGCGAGCGCCCGCGATGCTACACGGTCCGCATGGCCTGGAAGGAGCCCTCCGCCGCGCCGCCCGACGCCGTGCGCTACATCGAGCGCACGCGGGAGCTCTACGCCACGCAGGCGCCGTATCGGTGGGTGCATCACGATCCGGAGACGGATCCGCCGCCTTGGACTCCCATCCGGCGTTCGCTCGCGTCCTCCCGCGTCGCGCTCCTGGCCTCCGGCGGCGTTCATCTCGCGAGCCAGGAGCCCTTCCACTTCCGCAACGACCTCTCGCAGCGCGAGATCCCGCCGGACACGGAGAACGCGCAGCTCCGCGTGGCGCACTTCGGGTACGACGTGCGCGACGCGCGACGCGATCCCGGCTGCGTCTTCCCCCTGGCGGCCCTCCGGGCGCTCGCGGCGGAAGGGGCGATCGCCGGAATCGCGGGCCCGGCGCTCTCCTTCATGGGCGGGATCTACTCCGCGCGGCGGGTGCGGGACGAGCTTGCGCCGCGCCTGCGTGATCTCGTGCTGCGTCAGCGCGCAGACCTCGCTTTTCTCGTCCCCGCTTGACCGATCTGCCATCAGTCCGTGGGACTGATCGCACGTTGCATCGAGGCCGCCGGCGTTCCGACGGTGAGCATGAGCTCGGCCTGGGACATCACCGCCGCCGTGCGCCCGCCGCGCTCGCTCTACGTGCACCATCCGCTCGGCCACCAGACCGGAAGACCCGGCGATCTCCCGGGCCAGATCGCCCTCGTGCGCGCGGCGCTCGAGGCCGCGCCCGGCCTGGTGCGCGGCGAGATCCGCGCTCTCGGCTTCCGCTGGGACGCTCCCGACGCCGCGGGCTGGGAGGCGCGGGCCTACACGTCCGAGGAGGCGCCGACCGGAGCGGACGGGAAGCCGGTGCGGGGGTGATCCGAGACGCCGGGCGCGCGGGCAGCTCGACGGCTCGATTCAGTGCGGACAGCGCGATGCGCTGCGCAGGTAGGCGATGATCTTCCAGAGGTCGTCGTCGGGGAGCTTGCCGGCGAAGGACACCATGCGGGTGTTCGGGACGCCGGTGGTGAGGGTGTGGAAGATCTCCGCGTCGCTTCCGCCGTGCAGCCACTCGCAGTCGAAGAGATCGGGGGCGCCTTGGCCGCCGGGCTGGGTGCTGTGGCAGTAGCCCGTGCAGGTGCCGCCGAAGAGCGCCTTGCCCCGGGCGATGGCCGCGGGATCGGACAAGTAGGCGGTGGCGCGGCTCGGCGGCGCGGCGGGCTTCTTCTCCGAGGGGCCGCCGGGCGCGCACGCGAGCCCCAGCCCCAACGGTGCCAGCGCTGCGAACGCAGCGAGCACTCGCGCGCCTCGCGGCCACGAGGAGCGCGGCGTGGGGCTCACGGCCGGCCTCGCACGCCGATCCCGAGGGCCGCGAGCGCCGCCGCGTCGGACACCGACCCGAAGGGCGGATGGACCGGAATTCCATACGCTTTGGCGTGTCGAACGATGGCGCCGTCACGCTCGAGCGCCGCGAGGGCCCGGTCCAGCGCCGCCGCGAGGGCGGCGTCCTCGCGCCGCACGGCCACGTGCTCGTTCCAGCGCAGGCCCTGGGGCGGGATCCAGCCCGCCGCCGGGACACGGCGCAGCGGGCCGAGCGCCGGGCCCCACACCAGCGCCGCGTCGGCCTCGTGCGCCTCCAAGGCGGCCACGGCCTCCGCCGGCGTCGCCCGTGCGGTCCAGCGCACGCCCATTCCCTGGAGCGCGTAGTGGGCCACGGTCTGGAGCTGCACCGCCACGGTGCGACCGCGGAGCGCATCGATCCCCGGCGCGGGTGATCCCACCAGCTCGAAGGCGGCGCCGTAGTAGGCCCTCGTCAGCAGCAGGGCGTCCCCCATCTCGCGCAGCGCCGCCGATCCCGGGACCGAGGCCACGGCGTCGCAGCGCCCCCGAGCCAGCGCCTCCAGCGGCAGGTCGCTCTCGTCGATCTCGGTCGGATGCTCCCGGTTCTCGATCCAGGCCGGCGCGAGCTCCACACCCATGCGCGTCGCCGCCTCCGCCATCAGATCCACGTCGAAGCCGCGCCCGGAGGCGCGATCGGAGAGCGGCGCCGCGTGGGCCAGCAGGCACACCCGAAGCGAGGGCGCTGCAGCGGTCCGCCGCGCGGGCGCCGGGCCGCGCGCACAGGCCACCGCCGCGACGAGCGCGCAGGCGATCGCCCGTAGAGCCGGGGCGCGGCTCATTTCTTCTTCGGCGCCCGCGGCAGCGTGAAGACGAAGAGCGTGCTCCCTTGCGGGAGCGACGGGTTGTTGCCGGTCAGGTCCTGCACGATCCCGCCGCCGCCCGAGCCCACCGCCACGAAGGCCTGGCCGTCGATCTCGTAGGCCGCCGGCTGGCTGCGGATGCCCGAGCCGGTGCGGAAGCGCCACAGCTCCTTGCCCGTGCGCGCGTCGAGCGCGAGCACGAAGCCGTCGGCGTCGCCGGTGAAGACCACGCCGCCGGCGGTGCTCAGCGCTCCGGCCATCATCGGATGGGGATCCTTGTGCCGCCAGCGCACCGCGCCCGTCGCCACGTCCACCGCGGTGAGGGATCCCCATGCCTTGCCCTCGAGCTGGTCCGTCATCGTGAACTCGCCGCCCATGAACGGAATGCCCTGCACGAAGGTGGCGAGCCCCTTCTTGTACTTCTGGCAGCTCTCGATCGTGGGAACGTAGGCGAGGCCGGTCTGCGGGCTGTAGGCCGCGGCGTACGCCGCGTTCTTCCCGCCGGCCAGGCCCGGGCAGACGAGCTGAGGCTCCGCGGGCTCGGCCACCGGGACGCGCGCGGGATCCACCGCCGGGCGTCCGTCGGCGCCGATCGTCCCCCAGTTGAGCTTCTCCACGTACTGCGTGGCGCGCAGGAAGTGCCCGTCGCTCCGATCGACCAGGTAGAAGTAGCCGTTGCGGTTGGGCTGGGCGATCACCTTCTGCTTTCGACCAGCGAGCGCGAGATCGATCAGGAAGAGATCGCTGTTGCCGTCGTAGTCCCACTGATCGTGAGGCGTGAACTGGAAGTGCCACTTCCGCGTGCCGGTCCTGGGATCCACGGCGAGGACGGAATCGGAGTAGAGGTTGTCGCCCTGCCGCACGTCGCCGTTGAAGTCGGGGCTCGGGTTGCCGACGCCCCAGAACAGCGTGTCCGTCTCCACGTCGTAGCTGCCGGTGGCCCAGGCCGGGGCCCCGCCGCTCTTCCAGGAATCGTTGGCCCAGGTCTCGGCGCCCGGCTCGCCGGCTGCCGGCACCGTGTAGTGTCGCCAGCGACGCTCGCCAGTCTTCAGATCGTAGGCGTCGAAGAAGCCACGGATCCCGAACTCGCCGCCGCCCACGCCGATCACCGCCAGGTCTCCCACCACCAGCGGCGCCGCGGTCGCGCTGTAGCCCTGCTTGTAGTCGATGATCGTGCTGTCCCAGACGATCTCGCCGGTCTTGCGCTGGAAGGCGATCAGGTGCGCGTCGAGGGTCGCCATCAGCACCAGGTCGCCGGCGATCGCCACGCCGCGGTTCGCCGGGCCGCAGCAGAGCACGAGATCCGAGGGGTTCTTGTGATCGTAGCGCCAGAGGAGCTCGCCGGTGACCGCGTCGAGCGCGAACAGGCGATCGTACGCCGAGGTCAGGTAGAGGATGCCGTCGTAGACGATCGGGTTGGCCTCGAGCTGGCCCGGAACACCGGTCTGGAAGGCCCACGCGACACGCAGCTGGGACGCACGGGCGGGTGTGATCTGCTTCACCGGGCTGTGACGCCAGGCGCGGTAGTCTCCCCCGTACTGGAGCCAGGCGCCGGGATCGTTCGCCCCGGCGCGCAGCAGGGCATCGGAGACGGGACCGAGGCCCCGGCCCACCGGACCCTTGGCCTTCCAGTGATTGGTCGGAGCCGGGAGCCCGCCCGGCCCTTCGGCCGCCGCGGCGCCGGCGATGGCCGCGAGGATTCCAGCGGCGAGGACCCACTCGAGCCCGGCGCGGCCGGGCGTGACACGCAGTCGCATGCTTTCCCCCTGCGTCGCGCCGGCCAGAGCGGGCGGACGCGAAGCAGGGCAGACTGTAGAGGGAGCGAGGCCGCCCGCCACGGCCACGCGATCACGCGGGCCGAGCACCCGGCCGACGCGGCCGGACTCGCCCGGGATCCCGCTGTCGGACCGCATCTCGCTGGAGGGGGACCACGCTCTGTCGACCGCGCCGGACGCGCCGCTCCTGAAGCTGGCCCGGGCTGCCCTCTGCGGCGGCTCCCCGCGCGAGCTCGCGACCGGGATCTGCGCCGGCCTCGTGGCGGAGCTCGGGCTGGAGCGCTGCGTCGTGCTCGAATGCGACACCGCGTCGGCGAAGCTGCTTCCGCTGGCGGCCGCGGGCTGTCCCGCCGCCGCGCTCACGAACGCTCCGTTTGCGATCGCGTCGGGCAGCCCCGAGGAGCGGGCGCTGCGTTGCGGGACGCCGGTGCTGCTGGCGGGAGAGAGCGGCGGCTCGGGGGCGAGCTCCCTCCTCGGGGCCGCCGGCGCGGAGGCGGGCGTCGCGGTGCCGATCCCCGGCGGCGGCGGGTCGATCGGGCTCCTGCTCGCCTGCACGAGCCCTCCGCGACGCCTTGCGCCCGAGGCGCTGGCCGTGATCGGTGGCGCCGCGGCGCTCCTCGCGGTCGCGATCCCGAGCCGCCGCCGCCATGCCGAGCTGCGCGAGAGCGAGATGCGGTTCCTGGCGCTCCTGGAGCACGCGGGCGACCTGATCGCCGAGCTCGGCCCCGACGGCCGCTATCTCTTTCTGAGCCGCAGCTACGAGCGCGCGCTCGGCTACGCCCGCGACGAGCTCCTGCGCATCGATCCCTTCGAGCTGATCGTTCCCGACGACCGAGCCCGCGTGCGGGAGGCCTTCGCGCGTTGCCTCGCCGCCGGCGGGACGCTCTCGGCGGAGTACCGCGCGCACCTGCGCGACGGGACGGAGCGCTGGTTCGAGACCCACGCCAACGCCTTCGAGACCCGCGAGGGGGAGGCGCACGCGGTCCTGATCACGCGGGACGTCACGGCGCGCAGACAGGCGGAAGAGGCGCTCCGGGAGAGCGAGCTCCGGCTGCGTCAGGCGCAGCGGCTGGAGGCGGTGGGGCGCCTGGCTGGAGGGGTCGCCCACGACTTCAACAACATCCTGACGGCGATCGCAGGCTACTGCGAGCTCCTGCTGGAGCGGCTGGGGGCGCACGACCCCCTGCGCGCCGACGTCGAGGAGATCGCCAAGGCCCAGCAGCGCGCCGCGGCGCTGACGCGCCAGCTGCTGGCTTTCGGGCGCAGGCAGCGTCTCGCCCTGCGCCCGATGTCGCTGAATGGTGTCGTGCGGGACATGGAGCGCCTGTTGCGCCGGCTGATCGGCGAGGACGTGGAGCTCTCGCTCCGCCTGGAGCCCCGGCTCGGCACCCTGCGAGCCGATCCGACCCAGCTCGAGCAGGTGATCGTGAACCTGGCCGTGAACGCGCGCGACGCCATGCCCGAGGGCGGGCGCCTCGAGATCGAGACCGTGAACGTCGAACGCCTGCCCGGCGCGCCCCCGCCGCTTCCCGGGGCGCCGCTGGGCCGGTCGGTTGCGCTGGTGCTGCGCGACACCGGCGTCGGGATGTCGCCCGAGGTGCGGAGCCGCATCTTCGAGCCCTTCTTCAGCACCAAGCCCGCGGGCGAGGGCTCGGGCCTCGGCCTCGCCACCGTGTACGGCATCGTGAGCCAGAGCGCCGGGCAGATCGAGGTGGAGAGCGCGCCCGGCCGGGGCACCACCTTCAGCGTGTTCTTTCCCCGGGTGGACGCGCTGCCGCAGACGGAGGCCGCCGCGGCGCCGGCGCCGCTGAGCGAGCGGCGCAGCGAGACGGTGCTGCTGGCGGAGGACGACGCCGCGGTGCGCGAGGCCTTGCGCCGCAGCCTCGAGGCGCGTGGCTTCGAGGTGCTGGCGGCCGGGCACGGCGAGGAGGCGCTCGCGCTCTGCCGCGGCCACGTCGGTCCGATCCACCTGCTCCTGACCGACGTGGTCATGCCGCGCATCGGTGGGCGGGAGCTCGCGACGCGGCTGCGGGCCGAGCGCCCGGGAATCCGCGTGCTCTACCTCTCGGGCTACAGCGAGGAGCTCTCGACCACGGGCGAGCTCGGGCCGGGCGAGGCCTTCCTCCAGAAGCCCTGCGCCGGGCCGCGGCTGCTCGAGGCGGTGGAGGCGCTGCTGGACGCTCCGGGCGCCGAGGATGCGGCTCAGAGCCCGTAGGCCCTGGCGAGCTCCGGGTCCTTCTTCGCCAGCATCTCGGCCAGCGACACCATCACCTTGCACTGCTTCCAGGTGGCGTCGTCCTGCATCTTGCCGTCGAGCATGAGCACGCCGCGCCCGTCCGGCATGGCCTCCAGCACGCGGCGCGCGAAGGCGACCTCGGCCGGGTCCGGGCTGAAGACGCGCTTGGCGATCTCGATCTGCGAGGGGTGGAGCGACCAGGCGCCGACGCAGCCCATCAGGAAGGCCGCGCGGAACTGCGCCTCGCAGCCGAGCGGATCCGAGATGTCGCCGAAGGGGCCGTAGTAGGGAAGGATTCCGGCGCCGGTGCAGGCGTCCACCATGCGCGCGATCGAGTAGTGCCAGAGGTCCTGCTGCGCCGTGGGACGCGCCGCCTCGGGGTGCGCCTTGTCCGGATCGGAGACCACCAGGTAGCCGGGATGCCCGCCGCCCACGCGAGTGGTCTTCATGCGGCGCGAGGCGGCGAGGTCGGCGGGCCCGAAGCTCATGCCCTGCATGCGCGGGCTCGCCGTGGCGATGTCCTCGACGTTGGTGACACCAAGCCCGGTCTCGAGGATCGCGTGCACCAGGATCGGGCGGCGCAGGCCGTGGCGCGCCTCGAGCTGGGCCAGCAGGCGGTCGACGAAGTGGATGTCCCAGGGCCCCTCCACCTTGGGGATCATCATCACCTCGATCCGATCGCCGATCTCGCCCACGAGCCGCGTCACGTCGTCCAGGAACCAGGGACTGTCGAGGCTGTTCACGCGGGTCCAGAGCTGGGCGTCGCCGAAGTCGACGCTGCGGCCGAGCTTGGCCAGGCCCTCCCGCGCGGCCTCCTTGCGGTCGGCGGGGATCGCGTCCTCCAGGTTCCCGAGCAGCACGTCGGTCTTCCGGGCGATCTCGGGCAGCTTGGCGGCCATCTTCTCGTTCGAGGGGTCGAAGAAGTGGATCATCCGCGACGGCTTGAAGGGGATCTCCGCCAGCGGCGCGGGCGCGCCCACCACCAGGGGCTTGGCGAAGGCTCGGGGATTTCGCATGGGGGTCTCCTGCTGGGCGCGAGGGCTACTTCTCGTAGAGCTTGATCACGCGGACGCTGCCGGGCGGCGCCGCCTGGATGCAGAGATCGCACAGCACGCACTCGTCCAGGTTCTCCTGCACGATCACGACGCCGGAGTCGCTCGCGGCGAAGATGTTCACCGGGCAGACCTCCACCAGCTTGCGGGTCAGCTCCGGATCCTTCGCCACCTGCGGATCCACCTGGACATCGATGAACATGCCGGCCATGGTCGCTCCTCCGCTTCCGGCCGTTCAGGCCGCCGCCGCCAGGCGCTGCCGGATCAGCGCGGGGATGTCCTCGATGCGCTCGGCCACCGAGATCCCCGCGGCCTGCATGCGGGCGATCTTGTCGGCAGTGGTGTCGGCCTTGCCCTCGACGATGGTGCCGGCGTGGCCGAAGCGCATCCCCGGCATCTCGTCCATGAAGCGGCCCGCCATGAAGGCCACGATCGGGAGCCGCGACTTCTTCTCGCGCACCCACTCCGCGAGCTCGGCCTCCATGCGCCCGCCGGGCTCGGAGTAGATCGCGATCGCCTTCGTCTCCGGGTCCGCCTCGAAGAGCGGCATCAGCTCGGCGTAGGTGGAGCCGATGATGGCGTCGCCGCCGATCGAGACGGCCGTGCTCTGGCCCAGACCCGCCGCGGTGAGCGTGTTGCAGATCTCGGTCGTCATGCCGCCCGAGCGCGACATCACGCCGATCGGCCCCTTGCGGAAGGCCTTGCGCGCATCGGCGGCTGGCCCGCCGAGGCCTCCCATCTTGGCCTCGTCGGGCGAGAGGATGCCGAGGCAGTTCGGGCCGATGATGCGGGCGCCGCGCAGGCGGGCGAGCTCGCACATCTGCGCCACCTCGCCGCGCGGGATGCGCTCGGTCACGATCACGATCAGCCCGATCCCGTTCTCGATGGCCTCGAACACCGCGTCGCGGGTGAAGGCCGGGGGCACCGTCACCACCGAGCCGTCCACCCGCATGCGGCTCGTGATGTCGCGCACGCAGTCGTGGACCGGCACGCCGTAGACCTCCCGCCCGGCGCGGCCCGGCGTCACGCCGCCCACGATCTTGCTGCCGTAGTTCAGGCCCTCGCGGGTCATGTTCACCGCCTCGCGGCCGGTGATGCCCTGGATGATGAAGGTGGTGTCCTTGTGGATCAGGATCGACATGGCGGCCTCGACTAGGTCCGCATCTTGGCGACGGCGCGACCCGCCGCCTCGTGCATGGAGACGCTGCGATCGCAGTACTCGACGCCGTACTTGCGGAGGATCTTGAAGCCCTCCTCCTCCCAGGAGCCGGGGATGCGGAAGATGGCGATCGTCTTCGCCGGGTCGCGCCCGCTCTCCACGCAGCCCTTCACCACGCCGCGCGCGACGATGTCCACGCGGGTGTTGGAGACCACGTTCATCATCACCGCGATCTTGCGCACGCCGGGCTTGGAGAGCACGAGCTTCGTGAGCTCGCAGGCCTTCTTGACGCTCGGGTTGCCGCCGATCTCGCAGTAGTTGGCGGGCTTGCCGCCATGCTTGCGCACGGCGTCGAAGAGCGTGAGCGAGCCCCCGCCGGCCCCGATCACGAGGCCGAGGTCGCCGTCGAACTCCACCACGTTTCCCGCCACGCCGCGGTGATCCGAGGCATCCACCTGCGCCCCGCGGATCTCGAACTGCGTCGGCGGGCGCGCCTGACGCGTCTCCTCCGGGCCGATCCCGAGCTCCTGGAGGAGCTTCTTGTGCTTGTCCCGGGCGTCGGCCTCCAGGTCCACGTGCCCGTCCAGCACCACGAAGCGTCCGTCGCCGAGCTGCGCCAGCGGGTTGATCTCGGCCAGCGTGAGGTCGTAGCGGAAGAAGATCTCGACCAGGCTCGCCACGATCGGGGTGAGCCGCGTGAGCTCGTTCCCCGAGACGCCGGTGGCGGCGATCGCCTCCTTGGCGATCCGTGGCGTGAAGGGCAGGAGGGTCGAGAGGTGGGTCTTCGAGACGTGGTCCGGGTGCTTCTCCGCCACCTCCTCGATGTCGATTCCGCCCATGTCGCTGAAGATCAGGACCGGGAGCTTCTTGCGTCCGTCCCAGGTGACCCCCGCGTAGTACTCCTTCTGGACCGCGCTCTTCTCCTCCACCAGCACGGCGCGACACTTCTGTCCGTTCACCACGATGGGGACGATGGCCTCGTAGCGCGCGGCCGCCTGCTCCGGCGCGTCGGCGAACTGGACGGCCCCGGCCTTCATGCGCCCGCCGGAGAGGACCTGGCTCTTCAGCACCACCGGGCCGCCGATCTCGGCCGCCACCCGCCGCGCGTCGTCGCGGGAGCGGGCGAGGCCGCTCCGGCCGAGGGGCAGGCCGTGGCGCGCGAAGAGGGCCTTCGATTCGTACTCGTAGAAGCGCATCGGGACCTCTTGCCGAGGGGCTCCAACGGAGCCGTAAGAGCGCGCACCCTAACGTGAATCGGGCGGAGCGGCAAGCTCCGCCCCGGGCTCGCCCGGGGCCGCGGCTCCGGGTACGCTGGGGCCCCTGGCCCTGCCGGGCGGGAGGAGGTCCCATGTCCGCGAGTCTACGGCCCATCGTCGAAGCCATCGAGTCCCGCGCCCGCGCCGACGAGATCCTGGGCCTCCCGCTGCCTGCGAGCTTCCGGGCGGTCACCACCCACAAGGACGAGCAGAAGATGTTCGAGGGGATGCCTTCCGGGGAGAAGGATCCTCGCAAGTCGCTGCACGTGGACGAGGTGCCGCTGCCCGAGCTCGGACCGGGCGAGGCGATCGTGGCGGTGATGGCCTCGGCCATCAACTTCAATACGGTCTGGACCTCGATCTTCGAGCCGCTCCCGACCTTCGTGTTCCTGGAGCGCAACGGGAGGCGCAGCGCGCTCTGGAAGCGACACGACCTCCCGTACCACATCGTCGGAAGCGACGCGTCCGGGGTGGTGCTGCGCGTGGGCCCGGGTGTCTCGCGCTGGAAGCCCGGCGACCGCGTGGTGGTGCACTGCAACTACGTGGACCTCGAGGAGCCCGAGGGCCACGACGACGCGATGATGGATCCCGGACAGACCATCTGGGGCTTCGAGACCAACTTCGGCGGCATGGCCGAGCTCGCGCTGGTGAAGGCGAACCAGCTCATGCCGAAGCCCGAGCACCTGACCTGGGAGGAGGCCGCCTGCAACGGCCTGGTGAACTCCACCGCCTACCGCCAGCTCGTTTCGAAGCACGGCGGCGCGATGAAGCTCGGGGACGTGGTGCTGATCTGGGGGGCGTCGGGGGGGCTCGGCGGCTACGCCACCCAGTACGCGGTCCTCGGCGGTGCGATCCCGGTGGGCGTGGTCTCGAGCGCGCATCGCGCGGAGATCGTGCGCAAGCTCGGCTGTCCCCGCGTGATCGACCGCAAGGCGGAGGGCTACCGCTTCTGGAAGGGCGACGAGATCGAGCTGAAGGAGCTGCGCCGCTTCGGGGCGAAGATCCGCGAGCTCACCGGCGGCGAGGACCCGGACGTCGTGTACGAGCATCCCGGCCGCGAGACCTTCGCTGCGAGCGTCTTCGTGGCCCGCCGCGGCGGCACGGTGGTGACCTGCGCCTCCACCAGCGGCTATCTGCACACCTACGACAACCGCTATCTGTGGATGAACCTGAAGCGGATCGTCGGCTCCCACTTCGCGAACTACCGCGAGGCCTGGGAGGCGAACCGGCTGATCTGCAAGGGCATGATCCATCCCACGCTCTCGCGCTGCTTCCCCCTGGAGCAGGCGGGAGAGGCGGCGCTCCAGGTGCACAAGAACCTGCACGACGGCAAGGTGGGCGTGCTCTGCCTGGCCGAGCGCGAGGGTCTCGGCGTCGTCGACACCGAGCTGCGCGAGCGGCTGCTGCCGAGGATCCAGCTCTACCGAGGCTGAGGCCGGAGCGGGCGTCCCGGCGGCGCGCAGGGTGCCGATTGCGGCACGCTGCGGCCGAGGCAGCCGGGCGCGACCGCGCGGCGCACGGCCGGCCCCTCCCCGGAGTACACTGCCCGCGATGCGCCGGTATCGCGTGCTCCTGGTCGAGGACGAGGCGAACGCACGGGCGCGGCTCGCCCGGGCGGTGCAGGCGCACCCTCAGCTCGAGCTGGCCGGGAGCGTCGGGTGCTGCGCGGAGGCGCGCAGTGCGCTCGTGGGCCGTCCCGACGTCCTCCTCACCGACCTCAAGCTCCCCGACGGAAGCGGACTCGATCTGATCCGGGAGCTGCGCGCCAGCGGATCGAAGACCCTGCCCATGATCATCACGGTCTTCGGCGACGAGCCCAACGTGCTGTCGGCGATCGAGGCCGGCGCAATGGGATATCTGTTGAAGGACGCCGCCAGCGATTCGGTCGGCGACGCGATCTACGAGCTCGTGACGGGGGGCTCGCCGCTCAGCCCGGCGATCGCCCGCCATGTGCTGAAGCGCTTCCAGGGCGTGGAGGCGCCGATCGAGTCGGACCCGGACGCGCCGCGCCTCTCCCAGCGGGAGCGGGAGATTCTCGTCCGGATCGTCCGCGGCTTCAGCTACAAGGAGATCGCCGGGCAGCTCGCGGTCTCCACCCACACCGTGGCGACCCACGTGCGCAGCATCTACCGCAAGCTCTCCGTGCACTCGCGGAGCGAGGCCGTGTATGAGGCGTTGCAGCTCGGGCTGGTGAAGCTCGAGGAGTAGTCGTCCCGGCTCATCCGGCCGGGAGCCGCGCCTCGCTCGGGATCCCTCCGCGCGGGATCCAGAGCCGCACGCAGGTGCCGCGGCCGCCGGACACGATTGCGAGTC
Organism: Myxococcota bacterium; assembly: GCA_033853555.1. Lineage (GTDB taxonomy): Bacteria > Myxococcota_A > UBA9160 > UBA9160 > UBA9160 > JAWOLJ01. Next base: position 82,841 of record JAWOLJ010000021.1, read on the forward strand.
GACCGCCGAGCTCCGCCGCGCGGTGGGCCATGTTGCCGAGGCCGCGTCCGCTGGCGGCGCCACGCGGCCCCATGCCCACGCCGTCGTCCGCCACCTCCACGAAGACCCCGGGCTCGCCGTTCTCCCCCTTCTCCTCGCCCGTGCGCACCCGGATGGTATGGGCGCGCGCATGGCGGAGCGCGTTGGTCACGGCCTCCTGCACGATGCGCAGCGCGTGCAATGCGCCCGACGGGCCGAGCTCGGGGAGCGGAGGCAGCTCGCCCACCTCCCAGTCGAAGCGCACCCCCTGGCGCTCGAGCCGTGACTCGAGCCGTGAGCGCAGCATCCCGAGCACGGCCGTGAGGTCGCCCTCCACCGGATCGAGCGAGTCGATCACCAGCCGCAGGTCGTCGAGGGCGTCGCGCAGGGTCTCGCTGATGCGCTGGGGCGGCCCGCTTTCCTCCGCCAGCGCCAGGGCCGCCACCAGCTGGCTCCCGATCCCGTCGTGCACGTCGCGCATCAGGCGCTCGCGCTCGGCGGCGAGGACGCTCCGGCGCTCGAGCTCGCGCAAGCGGGCGTGGTTGTGCTCGAGCTCCCGGCGATTGGTCGCCACACGGCTCTCGAGATCGCGGTTCAGCGCCTCGGCCTCGCTCAGCGCCTCCACGAAGCGCCCGATCATGAACCAGGAGATCGGGATGATGAAGAGGACGGGCACCAGCGGGAAGAGCGCGGGTGCGGTGAGCGGCCGCAGCCCGATCAGACTGGCGAAATCGTGCGCGCCGAAGGCGATCGCCGCAGCGGCCGGAATCAACAGCCAGCGGCCGCGGGAGCGCTCGACCCTGGCGCGCGAGATCAGGGCCACGAAGTAGCCACCGATTCCGAACGAGATCACCCTCCAGCTCAGCGCAACCGGTCCGAAGGCGATGGGAGGCACCACGGCGAGCAGCAGTGCGCCGAGGGCGAGCTGTCCCAGCAGGAAGCCTTCGATCCGGCGCGGTCGCACTTCGAGCATACGATGAACGGCGATCACACAGCAGACCGCGAAGCCGAGCGCGCCGAGGGTCGCCGCCCACTCCCAGAGCCCGCTCGGGACCGGGGGTGTGACCACCCACGCTCCGGCCGTGAAGATCGAGAGGCAGGCGGCCGCGCCCGCGAGCCAGCCGAAGGTCGAGGGGCGCGGCCGTCGCAGATGCAGCGCGAGGAGCAGCACTGCGGCCGCGCACAGCAGCACCCAGCTCCACTGCACCAGCGTCACCTGGAGCAGGAAGCGTCGCTCGTAGGCCGGTCGCAGCCACGTCGAGGGCCCGATCTCGAACGGTGCGAGCCCCCCCGGCTCGCGCGGGCTCACCGCCAGCCGCACGTGGACCACGTTGCGACCGGCGTGGAGGAGGCCCGGGGGAAGCCGGAAGAAGAGCGGGCGCTGCGCGTTGCGGGCCAGCGGCTCGCCGAAGCGGCCGCCGCTTCCCACCAGGCTCCCGTTCACGTACACGGCGACGTTCATCGAGACGTGGGGGAGATACACCGCCCACAGGTCCGACGGTGTCGAGGGCAGGTCGAGCACCGCGCGATACCAGCCGCGCGTGGCCTCGCGCCGGCGCGCGAGCGTCCAGCGGTCGGGCAGCCGCGTCCAGGCCCAGCCCTCGAGCCGGATCGACGGCGGCTCCTCGGCATCGCCCAGACGGAGCTGGGCCGCGCGCACCTCGGTCACCTCAGGCGGGCCGTCCGGCGGCGTGTCGGGCGCACAGCCGGTCAGGGCGAGCGCCAGCATCCAGGGGCCGAGCCATCCGCGGGTCCGCATGCCGGGCCGCTCCGCGCGGGAGAGGCTCCCAGGATACACCGCGGCGGCCTCGCCGGGGCGCGAAGCCGAGCGGAGCTCCCCCGGTCTAGACGCCGGCCAGCAGGCTGCGCGCGATCTGCGAGATCTGGATCTCGTCGGTGCCGGCGTAGATCTGCAGCACCTTGGCGTCGCGACAGAGCTGCTCCACCTGGTACTCCGCCATGTAGCCGTTGCCCCCGAAGAGCTGCACCGCCTCGAGCGCCACCTCCATCGCGGCCTGCGCCGAGTAGAGCTTCATCGCCGAGGCCTCGGCCAACGTCATCGACTTGCCCTGCGACGCCATCTCGATGTGGCGAAACACCATGTTCTGGACGTTGGTGCGCGCCACCTCCATCTTCGCGAGCTTGAGCTGGATCAGCTGGAACTCGCCGATCGGACGCCCGAACGCGATGCGGCTGCGGGCGTAGTCGAGGCTCAGCTCGAGGCAGCGCTCGACGATCCCGAGGGCCATGGCCGCGACTCCGGAGCGCTCCATCGAGAAGGTGTCCTTGGCGCCGCTCCTCCCCGCCGCGCCCGCCCGCTCCTCGCTCTCCCCGAGCAGGCGATCGCGACCCACCCGCACGTCCTGGAGGAAGAGCTCTCCGGTCGGCGAGCTGTGAAGGCCCATCTTGCGCATGGGCTTCGACTGCACGAGGCCGGGCATTCCCTTCTCCAGCACGAAGTGCAGCACCTTGCGGTCCTTGGGCTCGACGCCGGGCTCGTCGAGCTTGCAGATGAACACCATGACGTCGGCGTAGGGGCCATTGGTGATGAAGGTCTTGTTGCCGTTCAGCACGTAGCCCTCGCCGTCGCGCCGCGCGCTGGCCTTCATTCCGCCGAAGGCGTCGGAGCCCGAGCCCGGCTCGGTGATGGCCCAGGCGCCGATCTTCTCCAGCGTGAGGAGCGGGAGCGCCCAGCGCTCCTTCTGCGCCAGCGTGCCCTTGCTCATGATCGAGGCGGCGGTGAGGCCCATCGATACGCCCATCGCCGTCACCATGCCGGGGCAGAAGCGACAGAGCTCGATGATCGGGATCATCGCCATCGCGGCGGCGTCGCCCGCCTCGGCGGAGGGCTTGCGCTCCGCCCGGGGCGCCGCCGCTTCGCCGCGCGCCGCCGCCTCGGCCGCGGCCCTCTCGCGCGCGATCTGGCCCTTGAAGCGGGCGCGCGCCATCTCGTCGATGCCGAAGGCCCGGATCATCTTGCGCAGCACGTCGTAGGGAGGCGTGTCCCCGTGCTCCAGCGCCTCGAGCTGCGGTTTGATCTCCGCCTCCACGAACTTGCGCACGGCGTCGCGGATCATCTGGTGGGATTCGGACCACTCGATCATGGCACCTCCGGCAGGGCCGCCGCCGGGTGGCGCGGCGCCGGCGGAGTGTGGCGGGAGCTCCGGCCCGCCGCCAGTCACGCTCCGCTCTCCCGCTTGACACCCAACCGATCGGTTGGCACGATCCCAACCGATCGGTTGGGTGGCTGTCGTGCCCGGGAGGCCCCATGCGGACCATCTCGCTCCTCGCCCGGATCGTCGCCCGCAGCTACCGCACCGCGCTGGTGGCCCGCTTCGGCCGCTACCGCGCCTGGCCCTCGGAGGCGTTGCTCCTCGACGAGCCGCTGGCCCTCGCCGAAGCGCGGACCAGCCGGCTGCGCCGCATCTACGCCAACGCCCAGCGCGACGCCTGGGATGGTCCGGCGCTGCTGCGTGAAGCGGTGGCGCGGCACGGGGGGATCCAGCTCGCCGAGGAGAAGCGGCGTGCGCTCGCGCATCCCATGACGATGCTCATGTGGGGCGAGCTCGGGGCATGGATCGTCTCGGCCGAGCTCGCCGAGCGGCTCGAGGACGCGGACGCCCGTATGGCCGCCTCGAGCCAGGTCTTCGACGAGGCCCGGCACTTCTACCTGCTGCGCGACTATGTGGCGCTCCTCCACGTTCCGGCCCCGCGCCTCGATCGCTACTTCGCGATCGCGGCCCGGGCGCTCCTCACCACGCGCGACCTCGACCTCAAGCTCTTCGCGATGCAGATCCTGGCGGAGGGCACCGCGCAGGCGATCTTTCGCTTCCTGGCCGAGAGCGCGGTCGAGCCCGTCCTGTGCGAGCTCCTCCCCTACGTCGAGCGCGATGAGGCGCGACACGTCGGGCTCGGTATCCTGCACCTCCCGGAGCGACTCGAGCGGCGCTCCGCGCGGGATCGGCGGCGCCTCTCGAGCCGGGTGAACGCCATTGGCGACCTCTTCGCAGCGACGCAGATCCGCTACATCGAGCACTACCAGACGCTGGGCCTCGACCCGCGGGAGCTCTTCCGGCGCGCGGACCGCCTGCTGCACGAGCTTTCGCACAAGCTCGGGACGGCGCCGGGGACCGAGGAGCCTTACTTCCGCACGGTGGACCCGAGCACGTCCGAGTACGACGCGCAGCTCGACTTCGTGCTGCCGCGGGCCGGCGTGTCGCCGCCGCCCGGCGCGCGCGCCTTCCAGCGCCTGCTCGAGCTCGGGCAGCGGATCCTTCCGGCGTGAAGACCCGTCGCCGATGAGGCCCCGCCGCGCGGCCGGCGCGGGGCCCGCCCGGCGCGCCAGTCGTGCCGGACCGAGCGCCGTCGCGCTCGAGACCTCGCGCGAGCGGATCCACGCCGCCGCGCTGCGCCTCTTCGCGCGCTACGGCTACGACGGCACGAGCCTCCAGATGATCGCGGACGCGGTCGGCCTACACAAGAGCACGTTGTTCCACCACTATCGCGGCAAGCTCGACGTGGCGGAGGAGGCCTTCGAGGCCGCGATGCGGCGCGTGATGGAGTGCATCCGGCCGCTGGAGCAGCAGGAGGCGCCGAGCCTCGAAGGCTTCCTCGCGGTGGTCGACGCGCTGGTGGAGCACTTCTCACGGGAGCCCGAAGCTGCGCGCATGGTGATGTGGCTGATGACGGCGCCGCGCGATTCGGAGCTGGACCTCGTCGTCGGAGACGATCCTCGGCACCCGGTGGTGCAGATCTTCCGCATCGCCTGGGCATGGCTGGAACGCGCGCGCGCGTCCGGCGAGATCCGACCGGTGAACATCCGGCAGACGCTCTTCAACCTGATCGGGCTCGTGGTCTTCTATCCCGCCGCCGCGGGGGCGGGCTTCCTCTCGGGCGACGAACCCTTCTCGACCAAGGCGCGGCGCATTCGCAAGGAGGAGCTCCGCTTCGCGCTCCGCGGAGCGCTGGAGCCGCGCTGATCGAGCCCGGGGTCGAAGGGGCAGGGTGCGTTCGCCTCCGGGCGCGCCGGCGTGGCCGGCCCGGGCGAGGCTCGCCGTCTATTCCGCCCAGCGGTACCGGGTGCCCTCGGGCCTGACCTCGGGGACGAGGGCGCCGAGCGCCAGCACGCGATCCACCTCGCCATCGGAGAAGGCCGGGTCCGAGCCCGTGGCCTCCGCCACGGCGCGCTTCAGCTCGCGCATCGGGTCCGCGCCGAAGGCCGGGAACGACTCCACGGCGTCCTCCAGCAGGAGCTTCCAAAGCAGCGACTGTCGCTTGCGGCGCAGGTAGAGCTTCTTCTCGTAGGCCGGCAGGCGATTCTCGGCGTAGAGCCAGTCCTGGTAGGCGAGGTAACGCTGCATCGTGGCCTCGTAGTCGTCCGCCACCTTCTGGATCGCCGCCACGTCGGCGCCGGGCGTGCGCGTGACCACGTGGTTGGCGTCGTAGCGCGTCCAGTCCGACTCCAGGATCTCGAGGCCGTACTCCGCCGCCCGGTCCCGCACCTCGGTGCCCGGAAAGGGCGCCAGGATGTGGAAGCCGTAGAGCGAGCCGAACTCCTCGCGGAGCGAGTCCGCGAACTCCACCGTCTTCCGCAGCGTCTCCTCGGTCTCGCCGGGCAGTCCGATGATGAAGGAGGCGAGGGCGCTGATCCCGACCGCCTGGGTCATGCGCATCGCCTCCCGCACCTTGGCCAGGTTGGAGCGCTTCTTCACCAGGTCGAGCACCTCCTGGTTCCCGCTCTCCACGCCGAAGCAGATCGCCTGGCAGCCGGCGCGGGCCATCGTCTCCACGATCTCCGGGGTGATGGTGTCGACGCGCGAGAAGGCGTTCCAGCGGATGCCGGTGTCGCGCCGGATGAGCTCGCCGCAGACCGCGAGGAAGTGCTTGCGGTAGAGCGTGAAGAGATCGTCCTCGATCGTGATCTCGGTGAAGCCGAGCCGCGCGAGCTCCTCGATCTCGTCCACGCAGAGCGAGGGCGTGCGGTAGCGCACCTGGCGGCCCGTCCACTGCGGGGCCGAGCAGAAGATGCACTCGTAGGGGCAGCCCCGGGAGGTCACCACGCTGGCGTGGCTGTCGAAGGCCAGGTAGCGCGCGAGCGGCACCAGGTCGCGGGCGGGGTCGGGCAGCGTGTCGAGGTCGTCCTCCAGCGGCCGCGGCGCGGTGCGCACGATGCGATCGCTCCCGCGCTCGCGATGGGCGAGCCCCCGCACGTCGCGCAGGTCGAGCCGGCCCTCGAGCGCGCGCGCGAGCTCCACCATGGTGTGCTCGCCTTCGCCGATCCCGATGAAGTCCAGGGCCGGCAGCGCCCGGAACGAGCCCTCGATCTCGAAGGAGACGTGGGGACCGCCCATCGCGATCGGCACTCGCTCGTCGCACTTGCGCACGATCTCCGCGATCCGCGACGCGATGTGGTGGTTCAGCGTGACCGAGGTGATCCCCACCAGATCGGGGCGCAGGCGCTCCATCCGGCGCTCGATCTTGTCCGGCGTGGTGCGGGCCAGCAGCAGGTCCAGGATCTCCACCTCGTGCCCCTCGGCTCGCAAGGCCGAAGCGACATAGGGGAGCGTCACCAGGAGTCTGGGGAACTCCTCGAAGGGATAGGACGGATTGATCAGCAGAACCCGCACGCTGCCTCCTCGCCGCCGGATGGGCCCGCGCATTCTACCGGAACCCGCCGGCGGGGCGTTGGCAGAATCCAGGGGGACGGCGAGGAGGCCTGCCCCGCCGGCGGCCGGGGCCGCCGGGGCCTACGCGTAGTGGGTGCGCCGCTTCAGCACGAGCTCGCGCTCGAGCTCGAAGATCCGCGTTCGCTTCCAGCCCTCCGGCGCCTCCGCGGCCTCGCCCTGCAAGGCCTCGCCCTCCTTGCGCCGCTCGAACTTGTGGCCGAGGAGCCGCGTGGAGAGGATTCCCACGTCCGGGCGGCCGGGCAGGTCGCGCTTGCCGAGGATCTCGGTGGCCGCGAATACCGTGTCGCCGGCGAAGAGCGGCGCGGTGTGGCGGCCGGTGCGGTAGGCCAGATCGCCCAGCGAATTGTCGCCGACGTCCGGGCAGGAGAGGCCGAGGCAGAGCACGAAGGGGATCCCGCCGAAGATGATGAGACGGCCGCCCACGTACTGCTTCGGGTTCAGGTCGATCATGAACTGGTTGCAGTGCACCTGACTCGTGTTGTCGAGGATCGCGGTCAGGTGGATGTGCTCGTCGGTCACGGTACGACCGCGCCAGTGCTCGATCCGCGTCCCGTGCTCGAAGTCCTCGAACCAGGTCTCGCGGCCCGAGAGGTGCGCGAGCCCCTTGTAGTCGCGTCCCGGCTCGTAGGGCGGCAGCCAGAGCTCGCAATCGATCGCGTCCGGCGCCAGCTCGCCCTCCTCGAGCGGGCGGCTCTCGTCGCGCTTCCACACCTGCACCTTGCGCTGCCACGTCATCACGACCGCCTGGTCCGGCTCCCCCACGTTCTTGCGCGCGGTGCTCTGCACGTGCACCACTCCGAGCTTCGGGTTGCTGGAGGAGGCGCGGACGCCCAGGACCTTGGTCTCCACCTCGAGGGTGTCTCCGACGTAGACGGGGGCGCCGAAGCGCATGTCGATGTACTCGAGATTGGCGCGCGCGTTCTCCGAGACGTCCTCCACGGTCTGGCTGAAGGCCACCAGCATCACGAGCCCGGGCGGCACCACCAGGCCGCGGAAGCCGTGGGCGCGCGCGTAGCGCGCGTTCTTGGCGAGCGGGTTGGTGGTCATGGTGAACTCGGTGAAGGTGGCGAAGAGCCCCTCGGTGATGGTCTTGCCGCCCTTGTGACGGAAGAGCTGGCCGAGGCGGAAGTCCTCCAGGTGGTTGCCGGTGATCTTGCGGATGACGCGGGGGGGAGTGCTCATGCCTTCTCCTTGCTGCGGGCGCGCAATGTAGGCCACGCAGGCGGGAGGCGGGAGCCGCGCCGCCGGCTCCCGCCTCCGCGTCGCCCCGCGGATCAGAACCCGCAGTGGGTGGGGGCGCAGTCGCCGGCGTACTCGGCGGTGGCGTGGAGCGCTTGGCCGGTGCCACGCACCAGCACCGCGGCCGCACCCTTGGATCCTTCGCGAAACACCGTCACGCCCTTGAGCCCACGCCGCCACGCCGAAGTGTAGATCTCCGCCACGTCGCGCGGTGTCGCCTGCTCGGGCAGGTTGATCGTCTTCGAGACCGCGTTGTCCACGTGGCGTTGGAACGCCTCCTGGATCGTCAGGTGCGCCTCGGGCGCCACCTCCGGCGCGGTCGGGAAGAGCCGCTGCACCGCCTCCGGCACGCCGCGCAGGCCGCGCACGCCGCCGCGGGCCCGCACCTCGGCCACCAGGTCCTCGCTCCAGGCGCCGGCGCGCCGCAGCGCGGACTCGAAGCGCGGATTGGTCTCGGGCAGCTCCTGGCCGTCCAGCACGTGACGCACGAAGGAGAGCGCGAAGAACGGCTCGATCCCGCCCGAGCAGCCGGCGAGGATCGAGAGGGTGCCGGTGGGCGCGATCGAGGTGACGGTCGCGTTGCGCAGCCGCAGCCCGCGGCTCTCCGCGCGCGAGCCGATCAGGTTCGGGAACGGCCCGCGCTCCTCGGCCAGCCGGGCGCTCGCCGCCTCGGCCCCCGCCCGGATCCGAGCCATCACGCGCTCGGCGGTGCGCGCGGCCTCCGGATCGTCGTAGGGGATTCCGAGCTCCACCAGAAGGTCGGCGAAGCCCATCACGCCGAGGCCGATCTTGCGGTTGGCGCGGGTGATGGCCGCGATCTCCGGATAGGGGTACCGGCTCACCTCGATCACGTCGTCGAGGAAGCGCACGGCCAGCGCCACCGTGGCGTCGAGCCGCTCCCAGTCGATCGCGCCTTCGCGGACGAAGGCGTCGAGTCGGAGCGAGCCCAGGTTGCAGGCCTCGTTCGGCAGGAGCGGCAGCTCTCCGCAGGGATTCACGGTGGTGAGGGGCCCGAGCTTCGGGGTGGGGTTCTCGCGGTTGATGGCGTCCAGGTAGAGGACTCCGGGATCTCCGCTGGCCCAGGCATGGAGCGCGATCTCGTGCAGCAGGTGCGACGCCGGAAGGCGGCGCGTGGCGGCCCCGGTTCGAGGGTTCACCAGGTCGATCTCGCCACCCGACAGCGCCGCCTGCCAGAAGGCGTCGGTGGTGGAGACCGAGAGGTTGAAGTTCGTGAAGCGGGTGGGGTCGGCCTTGCAGCGCACGAACTCGAGCACGTCGGGGTGGTCGACGCGCAGCACGCCCATGTTGGCGCCGCGGCGCCGGCCGCCCTGTCGGATCACCCCGGTGGCCGCGTCGAAGACCCCGAGGAAGGAGACCGGGCCCGAGGCGATGCCGTGGGTCGCCCGCACCCGGTCGCCCGCCGGCCGCAGCCTGGAGAAGTCGAAGCCCGTGCCGCCGCCGGACTGATGGATCCCCGCCATGCGCTTCAGCGCCTCGAAGATGCTCGGGAGGGTGTCCTCCACCGGGAGCACGAAGCAGGCGGCGAGCTGGCCGAGCGGGGTGCCGGCGTTCATCAGCGTGGGGGAGTTCGGCAGGAACTCGAGCCGTTCCATGGCGCCGCGAAAGGCCTCCGCGACCGGCTCTACCGGCCCGCCGAAGGCGCCCTCGGCCTCGGCGACACCGGCCGTCACGCGTTGGCAGAGTCCTGCGAAGTCCTCGGTCAAGGCGCCCGAGTCGTCGCGCGCGAGGTAACGCGCCTCGAGGACGCGCCAGGCGTTCTCCGTGAGCTCGCGCATGAACCAAGGCTAGCAAGGGGAGCCCGGCGTGCTCACGCGGCTCCCGATTGGCGACGCCAGGAGCTCGCTCACGAAGCTCGTGAACGAGAGGACGAACGCGTGAGGAGCCGGGCGGCGAAGGCCTCCACCAGCCCACGCGGCCCCGCCGCCATGCCCGCCGCGATCAAGGGATCGGCCTGGTTGTAGCGCCGGCGCGAGCCGTCGAAGGCCAGGTAGACGCCGCCTGCCTCCCGCACCAGCAGGTCACCCGCGCAGACGTCCCACTCGTTCTTGGGCGCGACGGAGACGTTGAGGTCGCCCTCGCCGCAGGCGATGCAGGCGAGCTTCCAGGCGATCGAGCCCACCGGGCGCAGCTCCTTGAACCAGCGCTCGTAGGGCGCGAGCTGGCCGCGCGAGATCTCGGTGCGGCTCGCGATCACCACCGCGTCCTCGAGGCGGGCGCAGGAGGAGACGCGCACCGGCTGGCGCGGCGGCGCGCCCGCCTCGCCGCGCCGGGTGCCGCCGCCGCGCACCGCGGCGACCGTCACGCGCGTCGCGGGATTCAGGATCACGCCCACCACGGGCTCGCCGTCCTCCGCGAGGGCGATCGAGACCGCGAACTCGGGGATGCGGGCCACGAACTCCTTGGTGCCGTCCATCGGATCGACGATCCAGGCCCGCCGGCGCGCGACGCGCGCGGGGTCCGCAGCCGTCTCCTCGGAGAGCAGCGCATCGTCGGGAAACGCGGCCGCGAGGCGAGCACGAATGGCGCGGTCGGCTTCGAGATCGGCGTGGGTGACCGGGTTGTCCTCGGACTTCTCCCAGCTCTCGGGCCGCGCGACCCAATGCCGGAGCAGGATGGCGCCCGCCTCGTCGGCGGCCGCCAGGGCGACCTCGAGCTCGCGCTGGTAGGGCACGGCGCGCCAGTATACTGCCTCGGATGGAATCCACCGAGGTACCCCTCGGCCATCTCGCGCTTCCCGACGCTCCCGGGCCGGCGGCCGGCTCGCCGACGCATCCGGGTGTGGTGCTGATCCCCGACGTTCGAGGGGTGTACGACCATTTCCGCGAGCTGGCCGCTCGCCTGGCCGGCGCCGGCTTTGCGGTGCTCGTGGTGAACCTGTACCGCCGCGAGGGTCCTCCCCGCATCACCGACGTGGGGGCCGCCATGCGCTGGATCCGCGAGCTCCCGGATCCCCGGGTGCTCGCGGACGTGCAGGAGGCTCGCGACTTCCTGGCCTCACACGCCGTGGTGACGGGGCGACCGGTGGGCGTGATCGGCTTCTGCATGGGAGGCCAGTACGCGCTGCTCGCCGCCTGCGGCTGCCGTGGCCTCGCCGCCTGCGTGTCCTTCTACGGGATGCTGCGCTACGAGCCCGGCCTCGATCCCGCGAAGAAGCCCCGCTCGCCGCTCCAGGCGATCCCGGATCTGCGCTGCCCGGTGCTCGGGCTCTACGGCGCCGAGGACGCCCTGATCCCCGTGGCCGACGTGCGCGCCCTGGAGGAGGCGCTGGCCCGGACCGCCCGGCCCCACGAGGTCCGGCTGTATCCCGGCGCGGGCCACGCCTTCGTGAACGACTCGCGACCCGACGCCTATCGCCCCGAAGCCGCACGCGACGCCTGGGAGCGGATGCTCGGCTTCCTGCGCCACCATCTCGGGGAGTCCGCACCCGCCCGGACGTGAGCCGGCGCCGCGCGCGCGCGCCGGCCTCAGGAGGGCAGGGGCCGCGCCAGGACCAGGGCGAGCGTGCGCTCCCGCGTGGCGAAGCGGGTCAGGCTCGCCTCGGTGGGCACCAGGGTCCCGCGCACGTCGCGCAGGCTCGCCCGCAGCCGCCGCGGCTCGCTTCCCTCGGAGATCGCGTCGAGGGCGGTCCACCAGCGCTCGCGCTCGGCCTCCGGCACGAACCCGAGCGCGTCGGCGCCGAGCAGCGCGTCGCGCGCGACACCGAGGAGCGCCCCCGCGGCGGGATTCGCGTCCGCGATGCGACCTGTATCGGTGTCGATCGCGAGGAAGGCGTCGGCCAGGCGGTCGATCGCCGCCACCACCGCCCGCCGTCCGGCGCGCGGCGCCCCGCTGGCACGGCGCGCCGGCGCGGTCGCCCGCAGCGCGGCGCGGAAGCGCGCGACCAGCGGCTCGAGCGCGCCCTGCAGGGCGGCGCCGCGCGCGCCCGCGACCACGGCGGCGGCCTCGATCCAGGCCGCGATCAGCCCGCCCGCGGCCGCTTCGTCCACCCGCAGCCCCTCGAGCGCCGGCTCGATGGAGTCACCCTGCAGCAGCGAGGCGGCGGCGAAGGTGCGGAAGCGCCGCAGGGCCTCCGCCTCCTGGGTGGCGGCCGCCGGCCGGAGTCCGAGCCGCTCGGCGAGGCAGCGCTCGATCGCGCCGCGCTGCGCGAGGATCCAGCCGGCGAGCTCGGGATCGCGTCCCATGACCCGACTCTAGCCCTTCCGTCGCGGAGAAGGAGGCTCTCGTTGCACGTTGGTGAACCCTTCGGCCTGGCTCGCGTCACCCGCCGAGGGATCGGGGCCACTCAACGGCAAGGAGGCCCCCTCGATGGACTTCTCGCTGACGCTGCATCCCGTGCCGAAGCGCCTGCTGGTCTCCTACGCGCAATCCGACGCGTTCGCGCCGCTGGCGCGCGCGATCCTCGCGAAGATGGGTTACCGGATCGTTCCGGTGGACGAGCTCGCCGAGCTCCCGCCCTCCATCGCCGAGCAGCGACCGGACCTGCGCATCGTCGACGAGCGGCGCATCGGCGAGGTTCCGGACGACGAGGACGGGGAGGCGCCGATCCCGATGATCGTGCTCACCGGTCGCCAGGGTGTGACGGGCGCGGATCCGCGCATCGTGGGCGCGCTGCGGCGGCCGGCCGGGCTGCACGATCTCTACCGGCTGGTGCAGCAGGTGCTGGAGGAGGCGCCCCGCTCGACTCCCCGCGTCGCCACCCACCTCCCGGCGCGCTGCCGCCGCGGCGTCCACGAGTGGCGAGCCGCGGTGCTCTCGCTCTCGGAGAACGGCTGCCTGATCCGGACCTCGGAGCCCGTTCTGCTCGGCACCACCGTGGAGCTCCAGTTCCCGCTCCCGAAGGTCGGGATGATCACGACGGAGGCGGAGGTGGCCTACCAGCTCGTGCCCGACCTCGGCCTGGTCTTCCACGGCACGCCGGCCCAGTCCCGCGCCAGCATCGCCGCCTACGTGGTGGACGCGCTCCACACCGTCTGACCACGGACCGCGCAGGGTGCGGCGCCATCCTCCCCGGCGCCGCGCCCTGCCGCGCTCCGTCGCGCTCGTTGACTGCCCGGGCCCTGCTGGGTAGCGTGCGACGCGCTCCGGGCGCGGTCCGGCCGCGCCCCGAGCTCGGCAGGTCGTACCGTCCGAAGGACGCCGCAGGCGTCCCGACGGCGCGCAGCGAGGCCGGTACGTTGTACCGTTCGAAGGACGCCGCGCGGGATCCGGGCACGCAGGTGGAAGCATGGCCCCGCAAGCCGTCGGACGCCGCAGGCGTCCCGACGGCGCGCAGCGAGGCGAAGCCGAGCGGAGCTCAGAGAGAACGAAACCGGAGGACGCAGCGGATGAGCGCGTTGCGCGAAGGAAGGGTGCAGGCGAACGGCCTCGAGTTCGCGACGCTCGAGAGCGGACCCGCCGACGCCCCCCTGGTGCTCTGCCTCCACGGCTTTCCGGACATCGCGCGCACTTGGCGCCTCCTCCTCCCGTCGCTCGCGAGCGTCGGCTACCGCGCCGTGGCGCCTTATCTGCGGGGCTACGCACCGACGCAGATCCCGGCGGACGGGCGCTACCAGACCGCCGTGCTGGCGCAGGACGCGTTGGCCCTGATCGAGGCCCACGGCGCGCGCCGCGCCGTGGTGATCGGCCACGACTGGGGCGCGGTGGCGGCCTACGGCGCCGCCATCCTGGCGCCGGAGCGCGTGCGTCGCCTCGTCACGCTCGCCGTCCCCCACCGCACCGCGGGTCTCGCCATCGCCACGAGCTACGAGCAGCAGAAGCGCTCCTGGTACATGTTCTTCTTCCAGTCGCCGATGGCCGAGGCGGCGGTGGCGGCCGGCGACCTCGCGTTCATCGACAAGCTCTGGCGCGACTGGTCGCCCGGCTACGAGCTGGAGCCGGCCGAGCGCGCGGCGCTCAAGCGCTGCCTGGCGACACCCGGCGTGCTGGCGGCGGCTCTCGGCTACTACCGCGCGTTCTTCGACCCGGCGCGTCAGGATCCGTCGCTGGCCGAGATCCAGGCCCGCATCTTCAGCGCCGACGTCCCGGTCGAGACCCTCTATCTTCATGGCACCGACGACGGCTGCATCGGCGTCGAGACGGTGCGCGGCTGCGAGGCCGCATTCCCGAAGGGCCTCCGCACGGTCCTGGTGGAGGGCGCGGGGCACTTCCTGCACCTGGAGCGGCCGCGGGTGGTGAACGAGGCGATCCTCGACTTCGTCGGGGCCGCGCGTCCCTGAGCGCGGCCGGCGCTCGAGCGAGGCCGGGCGCGCACCGGCGCGACCCGAGGCGCGAGGGGTGACGCGATGGAAGAGCGGAAGCAGGGGCATGCGGCGTCGGAGGAGGGCTGGCGCCGGCTCGACCTCTTCGCGCCCACTCCCGAGCACGCGTTGCTCGCGGATACGCTGCGCGACTTCGTGGCCCGTGAGGTGGAGCCACAGGCCGCCGGGCACGATCGCGACGAGCGCTTCAATTTCGCGCTCTTCCGCCGCGCCGGCGAGCTCGGGCTCCTCGGCGTCACGCTCCCCGAGGAGTACGGGGGGGCCGGCCTCGACGCCACCGCGGCGGTGCAGGTCTGCGAGGCCCTCTCGACCTCCGACCCGGGCTTCGCGCTGGCGGTGCTCGCCCACGGCATCCTCTTCGCGCAGAACCTCGCGGTGAACGGCGACGACGCACAGAGGCGTCGCATCCTGCCGCGGGCCGCGAACGGGGAGTGGATCGGCGGCTTGTGCATGACCGAGCCCGAGGTGGGGACCGACGTCCTCGCCATGCGCACGCGCGCCAAGCGCGATGGCGAGAGCTACGTGCTGGAGGGAGCCAAGACCTTCATCACCAACGGCGGCATCGACGAGGCGACCCTCGGCGACGTCTTCATCGTGTATGCGGCCACGGGTCCGAAGCAGATCAGCTCCTTCCTGGTGGAGAAGGGGATGCCGGGCTTCCGGCTGGGGCAGAAGTGGAAGGACAAGCTCGGCATGCGCGCGAGCTTCACCGCCGAGCTGGTCTTCGACGGCGTGCGCCTTCCGCTCGCGAGCCGGCTCGGCGCCGAGGGCGAGGGCACGCTCCACATGATGCGCAACCTGGAGGTCGAGCGCCTCACGCTGGCCGCCATGTCGGTGGGGATCGCGCAGCGCTGCCTGCGCGTGATGCTGGACCACGCGAGGCAGCGCAAGACGTTCGGCAAGCCGATCGTCGAGCACGGACAGATCCAGCGCTACCTGGCGGAGGGCTTCGCCGAGTGGCGCGCCGCGCGCACGCTGGTCTACGACGTGGCGCGCCGCATGGACCTGCGCGCCACCGGGCAGCGCGTGGACGCCGATGCCGCGAAGCTCTTCGCGGCGCAGGTCGGAAAGCGGGTGGCGGACGCCGCGATCCAGGTGCTGGGCGGCTATGGCTACATGGGCGAGCACGTGGTCTCGCGCCTGTGGCGCGACGCGAAGCTCCTCGAGATCGGCGGCGGGACGCTCGAGGCCCATCACAAGAACCTGGCCAAGGATCTCTCGCGCGATCCCGCTCGGATCGGGCCGGCCGTCGCGTGACGCTTCCGAGCGAGGCTTCGTCCGGCGAGCTCGCCACGCGGCTGGTCGACTTCGTGACGCGCGAGCTCGGCGCGGCCGCGGGCCAGGTGCGCGCGACGAGCCTGCGCCGGCTGGCTGGCGGCGCCTCCCGCGAGCTCTTCGCCGTCGACCTGGAGACGCCCGGAGGGGCTCTCGCGCTGGTGCTGCGGCGCGATCCGCCGGGCCGCATCGGCGAGAGCGATCGTGGCCTCGAGATGCGCGTGCTCCAGGCCGCGGCCGAAGCCGGCGTGCCCGTGCCGCGCGTGCACTGGGGCTCGAGCGATCCCGCGGTGCTCGGCGCGCCCTTCTTCCTGATGGACCGGGTGGAAGGCGAGACCCTGGCGCGGCGGCTCCTGCGCGACGCGGCCTTCGCGGAGGCGCGTCGCACGATGACGCGACAGCTCGGAGCGGCGCTGGCGCGGGTGCACCAGGTGGACCTCGCGCGTCCCGCGCTCGCCGCCCTGGTGGCGCCACCGGCCGGTGTCTCTGCCGCACGCGCCGTGGTGGAGCAGACGGCCGAGCGGGCGCGCTCCCTGGCCCTCGAGCCGCATCCCGTGCTCGAGCTGGTGGAGCGCTGGCTCCTCGAGCGGGTGCCGCCGAGCGGCCCGCTGGCCCTGGTGCACGGCGACTACCGCATCGGCAACGTGATCTTCGGACCGGAGGGATTGCGCGCGATCCTCGACTGGGAGCTCGCCCACGTCGGGGATCCGCTGGAGGATCTGGGCTGGCTCTGCGTGCGCACCTGGCGCTTCGGGAACGACCGACTGCCGGTGGGCGGGATCGGCACCCGCGAGGAGCTGGTGGCGGCCTACGAGGAGGCCGGCGGCCGGAAGGTCGATCGCGACGCTCTGCGCTTCTGGGAGGCGTGCGGGAACTTCCGCGTCGCCGTGGTGTGGCTGCAGCAGTCCCGGGTCTTCCTCGACGGCAAGGTGCCGAGCGTGGAGCTGGCCTCCCTCGGCCGGCGCACCGCCGAGACCGAGGAGGAGCTGCTGCGCTTGCTGCGGGAGGAGCCGTGAACGACCGACCCGACGCGGTGGAGCTCCTGCGGGCGGTGGAGCTCTTTCTCGAGCGCGACGCGGTGCCGGCGCTGGACGGCGTGCGCCAGTTCCACGCCCGCGTGGCGGCCAACGTGGTGGCCATGGTGGCGCGCGAGCTCGAGACCGAGGAGGGCCATCTCGCCGCCGAGTGGGCGGGCCTCTCGGAGCTCCTGGGGGAGGCGACGCCCCTTCCGGCGGAGCGGGCGGCGCAGCGCGAGGGGATCCTGGCCCGCAACCGCGAGCTGGTGCGTCGGATCCGCGCCGGCGACGCCGACGCCTGGCCCTGGCGCCAGCACCTGCTCGCCCATCTCGAGCGCACGACCGCGGCGAAGCTCGAGGTCTCCCGACCGCCGCGGCAGCGGGGACGCGAATGAAGGCCCTCCGGACCGAGACCAGCGAGGGCGTACGTCACATCATCCTGTGTCGGCCGGACGAGTACAACACGATCACGCCGGAGCTCCGGGACGAGCTCGCCAGTGCGATCGACGCGGCCGACGCCGACCCCGCGGCGCGGGTGATCCTGCTGCGCGCGGAGGGCCCGGCCTTCTGCGCGGGCTACGGGCTCGACTGGGCCACCCGGGCCCAGGCGGAGGAGGCACGCCGCACCGAGCGCGTCTGGGACTCGGTAGCCGATCTGCGCATGATGTCGCGCTTCGTCGACGTCTACATGAAGCTCTGGTACGCGAAGAAGCCCACGCTGGCAGCCGTGCAAGGCTGGTGCATCGGCGGCGGGACCGACATGGTGCTCTGCGCGGATCTGGTGGTGGCGGCGGAGAGCGCGGTCTTCGGCTATCCGCCCTCGCGCGTCTGGGGCACCCCCACCACCGCGATGTGGGTCTATCGCATGGGCCTCGAGAAGGCCAAGCGCTATCTGCTGACGGGCGACGAGATCCCCGCGCCCGAGGCGGCCCGCATCGGCCTCGTGCTGGAGACCGTGCCCGATGCCGAGCTCCTGGCGCGCGCCGACGAGCTCGCGCGACGCATGGCCCGGGTCCCCACCAACCAGCTCGTGATGCTGAAGCTCCTCTGCAACCAGACCGCCGAGAACATGGGCCTGGCCTCGAGCCGGATCCTCGGCACGCTCTTCGACGGGATCGCCCGGCACACCCAGGAGGGACTCGACTTCGTGGCGCGCGCGAAGGAGGTGGGCTTCCGCCAGGCCGTGCGCGAACGCGACGATCCCTTCGGCGACTACGGGAGCCGTAGGCGGGGCGGCTGAGAGCCCGGCCTCCGGAGCCGCGGGATCCGAGGCGACGCAGCCGGGTGTCTCTGGAGCTCGGCACCGACCCGGGCGATCCTCGGGGGCATGGCAGACCTCGGACGCGCGCTCCTGATCCTCGGCCTGGTGCTGGTGGCCCTCGGCCTGGCGCTGAGCTTCGGGCCCTCGTGGCTCGGCCGCCTGCCGGGCGACCTGCGGATCGAGCGCCCGGGCTTCGCCTTCTACCTCCCGATCACCACGTCGATCCTGCTGAGCATCCTCCTCTCGCTCCTGCTCTGGCTCTTCACGCGCGGGCGCTAGCTCGAGCGCGGCCGAGGCGCTGTGGGAGCTCCGCGCGCTAGGCGAAGCGCTTCAGCTCGCGCCGGGCGATCACCATCTTGTGCACCTCGTCCGGGCCGTCGGCGATGCGCAGCCAGCGCGAGGCGCGCCAGAAGGCGGCGATCGGCAGGTCGTCGGAGACGCCGAGCGCGCCGTGGCACTGGATCGCACGATCGAGCACCCGCTGGGCCACGTTCGGCGCGACCACCTTGATCATCGAGATCTCCTGGCGCGCGCGCTCCTTGCCGTAGACGTCCATCTTCCAGGCGGCGTACAGCGTCAACAGCCGCGCCTGGTCCAGCTCCATGCGCGAGGTGGCGATCCACTCCTGGACGAACTGCTTCTCGGCGAGCGTGCTGCCGAAGGCCTTGCGCGCGAGCGCCCACTTGCACATCAGCTCGAAGCCCCGCTCGGCCATCCCGATGGCGCGCATGCAGTGGTGGATGCGGCCCGGCCCGAGGCGCGCCTGTGCGATCACGAAGCCTCCGCCCTCCGGGCCGAGGCGATTCGACACGGGAACGCGACACTTCTCGTAACGGATCTCGCAGTGTCCGCCACCGCCCACGTGGCCCATCACCGGCACCGCGCGCACCACGTGGAAGCCCGGGGTGTCGGTGGGCACGATGATCTGGCTCATGCGCTGGTGCGGCGGCGCGTCCGGGTTGGTCACCGCCATCACGATCGCGAAGCGCGCCCCGATCGCTCCCGAGGTGAACCACTTATGGCCGTCGATCACGTAGTGGTCGCCCTCGCGCGCCGCCCGGGTGCGCAGGCCCGTCGGGTCGGCGCCCGAGACCTCGGGCTCCGTCATCGAAAAGCAGGAGCGGACCTCGCCCGAGAGGAGCGGCTCGAGCCAGCGCTTCTTCTGCTCCTCGCTGCCGAACTCGGCCAGGATCTCCATGTTCCCGGTGTCGGGTGCGGCGCAGTTGAGCGCGCGGGGGGCGAGGGGGCTGCGCCCGGTGATCTCCGCCAGCGGCGCGTACTCCACGTTGGTGAGGCCGGCGCCGTAGCGCGGATCGGGCAGGAAGAGGTTCCAGAGCCCGATCTCCTTGGCCCGCGCCTTGAGCTCCGTCAAGACCGGCGGCTCGGCGTGCGGATCCTTGCCGTGCTCGAGCTGCTCCTCGGCCACGGCCTCGGCGGGATAGACGTGCTCGGTCATGAAGCGCTCGAGCTGGGCCTGGATCTGCTTCACGCGGTCGGAGGGTTCGAAGTCCATGGGGTCTCCCGGGGGATGCGACCCATCCCCGTGTTGGGGCGGGGATCAGGTCAGCACGGTCACCTTGACGGCGCCGGCGCGCTTGTCGGAGGCCAGGGCGAGGGCCGACTCGATCTCGCCGAGCGGGCGCTGGTGGGTGAGGAGCCGAGCCAGCCGCTCGCGCTCCCTGGAGAGGAGCTCGATGGCGCGCTCGAAGTCCGGACGTCCCGGGCCCTGGGCGTAGCAGTTGGACCAGGCGAGCGTCGCTTCCTTGAGGAGCAGCGGGAAGGGGTCGAGCGAGACCGCGCCGGTGAAGACGCCGAGCACGCTCACGCTCCCGCCGGGCGCCAGCGCCGCGCCCGCGCTGCGCAGGGTCTCGGCGCGGCCCCCCACCGTCTCGATCACGAGGTCCGCGGACGCCTCGCGGCCGAGGGCCTCGGGCGTGGCCTCCGCCTCGGAGAGGACGCGCGAGGCGCCGAGGGCGCGGCCCAGGCTGGCCTGGTGGGGGTGGCGCGCCGTGAGCCGGATCTCGGCGGCGCCGGCGGAGCGGGCCGCCAGGACCGAGAGCAGGCCGATGGTGCCGGCGCCGATCACGAGGACACGCTTGCCCTCGGCGCCGCCGCCCCGCTCGACGCCGTGCACGCACACCGCGAGGGGCTCGGTCAGCGCGGCGAGCGGGAACGAGAGGTCGGTGGGCACGCGATACAGCCGCGCCGCGGGGACGATCAGGTGCTCCGCGAACCCGCCGGGCTCGTGGATCCCGAAGACACGCAGCGTCGGGCAGATCGAGTGCCGGCCGGCGCGGCACGCCGCGCACGTGCCGCAGGAGCGCAGCGGCTCGATCGCCACCGGCTCGCCCGGCCGCAGCCCGCTCACGCCCGGGCCGAGCGCATCCACCACGCCGGCAATCTCGTGACCGGGGACGTGCCCCGGCGCGAGCGCGCCGAGCTGGAAGAAGTGCAGGTCGGTGCCGCAGACACCGCAGGCGCGCACCCGCACCCGCACCTCGCCGGCTCCGACCTCGGGGAGCGGCCGCTCCTCGACGATCAGGCGGCGCGGCGGGCGGAAGACGGCAGCGTGTGTCGCGGCGGGGGGCATGCCGCGGAGCCTAACAGAGCGGTGGGGCGCCGCGCCCGCGGCTTGCGGGCTGCGGTCCCCACGACCATCCTCACGAGAGCCCGTTCCCGGGCTTCCACGGGAGGCACGGTGGCGCGCCTGCTCCTGATCCGCCACGCCGAGAGCGTCGCCAACGCGGAGCGTCGCTTCACGCACGGCCCTTTCGAGCCGCTGACGGCGGAGGGCCGCGCCGAGGCGGAGGCCGCGGCGCGGGAGCTCGCCGCGCGCTTCGATCCCGTCGCCCTCTACACCAGCCCCTTCGTGCGCGCGCTCGAGACCGCCCGCATCGTGGGACGCGTCTTCGGCCTGCTTCCCACGGTGGTCGAGGCGCTGCGCGAGCAGCACTTCGGCGAGCTCCACGGCCGCTCCTACGCGGACTACGCTTCCGATCCGTCGGCGCAGGGCGTGGGACGCTGGACCCATCGGCCGCCCGGCGGCGAGACACTCGAGGAGGTGGCGCGGCGCGCCGGCCCGGCGCTCCAGGACCTCGCGGAGCGCCATCTCGGTCAGGAGATCCTGGTGGTGAGCCACGGCGCCGTGATGGCGGCGTTGCGCGGCTGGTGCGAGGGCCGCTTCGACCGCGACCCGGTGCCCACCCGCAACGCGAGCGGCTACCTCCTCACCTTCGAGGCACAGCGCTGGGGCCCGGCCCATCCCCTGGAGCTGGCCCGCGTCTAGGCCTGCGGGGGCTCGATCTCTCCCGGCGATCGCGCGTGGCCCCGGCTCCGGCGCTCGGCCCAGCGCTCGCTCCAGCCCTGCACCAGCACGAAGAAGAGCGGCACGAAGAGGATCGCCAGGAAGGTCGAGGTGAGCATGCCGCCGAACACCGCGGTGCCGAGAGCGCGGCGGCTGGCGGAGCCCGCGCCGGAGGCGATCACCAGCGGGAACACCCCCAGGATGAAGGCGAAGGACGTCATCAGGATCGGGCGGAAGCGCAGTCGCGAGGCCTCGAGCGCCGACTCCACCAGGCCACGGCCCGCGCGGCGCAGCTCGCGGGCGAAGGCCACGATCAGGATCGCGTTCTTGCTCGCCAGCGCCACCAGCAGCACCACACCGATCTGCGTGTAGACGTTGTTGTCCATGCCGCGGACGGCCACCGCGATCGTCGTGCCGAGCAGCGCCACCGGCACGACCAGCACCACCGCGAGCGGGCTGGTCCAGCTCTCGTACTGCGCGGCCAGGACCAGGTAGACCAGCAGCACCGCGAGGCCAAAGATCAGCACCGCCTCGCCGCCCACCTTCTTCTCCTGGTAGGAGATGCCGGTCCACTCGTAGCCGACCTCGCGCGGAAACTTGGCGGCGGCCATCTGCTCCATGATGCTCAGGGCCTGGCCCGAGCTGTAGCCCGGCGCCGCCTCGCCCGAGATGGAGGCGGTCGGATACAGGTTGTAGCGGTTCACGAGCTGCGGCCCGAGGCGCTCCTGGATGCTCACCAGCGTCGAGAGCGGCACCATGTCGCCGGCGGGATTGCGCACGTTGAGCTGCTTGATGTCCTCGCGCGACGTCCGATAGGACGGCTCGGCCTGCACCCGCACCTGGTAGATGCGACCGAAGATGTTGAAGTCGTTGGTGTAGACCGACCCCAGGTAGGCCTGGAGGGCGTCGAAGACGCTGTTGAGCGGGATGCCGAGGGTCTTCACCTTGGTGCGATCGACGTCCAGATAGAGCTGCGGCACCCCCGCGCGGAAGGTGGTGTTCAGGGCGGCGAGCCCGGTCTGGGTGTGGCCGTCCCGCATCATCTCCTGCACCACCCGCTGCAGCGCCTCCAGCCCGACGTCCCCCCGGTCCTCGAGCTGCATCTGGAAGCCGCCGGTCACGCCGAGGCCGCGGATCGAGGGCGGCGGGAACACGAAGGCGACGCCCTCCTGGATCCCGGCGAACTCCTGGCGCAGCCGACCCAGGATCCCTTCCAGGCTGAGCTCCCGGGTCGTGCGCTCGGACCACGGCGCGAGCGAGACGAAGAAGGTGGCCGCATTGGACGCGGTGGCGCCGTCGAAGATCGAGTAGCCCCCCACCGCGTTCACGTTCACCACGCCGGGAGTGGCGAGCATGAGGTTGGTCATGCGCTCGATCACCTCCCGGGTGCGCGCCTGCGAAGCCGCGTCCGGGAGCTGCAAGCCCGCGATCACGTAGCCCTGGTCCTCGGTGGGGAGGAAGCCCGTCGGCAGCGAACGGAACCACAAGAGCGTCAGCGTGAGGAGCCCGGCAAAGACCAGGAGCGTCTGCCTCGGTCGCTCGATCATTCGCCGGACGACCCCCACGTAGAGCGTCTCGGCGCGGGCGTACACCGCGTTGAAGCCGCGGAAGAAGGCGTTGTGGTAGCCGCTGGTGGGGCGCAGCCAGGTGGCGCACTGCGCCGGCTTCAAGGTGAGGGCGTTCACCGCGCTGATGGCCGCCGTCACCGCGATGGTGAGGGCGAACTGGCGGTAGAGCTGCCCGGTGATGCCGCCCAGGAAGGCGGTGGGGAGGAACACCGCCATCAGGACCGCCGTGATGCCCATGACGGGGCCCGTCACCTGCTCCATCGCGCGGATGGTGGCCTCGCGCGCCGGCAGGCCCTCCGCCTCGATGTGATGCGAGGCGTTCTCCACGATCACGATCGCGTCGTCCACCACGATGCCAATCGCGAGCACCAGGCCGAACAGCGTGAGCAGGTTCACGCTGAAGCCGAAGGCCGCGAGGCCGGCGAAGGCACCGATGATGGTGACGGGCACCGTGGTGGCCGGCACCAGCAGCGCCCGCCAGTCCTGGAGGAACACCAGGATCACCAGCAGCACCAGGACGCCGGCCTCGATCAGCGTGCGGTACACCTCGCGGATCGCCTGGCGCACGAAGAGCGTGGTGTCGAGGGGTACGGTGTAGATCATCCCCTGCGGGAAGGACTTTTGGAGCTCGTCCATCGCCGCGCGCACTCGGTCCGCCACCTGCAGCGCGTTGGCGCCCGGGAGCTGGTAGACCGCGATCCCGGCGGCGGGCTTGCCGTTCTTCTCGAAGAACATGTCGTAGGTCTGGCTTCCCAGCTCCACGCGGGCCACGTCGCGCAAGCGCGTGATGCGGCCGCCCTCGCTCTTCACCACGATCGCCTCGAACTCCTTCGGATCGCTCAGCCGGCCGAGGGTGGTGACCGTGTACTGGAACTGCTGGGTGTCCGGCACCGGCGGCTGGCCGATCTGGCCGGCCGGAACCTGGACGTTCTGCTCGCGGATCGCGTCCACCACGTCCTGCGTGGTGAGGCCGAGCGCGCGCAGCTTCGGCGGGTCGAGCCAGATCCGCATGCTGTAGGCGCCGGCGCCGAAGACGTTCACGTCGCCCACCCCGTCGAGCCGACTGAGCTCGTCGCGGATGTGCAGCGTTCCGTAGTTGCTGAGGTAGAGGCTGTCGTAGCGGCCGTCGGGCGAGGTCAGCACCACGAACAGGATGATGTTGGTGGAGAGCTTCTTGGTGATGATGCCCTGGCGCCGCACGTCGTCGGGAAGCTGCGCCTGGGCGATCGCCACCCGGTTCTGCACCAGCACCTGGGCGATGTCGAGATTGGTGCCGACGTCGAAGGTGATGGTGAGGCGATAGCTGCCGTCGCTCGAGCTGGTGGAGGACATGTAGAGCATGCCCTCGACGCCGTTCACCTGCTCCTCGATCGGTGTGGCCACGGTGTCCGCCACCACCTGCGCGTTGGCACCGGGGTAGCTGGTGGTGACCATCACGGTGGGCGGCGTGATCTGGGGATACTGCTCGACCGGGAGCTTCCGCAGCGTGACCAGACCGAAGATGATCGTGATGATGGCGAGGACGTTCGCGAAGATCGGGCGGTCGATGAAGAAGCGCGAGATCACGCGGCGCTCCTCAGCCGTCGCTCTTGGCCGGCGCCGGAGCCTTCGCCGGTGCGCCAGGCGAAGCCGGCGCGGCGGGAGCCGCCGGCGCGGGCGGCGGCGGCAGCTCGCTCGCGACGGGCTTCACCTCGCTTCCCGGGCGGGCGCGCTGGAGACCCTCGATCACCACCCGATCCTCGGGAGTGACGCCGTCCCGCACCACCTGCATCTCTCCCTCGACAACGGGCCCCAGCTTCACGCGCCGCTGCTCCACCTGGCCCTTGTCGTCCACCACCAGCAGGTATTGGCCGCCCTGGTCCGAGGAGACCGCCGCCTCCGGCACCACCACCGCCCGCTCGCGCGTCAGCGGCAGGCGGACCCGCACGAAGAGGCCCGGCAGGATCGTGTGGTCGGGATTGGGAAAGAGCGCGCGCAGCTCGATCGTTCCGGTGGTGGGGTCGACCCGGTTGCTGGTGTAGTCGACCTGGCCCAGGTGCGGGAACCCGCGGTCGGTCGCGAGCGCCAGGTACGCCACGTCGCC
The DNA here is from genome assembly GCA_033853555.1 of Myxococcota bacterium. Lineage (GTDB taxonomy): Bacteria > Myxococcota_A > UBA9160 > UBA9160 > UBA9160 > JAWOLJ01. Next base: position 107,569 of record JAWOLJ010000021.1, read on the forward strand.
CTGGCCCTGCTGCGCGGCGGTGCGGTTCTCGCGCCGGAGCTGCTCGAACTGCAGCAGCTCCCGCTCGCTCATGTCGAAGTACGCGTAGATGGGATCGTCGCGCACGATGGTGCACAGCAGCGTCGCCTGGTCCGACCCCACCAGGTTCCCGATGTCCACCAGGTTGCGGTCGATGCGTCCCGGGAAGGGCGCGTAGATGTGGGTGTAGGAGAGGTTGAGCTTCGCGGCCTCGAGATTGGCCCGGGCCATCGCGACCTCGGCCTTGGCGAGATCGCGCGCCTGGGTCTTCTGCACCAGGTCGGTCCGGCTTCCGGCGGAGCGCTCGAAGATCGCCTTGGTGATCTCGAGCTGTTGCTCGGCCGCCCGGTACTGGGCCTCCTTGCCCTCCAGGTCCGCTTTGGCCTGGTTCACCTGCGCCTGGTAGAGCTCGGGCTCGATCACGAACAGGAGGTCGCCCTTGTTCACGTAGGAGCCCGGCGTGAAATCGACGCTCTGGAGATAGCCCTTCACTCGTGCGCGGATGTCGAGCGACTCGTAGGCGACCGTGTGACCGGTGAACTCCGAGTAGATGGTGACCTCCCGCTCGGCGGGATGCGCCACCGTCACCTCCGGCGGGGGCGGTGGCGCGTAGCGGTTGCCCCGTCCGCACGCCGCCGCGGCCAGCACCAGCGCGAGGCCGAGTGCGACGCGTCCCCGAGCTACCACTTGGGCCACCACCACCTCCAATGCCACCACGGGTGCTTCTCGCCGTCGGACTGCGCCTTCTTCACGTCCGCTGCGCGGTTCTCCGGAGAGAGGAGCCCACCCCAGTGCGTGCGCTCGCGCATCTCCTCGCGCGTCTGGTCGGGGACGAAGTCCTGGCCATCGCGCAGCTCCCAGCCGCCGCCCAGGGCCTTGTAGAGGGAGACCACGCTCAGCGCCACCGCGCCCCGCGTGGAGGCGAGCGCATCGTCCTCCTTGAACTTCGCCAGCTGCGTGGCCAGCACCGAGGTGTAGTCCGTCGCCCCTTCGCGATACTGGATCAGCGAGAGCTCGACGGCACGGTTCGCCGCGGCCACGGCCTCGCTCAGCCGCTCCACCCGCTCGGTTCCTCGCAGGTAGCCGATGAGCGCGTCCTCCACCTCCTGCTGCGCCAGCAGCACCGTGTTCTGATAGTTCACCGCGAGCTCCTGGAAGGTGGCGTCCTGGAGGCGCACGTTGTTGATGAGGCGGCCGTAGTTCAGGACCGGCCATTGGAAGGAGGGGCCGGCCAGCGCTTCGAAGGAGCGCCCCTCGGCGAGCTTCGCGGCCTGCTCGGCGCTGAGCCCCACGGTGCCGTTCAGCTGGAAGGCGGGAAGGAGATCGGCCGCCGCCACGCCGATGCGCGCGCTCTGGGCGGCGGCGGCGCGCTCGGCGCTCCGCACGTCGGGGCGCCGGCGCAAGAGCTCCGCCGGCAGACCCACCGTCACCGACGGCGGCACCTCGGGAATCCGCCCCGGATCGCCGAGGATCGGCCTCAGGTCCTGGGGCGGCAGGCCGAGCAGGGCGCAGAGCGAGTCCACCGCCTGCCGCCGTTCGATCTCGAGCTCCGGGATCGTGGCCTCGGTGTCGTGGAGCAGCGTCGCCGCCTGCTGCACGTCGAGCTCGGAAGTGCCTCCGGCCTCGAAGCGCACCTTCGCGATCTGCAGGCTGTCCTGCTCCACGCCCACGTTGTCCCGGGCCACGGCGAGCCGTTCGTCGGTCTCGCGGATCTGGAGATAGGTCGCGGCGACCTCGGCGACCAGGCTCACCAGCACGTCGTCGTAGGTCGCCACCGCCCCGAGGAGGTCCGCGTCGGAGGCCTCGATCGCGCGGCGGAAGCGCCCCCAGAGGTCGATCTCCCACGCGGTGTCGAAGGTCATCTCCCAGTTGTCGAGGCTCCGCGTGGGCAGGAAGCTCCCGAGCCCGGCCGCATTGCGGCTGAAGACCTGATGGGTGTAGTTGCCCCGCAGCGCCTGGAGCTGGGGAAAGAGATCACCGATCGAGATCCCGCGTCGCGCCTGCGCCTCGACGACGCGGAGCCCGGCTCCGCGGAGCGTCAGGTTCTGGGCGTACGCCGTCTCCACGAGCTGCGTGAGGGCGGGATCTGCGAAGATCTCCCACCAGCGCTCGGGAACCGATTCGTCGCTGTGCACGCGATCGGAGCTGCCGTCGCGCCAGGCGTCCGCCGCCGCCGCCTCGGGACGGGCGTAGTCCGGGCCGACCAGACACCCCGACGCCGTGAGGGCGAGCGCGAGCCCTGCCCCCAGCGCCGTTCCACTCCGTCGAATCCGGCTCCGCACTCTCCCGCCGGGGACCTCCTCACCCGCTCGGCAATCCGCAGCGCCCCGGGGTCGCCCGGCGGCCGAACCGGAACGCTACGCTGGCCGGCGCCGCCCACAAGGTCACATGCGTGGGATTCAGCGTACCGCGGTTGGAACGGGGTCCCCCGGGCCGGGGGGCGGCAGGGTCCGGGACGCGCGCGGGCGGAGCGGCCGCAAGGAAGGGGCCGCGGGAGACGGGTGTGGTCGAGCTCAGGGACGTCTGGGTCTTCGTGAAGGCGGCGGAGCTCAGGAGCCTCTCCGCCGCCGCCACGGCGCTGCGGCTGCCGAAGTCCACGGCGAGCCGCAGCCTCGCCCGCCTGGAAGAGACCCTCGGCGTCGTGCTCCTCCGACGAGACCGCCGGCGCCTCGCGCTCACCGAGCCGGGTGCGCTCTTCCACGGCCATGCCCTGCAAATCCTGGGCGAGGTGGAGCGGGCGGAGACCGTGCTGAGCCACGCCCGGGGCGTGCCGCGCGGGCTGCTGCGCGTGACCGCGCCCTTCACCCTCGGTCGGGCCTTCGTGGCGCCGCTCCTCCCGGAGTTCCTGGAACGCCATCCCGAGATCCGGATCTCCCTCGAGCTGGCCTCGCGCGGCGTGGACCTGCTGGGCTCCGAGGTGGACGTGGCGATCCGGGTCGGCCCGCTCGAGGACTCGCGTCTGCGCGCTCGAAAGCTCGGCATCGCCGAGCTCTGGCTCTGCGCGAGCCCGGCCTACCTGGAGCGGCATCCGGCCCCGCTGGCGCCGCCGGATCTCGAGCAGCACGAGGTGCTCGACGCCTCGGGGAGCGACGGGTCGCGGCTGTGGAGCCTGGTCGGCCCGGCGGGCGCGGTGAACGTGCGCGTGGTCCCCCGCCTCGAGGTGAACGACGCCTCGGTGCTGCGCGTGGCCGCTCTCGCCGGCATGGGCCTCGCCTGGATCCCCGACTTCCTCTGCCACGCCGACCTGGCCGCCGGGAGGCTGCGTCGCGTGCTTCCCGACTGGAGCCGCGACACGCCGGAGATTCACGCGGTCTTCCCGGGCGGGCGTGCGCTCACGCCGAAGGTCAGCGCGTTCGTCGAGTTCCTGGGCGAGCGACTGCGCATCCACGCGCTCGAGGACTCGACCGTGCGTGCCGAGGTCCTGGGCGTCCGCGTGGGCTGACGAGCCGGCTCAGGAGCCCGCTCGCTGCAGGCGCTCGATCACGGCCCGCACCACCAGCGGCCAGCCGATGGTCGCGTCCACGTGGACCTCGGCGAAGCGACCGCCCTCGCTCTCGGGGACGAACTTCCCCCACGACACGCCCTCGGAGTAGCTGCAGCCCGAGAGCCCGCCCCAGTGATCCGGCTCGGGACAGAGCCGCACGCCGTAGCGGAAGCGGCGGAAGGGCTCCTCGACGCCGAGCCGCTTCTGCGAGATGTCGAGGTAGGGCCCGACCTGCTGCGCCCAGTTGCGCGGCACACCGCCACCCACGGTGAAGATCCCCAGCGTCTCGCACGCCCGTACCTGGTTGGTGTAGGCCTCGAGGTCCAGGAAGGGATCGAAGGGCCGTCGCGGCAGTCCGCGCATCTCGCGTCGCCGGTTGTAGACCGCGACGTCGAGCCCGAGCTCCGAGTCGGTGAAGGCCGGGACGTAGACCGGGACGCCGCGCCGCAGCGCGCTCTTCAGCACCGCGCGCCCGGAGACGTGGGCGTCGAGGTAGCGCCCCAGCGCCGCCGTGATCAGCGAGCTCGAGAGCGTCACCCCCTCGGGTAGCGCGTCCAGCGTCTCGGAGACGATCTTCTCGGTGTCGTCGAGGTTCTGCTCCAGCTCGATCGTGTCGTAGACCCGGTTGTAGCCCTTGTCGAACAGCTCTTCGTCCCGCATCGACGCGCGATGCTTGAAGTGGAGCATGCCGGCGCCCTCCACGAAGCCGTGGGTCATGAGCGCCCCGGTCGCGATCACCGCCTGAACCCAGCCGCGGTCGATCATCTCGCACAGCACGAGGCCCTGCTTGGCGATCGTCATGGCGCCGGCGACCGTCACCACCTTGAGACAGGCGGGATCGCGCACCATGGCCTCGAGCACGTCCACCGCCTCGCCGAGCCGCCGCCCGCCGAAGGCCGTGCGCCCCATCGCGGTCAGGAGCGCGTCCACCGAGTCGGTGCGGGCGACGTCGAGAGGAGCCAGCGCCTGGAGCCCGTCGTCGTGGCCGGTGTGGAGCTGGCGGTGACCCGTGGGCTTCGTCATGGGATCCTCGCGCGGCGGGGACGCTCGATCCGGGACGGCGAGCGGCGCCGAGACTAGCAGAGCGCGGGGGCGCTGGAAGTCAGCCTCCGCGCGTCGGGAGCACGTCGGCGGCCAGGGCCTCCGGCTGCTGGATCGGGAGCGAGCAGCTCGTGCCGCGGCAGAGGTACGCCGTGGCACGGCCTCCGACGGCATCGCGCCCCGCGAGCCAGGCGGGGTCGAGGCCGCGCGGAGCCGGCGCTCTCGGGTCCACGACCACCACGGCGTCCTCGGGCGCGAGCACCCGCCGGGCGCGGTCGGCGAGCGCTCGCGTGTCGGAGGCCTCGGCCTCGCCCACGATCACCGCCACCACCGGGCCGCGCTCGGCCAGAGCGGCCGCACGGAGCAGGGTGGGGAAGGCCGCAGGCATCCGCTCCGCCCGATAGGCATGGCTCCGGATCACGCGCTCGGCCACCCGCTCGAGATCCCGGCGGCCCGCCAGCGCCGCGAAACGCACCAGGCCGAGCGCCGCCAGGCCGGCGGAGTGGGGCGTCGCCCCATCGGCGTCGGAGCGCGGTCGCTCGGGGAGGCGCTCGCCGTCGCCCGGCGTGAGAAACAGGTCGCCCTCGTCCGGGTCGAAGAAGCGGCGGGTGATCTCCTCGGCGAGCCCTTCCGCCGCCGCGAGGAAACGCTCCCCCGCGCCCGCGCGGTGGAGGTCGAGGCAGGCCTCGAGCAGCGCCGCATGGTCGTCCAGGAAGGCCGACACCGCCGCGCGTCCCTCGGCGAAGACGCGCAGCAGTCGGCCCTCGGCGTCGCGCATGCGCTTCAGCACGAAGTCGGCCGCCGCCGCGGCGTCGCGCAGCCAGCCCGGCTCGTCGAGCCCGCTCGCGGCGCGCGCGAGACCCGAGATGGCGAGGCCGTTCCACGCCGCGACGCGCTTGGTGTCGGTGGCCGGCGGGACGCGCCGGCGCCGGGCCGCCAGCAGCTCGCCGCGCTCGGGGGCGAGCTCTTCGCGCGGCCGGCGCGCGACGTCCACCAGATGACTGGTGCCGTGCTCGAAGTTCCCGGCCTCGCTCACGTCGTAGGCCGCGCAGAAGGCGGCGCCGCGCGCCGGCCCGAGGACCGCGACGACCTCTTCCGGCCGCCACACGAAGTACCTTCCCTCCTCGCCTTCGCTGTCCGCGTCCTGGCTGGCGTGGAAGCCGCCTTCGGCCGCGGTCATCTCGCGCCCCAGGTACTCCACGGTCTCGCGGACCGGCCACACCAGCTCCTCGTCCCCGGAGACTCGAAACGCCTCGGTGTAGGTACGCAGGAGCTGGCCTTGGTCGTAGAGCATCTTCTCGAAGTGGGGGATGGTCCACGCCGCGTCCACGCAGTAGCGGTGGAAGCCGCCGCCGAGCTGGTCGTAGAGCCCGCGTCGCGCCATCTCGCGGCAGGTGAGGAGCACGAACGAGAGGCAGGCGCGCCGCTCGTCCGGCAGCAGGAGCGGCAGGCCGGCGAGCAAGCCGTCCAGGCTCGCGGGCATCGGGAACTTGGGGGCGCCGCCGAACCCCCCGTGCTCCGGGTCGGCGCCGCGCAGGAGCTCGCGCGCGGCCTGCGCCAGGCCGTCGGCTCCGGGCGGCGCGCTGGCCACGCCGCGCGGGCGGGTGCGCAGCGCCTGCAAGATGCTGCCCGCGCTCTCCTCCACCTCGGCGCGCCGCTCGCGCCAGGCGCGATCGACCGCCTCCAGCACCTGCCGGAACGAGGGCCGCCCGTGCGCCGGCTCCGGCGGGAAGTAGGTGCCGCCGTAGAAGGGACGACCGTCGGGGGTGCAGAAGACGGTGAGCGGCCAGCCCCCATGGCCCGTGAGCCGCACCACCGTGTCCATGTAGAGCTGGTCCACGTCGGGCCGCTCCTCGCGATCCACCTTCACGTTCACGAAGAGTCGATTCATCAGCGCGGCGGTCTCGGGATCCTCGAACGATTCGCGTTCCATCACGTGGCACCAATGGCAGGCGCTGTAGCCGATCGACACCAGGAGCGGGCGATCCTCGCGCCGCGCGCGCTCGAGCGCCTCGGGCGTCCACGGATGCCAGTCCACGGGGTTGTGCATGTGCTGGCGGAGATAGGCGCTGGTCTCGCCCGCCAGGCGATTGGTCGCGGGCGGTGCGGAGTCGGGCGTCGGGCGCATGGGACCTCCGGTACCTGCTCTCGGCCCACGGGTAGCACTTCGCGGAGCGCACGCCGGGTGGACGGAGCCGAGGGGATGTGGGAGCGTGACGCCATGCTCGACGTGGTGCTGCATCCGGGCCGCGATCGCTCGCTGCGCCGCCGCCATCCGTGGGTTCTCTCGGGGGCGGTGGCGCGGGTCGAGGGAGAGGGCGAGCCGGGGACGTGGGCGCGGGTGCGTTCGGCGGAGGGCGAGACGCTCGGCTTCGGACACTGGTCTCCCGCGTCGCAGATCCGGGTGCGAATGCTCGACTTCGGCAAGGAGCCTCCGGGTGACGAGATCCTGGTCGAGCGGGTGGCGCGTGCCGTCGCACGACGGGCTTCGGATCCGCTCCTCGCCGACACCAATTCGGTTCGGCTGGTGAACGCCGAGGGCGATGCCCTGCCGGGCCTGGTGGTGGATCGTTACGGCGACGTGCTGGTGGCGAAGCTCTCCTCCGCCGGAATGGCGCTGCGACGCGAGGTGCTGGCGAGCGCACTGCGCCAGGCCAGCGGCGCGGCCAGCGCGCTCGAGCGCGCCGACGCGCCGGCCGCACGGCGCGAGGGCATCGCCGCGCGCGAAGGGGCGCTCTGGGGTGCGCCGCCCGAGTCGCCGGTGCCGGTCCACGAGCGCGGCCGGCGCTATCGGGCGGACCTGCGCCATGGGCAGAAGACCGGGTTCTACCTCGACCAGCGCGATGCGCGCGATCTGGTGCAGCGCATCGCGGCGGGGCGGCACGTGCTCGACGTCTTCGCGTACAGCGGCGGGTTCGCGGTGGCGGCGGCGCGGGGTGGAGCCGCGAGCGTGCGGCTGGTGGACGCCTCGGCGGAGGCGTTGCGCCTGGCCGAGCGCCACCTGGCGGAGAATGCGCCCGGCGTCCCGGCCTCCTTGCACGAGGCCGACGGCTTCCGCTTCCTGCGCGAGGACCGCGCGAGCTACGACCTCCTGCTGCTCGATCCGCCCCCGCTCGCCCGTCGCAAGGCCGACGTCGCGCGCGCCGCCCGCGCGCACAAGGACGCGCTGCTCTCGGCGTTGCGCCGCGCCGCACCGGAGGCGCTCCTTCTCTGCTTCAGCTGCTCGCACCATGTCGACGCCACGTTGCTGCGTCAGATCGCCTTCGGCGCGTCACTCGATGCCGGGCGCCCGCTCCAGGTGCTGGGCGAGCTCGGAGCGCCGAGCGACCATCCCGTGGCGCTCGATCATCCCGAAGGCGTCTACCTGAAGGGGCTCTGGCTTCGGGCATGACCTCCGCGAGCACGGACCAGGACGCGATCGCTCGCGCGAGCGAGTTCGTGCGGGCCCATGGCACGCCCCTGGACGTGCTCCGCCTCGAATGCCTGCTGGGTCCGAGCGGGCGAGCGGAGTGGCTGGCCGCGCTCGCGGCGCTCCAGGCGGCGGATGGCGGCTTCGACGCCACGCTGCGCGGCGCGGGACACGGGGCCTCGAGCGTCGCGGCGACGGCGCGCGTCCTCGCCTGGCTGGCGGAGCTGCGTCTCCTGCGCGAGCCCGTGGCGCGAGCCGCGGTGGGCTTCCTGGTGTCGGCCCAGCGCGACGACGGCGGCTGGGCGGCGGAGCCGGCAGGAGAGCTGCCTGGGCTGGAGGAGGTCGCCGCCAGCGCCCTCGTCGCCGGGCTCCTCGCGCGCGCTCCCTGGACGCCGCCGCGCAGCTTCGCCGCCGCAGCGCGCTTCCTCGCCGGCGCGTGGTCGGCCGAGCGGGTGCGCGCGGGCGATCTCGACGCGATCACGGGCTTCGCCTGCTACTACGCGTTCACCCCGGACGAGCGCTCGGACGAGGCGCTCCAGTGGTGCGGGCGGGAGCTCGAGCGCGGCTTCCGCACCGGCGGCATCGACGCGCTGCAGCTCGCGCGGGTGCTCGTGCTCTGCGACGCGGTCGCGCTTCCCGGCGCGCGGCTCGCGCCGGCCGAGCTTCGCTCGGCGCTCCTCGGCGCGCAGGCGCCGGACGGCGGCTTCCGGCCGCGCGCGCCGCTCCCCGCGCGCGTCGCCGCGACGCTCGACGCGGTGGCCGCGCTGCGGCGGCTGCCCGCGCTCTGAGCGTCGCGCGCTCTTGCGAGCCCCGGCGCGGCGGGGCAGGCTTCGCGCTTCGCCGGAGGACCGCATGCCGCGCCCGCTCAACCTCGCCGCGATCCACGAGGCGATCTCCGCGGCGATCCCCGATCGCGAGTGCCTGATCTTCCAGGAGCGACGTCTGCGCTACGCCGACTTCACGGAGCGCACGCGACGCCTGGCCGACGTCCTGCGCCGGCACGGCCTGGGCGCGCGGAGCGAGCGCGGCGGTCTCGCGAACTGGGAGTCGGGCCAGGACCACGTCGCTCTCTACATGACGAACTGCAACGAGTACCTCGAGGGCATGTACGGCGCCTGGAAGGCGCGCGCCGCGCCCTTCAACGTCAACTACCGCTACGTGGAGGAGGAGCTGCTCTACCTGTTCGAGAACGCCGACGCGAAGGCGGTGATCTTCCACGGGAGCTTCGCGCCGATCGTGGACGGGATCCGTGCGCGACTCGCCCAGGTGCGGCTCTGGCTCCAGGTGGACGATGGGAGCGGCGAGCCCCTGCTGGCGGGCGCCGTCGACTACGAGCGCGCGCTCGCCGGGGCCGAGCCGAGCCCGCCCGCATCCGATCTCTCGGCCGACGATCTCTACATCCTCTACACCGGCGGCACCACCGGGATGCCGAAGGGCGTGCTGTGGCGCCAGGCGGACATCTACGCCGCCGCGTTGGGTGGGCTGCAGCCCCGCTCCTCGGTGGACGAGATCGTGGAGCGCGCCAAGGGCCCGAGCCTTCGACTCCTGCCGGCGCCCCCCTTCATGCACGGCGCGGCCCACTGGGCCGCGCTCAGCTTCTGGCACGCGGGTGGCACGGTGGTGGTGCAGTCGAATCCCCGCAAGCTCGATCCCGACGACATCTGGTCCACCGTCGAGCGCGAGCGGGTGAACGCCCTCACGATCGTCGGCGACGCCTTCGGGCGCCCGCTCCTCGACCAGCTCGAGCGCAAGCGTTACGACCTCTCCGCGCTCCAGATCCTGACCTCGGGCGGCGCGATCCTGACCGCCGCGCTGAAGCAGCGCTTCCTCGAGCTGATCCCGCACCTGCGCGTGCTCGATGCCCTGGGCTCCTCGGAGAGCGGCGCTCAGGCTTCGCAGCTGAGCGCCGCCGGCGCTCGCAGCACCACCGGCGACTTCGCGGTGGGGCCGGGCAATCTGGTGCTGCGCGAGGACCTCTCGGGCGTGCTGCCCCCGGGCACGGGGGAGCGGGGCTGGCTCGCTCGCGAGGGGCACATCCCGCTCGGCTACTACAAGGACCCGGAGAAGACGGCGCGCACCTTCCCCGTGATCGAGAGCCGCCGCTACGCCGTGCCGGGCGATCGCGCCATGGTGGAGGCGGACGGGAAGATCCGCCTCCTCGGCCGCGACTCCGTCACCATCAACACCGGCGGCGAGAAGGTCTTCGCGGAGGAGGTGGAGCATGCGCTCAAGCATCACCCCGCGGTGTACGACGCCGTGGTGGTGGGCACGCCGCATCCGCGCTGGGGACAGCAGGTGACGGCCGTGGTCCGGCTGCGTCAGGACGCTCAGGCAGGCGAGGACGAGCTTCGCCGCGCCTGCCACGAGCACCTGGCGGACTTCAAGCTGCCGCGGGCCTTCGTCTTCGTGGCGGAGATCGTGCGGTCACCGAGCGGGAAGGCCGACTACCGTTGGGCCCGCAACGCCGCCTGCGAGGCGCTCGGCGTCAACCCGCGCTGATTCGCGTGCGGAAGGCGCGGATGCGCGCGGCGTTCGCGCCGAGGTCGCCCGTGCCGTCGCGTGACTTCGAACGCACGTCGATCCGCGAGCCAGCGCCGTCCGCCCGCACCCGCACCGCGACGTCGTCCACGAAGCGGAAGACGCGGGACGTCGAGGTGGCCTCGAGCTCTCCCGCGTCGGGATCCGAGCGCGTCACCTGCCAGCCGAGCGCCTGCGCGGCGCGGAGGGCGCGGCCGAAGGCCTCGGCCGGCGGGAGCGCCAGGGTGATCGGAGCGAGGTCGGGGTAGGCGGCGTGCACGGGCCCCGCGTTCGCGGCGGGATACACGAAATCGCGTCCGTGGTTCTCCGGCAGGGTCGGTGCCGTGCGGTACGCCGGCGGATCCTCGGGGCTCGTGGTGATGTCGTTGATCAGCGGGAGGCCGTGGCCCGCGCCGGCCAGGCCGGCCAGCAGCAGGGTCACGGCGGCGCCACACAGGAATGCGCCCCAGGCGCGTCCGCGGTCCGCACGGGCGGCGACGGAACGCGTCGCCAGCAGCGCGAGCGCGCCGAGCAGCAGCGCCAGCCCTCCGAGCAGGAGACCCAGCAGGAAGATCCGGAACCCGGTGAACGGGGTGACCCACGCGAGGTGCGCAACGAGCGGGCCCGCTCCGACGACCAGCAGCGAGAGCACACCGAGCGCGAGCCCGATGCGCGCCAGACGGGATCGCGCAGCGCCCATGGTGATCCTCCCGGCCAGGCCCGCACGATACCACGAGCACTCCGGCGCGTATGGTAAGATCGGCCGGCTCGCCGGCGCGCGAGGCGGGAGGCGGCCCATGCGAGAACGGATCGCGCGCGGCTCCGCTCGCCGTGCCGTCACCTCGCGCCCCCTCGCCGCGCGTCCCGCCGCCTCGGATCCTGTCGCCTCGGACCGCGCCACCCGCAGGCCGGGAGCCCTCCAGCGGCTGGCACTGCCCGTCCTTCTCCTCGCGGCCCTCGCCTGCGGCTCCTCCCACGAGCCGCTGCAGCTCTCGCTGGTGGGATTCGGCCCCGGCACGGTGCGCGTGAGGATCGATCTCCAGTCCGAGGTCGAGCCGGGCTCCCTGGCGCTCCGCCTCGACGCCGCGCCCGTGGCGCTGCCCGCCGCGGCCGGCCCCGGCTCGGTGACGGCGGAGCTCGCGGTGCCCGAGGGCAGCCATCATCGCCTGTCCGCGTCCGCGCGCTTCCGACACGATGGACTGTCGCTCGCCCAGACCGCCGTGCTCTCCTTCGACGTGCCGACCCCGGCGCCGCCGCTCCTTGCCAGCGACCCGGCGCCCGGCGCCTCGCGGGTGCCGCGCACGGCCTGGCTGCGCCTCGATTTCGCGGCACCGCCCGCGCCGGCCGTGCCGTCGGGCCTCCAGCTCGGCTGCGTCCAGGACGGGCGCCGGGTGGAGCGGGCGGCGCTCGTCCGCTTCCTGGCCCCGGCGACGCTGGTCGTCGCTCCCCTGGAGGATCTCCCGCCCTCCGCCCGCTGCGGACTCGAGTGGCAGGGACCGACGGGACGGCAGAGCCTGCCGTTCGAGACGGCGGCGGCCGGTACGGCGGTTCCCGTGCGCTACGACCGAGGCGATCCGACGGCCGTGACGCCCCTTCCAGACGACTTCTGGCTGGTGGACGACGTTTCGACACCAACGGGTGTCCGCCTCGCGATCCCTCCGCCCGCCGGGCCGCCGGATCGAACCGAGCTGTTCGAGGCGCTCCTGGCCGGCACGCGTCGGCTCGACGGCTGGAGCCCGCTCGGGCCGCTGGTGGTCGAGCTGGCCGAGGCGCCGGACCCCACGACGCTGCCGCGCACCGCGGCCGAGTCGCTGGACCCGCTGGCCACGGTGGGGCTGTTCGATCTCGCTCCCGGCGCCGCGCTCGGGAGCCGCGTCCCCTTCCAGCTCCAGATGAGAAACGACGTCACGCCGTCGGGTCGCAGCTCCCATTCGCTGCTGATCCTGCCGGCCGTGCCGCTGGCTCCGGGCGGTCGCTACGGCCTGGTCGTGACGCGCCGGGCGCTGGCGTCCCCGGAGCGCCCGCTGGGCCCGTCCGAGTTCTTCGCGCGGGCTCTCGCAGCGCCCGAGGCCGGAGAGCCCGCGGAGGTGTCGCGGGTGCGCACCCTCGCCCAGGACGTCCTCGACACCATTGAGAGTCACGCCGTGCTGCCGATCTCGCGCCGGGACGTGGCCTTGGCCCTGCGCGTCAGCGTGCGCAGCACGGACGCGCTCCCCGGCGATCTCCTCGCGATCCGGAGCCAGGTGGCCGCGGCGCCGCCGCCGGCGTTTCGCGTCGGAGAGGTGACGGCCGAGCCGGCCGCGAGCCCGGTCCTCGCCATCGTGCGCGGCAGCTGGGACGCTCCCGACTGGCGAGATGGCGCGAACCTCGCGCGCGACGCGGCGGGCGCGCCACGCTCCACGCGCAGCCGCCCGGTGTCGTTCACGCTCGCCGTGCCCCGGGCGCTCGCCACCCTGCCGATGCCCCTCGTGCTCTACCAGCACGGCGATCCGGGCAGCGCCGAGGCGGAGGTGCCGGGCGCCGCTCGCCGCGGGCTGGCCGCTGCGGGCTTCGCCGTGATCGGCTTCACGGACGTCCTCAATCGCGAGATCGCCCCCGTGGGCTCCGACCAGCAACGGATCGAGAGTCAGCTCTCCGCGGTGTTCGGCGCGCTCCTCGCGAATCACCGTCTTCCGGACTACTGGGTGGAGACGCATGCGGAGCAGCTCGCCTTCCTGCGCGGCCTCTCGGGCCTCGACGTGCTCCCGCTGGTCCAGGGCCCGAACGGCCTGGCGAGCCAGCCCGACGGCGTGCCGGACTTCGCGACGCCCCTCGCCTTCCTCGGCGTGAGCGAAGGCGCGAACGGCGCTCCGGCGCTCCTGCCCTACGCGCCCGAGATCGGGAGCGCGGTGCTGGTCGCGGGCGGCGCGCGCCTGGCCGAGGTGCTGCTCCACCAGCAGCCCGACGCCCTGCTCCAGCAGCTCGCGAGCCTGCATCCGGACCTCTCGCCCGGCGACGTGTGGGCCGGGGTCTCGATCTTCCAGCAGCTCTTCGATGCCCAGGACGGCCACAACCACGCGCGCTTCCTGTACCGCGACCCGCTGGCGGCGGACGCGAGCCGGCGTCCGGCCAGCGTGCTGCTGATCGAGGGCATCGACGACTCCCTGGTGCCGAACGCCGCCACCGAGTCCCTGGCGTGGGCGCTCGGGCCGATCCCGCTGGTCGGGCCCGTGCTTCGGCCCGTGCCGTTCCTCGGCAGCGTGCCGGCGCCGCTCCGGGCGAACCTCGGACCCGACACCACCGCGGGTCTGGTGCAGTACGCGCCGACGGGTCTGCAAGGCATACCTCCCACAGCGGGCTGCGCGGCACTGACGCCCGTCAGCGGCAGCGAAGGACACTACTGCGCGCAGCGGGCCGTGGAGTCGCTGCGGCAGCAGGTGACGTTCCTGCGCTCGGCCCTCGGCGGCGCAGCCCCCGTGATCGTCGACCCCAACTCTTCCTGAGGAGCCCATCGTGACCGAGCCCGTCCGTACCGAACGCCGTGGCGCCGTGGCGCTGCTGACCCTGGCCCGTCCCGAGGTGCTGAACGCGCTCGATCGCGCCACGCTGGAGGCGCTGCGGCAGCGCGTGGAGGAAGCCGGTCGCGATCCCGCGGTCCGTGCGCTGGTGCTCACGGGCGAGGGCCGTGCCTTCGCCGCGGGCGCCGACATCGCGCAGATGAGGAGGATGAGCCCGGGCGAGGCCGAGGCCTACAGCCGGCTGGGACACGCCGCCGCCGCGGCGCTGGAGGCCCTTGCCGTGCCGACGCTGGCCGCGGTGAACGGCTACGCCCTGGGCGGGGGCTGCGAGATCGCGTTGGCCTGCGACTGGATCTACGCCTCCACCCGCGCGCGCTTCGGGCAGCCCGAGGTGAATCTGGGCTTGATCCCGGGGTTCGGGGGCACGAGCCGCCTGCCGCGGCGCGTGGGCATCGCCTGGGCCAAGGAGCTGGTGCTCTCCGGGGAGCCGATCGACGCGGAGACCGCGCTGCGCATCGGCCTCGCCAACCGCCTCTTCGCGCCAGAGGAGCTGGTGGCGAAGGCGATCGAGGCGGGAGACACGCTCGCGCGGAAGGGCCCGCTCGCCGTGCGCGTCGCCAAGCGCGTGCTCCAGGAAGGTCAGGACGCCGACGTGCGGCTCGCCCACGTCCTCGAGCAGCAGGCCTTCGGCGGCAGCTTCGCCAGCGAGGACCGCGTGGAGGGCCTCTCCGCCTTCCTGGAGAAGCGCGACCCGCGCTTCGTCGGGCGCTAGTGCCAGGCCGGCGCGAAGAGGCGAAGCCGGGCGGAGGGCGCGGCGCGGCGGCCGCGGCTGCGCCTGGATCCGCGATCGATCAGTGCTTCGGGTGGCGGTGGGCGCAGCTCGAGCACTGCGGCGCGTCGGGAAGCACGCGCAGCCGGTCCAGCTCGATGCTGCCGCCGCAGTCGCGACAGCTGCCGTAGCTCCCGTGGGCCATCGCGTCCAGCGCGCGGTCGATCGCGTCGAGCCGTCGCACCGAGAGGCGCTCCATCGCCGCGTCGAAGCGGAGGCCGCTCTCGGCGTCGGCGCGCTCGACCTCGTCTCCCACCTCGTCGCGCTTGAAGGCGTCGAGCCGCGCCATCTCCGCCTCCAGGCGGATGTTCTCGTTCACCAGGCGCCCGCGCTCGGCCAGCAGCTCGCGCCGCAGCTCCGCGTATGCCGCCGACCGTGCCTGCGCGACGCCGGAGAGGGCGCTCGGGGCACCGTCCTCCTCGCGCAGGCGCGTGGCGCGGGCCACCGTCAAGGTACGCTTCTGCGCGTCGGAAAGGATGTCGCACTCCACGAGGCCGAGGCACGGCGCCAGACCCTTGGCCTCGCACAGCTCGTCGAGCGCTACCGCTCCGTGCCGGCGCGCCCCGTGCAGGTCCGAAGCGTCGGCGGTGACGACGCGAAGGTTGGGGCAGCGGTGGAAGTGGTGCCGCATGTCTCCTCTCGGCGGCGCTAGCCAGCGAACTCGCGCAAGTAGGGCAGGCGGCTCGCGGTGGCCTCGATGGCGGCGCCGGCCTCGAGCAGCACGGAGGTGGTGTCCCAGGTGCCGTCGAGGAGCTGCTGGCGCGCGCCGGCGGGGACGCCGACGGGCGCGCTGCCCGCGCGCGAGCGCAGCGTCGCGGCGCGCAGGTCGAGCACCAGCTCCTGGGTCGGGTCGAGCTCGATCGAGTCCATCAGCGCCGACAGATCCGGCGGCTCGAGCGTGGCGCAGGGGAGGCCGAGCACCGCGCAGTTGCCCGCGAAGATCTCCGCGAACGACGCCCCGACGAAGGCGCGGAAGCCGTGGCGCAGCAGCGCCTGGGGGGCGTGCTCGCGCGAGGAGCCGCAGCCGAAGTTTCGCCCCACGACCAGGATCTCCGCGCCGTGGAAGCGTCGGTCGTCGAGCGGGTGGTTGCCCTTGGCCTGTGCGCGGTCATCGGCGAATACGTGCTCACCCAGGCCATCGAAGGTCACGACCTTCATGAACCGCGCGGGAATGATGCGGTCGGTGTCGATGTCGTCACCGCGCAGCACGCAGCCACGGCCGACGACGCGCTCGATCGGCGGGCGCGCCATCAGAGCACCTCCCGCACGTCGCGCACCCGCCCGGCCAGCGCCGCCGCCGCGACCATCGCCGGCGACATCAGCAGGGTGCGGCCCTTCGGCGAGCCCTGGCGACCCTTGAAGTTGCGGTTGCTGGAGGAGGCGCAGACCTGCCGGCCGACCAGCTTGTCCGGGTTCATGGCCAGGCACATCGAGCAGCCGGGCTCGCGCCACTCGAAGCCGGCGGCCCGGAACACCTCGTCGAGCCCCTCGGCTTCCGCCTGCCGCGCCACCGCCTGGGAGCCGGGCACCACCAGCGCCTTCACGCCGGCCGCGACGCGCCCGGCGCGCGCCACGCGTGCCGCCTCGCGCAGGTCCGAGATGCGCCCGTTGGTGCAGGAGCCGATGAACGCGACGTCGATCGCCGTCCCGGCGATCTTCTGGCCGGGACGCAGCTCCATGTAGGCGAGCGCCTCCTCCAGGCCGGGTCGCTCGTCGGACGGGATCCCGTCGAGGCGCGGGATCGCCTCGTCGATCCCCACGCTCTGGCCGGGATTGATCCCGAACGTCACGGTGGGCGGGATGACGCGGCCGTCGAGCTCGACCTGGTCGGCGTAGCTCGCGCCGGGGTCACTGGCGATGCGCCGCCACCAGGCGACGGCGCGCTCGAAGGCGTCGCCGCGGGGCGCGAACTCGCGGCCCCGCAGATAGGCGAAGGTCGTCTCGTCCGGATTCACGTATCCGCAGCGCGCACCGCCCTCGATCGACATGTTGCAGACGGTCATCCGCTCCTCGAGGGTCATCCCCTCGAGCACGCTGCCGGCATACTCGTAGGCGAAGCCTATCCCGCCCTTCACGCCGAGGCGCCGGATGATCGCGAGGATCACATCCTTGGCGTACACGCCGGCGGCGAGCTTGCCCGTCACCTCGATGCGGCGGACGCGCGGTCGCGCCATCGCGAGGCACTGGGTCGCCAGCACGTCCCGGACCTGGCTCGTTCCGATGCCGAACGCCACCGCGCCGAACGCACCGTGGGTCGAGGTGTGGCTGTCGCCGCAGGCGATCGTCGTGCCCGGCTGGGTCAGGCCGAGCTCGGGGCCGATCACGTGCACGATGCCCTGATGACCGCTCGCCGGATCGAAGAGCTGGATCCCCTGCTCGCGACAATTGCGCTCGAGCTCGCCCATCATCGCCTCGGCGAGCGCGTCCGAGAGCGGGCGGAGCTGCGAATCCGTCGGAATGATGTGGTCCACGGTGGCGAAGGTGCGCTGCGGGAAGCGCACGCGCAGGCCCATCTCGCGCAGCATGGCGAAGGCCTGAGGGCTCGTGACCTCGTGGATCAAGTGCAGGCCGATCAGGAGCTGCGTCTGTCCGTTCGGGAGCTCGCGCACGCTGTGGAGGTCCCACACCTTGTCGAGCAGGGTGCGGGAGCTCGCGCGGAGCGCGCGTTCCGGTTCGAGGGGCATGCTCACGACGGGGAGATAGCACGGGCGGGCCGGGTCCCGCATGGCGTATCCTCGCCGGATGGAGCTTCTCTACACCGCCCACGTTCCCGCCGGTCCCGGCCCCTTTCCCGCCGTGCTCGCGCTCCACGGCTGGGGTGCGAGCGCGCACGACCTGCTCGGGCTCGCTCCGGTGCTGCACGGAGGCGAGGCCCTCGTGCTCTGCCCGCAAGGTCCGACGCTGGTGGACCTGGGACAGGGCTTCGCGGGCCACGGCTGGTTTCCGCTCACTGCCGGCGGCCCGCTCGATCCCTTCGAGTTTCGCAAGGGGGCGGCGGCGCTGCGGAGCTTCCTGGAGCAGGCGCTGGATCGCTATCCCGTGGACCGCCGGAAGCTGGTGGCCCTGGGCTTCAGCCAGGGCGGTGTCATGGCCTACGACCTGGTGTTGCGCGAGCCCGCGCTCTTCGCGGGCCTGGTGGCGCTCTCGGCGTGGCTGCCGCCGGCGCTCGCGGCCTCGATCTCCCGCCAGCCGCAGCACGAGGGGCTGCCGGTGCTGGTGCAGCACGGCACCGAGGACCCGATGATCCCCGTGGCGCGCGCGCAGGAGTCGCGCGAGACGCTGCGCGGACTCGGCGTGAACCTGACCTACCGCGAGTACGAGATGGGCCACGAGGTGCGGCCCGACAGCTCGCTGCGAGATCTGCTGCAGTGGCTGGAAGAGAAGGTCTTCCAGCCGATCCAGCTGGTCTGACGCTCAGGGCTGCCGCAGGCTCTCCGAGAAACGCGCGAAGCTGCGCGGCTCTCCCATCAGGACCAGCGTGTCGCCCTTCGTGAGCGGGCGGTCCGGGTCCACTCCCTGATCGGCGCCCTCGCGTCGCAGCGCGATCGCCGAGAGCCCGAAGCGGCTGCGCAGGTTCAGGGTGCGGAGCGTCGCGCCGAGCAGCGCGTCGGGCACCGGGAAGGGGCGGATCTCGACGCCGCGCGAGAGGCGGAGCCCGCTCGACTCGCCGCCACGACGCCGGCGCGCGGAGACGACACCCACCCACTCCCCGCGCAGCGCCTCGCGCGCGAGAACGTCCATCACGCCGCGGGCGGCCAGGGCACCCACCAGGCGTCCATCGGCGTCCACCACCCCGAGCACCTCGCGGCCTTCGCGGGTGAGACGCGCCAGTGCGTCGGCGACGGTGGTCTCGGGGCGAACGACGGGCGAGCGCTCCGACACGTCTCCGGCCACCACGATCCCGCCCAGCGTGGCCTCTTCGCCGAGGCTCGCCTTCACGTCGTGAAGCGACACCTGCCCGAGCAGGCGCCCGTCGGCGTCGATCACGAAGACCGCCCCGACGTCGCCGTCCAGGAAGCGGGCCAGCACCACGTCGAGCGGCGCGTCCATCCGCACGGCGGGAGGGTTGCGCTGCATGACCTCGCCGACCGACACGCCGCGCAGCACCACGTCTTCCCGACGGTCGAGGTCGATGCCGCGCTCGCGAAGCGTCCGCGTGTAGATCGAGTCCCGGTAGAGCGTGCGAGCCACCAGGGTGGCGACGGCGGACGCGACCATCACCGGCAGGATCACGGCGTAGTCCTGGGTGAGCTCGAACGCGAGCAGGATCGCCGTCACCGGAGCGTGCGAGCTGCCCGCCAGCACCGCCGCCATTCCCACCAGGCCCCAGGCCCCCGGACCCATGGTCGCGCCGGGCACGACGTGCGGGACGAGCGCGCCGAAGACTCCGCCCGCCAGCCCGCCGATGTAGAGCGAGGGCTGGAATACCCCGCCCGACCCTCCGGAGGAGAGGGTGGTGCCGGTGGCAAGGGGCTTCACCACGAGCAGGATCGCGAGACTCCACCACGCCAGCGACTTGGAGAGCGTCTGGTCCATGGTCTCGTAGCCGACACCGTAGAGATGCGCGCCCAGTCCGAAGGGCGTGGCCAGGATCAGCACGCCGACCAGGAAGCCGCCCACGGCCGGCTTGAGGGGTCGGGGCAGCGGAAGCCGCGCGAACAGGTGCTCGACGCGTGCCATCAGCACCACGAACCAGACCGCCACCAGCCCGCAGAAGACGCCGAGCGGCGCGGCCAGCGTGGTCTCCCACCAGGCGCCGAGCTCGAACGGCGGCACCCGGAAGGCGGGTGTCGCGCCGAACCAGAGCCGCGACACGACCGTCGAGAACACGGCGCAGAGCACCACCGGACCGAAGGTGGTGGTGGCGAAGTTGCGTGCGATCACCTCGAGCGCGAAGAAGGCGCCCGCGATCGGCGCGTTGAAGGCCGCCGCGATGCCGCCGGCGGCGCCGGCGGCGGTGAGCGTGCGGAGGCGATCCGCCGGCAGCCGCAGGAGCTGCCCCACCGCCGATCCCACGCTCGCGCCGATCTGCACGATCGGGCCTTCGCGTCCGGCGGAGCCGCCGCTTCCGATGGTGAGCGCGGACGCCACGGCCTTCGTCACCACCACGCGCCGCGCGACCCGGCCGCCGCGCAGCGCGACGGCCTCCATCACGTCCGGTACGCCGTGCCCCTCGCTCTCGCGGCCGAAGACCCGCTGCGCGAGGCCGACCAGCAGTCCCCCGATGGTCGGCGCGAGCAGCACCCGCCACCACGGGATCCACGGCACCAGGTAGAGCGCGAGATCGCGTCCGCCGATCGCCACCCACTGCACCAGCGCGATCAGCTCGGCGAAGGCGATGGCGGCGCCGCCGGTCAGCACGCCGACCAGACAGGCCGCGGCCACGAAGCCCGGCTCGCCGAGCGCGGTGGGAAAGCGACGCAGGCGCTCGGCCCAGGGCTCGGGCGGCGCTTCCTGCGGGGTGGGCACGCGCGCAAGTTATCACGCGGAGTCCGCCTTCCCACCGGGGGACGCGTCTGGTAGGTTGACCCGGCCAGACCGCCGTCCGGCGGGCTCCGGGGTGTAGCTCAGCGGCCAGAGCCGGAACTTTGGGGGTTCCGCGTCGTGGGTTCGAATCCCACCACCCCGACCCCGCGCTCCCTGCTCGCCCCGACCGCGCTCGAGCCCGGCCGGCGCCTTGACCCCCGTCGACGGGTGCTTACCTCCCAGGAGACCGCGTTCCGGATGCCGGAGCGCGCAGTTCCAGGACGGGAGGAGGCACGATCATGGCCTGGGTCGGATTCAGCTCGCCCTCGGGCGCGGCGCCCGGGGACCTCTTCGAGCGACTTCGCCGCGACCTCGACACCTTCTTCGACCAGTTTGGCGGGCAGCAGCCCCGCGCGAGCAGCGGCGTGGAGCCGCCGCTGGCGCTCTACGAGAGCGACGACGCCTACATCCTGACGGCGGAGCTCCCCGGCCTGAAGCAAGAGGCGCTCGAGCTCTCGGTGGAGGGGCCGCGAGTGACCCTGCGCGGCGAGCGTCGCATCGAGCTGCCCTCGGATCCCAAGCTGAGCGTGCATCGCCGCGAGCGTCGCGGCGGTGTGTTCCGCCGCACGGTGGAGCTTCCGGCGCCAATCGACTCCGAGAAGGTGGAGGCGCTCTACCGACACGGCGTCCTCACGGTGCGGCTTCCGAAGCAGGCCCAGCACCGGCCGCGACGCATCGAGGTCCGGAGCCACTGAGGCCACCCGAGAGAGGAGGCACGACATGAGCCAGAAGCCCGTGGAAGGCACGCAGCGCGAGCTCGAGGCCCAGCCGAAGCAGCCGGTGGCTCGCGAGCTCACGCGCACGGGGCCGGTCTTCCGGCCCGACGTGGACATCGTGGAGCTGCCCGACGAGTACCGGGTCTACGCCGAGATGCCGGGCACCGACGGCGACCACGTCCAGATCCGTCTCGAGGAGGGGGTGCTCTCGATCGACGGCGACCTCGCACTCGGGCCCGATCCGGCCTGGGTGCCGCTGCATCGCGAGTATCGGCTCGGCGGCTGGCACCGCGAGTTCCAGCTCTCGGACCGGATCGCCGCCGAGCGCATCAGCGCTCAGATGCGCGACGGCGTGCTGGAGATCCACCTGCCGAAGGCCGAGGCGCACCGGCCGCGCCGGATCGCCGTGCAGACGGCCTGAGGCAAGCGAAGCGCGCAGCCCGGTGGCGAGAGCCGCCGGTGCGCCAAGACCGGGCGATCCCGGGGCGCGAGCGCCGCGTCCCGGGATCGCCTCGCCGTCCGTCCGGCGCGTCCGTTCCGATTGCCCGCCCGACGCGATATCGTCGACCCTCCTCGCGAGATCCCACGCCAAGGGAGGTGCTGTCATGGCGGGAGAGCTCACGCCGGCGCTGCGTGCGCGCATCGAGAACACGATCCGCTTCCTCGCGATCGATGCGGTGGAGAAGGCGAAGTCCGGTCACCCCGGAACGCCGATGGCGCTGGCCGGGCCGGCCTTCGAGCTGTGGGACCGCCACCTGCGCTTCGATCCCGCCGACCCGTCCTGGCCGCTGCGCGACCGCTTCGTGCTCTCCTGCGGCCACGCCTCGATGCTGCTCTACTCGCTGCTCCACCTCTTCGGCTTCGGGCTCGAGCTGTCGGAGCTCGAGCGCTTCCGCCAGCTCGGCTCTCGCACGCCGGGCCATCCGGAGTACGGCCACACGCCCGGCGTGGAGCTCACCACGGGCCCTCTCGGCCAGGGCTTCGCCCACGGCGTCGGGATGGCCATCGCGGCCCGCATGACCCGGGCGCGGTTCGCCCATGACGGCGAGGGCCCTGGACAGCATCTCGTGTATGGCTTCGTGAGCGACGGCGATCTGATGGAGGGCATCTCGGCGGAGGCCGGCTCGATCGCGGGCCATCTGGGCCTGGGAAATCTGATCTATCTCTACGACGACAACCACATCACCATCGACGGCCCGACCCGGCTCGCCTTCAGCGAGGACGTGGCCCGGCGCTTCGAGGCGCAGCACTGGCACGTGCAGTCGGTGGACGGCCTCGACCACGCCGGAATCCGGGCCGCCCTGGTGGCCGCGAAGGCCGAGGTGGACCGACCGTCGCTGATCCTGATGCGCACCACCATCGGCTACGGAGCGCCCAACAAGGCCGGGACGTCGAAGGCCCATGGCGCGCCGCTCGGAGCCGAGGAGGTGAAGCTCACGCGGCAGGCGCTCGGCTGGCCGGCCGAGCCCACGTTCCTGGTGCCCGACGAGGTGCGGGCCTACTTCGCCGAGCGGATCGCCGAAAAGAAGGCCGAGCGCGCCGCGGCCGACGCGGCGCTGGCGCGCTGGCGCGCCGCGCATCCCGATCGGGCAGCGTCCTGGGACGCTCTGCGCGCACGCCGCTGGCCGGCCGACCTGCTGCACACGCTCGCCGCGGGTCTCGAGGGCAGGGAGGCGGCCACCCGCCAGCACTCGAGCCAGGTGATCCAGCGTCTGGCGGCGGTGGCGCCGTGGCTGGTCGGCGGCTCCGCCGATCTCGCGGAATCGAACCTCACCACCATCGAAGGGGGAGGCGACGTAGGCCCGGCGGCACCGGCGGGCACCGACCGCTTCCTCGGTCGCAACCTGCACTACGGGATCCGCGAGCACGCGATGGCGGCCATCACCAACGGGATCACCCTCGAGGGCACGTTCCAGGCCTTCGGTGCCACGTTCCTGATCTTCAGCGACTACCTCCGACCGTCGCTTCGGCTGGCCGCGCTGATGGGCGTGAGCCCGATCTTCGTCTTCACCCACGACTCGATCTTCCTGGGCGAGGACGGCCCGACGCACCAGCCGATCGAGCAGCTGGACGCGCTGCGTGCGATCCCCGACCTGACGCTGTGGCGGCCGGCCGACGGTGTCGAGACGGCCGTCGCGTGGGCCTCCTGCGTGCAGCAGCGCCGGGGTCCGGCGCTCCTCGCGCTCACGCGCCAGAAGCTTCCCGCCCTGCCGCGGCCTGCGGGCTTCCCGCTGGAGTCGATCGCCCGAGGCGGCTACGTGGTGCGGGACGAGGCCCGCCCGTCCGTGGTGCTGGTGGCCTCGGGCTCGGAGGTCGCGCTGGCGCTCGAGGCCGCGGCCAAGCTCGCGGCGGATGGGCTCCTGGCGCGCGTCGTCTCGATGCCGTCGCTCGACGTCTTCGAGCGGCAGCCCGCGGCCTTCCGACACAGTGTGGTGCCGGCCGACGGCACACCGGTGGTCGCCGTCGAAGCGGCGCGCGGAGCGAGCTACCTGCCGCTGGTCGGCGCGCGGGGTCTCGTCTACGGCATCGATCGCTTCGGCGCGTCGGCGCCGCTGGCCGCGCTGGCCGAGGACTACGGCTTCACGCCCGACCGCCTGGCCGCCCGGATCCGCGAGCACCTGGCCGGCCTGGAGTCGTAGGCGCACCGGCGGCTGCGCAGCCGGGCCGCGCCCTCCGCTCGCCTTCGGCTCGCTGCGCGCTTCGCTTGCCCTAGGCGCACCGGCGGCTGCGCCGCCGGGCGTCGGGCTCAGCCGCCGGGCGGGACGAAGTCTGCGCCGCGCAGCGTGTGGAACGGCTCGTCGAGCTGGTAGTCGGTGGGCACGCTCAGGCGGGCCACCCCGGCCCGCTGCGCCGCCTCCGCCACCGCCCGCGCCACCGCACGGTGCACCTCGGGTCGAAGCGGGCTCGGCACGAGCTCGTCCTCGCGCGCCAGGGAGGCGATGGCGCGGGCCGCCGCGACGTACATGGACGGCGCGATGCGCCGCGCGCGGCAGTCGACCGCCGCGCGCAGGATCCCCGGGAAGCCGAGCAGGTTGTTGACCGAGCGGCCGTCCGCGGCGAACGCCGCCCCCGCCGCGAGGGCGTCCTCGGGCCGGATCTCGGGATAGGGGTTGGTGAGGGCGAAGATGCCCTGACCGCGACGCACCTTGGAGGCCGAGAGCAGGTTGGCGCGGCCCGTCACGAGCACGACCAGGTCGGCCTGCGCCAGCAGCGCCGCCAGGTCCGCCAGCGGCTCGCCGCCGACGCCCCGCAGGCGGGCCTGCGCCTCCGGATTCGGGTCGAAGCCGAGCACCGGGCCCCGACTCGCCTCGCCCAGCATGCGCGCGATGGCGGTCCCCGCCGCGCCGAGACCGACCACGCCCACCCGCAGGCTGGCGAGGTCGAGACCTGCGCGCCGCGTGGCGGTGAGCGCCGCCGCGAGCACCGCCACCGCGGTGCCATGCTGGTCGTCGTGCAGGACCGGCATCTCCAGGCCCTCGACCAGGCGACGCTCCACCTCGAAGCAGACCGGCGACTCGATGTCCTCGAGCTGGATCGCGCCGAAGCCCTGCGCGATCTGCATCACCGTCTGCACGATGGTCTCGGCGTCACGCGCCTGGAGCACCAGCGGGAAGGCGGAGAGCCCGGCGAACTGGTGCAGCAGGGCGGCCTTGCCCTCCATCACCGGGAGGGCGGCCACCGGCCCCACGTTGCCGAGGCCGAGCACACGGGTCCCGTTGGTCACGATCGCCACCGTCTTCCCGCGAATGGTGTAGAGGTAGGCCTCGTCCGGTCGGTCCACGATGGTCTGCACCACCTCGGCCACGCCCGGCGTGTAGACGCGCCGCAGGTCGTGGAGCGTGCGCACGGGGTGGGTCGGCCGGACCTCGAGCTTCCCGTCGATGTGCAGCTCGTGCACGTCGTCGATCACGTCGAGCAGGTCCACGCCGTCGATCCCGCGCACCACGTCGATGGTCTTTCGCAGCATCGCCTGGTCTTCGGCCAGCACGTCGATGTCGCGCACGATGTGGTCGGGGCCCACCCGCACGGTGCGGATGTCGCCGATGTTGCATCCGGCCACTCCGAGGGCGGTGGCGAGGCGCCCCAGCACGCCGGGACGGTGGTCGTTGCGACAGCGGAGGGTGCGGAGCAAGCGGTCGGCCATGCGGTCCTCGTCCGGGGGCGGGGCCGGAAGGATGCCGCTTCAGCGATAGTCGTGCGAGGGGGGGAGGAGATCCCGCGGGCGCAGGGCCCGTAGCTCCCGGACCTGCACGTGGACCACGCCGTCCACGTTCTGCAACGGCCCGGCGATCTCCACCACGGAAGCCTCGTGCAGCGGCGCGCGGAAGCGACGGAAGAGGTCCGGTGTCAGGATCGCGTTCGCGGTTCCGGTCTCGTCCTCCAGGGTGAGGAAGCAGAAGCCCTTCGCCGAGCCCGGGCGCTGGCGCACGATCACGTGTCCCGCCGTGCGCACGAAGCGTCCGTCGGGCACGCGCGCGAGCTCGGCGGCGCAGAGCAGGCCCCGGCTGCGCAGGCGCGGCCGCAGGTGGGCGACCAGGTGCGGGCCGGTGGTCAGCCCGGCCGTGCGGTAGTCGGCGAGTGTCGTCTCGAGGGAGGACATCTCCGCCAGCGGCGACGCTGCGCCCGCGGCCGGAAGGCCAGCCAGGAGCGAGTCCGGCTCGCGATCCAGCGCGGCGACCTGCCACAGGGCCGAGCGGCGCGCGCCCGCTCCGAGGCCCGCCAGCGCGCCCGCCTCCGCCAGCGCCTCGAGCTCCGGGCGCCGCAGCGCCGCGCGCCGCGCCAGATCCGCCGTGTCGCGGAAGGGCGCGCGTGCCCGCTCGGCCTCGAGCCGCCGCGCCGCCGCCTCGCGCAGGCCCGCCACGTAGCGCAAGCCGATGCGCACGGCGGGGGCGATCCGGGGCGCCTCCGACCCCGCCGGCGTCTCGCCGGCCGGAGCGCCCGGCTCCAGCGTGCACCTCCAGCAGGAGGACGTCGCATCCAGCGGCCGCACCTCGACGCCGTGGCGCTGCGCGTCCTTCACCAGCGTCGCCGGGCCGTAGAAGCCCATGGGCCAGGCGTTCAGCAGTCCGGCCAGGAACGCGGCCGGATGGTGCGCCTTCAGATGGGCCGAGGCGTAGGCCAGAAGAGCGAACGACGCCGCGTGCGACTCGGGGAATCCGTAGAGCGCGAACGAGGTGATGCCCCGGACGATCTGCTCCTGCGCCTCGCCCGTGATGCCGCGGGCCGTCATTCCCGCGCGCAGCCGCGCCTCGAGCCGCGCCATCTTCTCCGCCGAGCGTTTGAATCCCATGGCGCGCCGCAGCTCCTCGGCCTCGCCGCCCGAGAAGCCCGCCGCCGTCATCGCCAGGCGCAGCAGCTGCTCCTGGAACAGCGGAACGCCGAGCGTGCGGCGCAGGATGGGCTCGAGGCTCGGATGGGGATACGACACCGGCTCGCGTCCCGCGCGACGGTTCAGGTAGGGGTGCACCATCTGCCCCACGATCGGGCCGGGCCGGATGATGGCCACCTCCACCACGAGATCGTAGAAGCGTTCGGGCTTCATGCGCGGGAGCGTCGCCATCTGGGCGCGGCTCTCGATCTGGAACACGCCGATGGTGTCGGCCCGACGGATCATGGCGTAGGTCGTGGGGTCATCGGGCGGGAGCCGGGCCAGGTCGATCGACACCCCTTCGTGTGCGTGCACCAGCGGAATCGTCTCCTCCAGCGCCGCCAGCATGCCGAGCCCGAGCAGGTCGATCTTGATGATGCCGAGGTCCGCGCAGTCGTCCTTGTCCCACTGCACGATCGAGCGCCCCGGCATCGCTGCGGGCTCGATCGGCACCACCTCGTCGAGCCGTCCCGCCGCGATCACGACGCCGCCCGAGTGCTGGCCCATGTGGCGCGGCAGGCCGCGCACGTCGCGCAGCAGCGAGAGCAGCCAGCGCACGCGCGGCGCCGCCGGGTCCACGCCCGCCTGGCGCAGCACCCGGGGCAGGCCCTCGGGTCGCTCGTCGTACTCGAAGCTCGAGAGCAGCTTCGCCAGCCGGTCGATCGCTTCCTCCGCCAGGCCGAGCACCTTGCCCATCTCGCGGATGGCGAGCCGCGTGCGGTAGGTGATGACGTTCGCCGTCATGGCGGCGCCGTGGGGGCCGTACTTCGCGAACAGGTACTGGATCGCCTTCTCGCGCTGGTCGCCCGACGGAAGGTCGATGTCGATGTCCGGCCACTCGCCGCGTTCCTCCGAGAGGAAGCGTTCGAACAGGAGCTCCATGCCGACGGGATCGACGGCCGTGATGCCGAGCGCGTAGCAGACGGCGCTGTTGGCGGCAGAGCCGCGGCCCTGGGCCAGGATCCCCGCGCGCTGCGCGAAGCGCACCACGTCGTGCACGATCAGGAAGTAGCCGGCGAGGTCGAGCTTCTCGATCACCGCGAGCTCGTGCTCGAGCTGCGCGCGCACGCGCGGCGGGAGCGGGTCGCCGTAGCGTTCGCGCGCTCCGGCCAGGGTCTCGCGGCGCAGCCAGGCCGCCTGGGTCTCGCCCTCCGGCACGGGGAAGCTCGGAAAGCAGTAGCCCAGGTCCTCCAGCGTGAACTCGCAGCGCTCGGCCACCTCGAGGCTGGCGCGCAGCCACTCCGGGCGATCGGCGAAACGCGCCGCCGTCTCGGCGTGCGTGCGTAGACACCGCTCGGAGTTGGGAAGCAGGAGGCGGCCCGCGCGATCGAGCGTGGTGCCATGCCGGAGACAGGTGAGCGCGTCGAGCAGGCGACGCCGCTCGGGTCGGTGCATGCGCACGTCGCCGCTGGCGACCACGGGCACGCGGGCGGCCTCGGCCAGCGCGACGCCGCGGCGGGCCGCGACCTCCGCGGCGCGCTCGTGCGAGCGCGACACGTCCACCCACAAGCGGTTGCGGCCGAGGATGCCCGCGACGCGGTCGAGTGTCATCGGGTCGAGCATGGCGTCGGCGCGCAGCAGGCCGACCAGCCCGCCGGCGTGTGCCTCCAGGAGCTCGAGGCGGGTGCGGGGGGCGCCGCGCGGCGAGTCGCAGCGCGCCCGCGTGAGCAGGCGCGAGAGGTTGCGCCAGCCCCGGCGGGACTCGACCAGCAGCAGGAGGCGCCCGCCGCCCGCGAGGCCGACGTCGGCCCCGACGTTCGCGCGCAGGCCGCAGGCCCGCGCGGCGGCGTGAAAGCGCGGCAGCCCGTAGAGGCCGTCGCGATCGGCCAGGGCGAGGGTGCGGTGGCCGAGCTCGGCGGCGCGCTCCGCCAGGTCCTCGGGGTTGGAGGCGCCCTCCAGGAAGGAGAAGGCGCTGCGGCAGCGCAGCTCGACGTAGCCCGGAGCGGCCATGGGTGAGGTCACCCGCCGATATTCGTCTCGTTTTCGCCATCCAGCAACCCGGTCACCCGACGCCCCGCCGGGGGCCGCGGGGTATCATCCGCCCCATGGACGAGGGTCCCGCCGTCCTCGTGGCCGACGACGAGCCGCTGCTGCGCCGGCTCATGGTGCGCGTGCTCGAATCCGACGGGCTCAAGGTGATGGCGGTCGAGAACGGCGACGACGCCGTGCGCGCCTGCGCCGACTCCGCCTCTTCGATCGCGGTGATCGTGCTCGACGTGACGATGCCCGGTGGCGGCGCCGAGGGACTCGCGCGCGTGTTGAAGGCACGGCCGGGACTCGGCGTGGTCGTGACCAGTGGTGCCGCGCCCGAGGCGGCCCTGCGCGAGCGGCTCTCGGCCGCCGGCGGCCACTTCCTCCAGAAGCCCTTCGCCCCCGATGCGCTGCGCCGGGCCGTGCGCGACGCGCTGCCGCGAGGCCAGACCTAGTGGCGGCCATCGTGGTGGTGGGCGCCGGCGTGGCCGGCCTCACCTGCGCCTGGCGGCTGGGCCAGGCAGGCCACGACGTGGAGGTGATCGAGCGCGAGGCCGTCCCCGGCGGTCGCATGCGCAGCGAGCGTCACGGCGAGTTCCTGCTGGAACGCGGGACCCGGCTCATCGCCAGCGGCTACCGCAACCTGCACGACGTGGCCACGCTGGTCGGCCTCGGGCCGCGCGTCGTCGAGCTCGCGCACGCGAGCAGCGCGGTGTTGCGGTCCGGCCGCCTGGAGCCGGCAGACTACGACTCGCCGCTGCGCTTCCTGCGCTCGCGGCTGCTCTCGGCGCGGGCGAAGGCGCGGCTGCCGCGCGTGCTCGTCGAGCTCTGGCGGAGCCGACGCGTGCTGGATCCCTGGCGCCCCGAGCGTGCGGCGGAGCTCGACCAGGAGGACCTCGCCAGCTGGCTGCGGCGCGTGGCGGGCGAGGAGGCCGCCGAATACCTGCTGGCTCCGGCCTTCGCCTCCACCTTCGACAGCGATCCCGAGAACCTCTCGAGCGCCTTCGGCCTGCTGGCGCTGCGCTTCGTCGTCGGCGGGTTCCGGCTCCAGACGCTCGAGGGCGGCCTCGGGAGCCTCACCTCCGCGCTCGCCGAGCGCGTGGCGGTCCGCCTCGGCTGCGAGGTGCTCTCGGTGGAGACCGAGACCGGCGGCGCGCGGGTGCGCTACCGCTCGCCGCGCGGCGAGCGCAGCGTCTTCGCCGACGCCGTGGTGATGGCGGTGCCGGGAAGCGGGGTGGCGGCGATCTGCCCCAAGCTCACGCCGGCCGAGCGGGCGTTCTTCGAGTGCGTCCAGTACTCGCGCGGCATCGTGGCGCATCTCCTGCTCGATCGGGCGCCGGCCGGTCTGACTCACTACGGTGTTGCGTTCCCGCGGTGCGAGGGGCTCGACCTCTACGGCCTGGCGGGCGATCATCACAAGCCCGGCGTCTGTCCGCCGGGAGCGGGCCTCGTGAACGTCGCGCTGACCTCGACGGCCTCGGAGCAGCTCTGGAGCGCGCCGGACTCGCTGGTGGCCGAGGTGGTGCTGGAGAACCTCGCACGGACGCCGATGGGTCGCCTCTCGCCCCGATCGGTGGTGGTGCACCGCTGGGCCCCGATGCTCCCGCAGTTCCGGGTGGGCTCCTTGCGGCGCCTCATGGCGTTCCTCGGGCGCAGCGACCGCTCGCCTCGGCTGGTCTTCGCCGGCGACTACCTGGTGGGTCCCTATGCCGAGATGGCGCTCACGAGCGGCGCGCGCGCGGCCACCGAGGTCTGCGCGCGGCTGGCCGAGGAGTAAGCGCGGGGCCGGATGCTCAGTGCGCGCCCGCCAGCGCCTCCGCCTCCGCCACCAGCCCGTCCAGGATCGCGATGCCACCCTCCCAGAAGGCGGGATCGGTGACGTCGAGTCCGACGCGCCGCAGCAGCTCGGCCGGCGCCTGCGAGCCGCCGGCGCGTAGCAGCTCCAGGTAGCGCGGCACGAAGGCCGCGCCCTCCTCGTCGTAGCGGCGCAGCAGGGCCAGCACCAGCAGCTCGCCGAAGGCGTAGGCGTAGCAGTAGAAGGGCGAGTGCACGAAGTGCGGGATGTAGAGCCACCACCAGGCGTAGTCGTCGCTCAGCTCGACGGAGTCGCCGAACATCGGCCGGTTGGCCTCGAGCCAGAGCTCGTTCACACGCGCGGCGGGGAGCTCGCCCTCGCTGCGCCGCGCGGCGTGGAGCCGCTCCTCGAAGCGCGTCATCACCACCTGGCGGAACACGGTGGCGAAGGCGTCCTCGATCTTTCCGCACAGCAGCGCGAGACGCAGCCGCGGATCGCGCTCCTCGCGCAGCAGCCGGCGGAACACCAGCATCTCGCCGAACACGCTCGCGGTCTCGGCGGTCGTGAGCGGCGTGTCCTGCTCGAAGAGACCCCGGCCGCGGGCGAGCCACTGGTGCACACCGTGGCCGAGCTCGTGGGCGAGGGTCATCACGTCGCGCAGGTTTCCGGTGTAGCTCAGCAGCACGTAGGGATGGACGCTCGGCACCGTGGAGGCGGAGAAGGCGCCGCCGCGCTTCCCGGGACGGAGCTCCGCGTCGATCCAGCGCCGCTCGAAGAAGCGCTCCGCCGCCTGCCCCATCTCGGGCGAGAAGTCGCGGTAGGCCGCGAGCACGATCCGCCGCGCCTCCGCGAAGCTCCGCGTCCCCTCGACGCCGGGCAGCGGGGCGTAGCGGTCGTAGTCCGCCAGGCGTTCCAGGCCGAGCAGCCGCGCCTTCAGCCGGTAGAAGCGCGCGACGCTGCCGAAGCCGCGCTCGCAGGACTTCATCAGCGATTCCACGCTGGCGGCGTCGATCTCGTTCGCCAGGTGGCGGTCCGCCATCGGCGAGTCGTAGCGACGCAGGCGATCCTGGAGCGCCTTGTCCTGCACCAGGGCGTTCAGCACGAAGCCGATCACGCGCGCGTTGGCGCGCAGGCCTTCCGTGAGGCCGCGGGCGGCGTCCCGCCGCACGGAGCGGTCCGGGTCGTGGAGCCGGGCCAGCACCTGCTCCTCGGAGAGCTCCTCCGTCGCGTCCGCGTGCTCGACGCGGAAGCGCAGCGAGCCCATCACCTCGTCGAAGAGCCGGGAGAAGGCGCGGCGGCCGGTGTTCGCGGTCTCCTCCAGGAGCTTCTCCTCGGGCTCGGAGAGCACGTGCGGGCGGTACCGCCGCATCGACTCGAGGAAGTGTCGCCGCCGCGCGAGCGCCGGATCCGCGAGGAGAGCCGCGGCACGAGTGTCGTCGAGCGCGAGCCACTCGAGCTCGAAGAAGACCAGCGTGTTGCGTACCTCGCTCGCGCGCTCCTGAACCTGCTGGAGCAGCGCGCCGTGCCGGGGATTGGAGGTGTCGGCGGCGAAGAGCAGGCCCGCGTAGCTCTGCGCCCGAGCCACCGGCTCGCCGAGTACCTCGAGGGCGTCCGTCGCGGCGGCCAGCGCGTGAGCCTCGAGCGACGCCACGCGACCGCGCAGGCGCTCGGCGAGCTCGCGCGCGCCGGCCAGGGCGCGCGCGAGGTCCCGCTCGATCGCCGGGTCGTCGGGTCCGGCGTAGAGATCGCCGAGGTTCCAGCGCACGCCGGCGGCGGGACCGGCGGGCGAGTCGTCTCGCGGGGCGGGGGCGTGAGTCATGGGCCGGCCAGCATACCGCCAGCGTCCGGTGGCGGCCGCCGGCCGCCCTCGCGCGGGGGCTGCGCGCTAGACTCGCTTACACCATGCGGCCGCCCGAGATCGCGCTCGAGGCCCACGGCGTGCACCTGCGCGGCATCGCGTGGCCGGGGCCCGCGGCGCCCTTCTCGCTCCTGCTCCATGCCACGAGCTTCTGCGCCGATGCCTGGCTTCCGGCCTGGGAGGCGGCGCAGTCGGCGGCGGCGCGCCCCTTGCGCGCGGTCGCGGTGGATGCGCGAGGCCACGGGCGCTCGGGACGGGCGGAAGGCGAGGGGGCCTATGCCTGGACGCGCGGCGTCGGGGACGCGATCGCCTGGCTCGAGGCGCTCGCGCCGGAGGTCGAGGGCGGCGCACTCCTCGCCGGACACTCGAGCGGTGGCACCATCGCGCTCGCGACGGCGGCGCTCCGCCCCGAGCTCGTGCGCGGCGTGGCGCTCGTCGAGCCCGTGCTCTTCGAGGTGCCGTCCGATCCCTCCCGCGCGGACTCGTTCCTCGGGAGCCGCCTGCTGGCCGAGCGGGCACGCAAGCGCCGGTCGGAGTTCACGAGCACGCGCGAGGCGCGGGAGCGGCTGCGCCAGCGCTTCCCCTACGCCGGCTTCGCGAGCGCGGCCTTCGAGGCCTTCCTGGCCGGCGGCCTCGGCGGTGTGCCCGGGGGCGGCGTGCAGCTGCGCTGCGCGCCGGAGGTGGAGGCCGCCTGGTACGAAGGCGCGGCGGCGCTCGATCTCTGGCCGCTCCTCGATCGTGTGCAGGCGCCGGTCCTGGTGATCGCTGCGGAGCACGGCGCGATGCCGGCGCCCCTCCTGCAGCGGCTGCGGACGGCCCTGCCTTCGGCGCGCCTGGAGCGCGTGCCGGGGACCACGCACTTCGTCGCGCTCGAGGCACCCGAGCGGGTGGGGGCCCTGGTCGGCGGCTTCGCTTCCATGCTGTCCGGAGCCGCTGCGTGAACCCGCACCGCGTCATCCTGCATGCCGACATGGATGCGTTCTATGCCTCGATCGAGCAGCGCGACCGCCCCGAGCTGCGGGGCCGGCCGGTGGTGGTGGGCGGCGCGAGCTCGCGCGGCGTGGTGGCGGCGGCCAGCTACGAGGCCCGCCGCTTCGGCGTCCGCTCCGCGATGCCGAGCGCGCTCGCGCGCCGGCTCTGCCCGGAGGCCGTCTTCGTGCGCGGCGACATGGCGCGCTACGCCCGCGAGTCGCATCGGATCTTCGAGATCTTCCGGCGCTTCACGCCCCTCGTGGAGGGGCTCTCGCTCGACGAGGCCTTTCTCGATCTCACCGGCACGGAGCGGCTGCACGGTCCGCCCCGACGCTCGGCCGAGCGGCTGCGCGCGATGGTGCGCCAGGAGACCGGCCTCGGCGTCTCGGTGGGAATCGGGCCGGTGAAGCTCGTGGCGAAGATCGCGAGCGACCTCGCCAAGCCCGACGGGCTGCTGGAGGTCCGGCCCGACGAGGTGCGGAGCTTCCTCGATCCGCTTCCGGTGTCGCGTGTCTGGGGGGTCGGGCCGGTCGCAGAGGCGCGGCTCGCGCGGCTCGGCCTCCGCACGCTCGGCGAGCTCGCCCGCGCCGACGAGGGGCGGCTCGCACGCACGCTCGGTCCGCTCGGTCCCGCCCTGGCGCGGCTCGCGCGCGGTGAGGACCTGCGGGAGGTCGAGCCCGAGCAGGATCCGGTGTCGATCGGCGAGGAGGGAACCTTCGAGGAGGACGTGGCCGAGGCCGAGCGGCTCCATGCCGCGATCCGCAGCCACGCGGAGGCCGTGGCGCGCCGGCTGCGCCGCGCGGAGCTGCGCGCGCGCACGGTGGTGCTGAAGCTCAAGCTCGCCCGGCGCGTGGCGCCCGGCCCGCGCGGCCATCCGCTCCTCTCGCGACACGAGACGCTGTCCGACCCGACCGACGACGGTGTCGAGATCGAGCGCGCGGCGCGCGCGGCGCTCGAGCGAGCCGCCCTCCGAGAGCCGGTCCGCCTGCTCGGCGTGGCCGTCACCCAGCTCGAGCCGTCCGACGCCGGTCAGCTCGGGCTCTTCGGGGCGCCCCGCCAGCGGCGAGGCCGCCTGAACCGCGCTCTCGACGAGCTGGCCGAGCGCTTCGGTCGGCGGGTGGTGGTGCGCGGTCTCGATCCGGCGGTGGAGCGCGCGGGACTCTCGCTGCAGATCAAGCGCGGGGATCCCGACGTGCCGTGAGCGGATGGATCGCCGCTGCGCTGCGGCTCAGGCGATCGCGCTCTTGTCCCAGCGGTAGACGCGCATCGGCGGCACGTTCAAGAGCTCGGTCTGCACGCGCGCGCGGCCGAAGACCTGGCGGCCCAGGATCTCCACGCGATCGCGCGCCTGATAGGCCACGAAGCGGCCCCCCGGCGCGAGGTTCGCGTCCGCCGCGCGCAGGATGGCGAGGCCGAGCGCACGGGGCATGGTCGAGAAGGGAATGCCGGAGAGCACGAGATCCGGCCGGCCGAGGCCGTGCTCCTTCAGGATGCACGCGAGATCGACGGCGCTTCCCTCGTGGACCACGAGACGCGGATCCTGCAGGGTGCGACGCAGCAACGCCGCGAAGCGCGGATTGATCTCGATCGCCAGCAGGCGCGCGTTCGGAGCCAGGGCCCGCAGGATCGCGCGGGTGGAGCCGCCGGTTCCGGGTCCGAGCTCCACCACCACGCGTGCGCTGGCGACCTCGGCGCAGCGCATCACGCGACGCATCAGGAAGCGCGAGCTCGGGATGATCGAGGCCACCTCCTTGGGGCGTCGCAGGAAGCCCTGGAGGAAGACCAGGCGGTGCTCGCGCTCGGGACGCTTGCGGATTCGTGAGTCCATCGTTTCCTCGCCATGGATCCCGTGTCTCGGGCTGTGCGAGGCGTTCTAGCGGCCGGCGCGGCGAGGGTCAAGCAGCGTTTGTCGCGAACGGGTCGCGTGGCCGTCAGGGGTCCTGTGTCAGCGCGCTCGGGGCTGCGCCCTTCCGCTCTTGGCGCGCCGGCGGCTACGCCTCCGGGCTGCCCGCTTCGCTTGCGCTAGTCGTAGATCGCGTCCACCTCCCAGGCATCGCGCAGGAGGTCGTGACGCAGCCGCACCACGCTCCCGTCGCTCGTCTGGACGTCGTAGTGATCGTAGGCGAAGCGCTCCTC
>JAWOLJ010000022.1:0-21117 GCA_033853555.1 Myxococcota bacterium
GAGAGAAGGGGAGGCCATGGCCGAGAGGAACGAGGAAGCCTTCGCTGGCGCGCCGGGGTCGGGAGGGAACGAGCCCACGCGGACCGGGCTGGGTGCGGCGACGCTCCAGCGCGCGGTGCTCGACAACCTGATGGCGTTGCAGGGGCGCTTCCCGGCGCTGGCCACGACCCACGACTGGTACATGGCGCTCTCGTACACCGTGCGCGACCGGCTGATGGACCGCTGGACCCGGACCGCGCAGAGCCTTCGCAGCGACGTGAAGGCCGCCTGCTACCTGTCGGCCGAGTTCCTGATGGGGCCTCAGCTCGGCAACAACCTGGTGAATCTCGGGATCGCAGCCGAGGCGCGGGCGGCGATGCGAGCGCTCGGCGTGGAGCTCGACCAGCTCCTGGCCTACGAGGAGGAGCCCGGCCTCGGGAACGGCGGGCTGGGACGGCTGGCCGCGTGCTTCCTGGATTCGCTCGCGACCCTCCAGATGCCGGCCATCGGCTACGGCATCCGCTACGAGTTCGGGATCTTCGACCAGACGATCCGCGACGGCTGGCAGGTCGAGCTCACGGACCGCTGGCTCCAGCGGGGCACCCCCTGGGAGATCGTGCGGCCGGAGGTCTCCTACTACGTGAAGTTCGGTGGCCACTGCGAGCCGGGCACCGACGCCGAGGGCCGCTACGTGGTGCGCTGGGTCGAAGGCCATCAGGTGAAGGGAGTGGCCTACGACACGCCCGTCCCGGGCTATCGCGTCCCCACCTGCAACACGCTCCGGCTCTGGAAGTCCGAGGCGGTCGAGTCCTTCGACTTCCAGGACTTCAACGTCGGCGACTACTACGGGGCGGTGGCCGAGAAGACGCTCTCCGAAACCCTCACCAAGGTGCTCTACCCGAACGACGAGCCGGAGGTGGGCAAGCGGCTGCGACTCGCGCAGCAGTACTTCTTCGTCTCCTGCTCGCTCCAGGACATGCTGCGCCTGCTCGACCTGAAGGGCGACCCGATCACGCACTTCCCGTCCCTCTTCGCGGTGCAGATGAACGACACGCACCCGTCCATCGCGGTGGCCGAGCTGATGCGCCTGCTCGTGGACGAGCGGGGAGTCCCCTGGGAGCAAGCCTGGGACATCACGGTGCGGGCGCTCGGCTACACCAATCACACGCTCCTGCCGGAAGCGCTCGAGACCTGGGGCATCCCGCTGTTCCAGAGCATGCTGCCCCGCCATCTCGAGATCATCTACGAGATCAATCGGCGCTTCCTCGAGGAGGTGCGCGCGCGTCATCCCGGCGACGGGGAGCGCGTGGCGCGCATGTCCCTGATCGACGAGCGAGGCCAGCGCTCCGTGCGGATGGCGCACCTCGCGACCGTCGGGAGCCACGCGGTGAACGGCGTCGCGGCGCTCCACACGGAGCTCCTCAAGAAGACCGTGCTGCGGGACTTCCACGAGCTCTGGCCCGAGCGCTTCGGGAACGTCACCAACGGCGTCACGCCGCGGCGCTTCGTGGTGCTCAGCAACCCCGGCCTCGCAGCGCTGCTGGACGGCGCCCTGGGACCCGAGTGGGTGACCGACATGGAGCGGCTGCGCAAGCTCGAGGCGCGGGTCGACGACGCGGGCCTGCATGCGGACTGGCGGCGGGTGAAGCGCGACAACAAGGAGCGTCTGGCCGGCCTGATCCGCGAGCGCACGGGCATCGTGGCCGATCCGGAATCGGTCTTCGACATCCAGGTGAAGAGGTTTCACGAGTACAAGCGCCAGCACCTGAACGCGCTCCACATCGTGTCGCTCTACGACCGGATGACGCGCGACCCGGCCTACGATCCGGTGCCGCGGACGTTCGTGTTCGGCGGGAAGGCGGCTCCGGGCTACCGCATGGCCAAGCTCGTGATCCGGCTGATCAACGGCATCGCGGAGGTCGTGAACGCCGATCCCGCGGTGCGGGGCCGCTTGAAGGTGGTGTTCTTCCCGGACTTCAACGTGAAGAACGCGCACTGGATCTATCCGGCCGCGGACGTGTCCGAGCAGATCTCGACCGCAGGGATGGAGGCCTCGGGCACGGGAAACATGAAGTTCTCCATGAACGGTGCGCTCACCCTCGGGACGCTCGACGGCGCGAACGTGGAGATCCGCGAGGCGGTGGGCCCCGAGAACTTCTTCCTGTTCGGGCTCACCGCGGACGAGGTGCTGGCGCTGCGGCAGCGCGGCTACGACCCCGGCGCCTGCTGCCAGGGCGATCCGGAGCTGCGGGAGGCGATGGAGCGGATCGAGAGCGGGGCCTTCAGCGGGGGCGACCGATCGCTGTTCGCGCCGCTCACGGGTTTGCTGCGGTCGCGAGACGACTACCTGGCGTTCGCCGACTTCGCGTCCTACGCCGACCGACAGCGCGACGTGGACGCGGCGTACCGGAGCCCCACGCGCTGGGCGCGGATGTCGATCCTGAACGTCGCGCGGATCGGCCGCTTCTCCTCCGACCGGGCGATTCGCGAGTACGCGGAGCGGATCTGGGGCGTGTCTCCGCTGTCGCCGAGGCCGTGAGCTCCGGGGGTTCCGTGCGCCACGCGACGAAGCCCGGCAGCCGCTACCCGATGGGTGCCACGCCCACGCCCGAGGGCGTGAACTTCGCCCTCTTCAGCCGCCACGCCTCGCGGGTGGAGCTCCGTCTGTACGCGGACGGCCAGAGCGAGACGCCGTTCCAGGTGATCGCGCTGGATCCCGAGGAGAACCGCACCTGCCTGGTCTGGCACGTCTTCGTGTCGGGCCTCGGCCCGGGCGTGCACTACACCTGGCGGGTGGACGGTCCTTGCGACACGGCGCTCGACGGCCGGCGCTTCGACGCGCGGCGGGAGCTCTGCGATCCCTGGGCGAGGGCGGTCAGCGGAGCCGGCTGGGAGCGGGGCCGCGCGTGCGCCGGGGACGGCCCGTGGCCGGCGATCCGGGCGATCGTCGCGGAGCCGGCCGCCCGGGCGGGCGGGCCCGCGGCTGCGCCCTCGCTCGTTCCGCTGCACCAGGCCGTGATCTACGAGCTGCACGTCGGGGGCTTCACGCGGCATCCGTCGGCGAAGGTCGACCACCCGGGAACGTTCGCGGGCGTGGCGGAGAAGATCCCCTACCTGAAGGAGCTGGGGGTGACCCACGTCGAGCTCCTGCCGGTGATGGCCTTCGACGAGCAGGACGTCCCGGCCGGTGTCGCCGCGCGCGGCCTCCGGAACTACTGGGGCTACAGCACCCACGGCTTCTGGAGCCCGCATCCGGGCTACTGCCAGGATCCCGTGCGGGCGCCCCGAGAATTTCGCGAGATGGTCGACGCGCTGCACGCCGCGGGGATCGGCGTGATCCTCGACGTGGTCTTCAACCACACGGCGGAGGGCGGCGCCAGCGGCCCGATCATCAGCTTCAAGGGGATCGCCAACGACGTCTTCTACCACCTCGATCCAGGCGATCGCCGGCGCTACCTCGATTTCACGGGCTGCGGGAACACCGTCAACTGCAATCATCCGCAGGTCACGGCCTTCATCGTGCACTGTCTCGAGCACTGGGTGGAGCAGCTCGGTGTGGACGGCTTCCGCTTCGACCTCGCCAGCGTCTTCGTGCGCGGCGAGCGGGGTGTGCCCCTCGCCGACCCGCCGCTCCCGTGGAGCATCGAGCTCTCGCGGACCCTGGCCCGGCTTCCCCTGATCGCGGAGGCCTGGGACGCGGCGGGCCTCTACCAGGTGGGCGCCTTCCCGGGCCTCTCGTGGCTGGAGTGGAACGGCCGCTACCGCGACAGCATGCGACGCTTCGTGCGCGGTGACGGCGGGCTCGTCGGTGAGATCGCCACCCGCCTGGCCGGCTCGAGCGACCTCTACGCCGACGACGGACGGCGCCCCGCCAACAGCATCAACTTCATCACGTGTCACGACGGCTTCACGCTGTGCGACCTGGTGAGCTACGACGGCAAGCACAACGAGGCGAACGGCGAGGACAATCGCGACGGCAGCAACGACAACCTGAGCTGGAACTGCGGGGCGGAAGGCGAGACGGAGGATCCGACGGTGCGGGCGAGGCGGCGTGGGCAGGCCCGCAACTTCCTGGCGCTGCTCCTGCTCTCGCGGGGCGTGCCGATGCTCCTCGCCGGCGACGAGGTGCTGCGAACGCAGGGCGGCAACAACAACGCCTGGTGCCAGGACGGCCCCGCCTCGTGGTTCGACTGGTCCCTCGCCGACGCGAATCGCGACGTGCTGCGCTTCACCCGCGAGCTGATCGCCCTGCGCCGTCGGCATCCGAGTCTCACGCGCAACCGGTTCTTCACCGGCGCAATCGTGCCGGGGCGGGGGATTCCGGACGTCGCGTGGCACGGCCCGGGGCTCGAGGCGCCCGGGTGGCAGGATCCGGGCTGCCGCTATCTCGGCTGTACGATCGCCGGTCTGACGGGCGAGGAGGAGGACCTGCACCTGCTCTTCAACATGTCGGACGCGGAGGTCGAGGCGCGCCTGCCCGCGGCCGGGAGCCGCCGCTGGCACCTCGCCGTCGACACGGCGGCGGCGCCGCCGCGGGACGTGGTGAGCCGAGCCGAGCAGCGCCCCTGCCTCGAGCCCGCGGTCCGGATGCGGCCGCGCAGCGTCGTCGTGCTGGAGGCGCGCTAGGCGATGCGGGCGGGTGTGGCCGCCGCGCGTCGAGGGAGACGGATGCGGAAGCAGCTCCCGGCGGGCGTGTTGGGCTCGACCCAGATGCGGCCGCCATGAGCCTCCACCGCGAGGCGACAGAAGCTCAGGCCAAGGCCCCGACCCATGTCCTCCGCGCTCGAATCAGCGAGCCGGAAGTACTTCTCGAAGATGCGCTGGCGGTGCTCGGCGGGAATGCCCGGGCCCCGATCGCGCACCGCGAGCTCCACCGTCTCCGCGTCGGGAGCGGCGAGCTCGAGCTGCAGGCGGCTCTCCGCCGGCGAGTAGCGGAGCGCGTTGTCGAGCAGGTTCTGGAGCACTCGCCGCAGCAGCTCCCGATCCGCGAGCACCTCGACGTCCTTCTCGGGGAGCTCGAGATCGATCACCTGGCCCCGCGCCGATGCGCGCACGGCCATCAGCTCGGCGGCCGAGCGCACCAGGCCCGCGAGCTCGAAGGGCGCCGCGTGGATCGCGAAGCGTCCGGCCTCGCGCTGGGCGATGTCGAGCAGGTTCGCCGCCATCCGCGTGATCGTCTCGCCGGCGGCGAAGACCGCGGCCCAGTGGCGCTTCTCCCGCTCGGGAAGCGCGGGATCGTCGAGCCGCATCTCCGCGGACATCACCATGGTGGCGGCGGGGCTGCGGATGTCGTGCACCAGCAGGGCCGCGAGCGCCTCCTTCTGGCGATGGATCTCCTGGAGCGCCTGGTTCTTGCCAGCGAGATCGGCGTTGGCCGCGTGGAGCTCGGCCGTTCGCTCCTGCACCCGTCGGTCGAGCTCGGCGTAGAGGTCGACGTTCTCGAGGGCGACGGAGGTGCTGTGGGCCAGCCCCTGGAGCAGCCGCAGCTCCTCCGTCGTGGCGGCGTGCTGGTGCGCCCAGTACGTGCCGATGGCGCCGATCGGCGTCTGGGTGCGGATCGGCACCATCACGAGGCTCTTCACGAAGGTGGGGCGATACGCGTCGACCGGGATGCGCGGGTCGGCGTAGATGTCCTCGATCACGGCCGGCTCGCGGTGAAGCATCGCCCAGCCGCTGATGCAGGCCGACATCGGGAAGCGCCGGCCTTTCCAGAGGGGCTCGATCGCGTCCTCGTCGGCGTAAAAGCAGAGATCCCCGTCCCGCAGCACGAACGTCGCGCCGTCGGCGCCGGTGAGCTTGCGGGCGGCGGAGCGCACGATCGCCATCACCTCGTCGAGGGTGCGCGCCAGGGAGAGGGCCTGGACCACCTCGATCAGGTGCTCCATGGCCGCGACGTAGCTGGTACGGGAGGAGGGCGAAGCAAGGGGTGAGGCAATCGGTCGCGCTGCGTGTCGGGTCGATCCGGTGCGGGTCGATCCGTTCATTCCGACGCTCCTCCCCCCTAGAGAGAAATCATAGACGGGGGTCGGGTTTTGTCCAGTGAGACGCACACGCCCGAACGGCCTCTGCCGCCGTCGCGCAGACTGTCCCACGACGGCGGCGGCTCGCAGTCGGGCATCGGACAGACCCACGGGCGCGGATCTGTCAGGGGGGTAGAGCCCCCGTGCAGCTCCGCCGCGAGGATGCGATGAGCTACGCGTACTCCGAACGACTCTCGGCGCTGGATGCGACGTTCCTCGCGATCGAGACCGCGAGCGTGCACATGCACGTCGGTACGGTCGGGATCTTCGACGGCAAGCCGCTGCGCACGGCCGACGGCGGTCTCGACGTCGAGCGGCTCCGCGCGCTCTCGGAGCCCGCGCTCCGCCGCAACGCGCGATTCCGGCAACGCCTGGAACGGATCCCCCTGTCCGGGCATCCGGTCTGGGTGGACGA
Source organism: Myxococcota bacterium (assembly GCA_033853555.1). Classification (GTDB taxonomy): domain Bacteria; phylum Myxococcota_A; class UBA9160; order UBA9160; family UBA9160; genus JAWOLJ01. The sequence goes on from JAWOLJ010000022.1 coordinate 6,415, forward strand.
TCCGCGCTTCAACATCGACTATCACCTGCGCCACACGAGCCTCCCCGAGCCCGGTGACCTGCGTCAGCTCAAACGCCTCGCCGGTCGCATCTTCTCGCAGAAGCTCGACCCCGAACGGCCGCTCTGGGAGATGTGGTTCGTCGAGGGCCTGGACGACGGCCGCTTCGCGGTGATCACGAAGATCCATCACTGCATGATCGACGGCGTCGCGGGCGTGGACCTCCTCGCGGCCTTCATGCAGCGCTCGCCCGACGACCCGATCGAGACACCGACCGGGCGCTGGCTGGCGCGACCGAGCCCGACGCCGCTCGGGCTGCTCGGACGCGAGCTGGCGCGCCGGGCGACGCTGCCCTGGCGCGCGGTCGAGGCGGGCCTCCGGGGGCTGGCCGCGCCGCTGGAGACGCTCTCCGAGGCCCGCGAGGCCCTGGAGGCGGTGGTCGAGGCGCTCTCGAGCGGGCTCGCCACGGCCTCTCCGACACCGCTCAACGTCGCGGTCGGTCCCCACCGGCGCTTCGACTGGACGCGCATGGATCTCGGCGCGGTGAAGGCGGTGAAGAAGCAGCTCGGCGGCAAGGTGAACGACGTGGTGCTCGCTCTGGTCTCGGGCGCCCTCCGGACGTTCCTGGAGCGGCGCGGCGTGGATCCCGCCGGCCTCGACGTTCGCGCCATGCTTCCGGTGGACATCCGCAGCGCCGACCAGCACGGCAAGCTCGGCAACCGGATCTGCTTCCTGATGGCCCCGCTGCCGGTGGGCGAGAAGGATCCGGCGAGTCGGATGGCGCGGGTGATCGAGACCACGCGGCAGCTCAAGGCCTCGCGCACGGTCCGGGGAACGGAGCTGGTGGAGGAGATCAGCGACTGGACCAGCGGCACGCTCTTCGCGGGGCTCTCCCAGCTCACCGCGCGGACGCGCTCCTACAACCTCGTGGTGACCAACGTGCCGGGACCGCAGTTCCCGGTCTACATGGCCGGCGCGCACATGGAGGAGATCTATCCGCTGGTGCCGCTGTTCTCCAATCAAGCGCTCGGGATCGCCGTGTTCAGCTACGACGGCGGGCTCTTCTGGGGCTTCCACGGCGACTGGGAGGCGCTGCCCGACCTTCACGACCTGGTGGACGGGGTGCAGCGGGAGTTCGCGAAGCTCTGCAGGCTGGCGAGCGGGGGTGGGGCGTGAGCGCGGCCTTCTTCACACGGCTGAGCGGCCTCGACCGCTCGTTCCTGATCTACGAGGGTCCGTGCTCTCCGATGCACGTGGCCGCCGTCGAGATCTTCGAGGGCGGGCCGCTGCGTGGCGCCGACGGGGTGATCGACCTCGAGCGAGTGCTCGAGTACGTGGCCTCGCGGCTCCACCTCCTGCCGCGCTACCGGCAGCGCGTGGTGCCCGCACCGCTCGGCGGCGACCCGATCTGGGTGGACGACACCCACTTCAACCTCCGCTACCACGTGCGCCACTCGCGGCTCCCGCGTCCGGGAAGCGAGCGCCTGCTCAAGCGCACCTGCGCGCGCATCCTCGAGCAGCGCCTCGACCTGCAGAAGCCGCTCTGGGAGCTCTGGCTGGTGGAGGGCCTGGAAAACGATCGCGTCGCGATGGTCTCCAAGACCCATCACTGCATGGTGGACGGAATCGGCGGCTCCGACCTGCTCTCGGTGCTGCTGACGCCCGAGCCGCTCGAGAAGATCGAGCCCGCGCCGCTCTGGGTGCCGCTCCCGCCTCCCGGCGCGCTCGACTACGCGGTCGCCGAGACGGGACGGCTGCTGGCCACGCCAATTCGCGTGGCGGGTGCCCTGCGCCGCCTGGTGACCGACGAGGGCCATGCGCGCCGCGAGCTGTCGGAGCGCCTGAGCGCGGCGGCCCGCCTCGTGGTGTCCACCGTGGGCGGTTCCACCCCGACGCCGATCAACCAGCCGATCGGGCCCCACCGTCGCTTCGACTGGCTGCTGACGAGCCTGGACGAGCTCGGCGCGGTGAAGCGCCGCCTGGGCGGCACGGTGAACGACGTGATCCTCGCCACCACCGCCGGCGCGCTCGGGAGGTTCCTCGGCGATCGGCGCGGGATGGACCTCGAGGGCGCGAGCTTCAAGGTGATGGCGCCGGTGAGCCTGCGCCAGGAGACGGAGCGCGGCGTGCCCGGCAATCGCGTCGCGGCCTGGTTCGTGCCGCTACCGCTGGCGGAGCGCGATCCGCTGCGACGCTACGCGCAGGTGCGGGCCACCACCGAGCGGCTGAAGCGCAGTCACGAGGCGCTCGGTGCGGAGACGCTGACCCGCGCGATGGGCTGGCTCGGCGGCGCGCCCGTCTCGCTCGGCGCGCGGCTCTTCCAGGGCTCGCAGCCGCCCTTCAACATGGTGGTGACGAACGTCCCCGGGCCGCGCCAGCCGCTCTACCTGCTCCGCGCGCGGATGCTGGAGGCGCACCCCATGGTGCCGCTCCTCGGGCGGCTGGGCCTCGGGATCGCGCTCTTCAGCTACCAGCGTACGCTCTCCTGGGGCTTCTGCGCCGACTGGGATCTCGTGCCCGACCTGCACGATCTCGTGCGCGACGTGGAGCTCTCGCTGGCGGAGCTCTCCGAGGCGGCGGCCCACGCAGAGGCGCCTCGGCGCACGCGCAAGGGACCGCACGCCGCGTAGCGGGCGGAGGCCACGAGCCCGCTTCGGGCATCGAGGCCCGCCTCGAGCCGGCGGCTACCAGGCGTCGATTGGATGCTTGCGCCCCGAGCGGGGCGGCGGCGGCGGAAGCGCGCGAAGGGCGTTTGCGAGAACGTCCCGCGTCTCCGCGGGATCGATCACGTCGTCGAAGGCAAAGCCGCGCGCCAGCGGAAGCGCACGGTTCCGCCGGCGCAGCTCGTCGGCGAGGCTCGTTCGCAGCCGGCGACGACTCTCCTCGTCGGGCGCCGCCTCGAGCTCCTTGCGGTGCAGGATGTTCACCGCTCCCTCGAGCCCCATGCCTCCAAACTCGGCGGTGGGCCACGCCAGGAGGAGGCTCGGCTCGTAGGCGTCGGAGCCCATGGCGTAGTAGCCGAGACCGTAGGCCTTGCGCAGCACCACGGTGAGGATCGGCACCGTGGCGTTGGCCACCGCCAGGAGGACGCGCGCGCTGTGCCGCACCAGCGCCGTCTTCTCCACCTGGGTACCCACCATGAATCCCGGCGTGTCGCACAGGAAGAGCAGCGGGAGGTCGTGGGCGTCGCAGAGGCCAGCGAAGCGGGCGAGCTTGTCGGAGGCCGGCGCATCGATGGCCCCGGCCAGCACCATCGGCTGGTTGGCCAGGATGCCGAGCGGGCGCCCCTCGATGCGGGCCAGCGCCGTCACCGCGGCGCGGCCGAAGCGCGGGCGCAGCTCGATCACGCTCCCCACGTCCGCGATGCCCTCGATCACGCGGCGAACGTCGTAGGCTCGCCGCGGGCTCTCCGGGACCACGTCGCGAAGCTTCACGGTGTCGGGCGCCGGGCCGGGCGCGCCGGGGCCGCGGAAGATCGCGAGGAGCCGCCGCACCGTCTCGAGCGCCTCCCGCTCGTCGGCCACGAGGAGGTCCACCGCGCCGGTCTCCTCGTGCAGAGCGATCGGTCCGAGCTCCTCGGGCGAGAGCTTCTCCCCGGTCGCAGACTCCACGAGCGGCGGGCCCGCCATGCCCATGCACGCGTTGCGCGTGGCGATCACCAGGTCGCACAGGCCGGCCAGGTTGGCGTGGCCCGCGAAGGCGCGGCCGGGCACGATGGCGAGCGTCGGCACGTGTCCCGAGAGCCGAGCCAGCGACACGAAGGTGCCGACGGGACCGAGCATCCCCGACATCTCGTGGGGTCGCGCGCCGCCGCCCTCGCACCAGCAGACCACCGGCCAGCGATGCCGCCCGGCGAGCTCGAACATGCGATCGATCTTGCGGTGGTTGCGCGGGCTCTGGGTGCCCGCCAGCACGCTGTAGTCGTAGGAGAGCACGCAGACGGGCTCGCCCTCGACGCGGCCGACCCCCATCACCAGACCGTCGGCCGGTCCCTGCAGGTCGGCGCGGCGCGGGCGCACGAGCCGGCCGTACTCCAGGTAGGAAGCGGGATCGACGAGGGCCTCGATGCGCTCGCGCGCCGTCCAGCGCCCGCGCGTGTGCTGACGCGCCGCGGCGTCGGGGCGCGCCGCGTCGAGGGCCGCCGCCCGCGCCTCCAGCACCTCGCGGAGATCGTCTCGCATGACGGCGCGCGAGTATATCAGCCCGCGTCGCTCACGCGGGGCAGCACGCGGGTCTGGAAGAGCTCGATCGAGCGCATCAAGTCGGCGTGGGGGATCAGTCCGTTGTAGGTCCAGGCGAAGAGCCAGCGCATCGGGAGCCGCCGCAGCAGCCGCTCGATCTGGCGCGTGACGGTGTCGACGCTCCCCACCAGCACCAGGCTCTCGTCGAAGAGGCTCGGGACCTCCCCGCTCTCCCGGTCGACCAGGCCGTCGGAGAAGCCGAAGGGCGCGAACCACTGCTCTCCGCAGTAGCGCCCGCTGGCCTCCCACAGGCGCAGCGCCTCCGCGTCGCTCTCGGCGACCACCACGTCGCGCAGCACGCCCACACCGTCGCCGAGGGGCCGGCCCGAGCTCTCGGCGTAGAGCTGCACCAGCCGCGACTCGAGCCGCGGATGGAGCGGCGGAAGCACGGCGGTGATGCCTTCCTGCGCGCACCAGCGGATGCTGCGCTCGGAGGAGGCGAAGGGCTGGAACAGGGGAGGGTGGGGCCGCTGCAGCGGCTTCGGCACCACGCCGACCGCCCGGACCACGCCGTCCTCCACGCCGCCGCCGAAGCGCCGGGTGTAGTCCAGGGGCCAGGGCGTGGGCCCCGGCGGCACCCGCCAGTAGCGTCCGTCCACCCTCAAGAAGTCCTCGGTCCAGGCGCGCTTCACGATGCGGAAGCACTCCTCGAAGGCCGCGCGGTTCGCCGCGTCGATCTCGTCGTGCTGGTGCGGGAGCGCGCCGTGGATCCCGTGGACCTGCTGCGCCATCACGTCCACCCAGCGGCGCTGGTAGCCGCGCGCGAAGCCCGCACAGGCTCGCCCGCCCGTCATGTGATCGAGCATGGCGATGTCCTCGGCCACCCGGATCGGGTTGTTCGCCGGCAGCACGATCCCGAGCTGGCCGACCCGGATGCGTCTCGTCTGGAGGCCGACGAAGAGATCGAGCAGGATGGGATTCGTCGAGATCTCGAACCCCTCCACGTGGAAGTGATGCTCGGTGAAGCTGATGGAGTCGTAGCCGAGATCGTCGGCGAGCCGCGCCTGCTCCGCGATCTCCGCCAGCATGCGGCCGTAGAGCTCGCGCGAGAGGCCGGCGCAGCCGCGCTCCATCTCCGCGCGGCTCCCGATCGACGGCAGGTAGAAGAGCGAGACCTTCATGCCGACCTCCGTCGCCCGCGCTCGGGCGCTCGCCGGCCCGCGCAGCATACGCCGCGCGGAGAGCGTCGGCCCGGGCCGCCGAGCCTCTCGCCGCAGCGCGTCGCGGGCGGCGATTTCTGCGCGCCGCGGCGGCCCCGTCCGGGCTACCCTGCGGCGGAACGGGAGGAAGCGATGCCGCTGATGAGCCCCGAGCGATACCGGGAGAGCCTGCGCGACGGACGCGTCGTCTACTGGGACGGCGAGAGGATCGACGACGTCACGCGCCATCCGCGCTTCCGCGTGCCGCTCGAGGTGGCGTCGCGGGACTACGCCTACGACGACCCGGCGCGGCGGGATCGGCTGCTCTACCGCACGGAGGACGGCGGCCTCGCCCACCGCGTCTACCAGCTCCCGCGCACGGAGGAGGACCTGCTGGCGCGCCTCGATCTCGCGGCGCAGCTCAGCATCGTGGGCGGCGTCACCGGAGTGTTCATGGCGCTCTTGAGCGTGAAGGACGAGGTCGGCGCGGTGAATCCGCGCTACGCCGAGAACATCGAGACGCTCTACCGCCACGCGCGCGAGCACGATCTGCGCGCGGCGGAGGTCATCACCGACGCCAAGGGCGATCGCAGCCGTCGCGCCAACGAGCAGGACGATCCCGATCTCTATCTCCGGATCGTGCGGCGCGACGAGCGGGGGATCGTGGTGCGCGGCGCGAAGCTCCACATCACGGCGGCGTCGCTGGTGCACGAGCTGGTGGTGATGCCCACCAAGGGCATGCGCCGCGAGGAGGCGGACTACGCCGTGGCCTTCTCCATCCCGGCGAACGCGCCGGGCGTGCGGATCATCAATCGCAGCTTTGCGCCGGCGGAGCTCAACGCCTTCGACTATCCCGCGAGCGCCCACCACAGCATGCCCGAGGGCTTCGTGGTGTTCGACGACGTGTTCGTGCCCTGGGAGCGCGTCTTCCTGGCGGGCGAGCACGGGCTCGCGGGCGTGTTTGCGCGCTCGCTCGGGCTGTGGGAGCGCACCCTCGGGGTCGTGGAGGCCGCGGAGCGCGCACGGCTCCTGGTGGGGCTCGCGGCGCTCGTGACGGAGCACCAGGGCAAGGAAGGCAAGGCCGAGACGCAGGCCGCGCTGGCCGAGCTCATCTGCTACGAGCGGATGATCCGGATGGGTCTTGAGCAGTCCTGCCGCAGCTTCGAGCGCACGCCCTCGGGCATGGTCCATCCGAACACGCTCGGGATCAACGTCACCAAGTACTACTTCGCCGCGAACTACCACGCGATGGTGCAGCGGCTCCACGACCTCGGCGGCGGGCTCGTGCTCACCTTGCCGAGCGAGGCCGACCTGCGCCATCCCGAGGCCGGCGCCTACCTGCGGAAGTACCTCCACACCAAGAAGGACGTGGACGTGGAGGAGCGCATGCGCGTGCTGAACCTGATCCGCGACCTCACCGCCGACGCCTACGGCGGCTGGCATCTCGTGACGACGCTCCAGGCGGGCGGGGGGCTCGCCGCGCAGCGCACCATGATGACCCGCACCTACGACCTGGCCGCCGCCCGGCGCGCCGCCCTCGCGGCGGCAGGGGTTGCGCGACCGGACTAGGCGAGACCCCGTAGCCGTCGGGAAACGGAGGGTCGCACGGGCAGGAGCGCCGCGCCGGCCCGCAGCTCGAGGTCGAGCGCGGCCCGCCGGCGTCCACGCGATCGAGGCGATCGACGGCCACCCGCACGCGTGCTTCGCTCGCGGCGCCGCTTCCCTACACTCCGGCGCGATGAATGCTCCGGCCCGGGATGCGCTCCGTCGTCTGCTGCGCCGCCTCGATCTCGAGCCGCGGGAGAAGGACGTCTTCGTCGGTGATCCGGGCCGCGGCGAGGGGCGGCTCTTCGGCGGGCTGGTCGCCGCCCAGGCGGTGATGGCCGCGTCGCGCACCGTCGCCGACGACGTCCTCCACTCGCTCCACGCCTACTTCCTGCGCCCGGGCCGCCACGGCGAAGCGATCCGCTACGCCGTGCAGCGGCTCCGCGACGGGCGGAGCTTCAAGACCCGCGCGGTGGTGGCGGAGCAGGCGGGCGAGACCCTCTTCGAGCTCGCCGCGAGCTTCACCCGCGGAGAGCCCGGAATCTCCCATCAGGATCCCATGCCCGAGGCACCTCCGCCCGAGGGCCTCGAGGACTGGGAGGATCTGCGGGCGCGCATCCTCGGGGATCCCCGCGCGCGGCGGCCGGGCGCGGTGGAGGTCCGCGTGGTGGATCCGGATAGCGCGGTTCCAGGCGAGGCCTTGCCCCCCTGGAAGCGGGTCTGGATCCGAGCGGCGGGCGCGCTGCCCGAGGATCCTCGCGTGCACACGGCGCTCCTGGTCTTCGCGAGCGACCGCACGCTCCTCTCCACGGCCGCGCGGCCGCACGGCCTGCCCTGGGGCCGGCGGCGCGCGGCGAGCCTCGACCACGCGGTCTGGCTGCACCGGCCGCCGCGCTTCGACGACTGGCATCTCTACGTGAGCCAGAGCCCGGCCGCCCATGCGGCCCGGGGCCTCGTGCTCGGGGCGCTCTACTCGCGCGACGGGACCCGCGTGGCCACGGTGGCCCAGGAAGGGTTGATCCGGATCGAGCGCTCGGGCGGCTGAGAGCGATCCGCTGGCCGGGCCGCCGGCCCGCGCCCTCCGCTCGCCCTAGATGGAGGCCCCGGCCGGAGGCGACGAGGTGGCAAAGGCCCGCACCCGGCCCAGCCAGCGCCGCCGACGCGCGGCCCACTCCAGGCGCCGCTGCTCCCGAGCCTCACGCGCTGCCTCCTCCTGGCGGCGCCGCTCGACCGCCCGACGAAGCGCGTGGGCGATGTCGGCCGACGAGATCAACCCATGACGATCCGCAACGTACAGCTTCATGATCGGTTCTCCGCACCCCCGCCCTGGATTGTGACCCAAGTCACAAGTTGGATGCACGGGGCAGCCGGAGGATTCGCTCTTGCCGGATCCCGTCGGGTCCCGCCTCAACCCCCGCGGGGATGACCTCCGTTCCGCCTCTCGCCGGGAGCCGCACGGTTCAGCGCGACTTCACCCCCGTTGGTAATCCTCGGCCACCGTGGGGGCCGCCACGCCGCACGCGCGAGAGGGTCGAAGGAGGCGAGCCGCCGGGGGTCGCGGATGATCCCGCTCGCGGAGGAATGGCTCGCCGGCCGCGTGCTCGTCGTCGCGCCCCATCCCGACGACGAGAGCCTCGCGGCCGGCGCGCTCCTCCAGCGTTCGCTGGCCCTCGGCGGCCAGGTGCGGGTGCTCTTCGCCACCGATGGGGATGCCAACGTCTGGCCCCAGCGCCTCGTGGAGCGGCGCTGGCAGATCGATGCGGCGGCGCGGGCCCGCTGGGGCGCGCGCCGCCGCATCGAGGCTCTGCGGGCTCTGACGCAGCTCGGTGTCGAGCGGAGCGATGCGGTCTTCCTGGGCGCGCCGGACCTGGGGCTGACCGAGCGTGTGGGGCCGCAGGGGAGGCCGCTCGTCGCGCGGCTGGCGCGGGAGATCGAGAGCTGGAAGCCGTCGCTCGTGGTGGCACCCTCGCCACGCGATCGGCATCCCGACCACAGCGCGCTGGCGATGCTGCTGCGGCTGGCGCTGCGGCGGATCGATCCGCCGCGCCGGCCGCGACACGAGATCGCGTACGTGGTTCACGGCGGCGCGGCCGAGCTGCCGCCGCTCGGTCTCCGCGTCCTGCGGCTCTCGGGAGAGGAGCGCTGGCGCAAGCGGCGCGCGATCCTGGAGCACCGCAGCCAGCTCCTGCTCTCGCGCCGGCGCCTGCTCGCGCATGCCGGCGAGAGCGAGCTCTTCCTGTGTCCCGAGGTGCCCCGCAGCGAGGACTCGTGGCATCCGGTGGCGCGTGCACGCTGGGAGCCCGAGGGCCTGCGGCTGTGGCTCGCGCCCCGCGCTCGGCTGCGGGCGTTCGGAGAGGCGTCGCTCCGGCTGGCGACGCTCGCTGCCGGCGAGCCGGTGCTGCACCGCCTGACGCTGCCGCGCCGGGCCCGCAGCCTGCTGATCCCGAGCTCCGCCCTTCCTCGGGGCGACGAGGTGTACGTGAAGCTCGAGCGGCACTTCGGCTTCTTCGACGAGGCGGGCTGGCGCACGCTGCCGCCCGCGCCTCCGGCGCGCGCGTCGGTTCGCTCGCGCGCGCTCGTCTGCGCGGTGATCCCGGCCTATCAGGTGGCGGGCCTCTGCGAGCCGGTGGTGCGCGCCGCGCTGCTCCACGCGGACCACGTCATCGCGGTGGACGATGGGTCGAACGACGGCACGGGGGCGGTGCTGGCCGAGCTGGTGCAGCAGAGCGATGGCCGGCTCCGGTTGGTGGCTCTCCCCACGAACCTGGGCAAGGGCACGGCGCTCATGGCCGGCCTCCGTTGCGCGCTCGAGGACGTCCCCTTCGACGTGCTGGTCACCCTCGACGCAGATCAGCCGCATCGGCCGGCGGACATCCCGCGGCTGGTGAACGCCTGGCACCAGCAGCGGGCGGCGCTCGTGGTCGGCGAGCGCATGGAGCTCGGCGCCATGCCCCTGCGCAGCCGTCTCGGCAACGGCGCGGCCAGCGCGCTCCTTCGAGCGCTCTACCCCGGCGGCCCCCTCGATACCCAGTCCGGATTCCGGGCGCTCGATCGCCGCTTCGTCGAGGAGGTGCTCCGCTGCGTCCAGGGGCGGCGCTACGAGACGGAGCTCGAGATCCTGCTCCTCGCTCTGCGCAGGGGACGCACGGTGGCCCGCGTCGCCATCCCGACCCTCCATCTGGCCGGGAACGTCTCCTCGCACTTCCGGCCGCTGCAGGACACCTGGCGCATCGCCCGCGCCTTGGCGGCCGCGAGCCGCGAGCCCGCGCACCTCGAGAGCGAGCCTGCGCTGAAGGGCGCCAGCCGAGGCGCCTAGCTCGCGGCCGCCGCGGCGCGCGCGCGGCTGGCGGCGCGGGCCAGGAGATCCACGGCGCGATCGACGCCCCGCTCCAGGGCCATCGAGCCGACGGCGATCAGCACCAGCACGCCGCTCGCCACGACCAGGAAGTCGGCGAGCCCGAGCTCGCGCAGCCGGATCCCGAAGTGGATCACGTAGGGCTGGTGAACCAGGTAGAAGCCGTAGGAGAGCACGCCCAGTCGGGCGAGGGCCGGCCCGAGAGCAGGCAGTCCCTCGGCGAGGCGCGCCAGATGCGCGAGCACGAGGAAGAGCCCGGCCGAGAGCAGCCCGTCGGTCGCGCTGTAGGTGAGGAGCGTGGCGTGGCTCGCCAGGCCGAGACCGTAGAGCGCCGCGCCGGCCCCCAGCGCCGGGAGAGAGAAGAGCCGGCGCGCCGTGCCCGCGGGATCCCGCTGCAGCCAGACCGCGAGCGCCATCCCGGCCGCGAACTCGAAGAGGCGCGAGGCCGCGAAGGCGCCCTGCACCCACAGGCCGTTCGCCTGCAGGACCTCGAGGAGCCACGCGCGCACCGCCAGCGTGAGCACCGCCGAGCCCGCCAGGAAGATCCCCGGTCCCACACGTCGAAGGGCTCGATAGAGCAGCGGGAACACGAGGTACAGCTGGATCAGCATGCCGAAGTACCACCAGGCCGGGTTCAGGTAGTAGAAGATCGTGTCCACCGGCCAGAAGCGGTCTCCCAGCAGGCTCAGCCAGAAGCGGTGGTCCAGCGGCTCCGGCAGCTCCACGAACGGCGTCACCAGCAGGAGCAGGTGCGCGGTCCAGTACATGGGGTAGAGCCGGAGCAGGCGGCGGCGATACCAGTCCGCCCAGCCCCGATGCACTCCCGCCCGCCGCTCCAACGAGAGCGTGAGGCCGAGCCCGCTCATCAGCAGGAAGACGCCCACGGCGTGGTAGCCGACCAGTGCGACCGCGTTCAGCGTCCCACGCCCTACGCACTCGAGCGTCGCACCCGCGGTCTCCGGCGCGCAGCGCGCGAGGAAGGCCCGCCAGTAGTCGTGCTCGAGCGGGCCGGGGAGCCGCCCGTTGGACCAGGTGTCGTAGAAGTGGAAGAAGGCGATCCAGAGGATCGAGAGGCCCTTCACGCCGTCGAGCCAGTCGAGGCGCCGGGGCGAGGCGGGCTCCGCCGTCACGCCCGTGGCGCGCGCGCCGCCGGGTCCCGGGGTGCGGCCTTGCCCTTCGGGTCGAGTGCGGGAAGTCTCTGGCGCTCGCGCGCGTCCCTCATGGAGCCTCCCGCCGGTCCGCTCGGGGGGCGACCCTAGCACCCGCGGTGGCGAACGTCGCCGGCGAGGGGGCGCGGCGACGGGCGCGGGCGGCCGATGGAAGGGGACGAGGGATCCGAGGAGCATGGAGGAGCCGGAGACCAGAAACGGACGGCAGGGCCCTCGCCCTCGACGTCCGGACGGCGGAGGTGGATCCTCTGACCGGAGAGGCGCGCCCCGCGGAGGCGAGCCCGTGAGGCGGCGACCCGGCGGTGCGCGGGGCCTGGCCCTCGGCCGCGCCGTCGTGCTCGTCGGGATCCTCGCCGGCTGTGCGGGGGCGCCCCGGGCGCCTCGGAGCACCGCATTGCCGCCCCTCGAGCTCGCCGCCGGCGAGCGGCTCCTCGTGATCTCCCCGCATCCCGACGACGAGGTCATCGGGTGCGGCGCCCTGATCCGCCGCGTGCGCGAGAGCGGGGGGCGCGTGGACATCGTCTACGTGACCCAGGGCGACGGCTATCTCGAGGGCGTGGTGCTCGAGACGCGGCAGCTCCATCCGAAGCCCGAGACCTTCGTGGAGTACGGCGAGTGGCGCCGGCGCGAGACCCTGGGCGTGCTCACGCTGCTGCGGCTGCCCGAGGAGAGCGCCCACTTCCTGGGCTTCCCCGACGGCGGGCTGCGCGCCCTCTGGGAGCGCCGACCGCCGGGGACGCGCGCGCTCTATCGCTCTCCGACCACCGCCGCCGACCGCGTGCCGTATCCGGAGAGCGAGGATCCCGGCGCGCCCTACACGGCGGCGCGTCTCGGCTCCACGCTGCGCCGACTGATCGACGAGATCCGTCCCACGTTGATCGCGATCCCGGATCCTCGCGACCAGCACGGGGACCACAGCGCGGCGGGGCTCTTCACCATCGACGCGTTGCACGACTACCTGGAGGAGGATCGCCGGCTGCACCCGCGCGTCGTCACCTACCTCGTGCACTGGCCCGGCTGGCCCGGCCTCTCCAGCGAGCCGCCGCCGCCGCTCCTGCCTCCTCCGGACCTGACGGAGGCGCCGATCGAGTGGCACGCGCTCGAGCTCACGCGTGACGAAGCCGCGGACAAGCTCCACGTGCTCCACGTCTACAAGACCCAGGTGGACATCATGGGGCCCTTCCTCGACCGCTTCTACCGGCGCAACGAGCTCTTCGGGCTGTTCGTCGACGATCCGCCGCCCGAGGCCCGCGAGCTGGCGCCGCTCGCCTACCGGCGCCGGACGACCGCGCCCTGAGGAGGATGGGCGGGATCGAGCGTCAGGGACTCGCGGGCACCGTCACCACGGGCGCGGCGCCCTTCGCCCCCGTGTCGGAGATCGAGAAGAGGAGCATCACGGACGCGAAGGTGAACTTGGACTGGATGTCGTTGTCCGCGATCCAGAACCAGCGACCTCCGTACTGCACGGCGGCGTAGGCATCGGCCGGCGCCGTGTCGCCGCTCAGGATCTCCAATCGCGGGCGCTCCGCAGGCGGCGTCGTATCCGTGTCGACTCGTCCGGGCGTGGCCTTCCTCTCCGCGACGTCCGAGGCTGGGACCCGCACGTTCGCCGCCAGCTCGATCATGATCTGCAGCATCGAACGCGTCATCAGGTCGAGCTCGTCGGGCTTTCCCGCGTGTCCGCCGTAGACGACCCGGAACTCGTGCCCCTGGGGATCGAGCTGCAGGATCCGCCGCAGCTCCCCGCGCTCACCAGCGCTCTGGGGCTCCTTGCTCCCGCCGAAGGTGAGGAGGCCGGCCTCCCCACCTTCCTTGCGGGGCTCGATCCTCGCCTGGACGTCGCCGGAGAGCTGGAGCGCGCGCAGCAGCTGGACGAGTCGAGCGAACTGCGGATCCGCCGGCCGCCCGAAGCGCCTCGACTCGTTTCGCACGCCGTTGACCGAGTCCACCACCAGCGGCAGCACCACCTCCGCCGAGTAGTCGGACTGGAGCAGGAACAGCACCGCGCTCGGTGGGATCGGCGTCATGAGCTTCTTCAGGAAGTCCACGCCGGTGAGCGGCGCATAGATCACCGTGGGGCGATCGGTCCAGGTTCCGAGGCCGGTCGCGGTGCCGCTCGCCGTGAAGGGCCCGACGATCCCCGCGGTGGTGTTTCCGCCCGTGAAGCCGGCGCCGATCGTGCCCTGGATCTGGTAGCCGGCGATGACCTGGCCGACCTCGAGGAAGACGGGGATGTCGCCGTAGCGGAGCTTCACGACGTTGAGGAGCGTCTGCTGCTTCCAGGAGTCGCCGATCGATCGCGTGTAGTCGAGCCGATCGCGCGCCACGGTGCCCGGCCCGACGCTGCTGCATCCCACGATCGAGGTGGCGAGAACCCCTGCGACGAGCTTCCGGGCGTGTTCACGCATCGGTCGCCAGCTCGAACACGTGGTAGCTCCACGGCGGCACGTCGAGATACAGGCCCCGTGACACGAGATCGTGTCCGTCGCGATCGTAGCTCGCGGGGCCCATCCGGTCCTCGAGACGGACCGCGCGACCGTCCAGGTCGGGAAACGGAAGGCGGACGTAGGCCTGGCTCTGGTTCCCGGCGTAGTTCACCGCGATGAGTCGCCGCTGCCCGTCACCTCCCTGCCAGCACCAGGCGATGAGGCAGTCCGATGTCCAGTTGCCCTCCCAGGCGGGAGCGCAGTCGAGCAGGCGCCACTGGCCATCGCGCAGGCTCGGCTGGCGGAGCAGCGCGAGAAGCCGGTCGTAGAACCGTCCCAACGCGTCGTCGGCCGGCTCCAGCGGCGCCCGAGCCAGGTGCGGCGAGATGCGCTTCCTCCGCCCCTCGAGCTGCCCCTGATGGAAGAACCGCAGGCCCGGGGACAGGTAGGCGATGACGGCGGCGGCCTCGTGCATGGCGCGCGCGAAGGTCGCGGCCGCCCTGGGCTCGTCGTGGTTCTCCAGGAACCGCACCGAGCGATCCTGGAACTCCGGGACCGCGCGGAGGTGCTCGCGGATGGGCCGCGCCTCACCGGCGTGAAGCCTGTCGTAGAGGCGCTCGTCGTAAGTGAAGTCGAAGCCCTGCTGCTACAGCTCCCACTCCAGATCCCAGGAGACCTCCGCCATGAAGATGAAGTCGGGGCGGCTGGCGCGGACCCGCGCGATCGCGCCGGGCCAGAAAGCGGCGTCGCCCTGCGCCATGCCGCGCCGCTCTCCCCACATGCGCCGGAACACGTCCGGGAGCACCAGCATGGCCATGTCGCACCGGACG